>NZ_JAWCUD010000018.1:0-85501 GCF_032461945.1 Paenibacillus violae
ATCAAACTCTCCATAATAGAAAAGCTGAATAGCTCATTGACTTGCTAGCGAGATTATTCATCTCATTTATAGTCGATTGCTCGACTGTGCTTACTCACTCGTTGTTCAGTTTTCAAAGATCAATTTCTTTCGTTCACTGCCGCGTTGCCGAAGCAGCGAGAAGTAATATACCATGTAAGAATTTCAATTGCAAGTGTTTTTTTCGAGCCACTCTTAAAGTTTTCAACATGTTTAATTCAGCGATTTGTCTGATTATTTCAAGCTGATCTTTAAACGACGCCAAATGAGTTACTCACGTTATTCATCCGCGTTGAAAGGCGGATTTGCAATATACCATGGATTTAAAACTATTACAAGCTTTTAATCAGAAAAACATTTTTTCATAGATCGAGCCCTAGTCTCCAATCATTACACTGCATAAAGTTCCCTGGAGGATATTCAAATTCACAATCACTAGTTAATTGAAATCCAAGCTTCTGGCAAACTGCGTTCGACGCCGGGTTATGAATAGATGGGAAGGCGTGAATATATTTATGTTTCTTCTCCATATTTGCGTTAGCAATTGCTTCTAATACCGCTGCTGTCGCTATGCCTCTCCCTTGGTAGGTAGGCAGAACACTCCAACCCATTTCATAGATGCTCTCTTCTTCCCACTTGCTATCCCAGTAACCAATACTGCCGACCGTCTCATTGTCTGGCAGCAGGATAATACTATACATACGACCTGACCCCTTGCCGCCGATCTCCAGATATCTTTGGTGACGAATTAGCAACTGCGCCTCTGTTTCAGAGCCACCGAGGTGTTCCATCATCTCAGGAGCATTGATCTTACGCAGCAAATCAAGATTAGATTCCGACCAAGGTACTAGATTGACATGTGGTATTTTCATTGATTGTACGATTCCCCTCACCTCAATGATTGCCTCAACCGATATATGACTCTCCAAATATTAACAGAACGTATGTTCTATGTCAAATGAGTCTCATTCCTACGATAACCGTAGCGTCTAATTCTTCAAATCTGGACACGGTCGGAAGCAACCCGCTCCGAGCAAAAATCTCTACGGCTTGCAGCGCCTGCCGCTCGCTAACCTCAACCAACAGGTGCCCGCCAGGCGACAACCAAAGCGGAGCTTCAAGCGCGACACGGCGCAGCACATCAAGTCCGTCCTCTCCCCCGTCAAGCGCCAGGCGAGCCTCATGGATACGGGCTTCTGAGGGAAGAAGCTCGATAGCTTCTGTTGGCACGTATGGTGCGTTAGCCAGCAGGATATCGATACGGTTAAGCAATGTAACGGGCAGAGGTTCAAAAATGTCACCTTCGAATACATGGCCTCCCACGGCCGTGATGTTTCTGCGGGCGCACTGCGCCGCTCTCGGGTCAATGTCCACGGCATACAACTCAATCCCTTTCAGCTCTGCAGCCAAAACCGCACCCAATGCGCCTGTTCCACAACATAGATCAACGACGACATCCCCTGATTGAGCAATTTCAGTGGCTCGTCGAACAAGAAACTCTGTGCGGTGACGGGGAATAAAGACGCCAGGGTCCACCTCGATCCGAAGACCACAGAACTCCATCCAGCCAATGACGTGTTCTAGTGGATGGCCTAAAGCTCGTTGATCCGCCATTGCGACTAACTCAACTGGCGACTTTGCTGCCGACATGAGCATTCGAGCTTCATCTTCTGCGAAAACACAACCCGCAGCACGAAGTCCAGCGACGAGACGATCATAAGTAATAATCTCCATAAAAATTCACCACGTTTCTCATTAACGATAAGTTCATTTTATCCTTTGTGCAGTTTGCCGCACAGGTAGAAATCTCTTATAAGGAACTTTTCTTCTGTGCAATCCATTTGTTCAGGAATACTGGGCAGCAAAAAAGGCCCCGTGTTAACAGGACCTTTTCATTGTATTGACCTACAAAAGAACAAACAGCAAGGCGATCACAGCCGGCAATCCTTGCACGAGTAAAATCGACCTTTTAGCGGTTGCCCCACCGTACAAGGCAGCAACAATCACACAACAAAGGAAAAAGAGTTGAATGGAGCGCCCAATCAATGGATCTGGATGAACAAGTCCCCAAATGAGTCCTGCGGCCAAAAATCCATTGTATAACCCTTGATTGGCAGCGAGCGATTTGGTAGCCACCGCCTGCTCCTTCGTCATGCCAAAAGCCTTCATCCCGCGAGGACTAGTCCATAAAAACATTTCCAGAACAAGGATATATACATGTTCTAATGCCACTATGCCCACGAGAATTGACGCAATTATCGCAATAATAAGCTTATCCTCCTAAACCGTATTGGGTACACCCTAGTAGGTTTATTATATTTTATTAACTTAAATTTCGATAGTAAAAAGAAGCCCCCGTGAGGGAAGCTCCTTGTATCCTTAGGCATCGATTTTTGAAATCTGTTCCCGAACCCGCGGTGCGACTTCCGTTCCCAGCAGTTCAATAGCCTTCATAACTTCATGATGCGGCATTGTACCAACGGGTAATGCAAGATAAATCGCGAGAAACCTAACTGTTTGCTCATGTGAACGATTTTATTAGCCACCGTTTCGGAATCGCCTACATATAGTGCGCCTTCCAGGCTGCGAGAAGCATCGAACTGTGCACGGCTATAATGTCCCCTTCCGCGTTCTTTACCAAACATATTTATGGAAGCCTGAGTAGGTGGAAAATACCTGTCGACGGCAAGCAAGGTGGTTTCGGCAACGAAACCGAGCGAGTGCACAGCCACCGGTAATTTTGACGCATCGTGTCCTGCACGAGCAGCTGCTTCCTTATAGAGCTTCACGATGGGAGCAAATTGCACAGGGCTCCTGCCAATGATCGCCAAAACAAGCGGCAATCCTAATACGCCTGCGCATATGGCCGATTCGGGGTTCCCTCCGCTGCCAATCCACACAGGCAAAGGGGTCTGAACTGGACGCGGATAAACACCCAAATTCGTAAAGGCGGGGCGATGCCTTCCTTTCCAGGATATTTTCTCCGAATCCATTAGTTTCAATAATAGTTCCAGTTTCTGCTCGAAAAGCTCTTCGTAGTCTTTCAAATCATAACCAAACAATGGAAACGCATCGACCATAGAGCCTCGGCCCACAATAATTTCTGCACGTCCATTGGAAATGCCATCGAGCGTTGCAAACTCCGATAATTCCACTAGGCATTATCAGCCCATTTCATCGAAATTACGCCAAATTGACAGCGTTTACTTTCAGTGGTATGGTCAGAGGAATACGCAAGACATTCCACGTCTATATCGGAATGTCTTGTTGTATTTCGTCCTTTTTACATTTCATGCATTTTTTATGGAAGGAGGTTTAGAAGGTGATTCAAGTTAAAGAATTTTTGGACACGGATTCATCCTACGCAGAGTCAAGAGCTAATCAATTTCTGACTGAGCTATCGGATGATCAGGTGATTAACGTATGCTACGGCTCTATCCTGAAGACAGGGAAACATGATGCCGGACTACAACGAAGTTCCATCCTTATTGTTTATAGAACAAAAGAATAAATGCCGATTTTCCTGCGTTTTATCAACTATTAAAGAGGTACGCATATGAAATCAAGAGTTGAAACTTTCCTTAAGTTAATCTCATTGGTCTCAACACTTTTTCTCGCAGGAGTATTGGTCTATGTCATCTTACGCAATATCTGAATTCCCGGTAAAGAATGCCACGAAGAGGTTTTAAGAGCATAAGCTTTACTTTTTAAAAGCAGGGAGGTTCGCAATATGAACATGTATTGGCATTGTCGTCTGATCATTTCCGGAGGAATTTACGATGAACCATAGAGTCATGTGATGTAACGACAACATCGCAAAGAAAAAAGGGGCAATCCGTTTAGCAAATAGTTTTGCTAAATGAATTGCCCTTATTTTAATATACGGTTTACTTTCTCTGTACTCATCATCATCAAAACAATAAAAGCCAGCACAATAAAAGGGAATAAATGAATGGTCGTCTGTGTAGCGAGCAATCCAAAAAGCGGTGGTAAAAACGTGGTACCTGTATACGCAACTGCCATCTGAAATCCCATTAACTTGGGGGAATTCTCGCGACCGAAGCGTGCAGGCGTTTCATGCAGCAAGCCAGGGTAGATGGGGGCAAGCCCGATACCAATCAAAATAAGTCCAACCAAGAAAACTTGAGGCAGCGGAAGCAGCAGCATGACCCCACCCGCAATGGCAATGATCTGACCGCAGCGGATCAACACACGATTGTGGACTTTCATCGTAATGAACCCTGTAATCAGTCTTCCAACCGTTATTCCGCCATAGTATAAAGATATCCATCCGGCAGCTGTCTCGGCTGTCATATTTCTTGCGCCGACCAGATAGCTGGCTCCCCATAATCCTGCCGTAGATTCAACCCCGCAATAGAACAAAAAAGCGATAAGTGTCTGTTTAACACCTTTGATCTGAAGCACGTTAGCTTTGGAGCTAACTGCCGGTTGTATCTGCTCTCCGACCTGCTCTTGTGGAATCTCACTGTCTAGACCCTCAGCCTCCCTGCTAACCGCGACTCGTTGCCATAAAGGGAGCGTAACAAGCAATACAATTGCGAGTGTGAACTGTATCATAGATACCGTTGAATAACCATCTCTCCAGGAGTTGTGTTCAGCAATATAAAAGGACATGATAATAGGTCCGAGAGTTGCCCCTACACCCCAAAAACAGTGCAGCCAGTTCATGTGATGGGCTTTATAATTTTCAGCTACATAATGATTTAGTGCCGCGTCTATCGCACCTCCGCCCAGACCAAGAGGAATGGCCAAAAAGACAAGCCAGATCATCGAAGGTGCCATTGAGAACCCGAGCAGCGCTCCTGCAGTAAGGATGCAACTGATCAGGGTGATTTTGCCCGTCCCCGCTCGCTGAACCAAACGCCCACTTGCCAAACTGGATACGATGGTACCTCCTGCCACAATCATCGACAAGATCCCCGCGAAGCCAAATGAAGCACCGATATCGGGCTGGATCACGGGCCACGCCGATCCCAGCAATGAGTCCGGAATTCCTAGGCTAATAAATGCCAGATAGATAACAACTAAAAATAGGGTTGCCATCGTACCACCCCTTCTCCTTTGAAATCATCAACGCCTGTATAGCGGATTTCTCCGCAGCGATAATACTTATTAAATCATTTTAATAAGTCTAGATCATCTTAGCAGAAGTTGCCTGTAAGGGCAATACGAAGATTTTAGCTGTATTCGGTTGCAATGACCGTTGTCAACGCAAAAAATTGCCGCTTCTCCAGCTGTAGGGCCAGATAGCGACAATTTTATAGATAAAATATTTATTCTTTGCTCATACTTTATCGACTTTCCATAGCTGTTCGAGCAAAATCACAATCATCGTGCCTACAAGCAGTCCATTGCTGAATACATATTGCAGGATCGATGGAAGCCCCTGAAATGCTGTTGACGGCAGAAACATAAGTCCAATGCTAATCAGCAGCGTGATGCCCAGAATCGTCAGTCGGCGTTGATCCAGTGTTTCCTTTAGAATAGACTGAAAGGCGATCCCAATCATTTGAACAAAAGATGCCAGTAAGGCCGCCGTAGCGATTGGTCCTGGGAGCAGCGCCAAGAAATTAACGATAACCGGAACCAGGGAAATCCCCGACAAGGCCAGACAAGCCACAAGAAACGGGCGAACCCGCGTCTGTTCGGTTAGTCGTATAAAGCCCGCGGATACCGGTAAGGGAACGACGCCAATTGTCGAGAATACAGCACACAACAAGTGGGAAACTCCCCCGGCTATTCCGCCGCGATTCAAGGTTTCTTTTAATTTCGCCGGAGCTTCCGGGACTACTTGGCTCACAGCCGACACCGCAGCAATCGTATTGGAGACTAAAATAAATGTAAACAGAATGGCCGTGATTACGATTCCGGCATTAAAATGCGGATTTCCCCATGCGAACAAATCCGGCAGCTTAACCCAAGATTCGTTCGTATGAACGGAAGCCGAACTTTTGCCGAGCAGCGTATACAGCAGCCAGCCGGATAAGATTCCGATCAACACGGCATAGTTTTTGATCCAACCTTTTCCTTTGACAGAAAGAAGGATGACGAGAATAAAAACGCCAAACGATATTACTGCGGTTCCATAATCGGGCAAGGAGGATTCTCCTTGTAAAGCGATCATTCCTTTCATGAATACACCGCTAAGCTGGAGCGCCAAGATCAAAAGAAAAGAGCCGGTAACCAGAGGGGTGAACAGGAACAGCAAGCGGTGGAAATATCCGCTTAAGCCAAGGATAAGGAGGAGTAGACCCGCAATAAGGAATCCACCCTCCAAAATTTGCAGCGTTTCCTTCAAGCTTTGCCCCTGTCTGACTGCTACGTCTGCTAATATCACAAACACACTGACCCATGAACCTGCGGGGCCGTCGGCAATCGGATACCGATGCCCCAACCATCCTTGGATGAAAGAACTCAAGCCAACGACCAAAAATGTTCTCTGCATCAACGCCGAAACTTCCTCTATCGATAAGTGAAAAATGCCACCGATGACGATAGGCAGTGCGACAGAATTGGCCAGCAGGAAAATAAACCATTGAAATGTGCTTAAGCTGCCGTAGAACCGGCGATTTTGTGTTTCCATTGTACCTCCTTTACTTTACAGTAACATCGTTTAACATCAGATATCCGATTGGACTCAACGAGAATCCTTTGACATTTTTAGCTGTTACGGCTACGTGATCAATTGTGCGAATCGGAATTAACGGACTATCTTTCATCTCGATATCTTGCACTTTGGCGTAAATCGCTTTACGTTTCTCCACATCTTTCTCACGACGGCCGTCTTCAATTAGCTGATCCACTTCCGCGTTGGTGTAGAAAGCCAGATTGCCTTTGCTTCCATGGGAAGAGCTGTGAAACACATTGTACTGATTGTAATCCGCATCCCCGGTCGCATTGCCCCAGCCGCCGATAAACAGATTGTGTTCGCCTTTACCGGTAATATCCAGGTAAGCACCGTACTCCATCACTTTGATTTCGAGGTCGATGCCAATGCCTTTCAACTGAGATTGAACGACTTCCGCCAGGTTAATGCGCTCTTTTCTATCATCTGTCACAATCGATGTTTTAAACCCATTTGGAAAACCAGCCTCAGCAAGCAATTCTTTCGCCTTGTTGATGTTGTACGTATATTCGGCCAAATTAGCATTAAATCCTATCATCTTAGGAGAAAGAGCCGAGATCGCTTTGCTGCCCACGCCGTTATAAACGCCCTTGATAATGGAGTCCTTTTCAATGGCGTAGGAGAATGCCTGACGAACACGCGGGTCATCGAACGGTTTTTTCTTCGTATTAAAGCCGATGTATTCTACCCCAAGCCCTTCGGTGCGAGCTAGTGTCATGGAGGAAGAGTTTTTCACGCGGTCTAATTCGGTTACTGGCAGTTGATCACTAATCTGAACTTCGCCTGATTCCACCATGGCGACACGCGTAGTATCCTCAGGAACTACTTTGTAAACAACCTTATCTACTTTCGGAATCTCGCCCCAGTAGCTATCATTTTTGACAAGAACCATCTCTTGTCCTGGCGTCCAAGACTGAAATTTGAATGGACCTGTTCCAATCGGGTTCTTAGAAAGCTTGTCCGCTTGTTCTGCAATGGCTTTCGGGCTAAGAATACTGCCTTCAGTGCTAGCAAGAATGGACAGGATAGGCGCGTACGGATAAGACAAAATGAATTGAACCGTATAGTCGTCCACAACCTTCACTTCTTTGACCATGGAGAAATTGCTTGCTCTTGGCGAATTGACTTTCGGATCCAGAGCACGTTCCATCGTCTTCTTAACCGCTTCTGCCGTGAACGGCGTGCCATCGTGGAACTTCACACCCTGACGCAGCTTGAACTCCCAAGTTAAGTCATCAACTTGTTTCCATTCTGAGGCCAGAGAAGGCTTGTACTCCATATTTTTATCTGTCATGAGCAGGCCTTCGTAGACTTTACCATAAATGTAGTTCGCTGAAGGAATGTTTGTAATAAATTGCGGGTCCAGGTTGTTCGCGTCCGCTTTTCTTGCGATGGTCAGCGTACCGCCCGCTTGGGAAGCTTCCGCAGCTTTCCCATTATCTGTTGTCGAATTTGGTGAAGAGGAGCATCCGGCCAACACGGACATACCTACAAGAGATATCGCGAGAAAGCCGCCGAGAATAAGATTTCTTTTCATTGTATAAACCCTCCTATTTCTATCGTTTATCTACTACTTTAAATGGCTTATTAGCATTATAGAAAAAAATAGCTTTAGAACATTGCACATTCTTTACGTCTATTTACAATATCTTTACTATTTTCTTTATGCAAACAAGCTGCGACTAAGAAAGCGTTAACATTATATCTTTCATGCAAAATCCCCTTTACGAATGAATGGTCTTCTTATTTAGATAATAAATAATTTTCAGATTATTTAGTTTCACAATCTTTACTTGTATTTATATAATCTTTACTTCTTTTTCATTGAATAAATAATAAAACCGTCAAGTTCACCTCTCCTTGACGGTTTTATATGGGTTATGATAATAAATACCAGTGCTGATTGTGGCCGCCATTATCATACCATTGAATGGCTTGCCCTCCATCGGATGTCGTTTGTCCCGACATGTCCAATAACTTGCCACTGCCTCGGCTTCTAATTTTCACCGGATCATTTTCGCCGGTTGCGATAATTTCCCACTGTTGGTTCCACCCGTTATTATTTGGCCATTGAATAACATTGGCCCCATCAAATGAAGATACTCCGCTGACGTCCAATAAATATCCGCTGCCTACGTTTCTGATATGATAATATCCGTTTCCTAAATATTCGAGATACCATTTCTGATAATCAGCTTCTACATTCGTAAATTGTTGAATAAGCGCACCTTCCGCTTGTTTATCCCATCCACTGACTGACAGTGCCTTTAAGCTGCGTTCATTAATAAGTTTCAGAGCAACCGGTGCTCCCGATGCGTACGACGTCGAAGTTCCTGCGTATGACGAGATGGATGCAACTAACACAAGCACCAAAATCGTTATCCATCCGTACCTCATTAGAAATTGTTTCATGAAAGTGCACTCCTTTTTTATTTTATTAACTTGTGCCTGTGGTATGGGGTTTAAGAACGAGTTTATGTATTACATTTCACTCACCTCCTAAATCAGTAAACCCCTTAAACTCTCATTAAATTCTTAATTTGGGATTAATTTCAATTCCATCCTACACTAGAGAAATCACTTTTTTCATTGATATTTTCAGGGTTTTCCTGACTAGCATGACAAATATGATCATGAATTAGAGAAACCCACAAAAAAAAGACATAGCCCTCTCCCGAATGAGAGAAAACTATGCCTTTGATGATTACAACGAACCGGATACGACATTCCCACGATACAGCACCGCTTGACGCTCGGCTCTCCGCGCTACCGCTTCCGCCGAACAACTCGCGTGAACAAGCACCGCGCTTGCTTCGTCGCCAACAGCCGGCCAGACGCGTGCGCCCTCCGCAGAAAGCGGAAGCTTGCCGCCTGTAATAAAGCTGAGCGCCTGCGCTAGCGAGCGCTCATCACTCCAACGGAACCGCTCCGCCAGGCGGCCGACTCTTTCCAAACTGTCTCCTTGGCCGAATGGGGACCAATGATCCGTAATGCTATCGTCGCCTAATGAGACGGAGACGCCTTTTTGCTTGAGCAGCGGAATCGGTATCGTCGCTCGGTTAATTGGCACGGTGGAGGTGATCGCGATGTCCAGCTGAGCAAACAACTCGGCCACCTCGCTTTGCAGCTCGACCGGAACGTCAGCAAGACCTAGCGCATGGCTGACCGTTACGCGCCCCTGCCAACCCGCTTCCTCGGTTAGTGCGGCAAGCCTTTTGAAAGTGAAGATCCCTAAATGACCCGGATCATGGATGTGAACATCCACGTCAGCATCAGCCTCTACAGCCAATTCCATAATCGTATTCAACGATTTCTCAATGTTCTGATCGACCGAAGCCGGGTCTACGCCACCCATGGATGTCGCTCCCATTCGCAGTGCCTCGCGCGCCATCTCCACAACGTTGCTGCGCAGCAGTCCGTGCTGCGGGAAGGCTACGATTTCGCCAGACAGCTTGCCGGAATAAGTTTCAAAAGCTTGCAGTGTGGCTTCAAGATTTTTCAAGCCAATATAAGGATCAATATTGCAATGGCTGCGGACGTGGGTCGTGCCGTTCTTCAGCAGTAGTCCAAGCATCGCTTCCGCTCGTTCTCTGGCTGTCGGGAGCAACTCTGTAAGCAGCGTCTCTTCTTCCTTTAAACGAGTAAAAATGTTCACGGGCGGGGAGCAAGCTTTCCACGGCCCTCCGTAATACGTTTTATCGATATGAATATGCATATCGCGGAACGCTGGAAGCAGAAGCAGCTTCTTCGCGTCTTGCTTAGGCAGCTCGCTGTCTAAGGTTGTGTCAGCAGAAACGATTTGTGCAATCTTCCCATCCTCAATGAGGAGATGGCAGATCTCGGTATCCGTCCCTGCAATTCTTCCATTTTCATAGCGATAGCCGCTCTCCAAACAAACGTTAGTTAGCCAATAAGTCGATGTCATACTCATGTTGGTTACACCCTTTCTTTCTGCCAAATTTGCAATCTCTTAGAGCAACTCAGGATCAAAACGTTTCTCATCTACATAAGCTCTGGCGTGACCCCAGAAATATTTGGTCGGCTCCATATACTTCTGCAGCCCTGCACGCTCAATCGTCCGCTTCGCTTCTTCATTCGCTTCATCAAGTGCCGAGAATTCATCAACGGTCAGCACTTGGCGGTCTTCCATCACGATTTTCCCATTCACGATCACGTTGTCTACGTCGCTCGCTACGGCTTGATGGACCAAACGGTGCACATACATATACTCAGGTGTCAAATGGGGCTGGCGCATGTTGACTGTAATCAAATCCGCTTTTTTCCCAGCTTCCAAAGAGCCTAGTTCATCATCCCAGCCTACACAGCGGGCTGCATCGATTGTGACCATCTCAAGCAGCTTGCCAGCGGGCAAATAGTAGTAATCTTTGAGCGCTGCCTGATGAATCATCTGCGTCTTGCGCATCGCTTGAAACATATCAAAGCTGGCTGCCGGAGAGGTACCGTCCGTGGAAATCGCCACCGTTGCGCCCATTTCCATCAGTTCCGTAATCGGCGTTCGCGCATTCACCTGTCCGAATCCTGGCGCAGAGCTAACATTGGTGCCTGTTTCAGCCAAAATGCGCGCCTCATCAAAGGAAATGCCGCGGCAATGCTGCAGATGCACATCTGGCCCAAGCAGAGCGTTTTCTTTATCTTGAATCGCCAGATGAATCATGCCCCCAAAGGCATCCGAGTGTATCCGCGTGTTATATTTTCGAGCGATCTCACGAATCTTTTTCGCTTGATAGCGATCATGATCGGTTAAGCCATATAGCTGATCCGGCGGCGTCGGGGCTGACGGGTTAACGGAAGTAACGATCACAAATGGCGTGATGAAAGCACGAATATGATCGTCGTGTGCGTGATGCAAAGCCTCAATGACCGACTCGGCACCTTTCAACACTTCTTCGTAAGTCACTTCTCTGGTTACCCGCTTCCCATCCACCCAGCGGCTGAACGAATGCGGCCACGGCGGATTGCACGGACCCGTACAGACGATTTCCCGTATACCAACTTCGGAATAAGCTTTGGCATGATTAAGCGCAAAGATAGGATCGTCCGAACGAGGCATCGAACCAAGCACACAGGCGCCTGTCGTGATCCCTGCCTTTAAGCGTTCAAGCGCATTCAGCTTACCTTCGTAATACCAGAACTCATCCGTTACAAAGTGCTTATACGTATGCGTCATGATCGGCATCCAGAAACTGATATTGTCCATGGCGATTGTCTTGAACATGGAATGACCGCCGTGACCATGAACGTCTATCAAGCCAGGAAGGATGCAGTGGTGATTGCAATCGATCGTTTTCTTCGCCTCATACTTCGCCAGTAATTGCTCGGTGTCAGCAACTTCGAGAATTCTCCCATCGTGGATCGCCACAGCCCCATTTTCTAGAATGCGACGTTCTTGATCCATCGTGATAACGACGCCATGAACGAGTAATAAATCGATCATGACTGAAGTCCTCCTGCCACCAATGTCCCGCGGTAGAAGACGGCCTTGCGTTCAGCTCTTCTCGCGACAGCCTCCGCTGTGGAAGTAGCATCTACTAGAACCACGCTTGCCTCATCTCCGACGTTAGGCCATGCGCGTTTGCCGTCTCGATCCAGCGGTGTCTTTCCACCGGTAATGAAACCGAGCGATTGCGACAAGGACAACTCGTCAATCCAGCGGAAGCGTTCGGCTAAGCGGCCTGCTCGTTCCAAAATGTCCCCGTTCCCGAAAGGCTGCCAAGTATCAAAAATATTATCGCAGCCTGCAGCAACAGCCACCCCTTTCTCATGCAAAAGCGGAACCGGCGGCAGCGTTCTGCTATGCGGCGCGCTTGTGATGATCGTAATGCCCGCCTCGGCTAAAATAGCGGACAGTTCCGCCGCTTCACCGGCAGGCACTTCGCCAAGAGCGAACGCGTGGCTGATCGCCACTCTTCCTTGCAAACCCGCTTCCATCGTAAGCGCTGCCAACCGTCTCATGGTAAAAGTGCCCAAATAATCCGGATCGTGCAGATGTAAATCTACGCCCGCATTCGCTTCAACAGCCAGCTCCATCATCTGCTGCAAAGAAGCTTCAATGTCCCCGTCCACCATGGCGGGATCAACGCCGCCGATCAGCGTAGCTCCTTCACGAAGGGCTGCTCTAACCAGCTCTTTGGACTTGGAACGCAGCAATCCATGCTGCGGGAAAGCTACAATCTCGTAAGAGAGTTTCCCTTCATACTGCTCTAACGCCATCTGCACTTCTTCCAAGTTATGAAGTCCTGCTTCCGGATAAATATCCACATGCGTGCGCACTTCAGTCGAGCCTGCACTTAATAGCGTAGCCAGCAAGTTTTCTGCTCGCTCCTTGGTCGAAGTCGGCAGTGAAGGGAGAACCTGTTTCTCCACTTCGAAGCGTCCTGTGATATTAGCTACAGGAACGACTGCGCGCCACGTTTCCCCAATTAACGTCTTATCCAAATGAACATGTTTCTCAATAAATGATGGCAGCATAAGCAGGTTCTTTCCGTCTTGCTTCGGAAGATCTGTTTCTAGCGGTTTATTAGCTGTAACGATTTCATTGATGACACCGCCCTCTATACGTAGATGGCAGATTTCAGTTTCTGTCCCGGAGATTACGCCATTCTCATACAAATAGCCGCTCTCCAGACGAACATTGGTTAACCAATAAGATGAACTCACGAATTGCTCACCCTTCCTTCCTTTTCCCAAAATTCGGTGCGATTTACTCGTACACCCTCAATTATAAAGAATATTCTGTGTTTTATTTTCACAATCTTTACTTCTATTTAAGGTATCTTTACGAGTTGTCCAAAGCTTATTTACTTCGCCTTGTTTTCTGATAACTTTAATTAAACAAAGGAGGACTGCTAGATGAATGTTGAATATGCTGAACAAAAGCAAACGCTACCAAAACAGGCTCTCTCCGCTCGTCCTGGCAAGTGGAGAACATTTTATTTAAAGCTTCGGAAAAACAAGTTAGCGATGCTGGGTGGGTACGTGATTCTTTTTTACTTCCTTGTCGCAATCTTTGCCCCGCTTCTAGCACCATACGATCCCTATCATATTGATTTAGTGAACAAACTTAAACCTCCCTCAGTCGAACATTGGATGGGGACGGACGATAAGGGTCGCGACGTGCTTAGCCGGTTGATTGTCGGGACGCGCCTCTCACTCTCCGTAGGGTTCGTGGCCGTGTTTATCGGAGCATTCTTCGGAATTGTTCTCGGGTTATTTGCCGGCTATTACGGAAAATGGGTGGATACGATCATCATGCGTGTGATTGACGTTTTACTTGCTTTCCCGGGCATTTTGCTCGCCCTCGCTATCGTAAGCGCCTTAGGCCCTAGTTTAATCAATGTCATGATCGCCATTGGTGTATTTTCCATTCCGATGTTCGCCCGGATTGTTCGCGGTTCGACTTTATCGGTTAAAAAGTTGGAATACATCGACGCTATTCGCTCATTAGGAGCCAGCGATATGCGGATCATCTTCGTGCACATTTTCCCGAACATCCTGTCTCCGATTATCGTTCAAGCTACTCTAAGGCTCGCAACGGCTATCCTCTCTGCCGCAGGCTTGTCTTTCTTAGGACTAGGCGCTCAACCACCTTTGCCGGAGTGGGGTGCCATGCTGAGCAATGGCCGCGACTTTTTATTCACAGTCCCTTATTTGGCTCTATTCCCGGGACTTGCCATCTCTACATTAGTTATTGGATTTAACGTATTTGGAGACGGGCTCAGAGACGCTTTGGATCCAAGAATGAAACAGTAAGCTCGTTTTCCTAACAGAAAACTTAAGCGTAAGCTTTCGAAGCCAGTCTTCCTAAAGGAAGACTTTAAGGGGGATATCCATGTTCGTATACATCATTCGCCGGCTGCTCCAGATGATCCCGGTACTGCTCGGCGTTATCCTAGTCGTGTTCTTGATTATGCAGCTCGTGCCAGGCGATCCGGCCGTTCTGCTCGCAGGAGAAGGGGCTTCCGCTGAGACCGTTGAACGCATTCGGCATCAATTGGGGCTGGATCAGCCATTATTTATTCAATATGTCCAGTATGTCTTTGACGTGGTGCAAGGAGATTTCGGGACCTCACTACGTTCCAATCTGCCTGTTTTTAAAGAAATCATGATTCGTTTGCCTATCACTATTGAACTTGCTGTGGCCAGTATTTTCATCACGATTGTTTTGGGAATGCTTGCCGGTATCATATCCGCAACAAAGCAATATACGCTATCTGATATTACGATTATGATCATCGCTTTGCTCGGTGTATCTTTGCCCAGCTTCTGCCTCGGGCTCTCGCTGATTTACTTTTTCTCCGTGAAAATGCACATCTTTCCTGTCGCAGGCTGGGGAACTTGGAAACATGTTGTGCTCCCGGCCATCACGCTAGGTGCTTCAGGTGCCGCCATTGTCGCCCGGATGACGCGCTCGACCATGCTGGATGTCATTCGCCAGGATTATATTCGAACTGCCAAAGCAAAAGGTTTGAAATTACGCATTATTATCTATAAGCACGCCTTGAAGAATGCGCTAATCCCTGTCATTACCGTGGTTGGTCTACAATTCGGCGTACTGCTCGGCGGTACGGTATTAGTAGAATCTGTTTTTGCTATCAACGGACTTGGGCGTCTGATTGTAGATGCCATCCGCATGCGTGACTTGCCTGTCGTTCAAGGCGGCGTACTGGTCGCGTCCATGATTTTCGTCTTGGTTAACCTTGCAGTCGACGTACTGTATCGCAATTTCAACAAACGTATCGAGCTGGATTAAAAGGAGGGAATGAGATGCTTAAACAACAAGAAAAGGTTCTGGAAGTAAGCAATCTTCAGACACACTTCTTTACCAATGAAGGCGTAAGCAGAGCTGTTGACGGGATTGACTTTACGCTCCATAAAGGGGAAACACTCGGGCTTGTAGGCGAATCGGGCTGCGGTAAAAGTATTACATCGCTTTCCATTCTTAGGTTGATTGCAAGTCCCCCGGGACGCATCCTTAACGGGGAAATCCTGTTCAAAGGGCAAGATTTATTGAAGAAAACGGAAATAGAAATGGGTGCCATCCGAGGCAACGAAATTTCGATGATTTTCCAAGAGCCCATGACTTCATTAAATCCCGTGTATACGGTTGGGGAACAAATTGCGGAAGTGTTTCGCCATCACCAGAAGATGAGCCGAAAGGAAGCCTGGGAGAAAGCCGTCGACATGCTGCGTCTTGTCGGCATTCCTTCCCCGGAGAAACGCGCCAAACAAGAGCCTTATGAACTGAGCGGAGGCATGCGGCAGCGCGTGATGATCGCGATGGCGATGGCCTGCAACCCTGAAATTCTAATTGCGGATGAGCCGACAACAGCTCTTGATGTGACGATTCAAGCGCAAATCCTCGATTTAATGAAGCTGCTTCAGAAGCAACTGGGCATGAGTATCATCATGATCACGCATGATCTAGGCGTCGTTTCGGAAACATGTGACCGCGTCGCTGTCATGTATGCCGGCAAAATCGTCGAATATACCGATGCCAGCGAATTGTTTGACAATCCGAAACATCCTTACACCATCGGATTACTTAACTCTCTGCCTCGCGCGGACCAAGACCAAGAAGAGCTGCAAGCGATCAAAGGAAGTGTCCCAAGTCCCTACAACATGCCGGAGGGATGCCGTTTCGCTCCTCGTTGTCCTCACGCCAGAGAGTTATGTCAGACAACAATGCCGGAGCTAACCGATGTAGGTAACGGCAGTCAAGTTCGCTGCTGGATGTATACACCAGAATGGGACGCACAGCTTGATGCGCGTAGGAAAGCGGGGGATTCCATCCAATGACCATACCTGTGGAACGTGACGTGGAGAAGAACGTTTTAGTTGAAATCAACCATTTGAAACAATACTTTCCGATCAAAGGCGGCATCTTAGGACGAACCGTCAACCATGTAAAAGCTGTAGACGACATTAGCTTTAACATCTATGAGGGTGAAACGCTGAGCATTGTAGGTGAATCAGGCTGTGGCAAATCAACTACTGGACGAGCTTTATTGCGCCTGGATGAACCGACCGGAGGAGATATTCATTTTCAGGATAAAGATGTCCTGGGCCTGAATAAAGGCGAACTTAGAAAGCTGCGCAAGGACATGCAAGTCATCTTCCAAGATCCTTTCGCATCGCTGAATCCAAGACAAACCGTCCGCCAAATTCTCGGTGAAGCACTTGCCATACAAGATGTCATTCCGAAGGAAAAGCGGACAGAACGTATTAAGGAACTGCTCGACAATGTCGGGTTACGGCCTGACCATATCGATCGGTACCCGCATGAATTCAGCGGTGGTCAACGCCAACGTATCGGCATCGCACGCGCACTCGCTGTGGAACCGAAGCTGATCATCTGCGATGAAGCCGTATCCGCACTGGATGTGTCGATTCAAGCACAAGTTCTGAATCTCTTGAAGAAACTGCAGAAACAGTATAAACTGACTTATCTATTTATCTCTCATGATCTGGGCGTAGTACGCCACATCTCTGATCGGGTGATGGTCATGTATCTGGGTAAAATCGTAGAAATCGCTGACAAAAAATCGCTTTTCGATAACCCGCAGCATCCTTATACCAAAGCACTCCTTTCCGCCATTCCTGTACCTAATCAGAAGGAAAAGAAGGAGCGTATCCTGTTGACCGGTGATGTTCCCTCTCCCATCAATCCGCCTCAAGGATGCCGCTTTCATACACGCTGCCCGTTCGTCGTCGAAACGTGCAAATCGCAAGAACCCGAGCTGCGCTACACCAGTGAAGGACATCAAGTCGCTTGCCACTTGATTGCTTCAGGTAATTATTGACTTCATTCGCTTTATCATGACGAATAATTTAAACTGGTAGAGAAACCATATATTAAAACGTATGCAGAAGGGATCTCATGCTTAGCTTTGAGGGTTTTACCTTACTCATTTTATTGTTTATTCTAGCTCCAATTATTGGAGCTATTACTTTATTATTTTTGTTCGTTTTCGAGAAGCGCATCGATCTCTTGGAGAACAAAACGAAGAAAATTGAGCTGGAAAAAGAGCTTCAGCAATCGCTTTACAACCAATTAAATCAGCAAATTCAGCCCCATTTTTTATTCAATTCGTTGAATGTGATTCTAACCCTGGCGCGATTGGAACGGACGGAAGAGTTGGTCAGAGCCCTTGAGGTTTTCTCCCAATTCCTTAAGTTTAAATATAAAACCACGGAACCTGTCATCCCTCTTCGGGAGGAAATTCGTTACACAGAGTACTACATCGAGATTCAAAAGCTGCGTTTCGGCGCTCGCCTTACGGTCACGCTAACCTGTGAGGATGACATTCAGGATGCCTATATCCCGCCTTTTGTTTTGCAAACCATCGTTGAGAATGCGTTTAAGCACGGGCTGGAGAGGAAAATTGGAGCCGTGAACCTGGACATCCATTTTTTCCTCGAACAAGAGATGGCTAACCTTACGGTCTTCGATAATGGCACGATGGAGCAAGTGGAAGCAGCCATCGAGGAGAAAAGCGGGCATGGCTTGGACAACATCAGACGCCGACTGCATCTCTACTTCAGCGATCACGCCAGCTTGCAGATTCAATCGATCCCGGAGACAGGCACGAAAGTGCAGGTCAAATGGCCATTCATCCTAGAACCTAACTTAAAAGAGGTGCCCTAATGAACGTATTACTCGTGGATGACGAGCCCCTTGAGCTGGAACAGCTTGAGTATCTGATTCACCCGCTTTTTCCTTATTGGAATTTGTACAAAGCATCCGATAGCAGCCAGGCTGCCGCGGTTAGCCAAAAGGTGAAAATTCATCTGGCTTTTCTTGATATCAATTTACCAGGCAAATCAGGACTGGAGCTTGGCGAAGAGCTGCGTCAGCATAATCAGGATATGGAATTCATTATCGTCACCGCTTACCAAAACTTCCACTATGCCAAACAATCCATTCGGCTTGGCGTAGTGGATTACATGACAAAGCCGGTCATTCAAAGTGAATTAGTGGATATTCTAAGCAAATACCGCAACAAAATGCCACAATCCAAGTACTCCCATGTCATTCACGACGCGCTTACCATCATCCATGAAAAATATGCGGAGAAGCTCGCGCTTGCCGATCTTGCCGCGGAGGTTCATATTAACCCAACCTACCTAAGTCGGCGTTTCCATGATGAGGTTGGCGTGTCGTTCTCTGAATACTTGATGCAATACCGCATCCAGATTTCTAAAAAATATCTCATCGCTCATCCCGAGTGGAGTATTTCCACCGTATCAGAGAAAAGCGGCTTTAACAGCCAGCATTACTTCTGTACCATTTTCCGCAAAAGCACGAACCAAACACCGAAAGAATTTCGCGAGAAGGAGAAATAATTTTGCAGTACCAATCATTTCGTGAATATGCGCAGGGAGCAGCCAAGATAGGCATTGGCCTCGGGGTCATAGCGATCTTAGCCAGATGGGTCACCGGGATTACCATCTTCGCTTCTCCCGAAGCGCTCGTCAAATACGGCATTTTTGGTGGAATTGGCTATGCGTTGATGGGAGCTATTGCGCTAATGGCTTTTGGATGGCTGGGTAAAAAGGTGCGTAGAGAGTACGGCGACGGCTTGACCATTGGGGACTTTTTTCAAAATAAACTGCACGGCCTCGGCTATTGGATGATGATCGTGATTCTGCTTATCACCAGCATTGAGGGCTTGTTTACGCAAGGAATGGCTGCCGGTGTGCTTGTCAACATTTTGCTAGGCGTCCCGATTTCGATCGGCATGCTTTGTTTCTTCCTGCTTTGCGTTATCTATGTCGGCTTTGGCGGCATGGCGCTTATCCAGCGTTTGGCGTTCGTTCAAGTCATCCTGATGTTTGCCGCAGCTATCCTGATCCCTCTTTATTTCTTCATTGCCAAAGGTGTTGAAAACGTCTATCAAGGCATTCGCCTCTATCATCCTTATTTGCTTGTGCTGAACAATCATGAAGGCTTATTTTTTATGTGTACGGGCCTATTAATTGGCTTCGGGCAAATTTTCGTCGACCAAGCAACGTGGCAGCGTCTGTACATGATCGAAAGCAAAAAAATCGTGCCTACCTTCCTGCTTTCCGGGCTCATCTGGGCAACCGTTCCGCTAGCTTTTTCATCGTTAATCATGGTCGTCATCTTTACAGGCAGCTTTAATAACATTTATTCGCTCCTATTTGATCTTATCCGTAAGATTGACACAATCTTCCTGTTGGTTTTGTTCGTTCTCTGTTCATTCGGCGCTGTAACCTCCGCTTTCGGAGCAGGGCTGCACTCCATGATCAGTCTCATTGCGGGCAACGTGTATCCGCTCTTGAAGCCTGACGCCAATGAGAAGCAGAAGATGCGCATGGGGTATATGCTGGCGATAACGATCGGCGTTTTGTCGTTTGTGCTTACTTATTTTTTCACCCCTACACTGCTGGATCTGCTCTTTTTCTTTGGCATTATCTACGCGGCACTCATTGTCCCTCTTCTGTTCATCGTTTTCAGCAAAGGCAAAGTGGACAATTTCATTCCGCTCTGCGCATTGATCGGGCTGGTCGCGGGTTATTCAAACCGCTACACATTAGGAAATTTAGAGGCCGTCTGGGTGAGTATGATGGTGTCGAGCCTGCTCGTGATTGTGTATTGGTGCGGTAAGTTTATGAAGAAACACCTGGGAAATCATTGAGAGGAATTCACTTACATGCTTCGTTCCTACTTGTTGTTAATCTTTTGCGTTACCGTTTGGGGGAGCAACTTTGTTTTTGGCAACATCCTTGTCCAACAATTCTCCCCCTTATTTATTGCGATGGCTCGCTTGCTCTTCATATCCCTGTTTCTAATTGGTTATACATGGATTCGACACCACTTCCTTCCCATTAGCAAACAGGAGTGGAAGCTGCTTATCCTGCTTGGTATCATCGGTGTATTTATTAACCAGCGGTCATTTTATCAAGGGTTAGAAACAGCCGACCCGACCACCTCGGCGCTTATTCTCGCACTAACCCCCATTACGACAGCCCTTTTGGCAGCCCTATTTTTAAAAGAAACTTTATCGATAAGCATGCTGGTTGGCTCGTTAATGGCTATCTCCGGCGTTTTTCTCGTCGTTTTTAATGGAGCTCGGCTGGAATTTCACATAGGTCACCTCTGGATATTTATCACCATGATTACGTTTGCCATCTCCATTGTCTTAGTACGTCTGCTGACTCGCAGGCTGCCGCCTATCATCATCACACTTTATTCGACCTTGGTCGGATTCGGCACGATGGTACCGATTGTGCTCGCGAATGGGACAGGCTGGAACATCAGCCATGAAGCATGGGCATGGATCTTGCTGATTGTCACGGCTATCTTGATGCACGGCATCGTCACCCTCGTTTGGAACAGCCAACTGCAAAAGGTTGGAGCAGCGAAAGCGGCCATGTTCTCGAACCTGGAACCGTTTGTCGCGATGATTGTTGGCTATCTTGTTCTCGGCCAGCTCGTTACTTCACAGCAAATGTTCGGTTCCGTGTTCATCGTGGGCGGTGTTACGTTAGCCTCTATGACTTTTTCTAAAAGCAAGTCTCAGAGGGTGTTTTCGCAGTGAGCAAATCCATGAACAAACAAATTTTTAGGACAACTGCAACCTTTTCGAACCGACTTCCGTTTGATGAATTGTCGACATAAAAAAACCTACATTTCAAAAACCGGAAGGAGCTTTATCATATGAAAAAGAAACTAACTGTAATATTAACTTTGGCTGGGATCCTTGGTACAACGGCGGCAGTCGGAGCTGAAGGCATCGTGGAAAAAGTAACAGGTTACCTGCAAAAGGATGTAAAAATTGTTGTTAACGGACAAGACAGCGCGCTTACACCTGTCTACATCGATGGAAAAGCCTATCTCCCAGTACGCGATGCTGCAACGCAGCTTGGATATACCGTAAAATATGACGAAGCTAACAAAGAAATCGAGCTCGACGAAGCGGCTGACTTGATGCGTGCAACCGGTGTCGTTGTAAGCGTGCAAGCTAAAGATGACGGTAGCGCCCGCATCGAGCTGCTTGGCAGCACTTGGGTCATTTTAAACGTAGATAAATCCACTGTTATCAAAGGCTTGGACGGTAAAACGTTAACTGCAGCCGATCTGAAAGTCGGAACTCAAATTGATGCCGGATTCGGACCAGCAATGGCGATGAGCTACCCAGGTCAAGCACAAGCTGTAAACATTAACGTTTATGCAGACCGTTTGGTCAAAGAAGATACAATCAAAGAAGTAAAACATACAGATGACGGCTGGCAAGTTCAATTAGATGGTTTAGTACTGAACGCAGGTAAAGAAACTCGCGTTATGACATCCCAAGGCGAATCTGTGAATTGGGAAGATTTGAAAGCCGGCACGAAAGTTAAAGCTTACTACGGTCCGATGGAGACGAAGAGCCTTCCTCCTCAAAGCCCAGTTTACTTGCTCGTTGTTCAGGCACAATCCCCTGTAACAGGCACTCCGAAAATGTCGCCAGAGGCAGCGCAAGAGTACCGCAACTTGGCATGGGCGCAAGTGAAAGAGCAAGCGTCTCATATTACAACAAAACAAGACGAAGCTGCTGTTCAAATCGTTTCCTCTAAAGAAGCAGGCGTATTGGCTTCCACCGATGAGCAAAAGAAATTGCTTGCTGACGTGCAAGCTGATAACGGCAATTTCGTGACAGTTACTTACAACACAGACCAAGACGAGCTTCTTGGACCGTTGACAGCTGTGTTCGATTTCAATACAAAGGCTTTTGTCGGATTCAACGCTAGAAGATAATCATTTTGATAGAAAAGAGGCTACCCCAAGTCATATAAATGACGAGGGGTGAGCCTCTTTTTCCATCCTACCTGAACTCCGCCGGATGCCGGCGTTTAAGCTCAGGAATCGCATAAGCTCTCCCCGTCTGTTCCAACCAGCTGACGTAATCTTGCAGATGACCCTTCGCGTGATAAGGCCCACCTTCCTTCATAACCGTCCATAGCGGATCGTTATCGAACTCCATCGAATCCATCATCTCGTCATGCCATTCATTCAGGTAGTACACGGCATCTTTGCATAGATCCCTCTCACTTTGTGCAAGATTATGCTGTTCATGAGGATCTTCCTTCAGATTGAAGAGCATTTCCTTATCAAACAAATGATAGCCGTCATGATAGGTCCGCACGTATAAATAATCGCCGAAGCGGACACTGCGTTGGCAGACATGCGCGCATTGCGACACCACCAAATAGTCCCTGCCGCAGGCTTCACCTGTCTGCAGTGCCGCAGCGTAGCTGGTGCCGTCCCAAGACGGAGCCGGTGATTTGCCCAACAGCTCGGCAATCGTCGGCAAAATATCCAGATGATAATGCAAGCCCTCATCCAAATGATTCTTCATCATGCCCGGCCAGCGGATAATCATCGGAATTCGGCAGGTGCCTTGATCGGCGGTTCCATGTTCTCCGTAGATCCCGAGTTCCCCCATATTCTCACCATGGTCGGCCGTAATGATCACGACGAGGTCTTCCATCACACCCTGACGCTCCAGCTCACCAAATAACATGCCGATATGATCGTCCATATGGCGGATGCCGCAGTCGTAACCGTCGATGACACGACGTAGCCCATCACGATCCGTGAAATCTCCCGGGTGGCGCGGGAATTTCGGATTCGTTTTATTATCAAACATGCTGATCTCACGGGCGCTATGTGGGCCAACCTTACGTGTCGTATGTTCCTTCAGTACCTCATCCGTAATCCACTCGGGCAGAGGGTCGTTCGCAAACGGATTACCGAACTCCTCCGGTGCGCGGTACGGGGTATGCGGATCCCAATAATTCACATATAGGAACCAATCGTCTTGTTTCGCATTTTGCTGAATCCAATTCAAAACGAGCGGAGTAACCTCCTCAGCGGATTCCATACCGCCCTTTCCTGTATTATGAATTTCGTTAAACCCGGCATAAAATGTCCAGGCAGAATGTCTTTCACCGAAAGGGCTGATGAGAGCCGTTTTCATACCGGCGGAGCGAAATAAGGCAGGGAAACATTCACTCGTTAATCGGCTGCGGAACTGACGGTCCTCTCCTTCATGCCGAACGTCAGCAGCTGTACCGCCATGTCCAACAACTCCGTTATGGATGCCAAATCGTCCGGTCATAAGCGCTGTCCGTGAAGGAAAGCAGGGCGCGTCCGACGTGTAATAATTCGAAAATCTGACGCCTTCCTCAGCAATTTTGTCAATGTTTGGCGACGTATTTCGCTGGTAACCATAGCATCCTAGATGGTCGGGTCTAGTGGAGTCCAAATCAAGCAGCAAGATTCTCATCTTTTAAACTCTCCTTCTCGTATGATTTAAGCTTATACTTTGAAAACGCTCTCCTTAATGTGAATCGTACTAAACACACTAGTGGATAGTCCATGCATATTTTATGGATCATGTGTACGATTCTCTTCTAATATTTAATTAAAAAGCTCATTTATAAAAGGATTATTGAATTATTCCATGTATACTGCTAATGTCTAGTTATACTGCCTGAAAGGAACATTGCTATGCTGTCCCTTCTTTCCGTACATTTTGATAACCGCATTCCGAACTGGCGTACTAACTTGATGTTGTTAAACCATAATGTGCTGGTGCTAATGATTGAGGGTAAAATCAAATACACGATCAACGATCGAACGGTGATTGGGGAAAAAGGAGAATTGCTGTTCCTACCGATTAACACCTTGCGTGCAGGTGAAAACGATGAAGGTGAACATCAAAAATTCACCGTCCTGTTTAATCACGGGGAAGAGGATTCAGAGGAACTTCCTATTTTCAGAAAAGGACAATTCATCAAGTGTAAAATTCGTAACTTCGAGTATTTCAAGCACCGGTTCGAAAAACTATATCTCGAAGTCGTCGGAGACGGCAAATTCAATCGATATTTGGTCAGCGGGATTTTACAGGAATTAGTCGGAATGGCCGCACGTGAATTTGAACTTGTGGAAGCAGCGCCGATTAAGCTGAAGCTCGCGAACGAATTGCAAAAATACATGGTCGCTCACTACAGGCAACCCGTTCAGATCGATGAACTTGCCTCCCTCATACACCGCTCGTCCAACTATACAATCTCCATGTTTCGCGAAGTTATGGGGGTCTCCCCCATTCAGTACATTCACTTATTGCGTATGAAAGAAGCTTGCAATCTGTTGACGAATTCCGATCTTTCGGTAACCGAAATCTCCAATTATTTGGGTTATTACGATCATTCGTATTTCTTCCGTATTTTCAAAAAGTATACGTCGATGTCTCCGACAGCGTATAAGCATTCGGGATTGTCCCCTCCATCGCTGCAGCTTTTTTAACCGAAACAGATCGTGCACTAAGATATGAAACAGCGCCTCCCATCCCGGGTGGCGCTGTTTACCGGTCAAATCAACGATTGGTGGCTTTCCTGCTCCCAGTCAAAGACTTGGACCAGAAATACATGCCCATGCCAAATAAAGTCAGCATACCGCCTAAGAACTGAAATAAGGTAATGGCCTCCCCTAATAATAAATAGGCGAGAATTATGGCAAGAACGGGTTCACCGATAATGCCTACTGAGACCGTCGTTGCCCCTACTGACTTCAACAATAGATTAAAGATATATTGTCCGAATAAGGTCGGGATGATCGCAAGCAACAAGAAATACGTCCATTCGGACGAGTCATAACCCGTAAGTGAGATGTTATTCATTACATTGTAGAGAAGCAGGACGATGCCGCCAATAAAAAAAACGATGATGCTGTATACATTCGCATCTATTTTATGGCTTATTTTCTGCCCCGCCAATAAATAGAAGGAAACAAATAGCGTTCCTGCTAACGATAAGCCGTCTCCAATCAGTGCTGCTTTTGAAATCCCGATATCTCCCCAAGCGATGAGGATTGAACCCAGAAGAGCAACGATTAAGCAACCGGCCATTAGCCGATTTACTTGTTCTTTGAATAATAAATAAGAACCGATCATGACAAACAGTGGCTGCAACGACAAGATGACCATGGAGCTTGCTACAGAAGTATAGACCAGAGATTCCATCCAAAAGAGAAAATGCAGGCCAAGAAAAAGACCGGCCAAAAGCACGATACCCCAATCTTTTCTATCCAACCGTAAGGTGCGAATCCTTCTCCATGGGACAAAAGCGAACATTAGAATGACAGAAATAAATAATCTATACATCCCGGCCACGGACGTGGGCGAATCCAAAAATTTGATCATGATGGATGAGATCGAGACGGATAAAATGCTGATGGCTAGTAAAATAAACGGATGCGATTGCAAGGCAGATTTCATTAATCTATCCATAATTCCTCCAAGCTGTTCAACAACTCCTGTGCACAGAATTGTAAAGGTTAGCCGAAGCTGGATATAATAATAACATCGTCCATGTATATTTTGTGCAATTATATCCCTTATTTATATGGATATATAGTCAAAAAGGAGTTGCCCTTTGGAAAAACAATTGTATGAAGCCATTCAATATCCTGACGAGGCCTTCCCCTATATCATGTATACCCATACGAATCACGGATCTGTCCCTCTAGGCCGAGGAGTTAACGACTTGCACTGGCACGAAGAATTACAAATGACTTTGGTGACCAAAGGAAAACTGACGATTCAAATCAATGGCATCGATTATGATTTAAGAGCGGGGCAGGCTATTTTTATCAACAAAAGTGTTCTGCACATTGTGACTCGCCTTACGAATGACGGGGAATATGTGAGCTTTAATTTTCCGGAGAAGCTGCTCGCCTTTTATTCAGATAGTGCCATGGAGAGAAATTATGTACTTCCTTATACCAACTCCTACCTATTGTCGCTAGAAATCAAAGGAGACGCAGCATGGGAAAATGAAATCCTTCAAATCCTTAACGATATGAAAAAGGAGTTTGAATGGAAAAAGAACTGGGGATGGCAGTATGAGATTTCTATCAAAACGGTCAAGTTATGGTTAATCCTAATCTCGAACATTTCGTTACCGTCAGAGGAAGCCTCTAAGCATAGCAGACTACAACAAGAAAGATTGCAATTGATGCTTAGCTTTATTCATCAGAACTTTACAAATCATATAACGTTAAAGGAAATCGCTGATGCGGCTCATTTGAGTGTATCGGAGTGTACTCGCGGCTTTAAAAAAAGCATCCATATTACCCCTTACGACTATTTGATCAAGTACCGCATTAAAAAGAGCTGCGAGCTATTGGCATCAACGGAATATGCGATAACCGAAATTGCCAGAAGAGTTGGTTTCAATCACGTCAATCACTTTATTCAATCATTTAAAAAACATCGCAACCTTACCCCCAAGGAATTCCGCTCTTCTTCCTCCTCTATTATCTGAAACATATGTAAAAAGCAGTTCCGGGTCGTCCGCTAAGACAGATCCGGGATAGCTTACACATTAGGCCAACTTACGTCTTCTCTTTACAGGGGGACGTAACGTATCCTTCTTCATAAATCTCATTTTGGCAATGATTCTGGCGTTTAGTTTTTTCATCGTCGTCAGATTGTTTTTAATAATTCTGCCTCGGCTGTTCGAAGCGTTCTGCAGCACAATTTTGCTTTGTCTGGCGGTGCTGCACTGTGACGATACAATCTGCGGATTTTCGTTCGGAATCGTTGGAAACATGAGATTTTGCGGATTGTTGCTGTGATCGCTGCCAGGATTGGATGGATCGTTAATCGTAAAGCTGTTCTGGTTGCTGTTCAAAAACCGGCCGAATAAACAGTGCCCGGCTTCATGTGCAAGCCCGTACGAATTTAGTGCTCCGTCGCTCATGACGATATGCCCATACAGACCATAATCGGTAGTGCTGTTAAAAAATTTGAAGCGCGGTCCACCCATGCCAATGACGTTGCCGGAACTGGTGAGGAATTCCCCGCTTACATAGATGACATACTCCAGGGGAGAAGCCGCTTCCCCATGCCAGGTTCGAGCTTGAAATGTCATTTCCTTGCCGGGCTTGCCGCTCTTGGGAAGTACCGCCGGAAGCCGCACCCGCTGTGAAAATTGAAACCACAGGAACCGTAAAGGCCATCTCTACCACCACTCTCAAAATATTTAAGATTTCCTATATATGAAATGAGAAATAGTCTGATTTGGTATGGACGGATGCAGCAGGACAAGATCATCAATTATCTAGCAAACGACGCTCCGAGATTCCTCAGTCTTTCTTTTTAAGTATTTTAGCGATCCCTACATCAGTTATTCCTATATTTATATCAATCTCCCCTAATGACTCAGGCTTTAAAGGTAAAACCCCATTTTTAACAAGTCGGTGCCATTCCTTCGGATTGGATCGGTAGAGTGAATCAGAAAGGCCTAGAAGGTCTGCATCTAATTTAAGGCCGGCCAAATAGGTTTTTTGAATCTGCTTCCTTATTTCCTTTTCAGCAAGTTCTTTCATGTCACTCTCCTTTGCAGGCTTTTCCTGCTCCGTTACTGATCCTTCCATTTGGACTTTAATGTGAAAGGTTAGTTTGCCGTTCGATAGCTTAGGTTCGATGGAGGGTTTAATCTTTTTAACAACCATCATCGCAATTGGTTTATTGTCAATCTGAAGCATCAAAGGGGTGCGTACAGTTTCTTTCTCCATCCATCGTAGACCCATAGTTTCGTCAATCTTAAAGCACCCCAGCAATTGTTTATTTTGTATGGCGCATACCCCATCTTGTTGAAGCTGTGGTGACGGCTTTTTATTCTCTACCCAACTAGTTTCATTGACGCTTAATTCGGGAAGCAACAGGATTCGGCTATTTTCATCCCATTTCCAAATAAATTTGGACAAATATAATGGAGCAACAAGCGAACTTTGGGAATAACGGTCACGCGGGTTATTTAATTGTGAGTATAGCGTAGACATGTTTTGGGTTGGGCTTGTGCTAAATATATCCAAGATCGAGCCATGAGTTGCCATCGTCCAAATGGTATACCGGAACTCATAATACCTGTCCATTTGGTCCAAAATGCCATGAATGACATCCTCCCGCAGCGCCGCTTCCGTAAATGCTAGAGTTTTCACATGACTCCAGGACAATCTTTGCTGTGACGTCTTGTAAAGATCAAAGATAGCTTCATCCACGGTTCTACCTTCACCCTTGCCAATGGAAACCACTTCCTTGCTCATCCCGGCTCCCGCTTCTTTTTTGGCAATATTATTAAAACTGATCATCTGGGTATAGAACACCACTTTGCCTTTCACATAATCAATGCCAATCGAATTGACATAGGCTAGATGCTCAATCTCCCTTAACCCCCAGCAACCGGTAAGCAGTAGAGGGAGAATTCCAATCACCAATAAAAGGGGCATTAACCTCACGTTTGATCATCTCCGGATTTTCTTATGAAGCCAGGTACACCTTCCTTCTTCCCCCAAGGCATACGGAATAAAATTTTCAATAGATCGCGGAAATTAATTGGTGCCACCGGACTTAGATATTTGATTCCAAACGATTGCAGATTAACCATGTAGATAGCAATAGCTAACATACAAATCAATAATCCAAACAATCCAAGTACACCGCTAACAATCAGTATGATTAATCTTATCAGACTCACGAAGCCAACCATATTTTGATTCACCATGGTAAACGAAGCTAATACGGAGATGGCTACGACAACCAGAATCCCCGGTGCCGTCATACCTGCGCTGATGGCCGCCTGTCCGACAATTAATCCGCCAACAACAGAGATGGTCTGTCCGAATGAAGATGGCAAGCGCATGCCCGCTTCACGAAATAATTCAAATAGAAGAATCATCACAACGGCTTCGAGAGGAGCCGGCAGCGGAACACCTTGTCTGGAAATGAGCAGAGTACCCAGCAAAGTAAACGGGAGCTGATCCTGATGATAAGTAAGCAATGCGATCCAAAATCCAGGAAGAAACACGGAAAAAAATATTCCACACAACCTTAACAATCGGGTAAACATGACAAACCAATTTAGGGTATAAGCATCTTCCGAAGTATTGAGCAAAAAGGTAAAGTTAACGGGCCCAATGATCGCTGTTGGGGAACCATCGACCACAATGACAAACCTGCCGTGCATGAGGGAGTTCACCGCAAAATCCGGCCTCCCGGTATAGACAAACTTCGAAAAATACTTATTACTTTCTAGTCCCTCCTCCAGTTGAGAACTGCTGATCATCCCTTTGAGTTTCAAGCTGGCCAATCGGGATGTAACCTCCTCAACAATGGTTGGATTAATCGCATCTTTCAGATAAAGAAGCAACGTCTTGGTTTGCGTCTGCGTTCCGAGCGTATATTCTTCTACGGCTAGAGCATTTGTTTTTAATCTTTTTCTTATTAACGCGACATTGACCCTCGCATCTTCAATAAAGCCGTCACGAGGTCCTCTTACCGAAATCTCGGCACTCGATTCCTCCGTTTTTCTCTGCGGGGCATTGGCTATATCCCATGTGTACATGGTGGCAGTTTCATGGAAATACGCCAGCAGCTCCCCATTAAAAATCTTATTTATGATGTATTCGTCATCCCAATCTTGCGGGACCGGGTTCAGCTGAAAGGGTAGGTGCCGCTGTAGTTCGCTGTCGTTCGATATGGTGTGTTCTTTAAACATTTCAATCAGATGAGGAATAAAAAATTGATGAATTCGGTGTGTATCGCACAGCCCATCGCAATAAACAAACAGCAACAAAAATGAGGATCCATCTTGTTGGGTGACATTCAGTTTGTTAATATGCACATCGCTGCAGTCTTTGAACAACCGCTGAAATGAACCATATGGTTCTTCCTCCGCTGATCCCAACGATTCCAACCTATTTCTCATGATTTCACTCTTCTCCATCTGTGTCCGAAATGAATTAATCCAATAATAATTAGGAAATAGCCCGACATCCCCCAAAATATACCTGGTAACAGAATATCTGTAATCAAATTAATAAATTTAGGATCACTAATTGGCAAACATGTCGCTATTAACTGAATAGAACATATAAGGAATAGGGATAAGGTCTTATTCCTTTTTTTCTCAATACCCAGAATATCGTTGATCAAAAAAAGAGTCAGTGAGATTCTCAGAAAGGCCCCGCTGAACCACTGATATATACTTAAAAAATCCATGTGCTCAATAAAGTGACCGATTGTCACTAGCCTCCACTCTTCATAAGCAGGGAACCTTAAATGGGAGGCTTGCTTGGGGCCGAACTCGCTGATTGCGCCGACTAAAGGACCGAATGTTAGTAAAATCAGAATCAAGGTCAGTGCCACAAGGGACATGAACGAAATACGGGTACGGATATGGTGCTTTATAAATAACAGCAGCGATAGTTCGAGTAATCCTGCCTCGACATATATAACCCCATGCCAGACGGGCTTCATGCCAAATTCCAGAATAGGCTTTAACAAGGAGTATTCCTTATTCGGATGATTGGCTGTCATCACATAAAAACCTAATATGACAACAAATGGTAAAAAGATAGCCGCTGTATTAGCTATCGACTCGATACCTTTATAAGCATTAATAGAACAAACGATCAGCAAGGCAGAGGCTAAAACAATGATTGGGGTATTCGTTGAGAAGGCAAGATGAATCCAGGTAACAGTATCTTTTAAAGTAATCGTTGATAAAGTAAATATGTAAATGCAAGCAAAACCTGCCAGCAAGTAGGATACCATTGCGCCGTATTTAAGCTTGAGCCATTGGAATAGAGGCATATCCCGATTTTTACCAATAACCGAATAAAGCAAAACAACCCAAATCATAAAAAACGCGCCCGCAAGCAGAACAGAGATCCAGCTGTCGCGTTGTGCTTTTTGTAATAACATCGGAATGATAATGACATGGTTTAACAATCCAATAGAAAGCATTAACATCATGCTTGTTTGCAAAAACGTGATTGAACCGTTTTTCATCAGCACCCTCCGATTTTTAATTTAGTAAATTGTTCCTGTAGTATGCTGCATTTTCCTGAATTTATACGAAACAGGTTACATCGAAGAGGCTGACTCGTTGCGTTGAAAGGTGCATACATAAGTGAATACATAATAAAAGAGCACCTATATTAGGCGCCCTTTTACAGTAGTAATGAAGGAGTCAATGATACAATGAGTTGAATCTACAGTGGAGCTTAATTGGGGAACGAATAACGTACCAATAAAGAACTTAAGTTCAGGTATTTCTATAACTCTTGGATTACCTGCTGAATCAGTTCCTACTATTCTTAATCCGCTATCATGAATTTGTTTTTCATACTGGGAACTTAGTCCATAATTACACCTAAATTGTTCGTTTATATATTCGGTCTTATAAATATCAAAGATTTTCGAATGTTTCCTGAGGATAACTTCACCTTTCTGACCAACTAATGAGCAGGCCAGCTTACTAATTATTATTTGCGAAGCATGTGGGTCGCGCTCTTCGTGGGCTGCATGTTCCAACATCAACTTATTTTTTGCATATTCCATAATGATGTATTGAAATCCCCCGCATGTTCCCAACAAAGGTATATCGTTTTCACGTGCGAATTGAATAATGCTAAGTACCCCATCGAGAGAATCTGGATAACCTGGGCCAATCCAAAACCCATTGTAAGTATGTTTGATGGCATCCAATTGTTTATTTATTGTTGCTGTTGCAATCCACTCAAACTCAATAGAAATCCCTAATTTACCTAAAGTGTGCCTAAGCGCATTGTTAGTAGCGATCTGCGACGGATACTTTGGACTAAAGTCACCTACAATGCCAATTTTCATTTTTGTATGTACGCCTCTTTTTCGATTTTTGAAAAGCTTAACTAGCCCTAATCAATTTTGTAAAAGTATGGTCCGCACATTGATTCATGCGTGTATACATACGTCCATGTAAAACTCTTATCAAATAGATATATATCTTGCTCATAATCAAAATCGGAGGCAACAATATCACTAGCGTTATTATATTCAAATACAATATCAGGTATATTTTGATACATGACAAATAATTCAGTTTTAGTTACAGCATCAAATGCATTTCTCGCTGCTTCTTTTTCAATACAATTTTGCTTCTTAAAACTAAAAATATGCCACTTATACTGATCATAACGAATTTGCCTTTTGGTCTCGTCGCTAATATTCTTTGCAAATACGCTATCCCATTTATCCATAATTCCATGCTCTTTATCTAGTAAAGTTACAATAACTACCCCTTTATCTTGCATGGTTTTAGTAAAAAGATATTTTTGGCGGATTTCTTCAATAGACCAGTAGACTTTCACTAATTCTTCATCAGGTAAACTGTCTATCATTTGATTAATATCTTGTCTATACATATTATAATTCATTAAAATACCTCACTTATTTAGCTTATATTTGAACAATATTTATACCGAAATGGGAGAACGTGGTTGCGCTACGAGCAGCCCCTCATTGCTGCTTTTTCTATTCTCGCTTTATTATTGTTATAATTGGAAAAGGAATACTTTGGAATCAAGGAGGATATAATGATGGCTTGGTCTGAACTGAAAATGATACCGAACGAATACAATGATGAAGTCAAGGCAATTGACGAATCCCTTATCCGACTACTAACTGAACGCAAAGCATTATCTAATGGTAGGCGACTCATTCCCTCTAGAGAACTTGTACAAGAATGGTCGAACCAATATGGTCTAGACATTCCACAAATCAATTGGTTGCTTAACAGTCTTAATTCAAGCAGCACTCCAATTATGCTTAACGAATCCGGCGAACTTTTAAACGTCCTACCTATTATGAAGAAATCCATAGTTGATGGTTTTGAATATTCCCTAACACATTCCATGCAGCATGAAAACAGCAGCATTGTATTTGTTGAAATACAGCAACTTCAAAACGACGTAAACACTGGTTACATACGTCCCCAACTGCTGCTCGATATTAGCGGCAGTCAACAATACAACGTCCACAGGAATGGTTCTCATGGCGGTGGTGGGCATACTCAAATAACTTTTTTAATTACTCCACGCTTACCTGACAATATGAATGATGTCCGTTTCGCTTTGATTCCTTATGCACCACCAATGGAAAGTTCACCGAAAGAAGTTATCTTGGATCAAGATGTTCAATTTGATTAAGCTATTTATAGGGATAAAGCACTTTTCACCCGACATTTTTTGAAGCTATATTCCTTATACTTCTTGTATCGGATTAGGCCGAACAGAATAATTAGTCTTTTCTAGGAGCGAAAGAACCACTTGATTATGATTCTCCCCTCACTCTCTTAAAGGGTATACAAGTTGTATATCCTTATTTTTAACCAAACCTTCGTATATCGCATGATTATGGTCTGCACCTACGATACACAAGAATCGTTTCCCTGGATGTTTATTAATAGCGTTATTAATTCGTTGAATCATTATTAGATGTCTACACTCCCATCGAAATACATGTGACTCAGGGTTAATTTGCTCTAACCATTTGTATTTTTGTTTCGTTATATTGTCGTATTCTATTGAATTGAAAGGAATAGCACTGGAATGCCAAGTGGAAAGTTGTCTTTGAAACCATTGCTCTGATACAGCAATCAAAGCACTTCGTTGTACCTCACTATGATTCTTGAATGGGTCAAAATCCATCCAAACATCAAGTTCCACCCAATCAATAGGTACAAAATCAACCTTCAACTCTTCGCATAATGGAAAAATTAGATCCCAGTACTCGCTTGCTGGTTCGCCCCAATATCCTCGATGTGAGGAATCAGTTTTGTATTTCTCCCAACTGTCGGGAAGTACTTCACCGCATATTACATCTGGATTAAATTCTAGAATTAACTCTCTTATTAATTCCAAAGTTAAATGGTACCTCTTCCGTAATTCATTGTCATGAACTACTCCTAAGATTCCTACCGTTGACATGATTCCCCCAATTTAGTCCACAAATTGTTGACTGTAAAGGCTTGTATATATAACTAAACATACTACTCTCGATAAGATTCTCCAGACAAATTTATCATCTATCTAATTAGATTAATATCTAATTACAAAATAATGGAATATATTGATTTTGTCAACTGCGATTTATACTTTCCCAACTAAACTGTAACCTAAAAAGGCTGCCGATTATGGGCAGCCTCTTCCTGGATGTGTATGGAGCTTTCGTTATCCGATAGTTGAATGAAATATTACCACTTCACTATGTATCCAGCTCTTCTAAGATAATGCTTTGTAAAAGGATTTAAATTCTCTATTGGTTCTTCCAAATAAAAATATTTTAGTTCATGGCTTTCATTGTCATTTACTTTAGGATTACCATGTACATTCTGGGCTTCATAAATTGCCATAACATTATAGATTTCATCACCATGAGGATACTTATAGTACATATCCTTTCCCGATAAAATCGTTATGAATTTGAAGGATTCCGCAACCAATCCTGCTTCTTCATAAAGTTCTCGAGCTGCTGCTTCTTCTAATGATTCGCCTAGTTCCAATGAGCCTCCAATGGTTCCCCAATCATTACTATCGGTTCTCCTTTGGAGTAATAATTGCCCTGCTTGATTAAAAATTAGTACACATGACCCAACCATTATTAGCGGGCTTGAGCCAACAAAGTTTCTTAAGTCCATTATATATCCCATGAATTGTCTCCTTTGTCTTTTACCCTTCGTTAAGTTAATCAAACATAATTAATGTATTCACGAAGACGAATTCGTTATCCTGCCTGGTATCATGAAAAAAGCGGCCGTTTATGGTCGTCTGATTAATCTGTATGAATTGAGTTATCGTTACCCGTTAATGATGGAGTCTTAAAAGGAGTTGTCGGAAATGAAAAAAGATGCATCTTAGAATGTATTGGCTGTCGCCTTTGGCTTCGCTCATACATTCTAAGATGCATCCAATTCATTATCAATCGTCTAGCTTATCATTTTGCAACAAGATATGAGGCTACCTCAGCCAACCGTGAAGCATAACCCCATTCGTTGTCGTACCAAGTAGCGACAGACAATAGTTCACCTTGTACTTGGGTTAAAGGCAAGTCAATAATCGAAGAATGGGGATCAGCTACGATACGGGACGAGGCCCATTCCCCTTCCAAAACATCAAGAACTCCCTTTAATTCGCCTTCTCTTGCAGCTTCTCGAAACATATCGTTAATCTCTTGAACGGTGCATCGTTTTTCCGTTATTAAATTAAGTTCTGCGATACTCCCAGTACGGGTCGGAATCCGGTAGGCTTTGCCTGTGATTTGCAGGTCATTCCAAATGAATTTCAGAGCTTTGGCTGCACCTGAGGATGACGGAATGATGTTCTCGGCTGCCGCCCATGAATCCCGTCGGTCTTTCATCGGCTGATCCGTCAACGATTGCGTATTCGTATACGAGTGTATCGTGGAGAATAATCCGTATTGAATGCCATAGTTTTCTCTGACCAATTTGACTACCGGTGCAAGCGCATTGGTCGTGCAACTCGCCATGCTAATGATTTTATGCTTTTCCGGATCGAAGCTTTCTAAGTTAATTCCTTTAAGAAGTACTGCGTCGCAATCTTCTAAGGTTTTGCTCGGGCCGCTGACAAGCACCCTTTTGGCGCCTCGCTCCAAGTGCAGTTCAGCTACTGATCGCGTAACGGCTCGTCCGGTACAATCAATGACCAATTCCACGCCTAACTCACCCCAATTCGGCAATTCTGCGACCGAATTCAAATAACGAATTTCTCGGTCGCCGATTACGATTGCGCCTTCTTGAGCAGATACTTTCTCATGCCAACGTTTGTAATTTGTATCCACTTCAAAAAGTGCGGCAAGCGTAGCTTCGTCTTTAATATCCGAAATGGAAAAGGGGACAAACAAATTTTGTTGCAACGCCGCCCGAAGGAGCTGTCTTCCGATACGTCCAAATCCAAAAATCGCAATTTTACCCATAATAGCCTCCATATATATAGTTTAGTTATTATCTTCACTACTCATTAAGCCGTTGTACCTGATTAATCCATTGCACAAATGATTGAACATAACGCTGTAAATATTTGCGAGTCGTATCATCTGTGAGCTTACGAGTATTTGAATCAATCTTGTCCGTGATTTGAGAAATATACATTTTTTGAGCAGGCATCACATAGGACTGGATGGCATCCAACGTTTGTCTGATTTGCTGCTGCGAAAGAATCGTCCCTTTTGCGCCTGGTGTTGCGCCTATCACACCTGAAGGCTTATGAATTAAGACGGCTGTTTTGGTAGGTGTAGATGCCCAGTCCAGTGCATTTTTCAGTACTCCCGGTATCCCTGAGTTGTACTCCGGGCTAACTATAAGAATGCCATCCGTCTTCTGAATCGCCTCGCGATAATGCTTAACCGGACCTGGCCCTTCTCCATGATCCAAATCCGCGTTATAGAGGGGAAGATTAGCAATCGATATGTTTTCATATTCCACGGAATCTACAAGTTCTGGAATCGAATTCGCAATCATCTGATTAAAAGAGTTTTCCCTCAAACTTCCTACAATAATCCCTATTCTTATTGACATCAGCCAACCTCCGGAATTCATTCTCATATAATCATACAATACTTTCCATATTAAGTGTGGGATAACTTTAGTTTAGGTGCCGCGGCTATATAACCAGTCTGGTTGCCAATCTCAAAACTATCTTAATTTACTTATTCTTAAATTTAAGATATTTGAGAAAAAATTATTGATCATTAGCTACTTTTTTATCAAGAAGTTTTTTAGGTGTAATATCGTTCCCTAATTCATCCATTACAGACACATTCAGAAGCGTTGTTAATAGTTGCCCGCGTAAAATCTGTAAATACTGCGTCCGAAGCGCTGCTTGTTCCGCTTCCTCAGTATCAGATAGACCTGAACTGTGCTCAATTCTACTCAGTTCATTAATACGGTTCAAAATTGGAATCATTCCCATTACCTCCTTGAAATCGATTAGACAATATCTTAAATTCGTTTATCTTAATATAAAGATATTAGATATTAAGATAATTGTCAATAGCTTGCTTTCAATTAATTTGATTTCCGGTTCAGTGATCAAGATCAAAAGCTGTCTTTGATGTTATAGCGATCTAGTATCGATTCAAATTGTATGCCGACTCCCGTTGTATTATGATTTAACTATATTTCTCCGTTTAGTGTTCCCATTTATTGAATCTACAACTTTCCCTGTTGTATCCAAGACCAAATTCGGTAAGACCCGAATAGTGCAATTAATCCAAACTATTCTTAGTCCCATATTTGGTTTAGACATGCCCCACCTCCATCGTCGGTCGTTGATTAATTATACACTCCCAAGTATCGTAAGTTCCGTTATCCTCCCTTTAGCTCAACTAAAAAGCAGGGTCGCTGCGAGGACTGCTTGGGTTGTTCTAATCCAGCTATCGTTCTTTCGTTAGTTTAAACTTGATCAATGGTTTGGATTCTGAAAGTTATTCGTTACTAACATATCCCAATACCCTTCCATTGACATTGGAGAAAGGCAAAGAACCAAAAATTTGACTGTCAATACTTCTCCACCACGTATCACCCATAACAAAGAGATGCCCTTCAGGTACTCTAACCTTATTCATTTCCATGCTAAAGTATTCTTTCATGGTTTTTTGGCATGATTCATCGCATAGAGCTGAGCCTGGTTTGTTAACTGTCATAAAATACTCATTTTCTTCGAGCCCCCAACTCAGGGCCTTACCATAAAAGGTATCTAACCTTTTATCATTAACATAAACCTGACCTTTCTTTATTTCAATCACTTCGCCTGGAAGAGCAATAACCCTTGATATGTTAAACTCAGGCGGATTTAGCCGTGGATACTTGTTCGTATCAATTGCAGGAGTTTTATAATAAATTACATCACCGCGATTATATCCATTCTCCTTAAAATAATTCGGGTCAACAGCTATCTTCCCTTTGTCTTTGGAGATGTATTCTAAGTTGTGACGCGCCATTCCATCGTTATGATTTTCAATAGCAATTAGGCCCTGTTTCAATTCAACTCTCTTTGGCAACTCTAGAGTGATTGAGTCAGTAATGCTTTGTTCACTGCAGCCAAGAACAAACAGAAAAAAGAAAACAATGACTAATGACTTCTTCATTGGTATCCCCCCTAATTTAGATAATACTCAATTATGGAGGAGTTTCTCTAATAAATTCCAACAATCTTATGAAATTCCACTCATAATCAATGTTTACGTTAAAGGCTGCCATTTATATCGGCAGCCTGGTGTCGTTGTTCTATCGTTCCCCGTTAATTGAATGAAGTCGGGACGAACGACGAACGCCTGCCATCATTGTTTTAAAGGAGATGATGAAGAGGATTCCGTGTTGGTATCGTTTGAAATAAGTTCATTATTTCATTGACTGCTCTATTCTCCCGTTTTTAGCTCGGATTCTTTAATTTCCCTAACCCTTTGCACGATCTTATCCTTGAGAATCTCAGATAGTGAATAAACGACTGGTGCCGAAGGAATGTCGAATTTCAGATGGGAGTGAGGAATTTCCGATAGCAAAGTACCTAACGGATTGCCTTGCCTGTCACGGACCACGTTCCAAAATATTCTCGATCTGTTATCTTCCGTACCCCATTTCTCAAGGGAGTTTCTGAAAATCAAGCACTTTGCGATGACGAAATCGTTCTCCTCAAGCTTCTCCATCGCACTATAACCGGCACTTTCCAATTGTTCAAATATAGCCGGCATCAGACCGTCCAAATAAAGGCCGTAAGCCGCATCTTCTATTTCCGCAAAAGCTGCCGTCAAGTCCTTATGCATCGCTTCGTACAAGGGCTTCCATTCGGACTCAATATAACGATTGGCCGCTTCACCCATTTCTTTTATTGTCATGTCTTGGCGGAAATTCGGAAACTGTTTATTCATACACTTTCGCCTCCTTTTCATCATTGCAAATAAATTGTACATCATACAAGCAAATTGAAAGGTTTATCGAATAATAAGAAGGAGAGTCTTATGAATTTCCAGAAAACCTTACAAGTAACTTTAATTCTGATTTTTTAGGGGAGATCACAATTTGAAAATGCGTCCCAAAAAAATGGCAGCAACATTCATGATTAGCCCCAGCACCATACGTAACTATGAAGCCAATGGCCTCATCCCTCCTGCGGAAAGATCAGCGAACGGCTATCGTTTTTATTCAGACGTGCATGCAACTTACTTGGCATGTATTCAAGCCTTGGCCCCGGCATTCGGGATGGAAGTGACAACTGAGGTGCTTCATTATCTTCAGCAGGACAAGATACATACCGCTTTGTGGGCTATCAGGGAAAAGGAAGTCGTTTTATACGACGATAAAGAGAGATTGGAGAAGTTGATCGAGGATATTCGGCTACAAGCGAATGAAAATATATCTCCATATGCCAAAGAGCGCTTTACCATCAATGAAGTATCCGAGTTGACGAAAATACCTAAATCAACGATCCGTTATTGGGAAAAAGCAGTTATGTAGCAGCAGACCGAGATCCTGAAAACCATTATCGTTGTTACGATGGAGGTCATCTGCAAAAAATGAGGTTGCTCCAAGTGCTGCAAAACTCCGTTTATTCAGAGGAAACCGTGAAATATAAGCAGTCGATTGCCGCCGCCGAACATGTGGATCTCCAAAGTATCATGAAGCTGGCCGAGAATATCCGGACTTACCTAGATAAGAGGATCGATTCTCAAATGTGTGGAATATCAAGGTTATACAAATTAATTCAATTGATAAAATCACCGATCTAACCCAGTCGAAAATCAAACATTAGTTATCCTCCCGTTAGTTTAATCCCTCGCCCCTTCCGCAGGCTTAACTAATAACTAGCAAGCTCATTAAATACACAAAATGTAATAAGCGTTCGCCCAGTTGGTTGGGCAGGATGGATCATGAAGATCAGCTTCTCCGATCTTTCCACCGACTCTTCAGACCTTTCGCCCAGTAGGTTCTATGGTTGCAGCATCAACCCATTCAGTCTTAACCTTATCTAGGTCAATAGCAACAACTCCATATCCTGATTATACGGCAATTACAAATTAAGCCTATCAATTGGCCAAATAAAATAGGAAAACTCCTTTAAATACTTAAATATACTTAAAAATTACTTTGATATACTTACATTTTATGATAAAATCACTTATAAGAGGTGATAATAATGTATCAAGAAGAACGATTATTGAAAATACTCGACTATATTAGTGAAAACCATGCAATGAGTGTTATGGATATCTGCTCTCTTCTAGATGTATCTAGGGATACGGCCCGCAGAGATATTGTTAAATTAGTACAAGAAGGGGTTGTTATTCGTACACATGGAGGTGTCGCTTTACCTCAATTGAAGAAGGAAATAGCCACCTATCAGGAACGTTTAATTGACGAAACAGACAGTAAAAATAAAATTGGGAAGATAGCAGCTAAACTAGTTCAAGATCGGGAAACAGTCATTTTCGACGTATCAACTACGGTACAGTCTGTAGCAGAACAAATTTCAGCTAAAAATATTACAGTTGTCACACATTCAATAGATATTGTAGGGATTCTCTCAGGACGGGAAGATCTGCAAGTATATGTGCTCGGTGGCTATTTACATACCAAAAATCGATTATTATATGGACCTTCCGTCATAGATAAGCTAAGAGAATTAAGAGCTGATAAGGCATTTATCGGAGCTACATCTATCCAAACTGATGGGCTTTACTTTCCTTACGAAGATGATGTATCTGTAAAAAAAGAGATGGCCCGCAGATCGGATCAGGTAATCGTCGTGGCTGATTTTACGAAGTTTACAAGCAAATCGGTTTATCGTTTAGATTTTGACTTAGTGGATATTTTGATTACCGATCAAGAGGTGCCTAACGAAATAAGAGAAGTACTCCATAATAAAAATATAGCGATTATTCAATGTGAAGAGAAAGACAAAGACAAATACGAGGAGGATAACAAAGATGAGTCTTAAAATTTTGCACAACGTAAACGTGATTCAACCAGACGACCTTGTTCTACCTGCCACACTTTGGATAAGAAACGGAATTATTGAAAAGCTAGAGAATGGTCTTTCTTCTCTTCCGGAGGGCGAATATGAACTTATAAATGGCCAAGGACATTTATTGATACCTGGTATGATCGATGTGCATATCCACGGTGCTAACGGGCTCGATATGATGGATGGCAGTGTGGCGAGTATTCAGGAGGTTTCGCGTGCTTGTGCTGAAACGGGCTGCACCTCGTTTCTGGTTACCTCCGTTAGCTCTACAATTGAAGAATTACTAGCCATGATTCGTAGTGTGAAACGTGTAATCGGGCGTGAAGTCGGGGCCAAAATTGCTGGGCTTCATCTAGAGGGCCCTTACCTGAATAAGAAGCGCAAAGGTATGCAAAATGAACGGTTTTTACGACATCCGAATCTTACTGAAATGAAAGAAATATTTAACGAAGCAGATGGACTGATTAAGATGGTTACAATAGCCCCAGAATTACCTGGCGGGATGGAGCTCATCTCTTTTCTGAAAGAAAATGGCGTCATAATTGCGGTTGCGCATTCGGATGCCACATACGAGGAAGCAAAACAAGCCTTTGAAGCCGGAGCGAGTCACGTTACGCATTGTTTCAATGGCATGCGTCCGATTCATCATCGTGATCCCGGTCTGGTTGTAGCCGCTTTTGAAGAAGAACATGTAAGCCTCCAAGCGATAGTGGATGGTATTCATTTGCATCCTGCGATCGTTAGAATGATGCATCGTCTGAAAGGACCAGATGGCATGGTACTTATCACAGATGCTTTGCAAGCCATGGGACTAGGTGATGGGAATTATGTGTTTGGTGGACATCATGTTACGGTTTCCAAGGGTGTAGCTCGACTAGAGGATGGGACTTTAGCCTCCAGTACGGTTACGATGAATGAGGCACTTCGTCTTACCGTAGAAACCGGCATTTCTTTAAAAGACGCGGTTCAAATGGCTTCAACCACACCTGCACGAATATTAAACCTTGATACCCTAGGCAGAATCTCCACGGGCTTTGACGCTGATCTTGTCTTGTTAAATAAACAATTCCAAGTGCAATGGACAATGATTAAGGGCCATATCATCTAATTGTTACCTTATTTAGGATAAGGTTCACCGTATTGTATCGAAGGATAAAGTTCGATTTGACCATGATAAATGGCACTGCTATCTCCACGATTGGTTTGCCTGTAATGGCACTCCCATATTTTTTGATTCTATTTTAACAATGTAAGTATTTCTTTTACAGAATTATCAACAAATACTCGATCAGGACGAGATTTCATGAACACAGTAAGTCCTATTAACGATACGACTAGTGTCTGCGCTAAACCCTTTGCGTTAATACCGCCATCAAGCTCACCTGAGCTCAAACCTCGTTCAATCGTTTCTTGGAATATTACCGAGAGATACATCTGATGTTCTCTTGTTAGGATTTCAAATTTCTCATCATGAGGCGCAAGTTCCACCATCGAATTGATGCAAAAGCACCCCCAGTTCGGACTTTTTTCATATTCTTTTGCCACCATATTTTCAAAAAAGGTACGGAATGCCTCTTTAACAGAAGAACTGTTTTGAAGATTGGTGCGAACATAGACAGCATGGGAACTCGTATATTTTCGCAACGCAGCTTCAAATAATCCTTTTTTGTCTCCAAAGGTGGCGTATATGCTTGGACGCTGAATGCCCATTCTTGATGTCAAATCGCTTAAAGAGGTAGCTTCGAACCCTTTTTCCCAAAATAGCAGCATAGCTGCATCCAATGCTTTTCCCTCATCAAATTCGCGTTGTCGAGCCATAGCAACCCCCTCTTTTTCATATCGAACGGTATGGTATAATTTTATTATGTGAAGATTATCCTGTCAATAAGATTAGGTTTTTTACAACGCTCGCTCCATTCCAGCTACCCCTCTGCAGTAATCTCTTGACAGTTATCTTTTTTTAGAGTTATATTTATCAGACAACATTTCATACCGATCAGTATATTATGAATCAGATAAACATAAATTTAAGGGGGCGTTATATTTGGGGAAGCTTGTTGAAGAATCGAAAGTCCTTACCGCGGATTATACAAGTAAACACGTTGAACCAGCTCAAAAGGCGCTTATAGCAGCAGAATCAGCGCCCGCATCTTTAATGTCTCGCAATGTTGCACTCTTATTCGCGATCGCTTGCGGACTGGCAGTCGCCAACATATATTACGCACAACCCTTGCTGGACGCTATTTCAAGCGTGTTCGGTATTACTCATTCATCCGTCGGCATTGTTATTACAATCACTCAAGTTAGTTACGCACTTGGACTGTTATTGCTAGTGCCCCTCGGCGATTTATTAAATCGACGTTGGCTGATCGCTGGACAGATGCTAGTATCCGTGTTGGCTTTGATTGTGGTTGGCACCGCCCCCACTAGCATGGTGTTATTCATAGGCATAGCCGTGGTTGGATTGCTTGCCGTAGTGACACAGACGCTCGTTGCATTCGCGGCAACTTTGGCTGCCCCAGCCGAACGTGGGCGTGCCGTGGGTGTTGTGACAAGTGGAATCGTAATTGGTATTCTACTGGCGCGAACTTTCGCTGGCGTATTAACGGATTTAGCCGGTTGGCGTTCTGTCTACCTTGTCTCTGCGTTATTAACGCTAATCATGGCATGTGTATTGTATAGGGTACTGCCGCATTATGAGCACAAAAGAGAATCATTATCCTACCTACAGTTGCTTCGCTCGCTGCTCACATTGTTCGCACAAGAACGAATCCTGCGAATCCGTGCTGCACTAGCCTTGATGATTTTTACCGCTTTCAGTATATTCTGGACTTCCCTAGTGCTGCCTCTCAGCGCTCCTCCGCTTTCTCTTTCGCATACTTCGATTGGAGCGTTTGGTCTCGCTGGAGTTGCTGGAGCGTTAGCAGCAGCGCGAGCAGGTCGTCTTGCCGATCGAGGTTTAGGGCAGAGGACCACAGGCGTGGCATTGATTCTGTTGCTTATATCATGGTTGCCAATCAGTTATACGCAACATTCGCTTCTGGCATTAGTCGTCGGTATTGTCCTTCTTGACCTGGCAGTACAAGCCGTACATGTCACCAACCAAAGCATGATCCTTACTTTGCGCCCTGAGGCACGCAGTAGGCTTACTGCTGGTTACATGATTTTCTATTCCATTGGTAGCGCCACCGGGTCAATCGCATCTACCAGTATCTATGTTTACTCAGGCTGGAACGGAGTGTGCTTGATAGGTGCAATTGTCAGTGCTTTAGCTCTTCTATTCTGGGTAGTGACCCATCACCTTAAATAATAAAATTCGGGCTCGGTGTGTTTGAAGGGCTTCAACTCTTTTTAAGATGATTAAAAATTAGTTTTTCTACAAGATGAAATAGTATTCCAGAGATTATTCCTACTACTAATCCTGTAAAGATATACGTTCCTAAAAAATTTTGACTAGACCCTGGTACTCCTCCGATCAAAAGTCCGAAAAAGAATCCAGTAAGTTTATATTCACTTGAATTACCTTTACGCACGATTACATCGTAATTGTATGCATGCCAGATAGCAAAGCTATAAACTGCTGGGAAAAATATGGATGGGTTTTCTGCAAAAATCGAATTTGCCTTTTGAAAATTTCCTGCAAAGGCATAAAAAATACAGTTATTCAGATTTGAGAAAATCATGAATATTCCAGTATAGACCATAAATAAGATTCCTATAATTTTGTTGCCTAAATAAAGATGACCTAAGCCTGGCATAGCAATAGACCAAAGCAATGCAAAAATTTCACTTCTATGAGTAGCTTGTTCATTGATCATTTGTATTGGCATCCTTCCCAATTTTCTCAGTTATAGAATACCCAAAATAACCCTGATAAATGTAACCAGGGCTTGGGATAAGGTTTTTAAGCTCCTATCCAATATTTTTCTTAGCTTGTTCGAGTAAATTGGATACATAATTGGCTTTTTCGTCCGAATAAGACAGCAGTGTAGTATATCCTTTTTCAATTGCGTCAAGTTTTCTTTCACAATATTGCTTGGCTACATGTGGGTTTTCTCGCAAGTAATTTCTTATGAGAAGATTATTTACCCATTGCTCGCTATTCCAAATGACGACAGCAAGATTATAGGCATTTTCTTGGCGTTTTCGAAAATACAGCCTTCCCTTAACACCAGCTTCTCCGAACCCTTCATATCCAAGTTGTGTTAGTTTATTAGTTACGGAATTGCTCAACTCAAGAGTTTTCACGCCTATCAAAACATCAATAATTGGTTTTGCAAACATACCGTGTACCGAGGTACTGCCGAAATGCTGTATGTCGATCGCATGATCTCCGAAAGCTTTAATAAGATTTATTTTTTCGTTTTGAAATAAGGCAATCCACTTTTCATCATAAGGAATTACACGAATAATCTCATCAATTCCCATCCCCTATATCACTCCCTCTATTTGGTCTAGTTTTTAAATGTATCATTCAATCCCTGTATTCAAAATCCTAACTTCAAACTGTGGTTCGATCAACAAGCGAGAATAAACCTTTCTCCATTCCAACGTTTTCCATAGAGCTGGTTGAAATGCTTTTAACTCCTTTCCGATGCCAAGAACATCCGAGTTCGCCTCTTGTATTTTTTTTATCGCATTGGTTGCCAATTCATTTAAATGATTACTTAGTGCTTTTTCCATTTCATTGACGTATTCAGTCTTAAGACCAGAAAGCTCTTCTCCAAGTTCGGTTGCATATATATTCATTTTTACCTTAATCGTAATATCCGGAAGTCCACTCAACTGTTGATGTGCGATGATTTTGCTGTTTATTTTCTTGATAAAAAAAGCGTAATCCTTGTCATCCAAGTGACCCGTCCTTGCAACCCGCCCATAGTTGAATTTGGATGAAAATCCCTTTAATTTCTGCACAGCATTCCCGTTCCCTACGAGAAACATTATGCTTTGAACTTGTTCATTATTAAGCCTAATACCTGTGCTTTCGCTCTGACGAAATAATAAAGCTCCATTTAATTCCATCCGAGAATTGACATGTTTGATTACAGGTAATGCAAAATCATTTAATGGCTCTTCCTTAGATAAAAGAAAATCCATCATCGTAACGTTGGGAACAATACCGTAGGTTTCTAAAGATTTCACAAAATCATTTAACAGTTTTGTTTTATCCGTGATGGTGCTGCTATTAAACTGTTTGAAAAATGGCGAATCTTGATCGTCAAAAATGACTACCGGCGAATTAATGGTTGTAAATGGCGTATCCAGCAAAAAGGAAAGCTCACGAACTGGTTGATGTGCTGCAAAACTTTCGCTTAATAAAAACAATCTTGTATTAATCCCAATAAAGGGACCCTGTTCTTTATATAACCCCTTCCCAACCGCTCCGATTACCTTTGAATCTGAAATCTCTGTTGATTCCGAAACAGAAATACCGCTTCCTTGCCCAGCCCTACTTAATTTGGTTACAACAAAGTTCAGCAATACTTTGCTGCTCTTCTCATCATAATCGATCCCTGCTATATCAACTATTTTAAGGTTGCGCAGCGGTAATCGGTCCCAGCAACCGGTTAGAAGTAACAAGATCACCATGCTTCCTACAACCCTCTTCATCTTGCCCCCACCTTCCCCCGAGTTATCGAAATTAACAGAAGGAGTGACGGTATGATGGCAATAACGATAAGTGTAGCAAAACTATGATAGTTTGAAAATTGAAAGATAACTTTGCGGTCTGATCCAAATAGACCTAATCCGAAACAAAAGATCCCTAATAACCAGACGATGACCGCGTGGTTCCCCTTCTCTTTTCCAAAAGTAAAAGAAATGTATCGGGCTGCCAAAAACAAATAGACATAGGCTGTTACAGTCGTAACCGAAAGCCAAATTGTCATGAATACGATATCTAAACTTTGCACGACAGGCCATTTAAATTGGCGGAGTATAAAGACCATAGGCTCAGGGATTACTCTAAGCTGATTTTCACTGAAATTAAACGTTACAATTATAGAGATTAACATATAAAAGAGAGTGGTACATCCATTAGCGGCAGTCATTACAAGAAAGACATCTTTCTTTTTTCGGTAACTTAAGGTTGGAAAGACATACAGAAGAAGCTCATAACCAGCATATGCCCAAAAGGCTGGCAGAGCATCCTTCATGATGGCTCCCATCCCATGACTGCCGATTGGAAAAAAATGACGAATGTCCCCTTTTCCTATTCCACTGATAAAAATGATGACCATGGCAATAAAAAACATAATCATGATGTTCTGTGTAATTACAGCAATAGACCGGAGTGAAGAAGAAGCGATGAACGCAGCGATTCCGACTGCGATCCCAACTAGAACTAACCAGGGCGTTCTAATCAATACCCATCTGCTTAACACATCAGAATAAGAAACAATGACCATTAGACTGGACTCGGCACAATATAACCCTATGACCATATTCAGAATAGATCCCATTACCTTGCCAACAATGTTATTCATATATTGAGGCAACGCCCGATCGGCGTATCTCGCACTAAGGCAATAGATAATTGTGATAATCGCTTGCGCAATAACCCCTCCGATGAATACAGATATCCATGAGTCATAACCTGAGTGTTTGGACTCTGCAAAGGGAATTGATAAGACGGATACACCTACTTGAGTTAAAATAATGAGATTAAAAAGCTGTGTTAAAGAAAGCTTCTTAAGGTGAATCATTCATTTTTACCCCTCTGCACTCGGATTCTCGTTTTATCTTTGGACAAGCTTTCTTTCGTACGTTCCCTTAGACTCTTAATAGGTCCTCGGAAAAAGGTATCCATAATTGTACTTTTGTTGAATCCACTATAAAAGTAGGGGAGTCCCATTGTGTTTAAACGCGCTAAATGCGTCAGCACAATTAGGTAAGATAATTCTAAGCCAATTAATCCAAAGGTTGCGGCCATTAGAATGATAGGAAATGACAATAAACGTGCGGCACTGCTCATTTCATAAGACGGAATACTAAAGGACGCAACAGCCGTAAAGGCAACGATGATGACCATCATGGTGGAAACCAGATTTGACTGAACAACAACAGTTCCGATGACTATACCGCCAACAACACCAATGGTTTGGCCTATAGGACTTGCTAATCTTACAGTCGCTTCTCTTAATATTTCGAGCGTGACCAACATGAATATCGCTTCGAGTACCGGAGGCATGGCAACGTATTGCATAGAGCTTTGAAGAGTTAATGAAATTTCAAAAGGAAGCATACGTGGATCAAATGTGACTAACGCAACATACATGCCAGGCAAGCTCATTGCAATAATAAAGCTTAATATGCGAAGAAACCTGAAAGCACTGCCAAGTAACCAACCTATTTGATAATCATCAGGGGATTGCAAGAATGCCCAGAAGGAGACGGGAGCAATAATGCAATCCGGCGAACCATCGGTTAAGATCCCTATTTTTCCATTCATTAAATATGATCTAACACGATCTGGTCTCTCCGTAATCATCAATTGTGGAAACAGGGAGAATTTCCGATCCTCAATAAGTTCTTGAATAAAGCCTGGTGCTTCAACATAATCGATGTCGATAAGGCCAATTCTACGCTCAAACTCTTGGATCACTTGTTCGTTAGCAAGCTCTTGCAAGTACAGTAAGGCGACTTTCGTATTCGATCGTCTGCCAAGACAATAGTATTTGACGACGAGATCTGGTGTGACAATCATTTTGCGCAGCAAATTAATATTTGTATTCACATTTTCGATCAACGCTTCATTAGATCCGCGCAGTACTCGTTCATTTACGGGCAGGTTAACGGCGCGCTCTTTTTTCGCTTCCGTTCCAAGTAAGTAAAGCTTCACTTCTCCATCGACTTGAAGCACCGTTTTACCTTCCACAAGTGCATTCACCGCATCACTCAGTAACTCCGTCTCCTTAAATTCCAAGACAGACACAGTTTCACGAAGATTGAGGACTCCCGTTTGCTGAAGCAAGGGTCGAATGACGTGCTCCTGCACCACTGCAAGTTCAATCATTGTATCCAAATAAAAGAGCCGATAACTACAGTTACCGATTTGAAATGTACTCGATTTAAAGTCAGCGCTATTGAAAAGCATATTTTGCAGCAACTTTTCGTTGACGTTTAGAGATGGATCGACTTTCATTTGAGCTCCCTCTCTTCTTTGAATGGAAAGTTTCGGTTATTTTTCCCTTTTGCCGCTTCTTATATTCCAATTTTTAGTAAGAAGAAATTGAACGTCAAACTAAATCTTAATAATGCATGAGAGCTTGTCCCCCTTCATCCTTCTTCTGCCATCAAATACCAACAAATCTTTTGCATTTCTCCTCCCCATGCGTTACTATTTTTATATCGACAAATTTGCAGGTCTATATAAGGAGGTTAGCACGTTATGTGCCCCCGCACCAAAGAACAAAATGAGCTCATACGCATACAGCGCAAAGAACAGATCCTGGACGTCGCCGCGCTCTCCTACTTTCGCACGGGCGGCAGCTTTGATATTCGCGACGTCGCCCGCGAGGCTGGCCTTGGTTACGGGACCGTATACCATTATTACCCCAACCGGCATTTATTAATAGAAGATGTGTTAGAAAGCGGCTTCGAGCGGTGCGAGCAAGTGATCGCAAAATGGGCGTCCACCAGCGGCGGCCCCTGGGATGACAGCCAGTTGTTGACGTACTGTAAAACGCTGCTTCAGCTGTGGCAGTCAGATGCCCGCGCATATCTCGTCTACAAAATGGCGGCGGAACATTATGCAGGCTTGCCTGAAAGGGATCGACAACACGCCAAAAGAAAATTTATGGAACGGCTGTATGTTCCACTCCAAGCGATCGCCCAGTGCGAAGACGACAGCCTCGATCATATGCTCGCCGTGCTGGTCGGTTGCTGTGGACTGCACTACTATGCGGGCAATTCCAACCTGGACGTCGATCGAATCGCCCGAATCGCTATGCAAGCTATTACAAAGGAGTCCTGATACGAACATGGTTATTTTAAAAAGCAAGCATGAAATTGAGGCTATCCGTAAGGCATGCCAAGTGGTGGCTGAATGCCATCGTACAATCGCTCCGCTTATCAAACCGGGTATTACCACCAATGAGATTGATCGCATATTCGAGGACATTATGTTGAAGCACGGTGCAAAGCCATACCAGAAAGGCTATAAGGGCTATGCCTATGCGACCTGTGCCTCCGCCAACGATGTGATCGCACATGGCTTCCCTAGCAATAAGCCACTTGAGGAAGGCGATATCGTGACGATCGACACGGTCGCTGAGCTCGATGGCTGGCTAGGCGATTCGGCCTGGAGTTATGCGGTCGGACAGATCTCGCCGACGGCCGAGAAGTTGATGCGTGTCACGAAGGAATGTCTTGATCTGGGCATCGGGCAGGCGCGGATCGGCAATCGACTCGGCGACGTGACGAGCGCGATTCAGCGGCATGCGGAGTCACACGGTTTCGGCGTCGTACGCGACCTTCTCGCCCATGGCATCGGCCGCGATCTGCACGAGGAGCCGACTTATATGCATGTCGGCAAGCCTGGAAAAGGCCTTCGTATCAAGGAAGGTATGGTGTTCACGATTGAGCCCATGATTACCGAAGGCAGCTACTTCATGACAATCGATCCGGACGGCTGGACCGCACGGACGATAGATAACAAGCTCGCTGCCCAATACGAGCATACGATCGCCATCACGGCCGAAGGTCCACAAATTTTGACCGCGCAATAGAAAAGTTAGAGGTCGACCAACGAAATCGCCGACTTCTAAATACAGGAAAAACCCTCACCTCTAATAGGTAAGGGTTTTTCCTGTTGCATCTTATTTTCAGTCCGTTCACATATCGATCTTCGTAATCACGCTACCCTTTAGTCCCGCCTTGGAGGCCGAAACCTTTGGACATAAATTGCTGAGAGAGAATATACATGATAACGGACGGAATGGCATAGAGCGTAGAAAACGCTGCTAATTTACCATAACTCACCATGCCGTACTGCCCGAAGAATTGGTATAGCTTGAGCGCCGCCGGGAACTTCTCAGGCGTACTTAAGAGAATGTAGGGAACGAAAAAGTTGCCCCAACTACCGGAGAAGGTAAAGATAGCAACCGTGCATATGCCCGGAATCATCAATGGAGTGACGATCCTGCGGATGCCTGCTAGAATGGATGCACCATCCACCCATGCCGCTTCTTCTAACTCGTTCGGTACGGAATCCATAAAATTTTTGAGCATCCAGATGCCATAAGGCATCGCAGAGGCGACTTTAAAAAGAATGACACCGAAGATATTGTCATAAAGCTTTAATGTCAAAAACAATTGATACACAGGGACCATAACGGCTGTGATTGGCAGCGAAGTCATAAATAAGATGGTCAACATGAACGGCTTCTTATACTTCAATTGATATCTAGACAGTGGATAAGCCGCTAGCAGACCTATTAGAACAACAATCAAAGCTTGACCGACCGAAATGAACAGTCCTATTAGAAATGCGCGCTGGTTGGCGCTACTAGTGATCACGTCGATATAGTTGCCTGCTGTCAAAGAGCTTGGGACCTTGAGCGATTGCATCGCGTTAGGATCCACGGAGGCAACTAGCACCCATAAGAGTGGTAGCAGGAAACAAATGCCGATAAAGGTGAGGGCTGCGTAGGGCAAGGTGCGATAAACGACTTTACGGTAGATCTCAGTCATACCAACTCTCCTTGTGGTTTTACTCTTTTAAAGTGCGAATATAGAACAAACTCAACACAATACCCAGAAGCAAGAGCAATAAAGAAATGGCCGTACCGTAACCGAGCTGATAGTTAATGAAGGCCTGGTTATACATAAAGATAGGTAATGTCGTTGTTGCTGTGCCTGGTCCCCCGCCGGTCATCGCATAGATGAGGCCAAAAACGCCTAGGGTCTGTAAAGTAACCAGCATCGCATTGGTAGTAATCGTTCCTTTGATATAAGGAAGAATAATAGAAGTTAAAATTTTCCACCGTGATGCTCCATCGACAAGGGCCGCTTCCTCGATTTCTTTCGGCACATCGTCAAGTGCTGCTTGAAACACAAGCATAGAGAAGGCTGTTCCATGCCAGACGTTCGCTAAAATAATTGTGAGCATCGGAACGGTGTATAGCCAAGTGACCGTCGGAATGCCTAGTGTACTTAGAATGGCGTTTAACGTACCCTCGTCGCCGAAAAAGCTGTAGAGACATAATGCGCAAACAATTTCAGGTGTGACCCAACCTGCGAGAACGACAGTTCCAATCACACGCCGGAACGTTTTATTTTTACGTTTCATCAAGATTGCGATCAAAAATCCCAGCACTTGTTGACCGATGACAGCTGAGCCGATCAGGAAAACTAATGTGTTCCAGATACTGACTCTAACCGTTGGATCCGCGAACATGCGGACATAGTTGTCAAAACCAACAAATTTCAGCTGTTTGGCCGATTCTCCGGTCAATGCCAAGTTCGTAAATGAGTAGAAAAACGTTAGCAAGATCGGATAGATGAAGAAAACTAGCATAACGGCCAACGAAGGAAATAAAAAATACAACCATGTGTACGTCTTTCTCGAGGTTATCGGGATTGCCGAACTGCTCATCATAGTTCTCTCCTTTCTCCTTGGTGATGTAGGCAACCCAAGCTTGCCCTGACCCCCGTATTCTGAGAATAGGGCGCCAGGGCAAGGTGTTGCCATTACTTCACGCTGACTTTATCCTCTCCAACAATGCGCGTTACGTCTTGTTGATACTTCTTCATCGCATCGGCAGGTGAGGTGCCTGTCGCCACAGACTCAACCATAGCCTGAATTTGTGTGGATACTTCTGGATATTTATCACGAGCAGGTCGGAACTCCGCATTTTTCAAATAATCCGTAGCAATGGCATTAAACGGCATTTGCGTATAACCCGGATCTTTGGCAACGTCGGCCCGAACTGTAATGTTACCGCTTGCAATTACAAGTTTTTGCGTGTTTTCTTTGTTAAGGGCATATTTGATGAAGTCCCAAGCTTCGTCTTTATGCTGCGCGTTAGCAGGAACAGACAGCGCCCATCCGCCGGCTAAAGTAATGGAACCTGGAGCTTGACCTTTACTTGTCGGCATTGGAGCAAAGCCCAGCACGTCTTTATACTCCGGCCATGGAGCTGCACCATTCGGCAGATAGTTGCCTGCAATCCAGGAACCGTCCAAGGAGATGCCGAGTTTACCCTTTGGCAAATATTCACGAGCAGAGGAGTTGCCCGCTTGGCCATTCAATACTTTGGAAAGAGGAGGGCCAAGTTTCTCTTTGTTAATGGTATCGACGAATGAAAGCGCATCCATAATACCTTGACTTTTAACGGTCCACTTCGAAGTCGCATCATCATAAAGTCTTTCGCCTGTTCCATAAAGCAGCATTTCGTAAGTTTGCATGGAAGTCGCTTCGCCCGTTGCTTTACCCATGTTCATCCAGAAAGGTACAACGTCCTTGGCTGCTTTTTCCTTGATTGTTCTTGCTGCGCTCAAGACTTCATCCCACGTTTTTGGTTTCCAATCTTCAGGCAGTCCAGCTTGTTTGAAAATTTGCTTGTTGTACCAGAGTCCCCGGGAGTCCGTGTTATACGGTACGCCGTAAATTTTACCGTCGGCGGCTGTTACCCCTTTTTTCATCGCTTCGATGAAGGAACCATTTGTCCAGTCGGCCCAGCTTTTTACTTTGTCATCCAAAGGAGACAAGAGGCCGGCACTGGCATCGGAGTTTAACATGAAGGTGTCTTCTGTAACGATATCCGGTGCTGTGTCTTTCGATTTGAGGGCTAGCGCAATTTTCGCGAAGTAATCGCCTTCAGAAGCCTGGATCGGCGTCTGCTTGATGATGACATCTTTGTTCGGATAGCTGGCAGCCGCATCTTTAAACCATTTGTAAAGCGTTCCGTTCTCACCAGTACCATCGTCTCTATATGTGATGGTGATGGTTTTTTTTGCAGCATCGGGTGCTTTCGTTTCCTTTGCTGCAGCTGTAGCTGCACTAGTTGCTGCCGGGGCCGTTGTACTGGCTGTGGTGTTTGTCGTTTCAGTCCCCTTCGAACAGCCGAATAACACAGTTGCACACAAGACACAGGTGGAGATGGATAACATTTTCTTATTGCTCCGATACATACTGTTACCTCCTTCAGAAAAGCAAGAATAGTATGACACTTCCTGATACAAACAAGCCGGTAAATGTGTTTGTATACTAAGTATAATAATATGGCCAAATCTACCATGTCCACTACGATTTTGCGACATGCTTGTACAAAATTTTACTTTTTCGACGGTAGTAGACACATCAGGGAAACTAGAAAATAAAAAACCATGGAATTTAAATTCCACGGTTTCTCTGTTCATAAATTTTACTTGCTATTCTTTCACAATCATCCTATGTTCGACAATTCTTTGTTCAGTGACAACTTCTCCATATAACTGCGAGATTAACAAGTCCACCGCTTCCTCACCCATCCGTTTCTCATCTTGTTGAATGTGAGTGAAAATCGGCTTTCCCATAAAATCTTTTAATGAGTCGAAGCAGACGATATCGTAGGTCTCCAACATCTTTCCTTGTGCGTTAATGGCTTGAGCCAACATGGTGGCGACCAGATATTCCGAAACAACAAACGCTTTTACATGGCTGTTTTGTTCTAAAAAGCTTTTGAGCGTCTCTAAATCCTCTGCCCATGAACCTGAACGGGTGCCTGTAATATTCGTTAAACAATAGTCCTGATCTAACTTCAACCCTTCCCGGGTAAAAGCCAACGTGTATCCGAGAAGCCTGTCTTCCAGCGCTGACGTATTTTCAACCGGCGGGGATAAATAGCCGATGTTTTGATGGCCTTTCCCGATCAAATGAAGCGTAAGATCTTCCGCCGCTTTTCTGTTATCCGTGTAAACGGAACATACCGGAATTCCTTTCAAATACCGATCGACCAATACAACAGGAAACTTGCCCCAGACTAGACGAATGAGTTCCGCATTATAATGCGTGCCATGGACGGGGGTCACGATTAATCCTTTGACACCTAGGCCGACAAAAAGTTGGATCGCATGCTCTTCTTCTTCTTTGCTCCCGCCGGTCCTCTTGATGATGAAATCACAACCATGCCGTGCGCTCTGCTTTTCCATGGATTGAAGGAGCTTCAAACCATATTCATCCGAAAAACCTGGAATAATTAATCCAATGAGAGGTCTTTCTTGAGCAGCATTCTCCGCACTCGTTCTTTCCTCCGATTGGCGCATTTGCTCCAAACCCGAAGTATAACCATTCGCCACAAACGACCCTTTTCCCTGGATACGTTTGATAACACCCGCTTCTGCCAACCTTTCGAGCGCCTTTTTGGAAGTAATGCGGCTAACACCAAATTGTTCGGCTAATTCTTTTTCGGATGAAACACGATCACCAGTCTTTAATTTCCCCTGTTGAATCTCATGAACGATATGCGTATACAACTGTTTGTATAAATGCGTTTCCATCTTATTCACCCTAACGCTTTATGTTGATATACTTAATATATCATTTCATGGATGAATATCAATTCTAATCTATTATCCAACGGTCAAAATGAAAAAACAGCTGAACATAATCAGCTGCCTTGTCTAGAAAGGTGCTCCTTACCGGTTAAGAAGATTTTTGTCATATTTGCCACGCGTGTACCTAAAGATTCACCTAGTAGGATACCTTTGTCATATAGTGAATGACTAAGCTCATCTTCGGTATCTTCATCCGGAGATGTAACCCCTATTCCATAATAGCTGCCGTAAAAAGCATTCCCCGGAATACTAGCGGGTAATCCAACAACCATCATGCCTTGATGCAACATCGGTGTAATCAAGTTAAGCAGAGTCGCCTCGATGCCACCATGTACGGTCGCTGTTGTACAGAATACGGCACCGATTTTATCAACTAGATTTCCTTCTGCCCATAACGAACCGAGCTTATCAATCCAAGCCTTTAAGCCCGAACTAATCGTGCCAAAGTGTCCGGGGCATCCCCAGATAATAGCATCCATCTGCGCAAGATCTCTGATATTTGCGTTATTGACATGATGGATAAAAACCTCTGTCCCTTCTACATTTTTAGCACCTTTTGCAATGGATCGAGCAAGCTTTTCTGTATGCCCAACCTCGCTATCATAAACGATATAAATCTTCATCGTATGCCCTCCTACGTATAGTAGTCTTATCACTATTCCTAATAGCCCGATTCTTATAAACTTAAAGTTGATCTGATTCTTCTTTAAGTTTTTTAAGAGCATCTCGATATGCTTTATCGTCAATTACAACCACATCACTCGCCTCTTTCTCATTTCCCTTTAACCCGTGGAGAGCCTTCCTGTAATCATTATCGTTAAAAAGCATATCGTTTTTTGGAGATTGAGATTTGTTTGAAAAACCTTTTATAGCATTACGAAACTCATTATCAGCAGCAGTTTGCTGCGTGGCATATTTAATCTCTCCAACTCGTTCTGTGGGCCTATATGTAGGCGTTAATTCACTTTCTTGTAGCGATGGAACTTCTTCCGTGCCTTGTTTTACTCTTTTGATAAAGAAGGAAAACACCAGTCCAACAACACCGATGGCAACAATAACAAGATAGGCATCATTAATTCCTTCTATGGTTGCATTTGTTATAAGTTGAGCTTGTGTTACACCCGCAGTTGCTCCACCACTCGTCATCATATCCTGAAGATGCGTTTTGGTTCGATCGCTCATGACAGTTATAAGCAGAGAGGTGCCGATAGCCCCTGCTACTTGACGCATCGTATTTGAGATTGCTGTACCATGAGGATTCAATCGTGTTGGCAATTGGTTCAAACCTGCGGTTTGAATTGGCATCAATAATAAAGCCATTCCAATTCGTCGTGCAGTAGACATGAGTACCAAATAGGTGTAAGTAGTTGAGTCTGTTAAATCAGTAAAACCAAGGGTTGTTCCAATCGTAATGAGCAATCCAATAATCGCCAACCATTTTGCACCAAATCGATCGAACAGTTTACCGGTTACAGGCATTAGGAAACCCATCACGAGAGCACCAGGAAGCAACAAAAGTCCGGATTCTAGAGCCGTATATCCTCGTGCATTTTGCAAATAAAGCGGCAGCAGCATCATATCTGCATACATAATCATCGTCACCGCGATACCGATGACCGTTGTCAAGGAAAACATACTGTACTTGAATGCCCGCAGATCGAGCAAAGGGGTATTCGAAGTCAACTGACGCCAAGAGAAAATAGCAAGTGAAACAACACCAATCGCGATCGTTAGAATAACCTCATTGCTCGACCAGCCCAAGCTTCCCGCTCTGCTAAACCCATACAGCAGGGAGCCAAAACCGATGGTAGAGAAAGTGACGCTTAGAATATCGAAGCGAGCGTTGATTCGTTCGGATACATTTTTCAAAAAAATGAACCCACATGCGATAACAATAACAGCAAACGGAATCATGCCATAAAACATGACCTCCCATTTGTAGTGTTCCAAAATGTAACCCGCTAGTGTTGGTCCAATGGCTGGAGCAAAAATGATAGCAAGTCCCATCATTCCCATTGCGGCCCCTCTTTTTTCAGGCACGAACAGTGTTAAAATAACCATTGAGAGGAGGGGCATCACGATGCCTGCACCGGCTGCTTGAATCATTCGACCCGTAAGCAGGGTTGGGAAGTCCTGTGCGATTGCAGCAATGACAGTACCGAGAAGGAAAATGAACATCGATGCCTGAAACAGCTGCCTTGTACTGAAACGCTGCATGAAGTATGCCGTAATAGGGATCAGCACTCCGTTAACCAACAGGTAACCGGTTGTCAGCCATTGGGCCGTCGATGCCGCGATATTAAAGTCCTTCATAAGTTCGGGGGTTGCAACACTCATAATCGTTTGATTCAATGTGGTTAAGAAGGCCCCCAAAATCATCACAAACAAAATAGGCCCTTTTTTGATTGAACTACTTCCTGTTTCCTTATTTGCAACACTCAATGCTATCTATCCTCTCCAGATACTTTAAATTAAACGGCATTACCAATCTTTAATTTTAGTATGTTTAGAAAGACGGCTATGTATCCAAATGCAGGTCAAAACATCTATGACACCTTGCCCAAAAGCACATTTTCCATTTATCATTTTGTAAGGTCCCGAAATTGATGTATGAAGTAAAAAACCTTATCCGAACAAAAGACCTACAAACAGTCTTCTCGCTCTCGAATAAGGTTTTCATTAGATCTGCTACGCCTCGATGTACACTTTCCCCTGCTCCACCGACAAGTCAAACGTTTCTACGAAAACCTCGTAAGTTTTCGTGCGGACTTTATGATCTACAACTAGACCGCCGGTTTTAATGTCAAATTCCCAATGGTGCCAGGGACAACGAACGATCTCCCCTTCTTGTTCATAAACGAATTGCCCGGGCAACGGCGATGTGACCCATGATGTAACGGGTCCTTTGCATAGGCTGGCCCCCTGATGTGGACAGTAATTAAGAATGGCATGAAGCTTGCCGGATACTTTATAAATGCCTACGCTCCGCCCTTTTACATCAACAATTTTGGGTTCGCCGTCGGTGAATTCATCCCATGTTCCTACATAATGTTGCGCCATCGCTATTCCTCCGTTCTGTCCTGCATAGGCAAACCATAGTACCTGGCAGCATTATTGTAAAACACATTCTCTGTCGTTTCTTTGTCCATCTTGGGGAAAACGAGCTTCGGCGAGTCGAAATCCCAGTGCGGGTAATCGCTGCAGAAGAGCAGCCTTTCCTTGGCGTGCATAGCCTCGAACAACGTATCGAAAGCTTGACGGTTCGGCGCTTCCTCAATCGGTTGAGAGCCGATGTACATGTTGGTGAGTAAATATTCGCTAGGCTTTTTCTTCACCCAAGGCGTCTGGTCACGCAGTGCTTTCCAATCCTGGATACATTTTATTTCCGTAAGGATGGGACGAACCCGACGGAACATACGCCTGAACCATTCCGGGATGGGAACCGAGCCGTTCGATTTCCCGTACCGATGCAGCTACATCGTGAATCGGCAGGTAGATGGAGCCTCTGAACCGGGGCTCCTTCTCGAGCCAATGCTCAATCGTATAGTCGTTGAAAGCGGAACACAGTGCGGCCGAGTAATACGTATCAGCAGTGTTCGTGCTCGCTATAAATTCACCGGTCAAAATCCCGTAGCGGATGTCGAAAGGATTCAGAAGCTGCTCGACCATGAAATCCAGATCCGAACCGGCTGGTCCGCCGTTTGGAGGGAAAGAATCGGCTCTTTTTCCGATGTTGCCTCCGTTCAGTGTGCCCGGCCCCCCGCCAAGACTCGGTCCCCACAGTTCAATACGCTCCCTGTATTTTCGCGGCAAGTAAGGAAACAGCTGCTTGATGTCCTGAAACGTATGATGGATATCGCTATCAATAATGCCAATGCCTTTGCGCTGCTTTGTCTTGTTGGGCGTCGCTTCTATTAAACTCATGTTTTCATCTCCCCATCTTTTTTACCTCACTATCATAAAACCTGAACGCCCCGTCCGAAAATGGTATTTCGCAATTCCAGTTTGGCATTTTGTAAGGTCAATGTTATACTTGACCCTACTGTCAACAGGCTGAATTCAGGAAGTGGGGACGAAGACATGAGCAAGCGGCAGCATCCTGACGAATATGAAGAATCACGCAATTATGTTGTAGACGAACTAGCCTTGAACGGAGGCTTATGGCCAGTCCGGATGGGGCGCCTCAAAGCAGGGCCAGATTATCGCTTCCCGCAGCGGATGATCGACTATTACGCATTGCATTTTGTTATAAACGGAAAGGTTCGTCATCGTTATGGAGATCAGCACATTGAGCTAACCAAAGGCGATGTTTTTTGCGCATATCCGGGTGTCGTCTACCACCATTTCATTGTTCCGTCCGGCCAGCCCTTGGAAATGATTTGGGTTTCCATCGATGGCGGGCAAACGCCGCTGCTGCTCGAGAAAGCCGGCTTCCATCCCTCTGCCCCTTATATCTTGGGTATGATCGGGAAAGAACTCGAAACATCGCTCATCCATCTATTCAGTCAACAGGAAGATAACAGCAGTCGGCGACAAGTCGATTTGATTACGGCAATCTACCGCATATTCGGACTTATGATCCCGCAAAAAAACACCGAAGAACCAGATGCAGGTCCTGCTGGCTGGATTCCTCGAAGCATAGAGTATATGAATATGCATTACACCGAAAATATTAACGTGCAAGACGTCGCTGCGTATATTTCGGTTCATCGGGCTTACTTCTCCAAAATATTCGCCGAACAGATCGGGATGACGCCTATCCAATATTTGCAAAAGCTCCGCATGGAGAGAGCCCTTCAACTTCTGCAGCAAACGCGGCATTCGGTCTCGGAAATCGCCATGACGCTCGGTTATCCCGATTTATATTCTTTCAGCCGGGCGTTTAGCAAATATTACGCAGTGTCTCCGAGTAAAGTGCGCGAAAACACAGCAAAGTCCGGCGGTTAGTTTCCTTCATCCTGATTGACGGTATTGATTACAGCACAAAAAAACACAATGCCAGTTTGGCTCGTGTTTTTTTGTACAACGCTTCTACTAAATCAGCCCAGATTTTTGCAATAATCTCTGGATGATTGCAGCAACCTCAGCCCTAGTCATGTAATCCTTTGGTGCAAGCTCATTACCGCTTCTTCCTGCTACAAGGCCAGCCTGCACATTGTCCGCAACGCTGTTCAGCGCCCATGGGGATACTTCTGACATATCTCCAAAGTCCCGAAGGATTACATCTGTTGATTGAATTGATAGCTCGGCATTCAATCTAGTGATCGTCATCGCTTTGGAGAGGATAACCATGGCCTGTTCCCGCGTAATCCGGTCCATTGGACGGAAAGTGCCGTCTTCAAAGCCGCCTATCAAGTGGTACGCATAAGCAGTAGTGACAACACTGCTATACCAATCCGTCAATTTCACATCCGAGAATTCTGTTGTTCCATGCTCCAGTTTGAGTCCCAATCCACGAACAATGATGGCTGCAAACTCAGCGCGGGTAATCTCCCGGTCTGGACTAAACATACCATTGCCAGTACCATCGATGACCATCCGCGAGCCCATATCGCCCACAGCTTGTTTAGCCCAATGATCCGCCACATCATTAAATTCGAACGGATGCCAGACGATAGCATACGTGCTATTCGTTAAGCTGTTGATTTGGGCGTAATATTTGCCATCAATTACAACAATCTTGGTTGGTACATGACGAACGGTTCCGTCTGTCTCAAGAACAACACCTGTAGTAATCTTGCTGGAATCAACATCATTTGAAAGCGCAATAGTTCGTTCTATGTAAGCATTGAACTTCGATACTTCGATGCTCCTATCTCCGTAGGTACCTCTAACTGTAAAGTTAAGCGGCGGTACAACAAGCGTGAACGTTCCTTTGGCTGCCGCGTTCTCAACAACTTTCACTGTATCTATTGTTGGTACGGCAATTTCAATTTGCACCTTGATATCTTGCAAGGCTACCGACTTGCCGACTTGTTCGGATATGGTGTTAATATTGATTTGTTGCGCTGGAATTGTATAGGTAGCGCGATCAGTAATAATCTTAAGATCAGCTTGCATGTCCTCCATGTTTTTCACCATCTGGCCGTTCAGCTCGCCAATGACCACATCGGATTTATGGTTTACTGAAATCGCAACCACTGCATGCTGACCTTCCGATACGAGCTTGTCCTCCAGCTTTTTCTGATCGACAACCACCGTTGTTATGGATTGGCCGTTTCGCTGGATCGTTGTTGCAGTTCCCGCGTTCTCCACTTTACCGTTGACAAGTATATCCACATTAGTTATCTTGTTCTCCGGTGTCGTTGGAGTGTTAGGCGCAAATGGCGTATTGCTATCCCTATCATCACGGGATGAAGTTTGCGGAATGACCGCATTCGACTCTGCAGAAGGTACACTTTTTCCTACATCACTGATCGCTTTCACCGTAAACGTATAGCTCGTTCCATTCACCAAACCCGTAATGATAATCGGGCTTGATGGGCCTGTTACGGTTATATTCCCTGATGAAGCTGTTACTTCATACCCCGTAATCGCACTTCCTCCATTGTCGGTTGGAGCCGTAAAAGTAATGGTCGCTGTTCCATTTCCAACTACTGCCGAAACATTCGTTGGTGCTGCCGGAACCGTTGCCGGAGTGGCGTTGGCTTGATTGGATTCCACACTCAAGCCTCCAGAGTTACCTGCTTTCACTGTAAAGTAATAAGTCGTGCCGTTTAACAAGTTTTGTACATGATAGGTAGAAGAAGTAACGGTAGCAATTTAAGCGTCACCAAATTCATTTGAAGCAGTCGTCATATAAATGTTGTAATACGTTGCTCCCGTTACCGTGCTCCAATTTAGTGTAATATTACGGTCTCCTCCGGTAGCTATGAGATTTTGCGGACTCGCAGGAGAGTTCAGCAAGTTGACAGTTTGTGTTACGGTAAACGTCACATCCGTCATATGTGTTGCCGATAACGTTACCGTTGCGGTATATCTGCCGGTTGGCAACCCGTCTATTGCTTTAACCGTAAAGCTTGTTGCGGCCGCTCCGCTCACTAATGTCGAACTTGGTTGGGTAATCACAAAATTACTAGCATGTTCGCCGCTAATCGCTGCCGACAAATTCGATAAATCGCTCGTTCCGGTATTTGTTATATTAATGGTTTTTGTCTCTTGGGTACCCGAAGCGTAACCTTGAGTAAGTTCAGTTAACGTTTGATTTGTTATAGGAGCAATCGTATAAGTAGGTGCAATGCTCACCGTGACCGCTACGATGTTACTCGTTACCGTTGAGGTCTTCGTGCCGCTCACGCTACTGTTCGTATTGGTCACAACCACATAGTAGTACGTCGTGCCTGGCGTTGCCGTCGGTGCGGCATAGATTGGGCTTGTTGCACTGCTGATCGCTGTGCCGCCGCTCGTGCTGTTCGTCGTATTGCTGTACCACTGGTAGCTCAGCAATCCGCCGTCGCTTACGCTAGCTGCTACACTCAAAGTCGGGCTGCTATCTCCTTCATTGACCGCTGCGCCCGTTGGCTGCGTATCCATGCCCGGCGTTGCCGCATTGGTCAACGCATTCACCGTGATCGCAGCGACGCTGCTCGTTGCCGTTGCCGTCTTCGTGCCGCTCACGCTGCTGTTCGTGTTGGTCACAACCACATAGTAGTAGGTCGTACCTACCGTTGCCGTCGATGCGGCATACGTTGGGCTTGTTGCACTGCTGATCGCTGTGCCGCCGCTCGTGCTGTTCGTCGTATTGCTGTACCACTGGTAGCTCAGCAATCCGCCGTCGCTTACGCTGGCTGCTACGCTCAAACTCAAGCTGCTATCTCCTTCATTGACCGTTGCGCCCGTTGGCTGCGTATCCATGCCCGGCGTTGCCGCATTGGTCAGCGCATTCACCGTGACCGCAGCGATGCTGCTCGTTGCCGTTGCCGTCTTCGTGCCGCTCACGCTGTTGTTCGTGTTGGTCACGACCACATAGTAGTAGGTCGTACCTACCATCGCCGTCGATGCGGCATAGGTTGGGCTTGTTGCACTGCTAATCGCTGTGCCGCCGCTCGTGCTGTTCGTCGTATTGCTGTACCACTGGTAGCTCAGCAATCCGCCGTCGCTTACGCTAGCTGCTACACTCAAAGTCGGGCTGCTATCTCCTTCATTGACCGCTGCGCCCGTTGGCTGCGTATCCATGCCCGGCGTTGCCGCATTGGTCAGCGCATTCACCGTGACCGCAGCAATGCTGCTCGTTGCCGTTGCCGTCTTCGTGCCGCTCACGCTGTTGTTCGTGTTGGTCACGACCACATAGTAGTAGGTCGTACCAACCGTTGCCGTCGGTGCGGCATAGGTTGGGCTTGTTGCACTGCTGATCGCTGTGCCGCCGCTCGTGCTGTTCGTCGTATTGCTGTACCACTGGTACGTCAGCAATCCGCCGTCACTCACGCTAGCTGCTACACTCAAAGTCGGGCTGCTATCTCCTTCATTGACCGCTGCGCCCGTTGGCTGCGTATCCATGCCCGGCGTTGCCGCGTTGGTCAGTGCATTCACCGTGACCACAGCGATGCTGCTCGTTGCCGTTGCCGTCTTCTTGCCGCTCGCGTTGTTGTTCGTGTTGGTCACGACCACATAGTAGTAGGTCGTGCCTGAAGTTGCCGTCGGTGCGGCATAGGTTGGGCTTGTTGCACTGCTGATCGCTGTGCCGCCGCTCGTGCTGTTCGTCGTATTGCTGTACCACTGGTACGTCAGCAATCCGCCGTCACTCACGCTAGCTGCTACACTCAAAGTCGGGCTGCTATCTCCTTCATTGACCGCTGCGCCCGTTGGCTGCGTATCAATGCCCGGCGTTGCCGCGTTGGTCAGCGCATCTACGATTGACGATTGCAAAATCGTGCCAGAGTACCCTACCATCACATACGTGCGATTAGCGTAGTTGACACTATATAGAACACTCGAGGTGCCCGACGCGTGACTCGCCCAGCTCGTTCCGTCACTGGAGGTCAAGAGCGTTCCGCTTGCTCCAACCGCCACGTACGTACCGTTGCCGTAGCCGACGCCACGAAGCTCATTCGAAGTGCTCGACGTTTGGCTCATCCAGCTCGCTCCGTCACTGGAGGTTATGATCGTTCCACCTGCACCCACCGTCACATACTTACCATTGCCGTAACTGATGCCGTAAAGAATATTCGTGGTGCCCGACGTTTGGCTCGTCCAACTCATTCCGTCCATGGAGGTAAGGATCGTTCCATTTGCACCCACCGCCACATAGGTGTCATTGCCGTAGGTAATGTTCCATAGATCATTCGGAATGCCCGACGCAGTGTTTGTCCAAATCACTCCGTCACTGGAGGTTAAGATCGTTCCACTTGCCCCCACTGCAACATATTTACTGTTGGCGTAGGTGACGCCATAAAGATGATTCCCGGTGCCCGACGTTTGGCTCGTCCAGTTCGTTCCGTCACTGGAGGTATAGATTCTACCACCATACCCCACCGCTACATACTTGCCGTTGTCGAAGGTGACGCCGTACAGAGGAAACGTAGTGCCCGACGTGCGGCTCGTCCAGCTCGCTCCGTCACTCGAGGTCAATATGACTCCATTATAGTCCACCGCCAAATACTTGCCGTTGGCGTAGATGACGCTGTAAATAGGATTCAAGGTTACACCATACAGGGAGCTCGTCCAACTCGATCCATCACTGGAGGTTAAGATCCTTCCACTTGCTCCCACTGCCATATACATGCCGTTGACGTAGCTGACGCCAGAAAGATGAATCGTGATGCCCGACGTACGGGTTACCCAACTCGCTCCACCGTCACTGGAAGTCAATATCGTTCCATTTAAGCCCACCGCCACATACGTACCGTTGCCGTAGGTCACGCCATTAAGTCCATTTGCGGTGTTCGACGTGCGTGGCGCCCAGCTCACTCCGTTGCTGGAAGTCAAGATCGTTCCACTCGCCCCAACCGCCACATACGTGCCGTTGTCGTAGGTAACGGTATAAAGAGGATACGGGGTGTTCGACGTGCGGGGCGTCCAACTCACTCCGCCGTCACTGGAGGCCAGTATCATTCCACTTGTCCCCACCACCACATAGGTGCCGTTACCGTAGGTGACGCCAAAAAGAACATTCGCGGTGCCCGACGTGCGGCTCGTCCAATTCATTCCGTCACTGGAAGTCAATATCGTTCCCCCATACCCCACAACCATAAAAGTGCTGTTGGCATAGGTGACTCTACGAAGCTCATACGAGGTGCCCGACGTTTGGCTCGTCCAGCTCACTCCATCACTGGAGGTCAATATCGTTCCACTTACCCCTACAGCCATAAAAATGCCGTTGCCGTAGGTGACGCTATCAAGCGTATTCGTGGTGCCCGACGTGCGAGTCACCCAGCTCACTCCGTCACTGGAGGTCACTATCGTTCCACTTGTACCTACCGCCACATATATGCCGTTGCCATAGGTGACGCCAACCATAGTTTGTCCCGTGGATCGAATGTACCAGTTATCAAGAGAACTCGTAGTTGGTTCTGCATGTGCATCTTTCCCAGGATTGATCCACATAAATGTGCTAAACAGCAACAATAATGATAATTTCAGTCGAATGATTTTATAAGCCATTTGCTTCCAAGCAGAGAAATTCGCATTCAATTTTCTTGCCGTTTTTCCTTTATTCGACAACTTTCATCTTCCTTCCCCAAATTTCATGCTTAGCTCGTTTAACCTTATCACATCGTTCTAAGCAAATTCTGAGCAAAAAAAAACGGCTTACGCCTTCGACTCATCGTCGGCGTTGCCGCTGTACAGCTCGGAAAATAATCGAACCGTGGATTTTAATGGAAGGGTTCCCAGTTCTTCTTGCAATAACTTCGTAAAGCGTTCATAATGCCTCATCATGGACAATCGGTCCCCCGACTTCGCGTATACCAGCAATACTCTTTCATTGACATCGTCAAGATAAGGGTTATGGCGAAGGGCGCTTTGCAAACATTGTACCGCCGCACGGAACTCTTTGACAGATAAATAGTAATCCGACATTCGTCTCATTAACTCAATATAATCGCTTTTATATTTCTCCTGCGCTTCCTGCGCCCAAGCAAAACCATCTTCCTCCATATAATTGCCTTTGTAAAGGTTTGCTATCTTCTCGAATTCCCCGATAGAATCTGGAGTTATGACCATTTCACCACCGGTAACCCGCTCAAATCCAGCCGCATCACATTCAACACCACGTATCTCCAAACGATAGCAGTTGTTATGAAACTCCAACTTATAGTTGTCGCCGGCGCTCGCTATCTTTTTCCTAATGCTATAGATACATGTATGCAAAAATGCGGTAACTTGCTCCAAATTTGCATTGGGCCAAATATCCTCCAGAATTTTTTCTTTCGTAACAAACGTATTCCGGTGATGAACGAGATACGCCATCAGTTCGCGTTCCTTGGATGTTCTCCATTTTACGGGAGACACGGCTTCCGCGTTCTCATCACGTATCCATTCAAAGCGGCCAAAACAGATAAACGTGGATTTGCTTGTTTGCCCCGCATTGTTGAATTTTTCTTGCTTACCAGCTGACATGATCCGCGTGGTAGTTTTCCTTAATCGTTCAACTGTGGTTGGTTTCAGCACGTAATCGATGGCATTCAGCTCAAAAGCTTCGACGGCATAATGATTATAGGCCGTCACAAATACCACATCGATTCCTGGGTCAATCGCCATGATATGTTCGGCTGCTTCGATCCCGTTCAAGCCAGGCATTTCAATATCCAAAAACACAACATCCACGCGCTCCTGCAATAACCTATGGATTGCTTCGCCCGGTTTCGTAAACGTTCCGACAATCTCGATGTTTCCGATCGTCATCAACAATTTTTTAAGCAAATCCAGCGCGGGCTGCTCATCGTCGATTAATATTGCGCGCAGCATAAGTCACCTCACCCAATCGAATTCGGAATGCGAATCATAACTTGCGTACCTTCTCCTGACACACTATCGATCTTTAAAGCCGTTCCGTAGAGTGTCCTTAAGCGCCCTTCGATATTGGCGAGCCCAACTCCTCTCGTCCCGTTTTTTCCTTTTAACAAAGACGCTTTCGTTTCATCTGGAATTCCCGGTCCATTATCCGATACAACAATAACAAGACAGTCTTGGTCCGCTTTCACGGAAATTCGCACGACTCCCCCTTCTGGCCGCTTCATCACGCCGTGCCGAATGGCATTTTCCACAATTGGCTGAATAATGAGCGGAGGAATGCGGCAGCGAATGTCCTCATCGATGTCATAGATCACTTGCAGTTGCTGACCAAAGCGGGCTTTTTCGATGAACAGATACGACTCTACGAGTTCAAGCTCTTTGTGGATCGAGACGAGTTGTTCCCGGTTGTGGAAATCGAAGCTGCTTCTCAAGTACAAGCTCAATTCAACAAGTAAATCCTGAGCTTTGCTTACGTCTGTATGACTTACTGAAATCACCGTATTGAGCGTGTTAAACAAGAAGTGGGGCTTAATTTGGGCCTGCAAAAAAGCCATCTCGCTATGAATTAAATCGCTAACCGATTTTTTCAATTCAAGCAGTGTCCGGATGCGAGCCTTTAATTCGCCCGCCTCGATCGGTTTGCCGAGAAAGTCGTTCGCACCTGAGTCGAAAGCTGTCACAATGTCCTCCGGACGATTTCTAGCAGTTAACAGCAACACCGGGAGTTCCGACAACGAGTATCGTTTGCGAATATGCCGGCACACTTCGTAGCCTGACATGCCAGGCATCATCAGATCGATAATCGCCAAATCGATACGCCGGTTCATCTCAATTTCACGTATCGCATCCATGCCACTGGAAACGGCAATGACTGAATATTTCTCGACGGACAAAAGATTGAGCAGCACCTGCCGATTGGCAGCATCGTCATCGGCAATCAGGATCGTATAGATGCCTTCCCCATCCAATCGAACATTACTCGAAGACGTCATTTGGGGCGCAGCCAACTCCTGCCAAGCGTTCGTCAAATTCATTCCCGCTTCGGTCCGTTTCTCGTCTTCCCGATTTGCGGATGGCATTGTAAAGGTAAATACGGCCCCTGTCCCCTGTTCCGATTCCACCCAAATGCTTCCTCCGTGCAATTCCACCAATCGTTTGGTAACGCTGAGTCCGAGCCCCATTCCGCCGTACTCCATCGCAACCGCCTTCCCAGCCTGCTCAAACGATTCGAAGACGACTTCCAGCTTGTCTTGCGGAATGCCGATGCCGGTATCCGAAACGGAAATCACAAGCCAACCATCATTCTCCCGCGCTGATACGGCAATCTGACCTGAATCCGTAAACTTAAGCGCATTACCGACCAAATTGTTCAAAATTTGGACGAGCCTGTCTTCATCCACATAAACATAGTGACGATCGTCCAGAAAATCAACGAATTGCACCGGTTTGTCCCCCGCCATATGGCGAAACATCTCAAAAATAAGGCGAACGATCGGTTGTAAAGCTACTGCTTTCCGCTTCAAAACAAGCTCTCCATTCTTTAATTTGGAGAAATCAAGCAGATCGCCTAACAGGTTGGCCATCCTCCTGCCGGTATCTTTGATCATGGCTACATTCGTCTTCTGATGCGGCGACATTGGACCTGCCGCGCCTTCAAGCAGCGACCCGGCAATATTGATGATGGCGTGAAGTGGCGTTTTCATTTCATGGGATGTATTGGCAAGAAATTCGTCCTTCAATCGGTCCATATATCGCAGCCGTTCTGAAAGAGTCTCCACTTTCTTGAACGTATTCACAAACTGTTTTGACAAAAATAACCCTTGGGCAACGGCAAAACTTATCCAAGCGGCAGTCTGAATGGACAGGACGGATAAAATCCCCAAAATGTCCAATGCGGAAGCGACTTCAATGATCAGAAGCGACAATGCGCCGATCAACATCAACAACGAGCCTTCTCTCCGTCGCATCATGCCGGCAGACATCACATAGGCGACGTAGAGGATCTCAACAAATGCCAGTACCAGTCCCACGCTGTTAAGTTTACTGAAGACCGGTGCGGGTGTAAGCAGAATAAGCAGCAATCTCACTGCGAGAGTCAATCCGAACCCTTTCATGACGACTTTCTTAAATAGTCCCGGAAAAGATTGCATGGCGTATAGCAGGAGAAATAATTCGGATGCTGCACCGGAGATTGTTTGTATTTTCAAAAACAATTCAAAAGAAATCCCCGGCGCAAACATCGCTGCAATTTTCTCGCCGTGAGTCGCCAAATATACGCAGACCGCTATACAGCACAGACCAAAATAGAGCCAAGAACGCTCTCGTCCTCTCATCAAGAAAAGAACAATGAAATAAGCGCCGATTAACAAAAAGCAGGATGTGGCTAATAAATCCTCCACCACAGCAAACTCCCGCATGGACAGAATGTCTCCTTGATACCCTAAATAAATAGGATGGGTGATTCCTCCCTGGAAGTACTGAAAATTAGCTACTTGGACGATGATATCCGCATTGTTTCCGTCAATTTGCAAAAAATGAACGTATGGCGTATTGACGGAAATCGTCGCCTGCCTGTTCGTCCCTGGAAGTCCCCCGGAACCGATCTCCCTGCCGTTTACGAACAGCTTGTGAGCTGTTTTAATGTTTATCTGCCTGATTCCGTAGATCTGTCCGGAGGCGCCCTGCAAATTAACATGCAGCCGGAATGTCGCATATCCATTCGAAGACCCGTTCAAGCCCCCGACCGCATACTTCTCCCAGCTGTCTGGTACGTGAACGAACCCTGTCATCTCCGGCCGTTTGCCGTTATGTCTTAGCGGATCGAAATCGTCCGGGGTGAGCAACTGATTTCGATAGTACTCCCATTCCCCGTCCAAGCGGGTGGACCCGTTATTGGCAAAATCCCATTTGGTTAAATCCAATTCGCCTTTTACTGCCTCGGGATAATTCGGGGTAGCCCCATATTTAATGAATAACCCAACAAAACCTAAAATGATACAAATAATCGTTATAGTGATCTTGCCCTTTTTAAGCATCCGCTTCGCCTTTTTTGTCAAATAGTATAATAGATGAGTATTCGACAAAAATTTACAAATTCCTTTGAAAATCGAGATACTGTTTGACGAGCAGCGCTTGATCACGATAAAAAAGCGTTCCCCCATTTGGGTGAACGCCTTTCAGCGAGGAACTTAACTTCGGCGAAATAATCAAATTTCATCAAAGTATACTTTGGTTCCTGTGCGTGCTGATAGATACAAACCTTCAAGTATGATAGCAAGTGCGATGCCTTCCTGTGTTCCGTTCAGAGCAAGTTCCATATCGCCATCCATAGCCTTGATCCAGCGATGAATGGATGACTCCCCCGGCACAGGCGGAAGTAACCTCATTGGATTCGGGTGCGTCTGCTGTTCTTGGGTAAACAAATGCACCGTCACGTCTTCCTGCTTCAGCAGCTTGTGATGAACCCCATTCAAACCGTTTGCACGGAAGCTGCCCATTGTGCCGTACATCTCCATAGAGAACGGCGAATTATTGGCGACATGGCTCGTATCGCAGATGGCGATCGTGCCGTTTTCGAATTCGAAGATGCTGGCTGCGAGGCGGCCATTGCTGGCCAAGCCCTCCCAGCGCCCCCGAGTGGGCGTTGCGCACCCTCAAACTGGTGACCGATCCGATCCTGCCGGACTCCAGCACTTGCTTGGCGGCGAGATGAATCGGCCAACGCTTGAGAGACATGTCGAGGGCAAAAATAATGCCCGCCTTCTCAATGGCTTCCTTCGCGATCAGCGCCTCTTTCCTTGACATCGCGAGCACTTGATCTGCCATCACATGCTTGACGGCTTGAGCCGGTCGAGGCAATGAAGGCGCTCTGGCGGGTATCCCCATTCGATACTAAAAGGATCAGCATTTATAATGAGAACAATCAGGACGAGTCTGGATATTTGCTAAGTAAAACAGATGAAAACAAGCTCTTTAACCTGCTGCTCTCCAACAAGCAAGAGGATTTGCAGCAACTGCTGAAGACAATTATTACTGCCAATATGAACAGCGCCATGACCGATATGAGCAGTAGACAGCTGTATATGCATCTGTATCTGATCGGCACACAAGCGTTGAAGCAGCTTGATAAAACGATGGACGAATCCATCTTCAAGAACTACAGCGAGTTCGTCATGTCCATCAGTACTCACTCGATCGGGGATATGGCAGATTTCATCGTTTCATTTTACGATAGTGTTCTAGAGGCATGTACCCCTAGTCAGCCAGTATTTAATTTTAAGTTATTTAAGCAGTATATTGATGAATATTATTACGAAGACATTAGTCTGGACATGCTCGCCGACAAATACAACACCTCACCCAAGTACATGTCCAAATTGTTGAAAAAAGAACTAGGAATGACGTTTCAGAAATATCTGCAGGAGCTGCGAATCGCGAAAGCCAAGGAGATGCTGCAGCATACAACAAAGCCAATCCAGAAAATATTGGAAGAGATCGGCTTTAACAACCGTAACTCGTTCATCCGAACATTCAGAAATCTGGAAGGTATATCTCCGACGGAGTATCGCATTCAGCGACAGGTGCGGAAAGAATAGATGGGGGTACTAGGACTTCATACGAATAATAAATTGTTTCTACATAAATTGGCGTGCACTCAATGAGTGCACGCTATTTCGCTTCAGCCGTTTTCAGCAGTTCAATAAAAAAGGTGAAATGCCCGTTTGCATGCTTAAGTCCGAATTTCCCTCCGTGCAGCTCGACGATATAGTTCGCAATCGATAAACCGAGTCCTGCTCCTGAAGGCACGTCTCGATCGCTTCTGGAGGGCTCTGCCTTATAAAAACGCTCAAACAAAAGCTTCTCCTGCTCCTTGGTAATCGGGTTTCCCCAATTTTCAACTGCTAACAAGATAGATTGGCCATGTTGGGCAAGCCGAACCGTAATTTCGCCCGGCTTCAAGGAAAACTTGAGTGCATTCATGAGCAGATTATCGATCGCCCGCACCAGCTTTTCAACATCTACATGAGCAAATAGAGATTGATGTTCCCAATCCTTCTTGACCGTTAGAGAGAGCTCTTGCGCGATCGGCTCGAACTCGATGATGATTTGCTCTAGGAGGTTGTTGAGATCGATCTTCTGTAAGGTAAGACTTGTATCGCCGCTGGTAAGACGAGTATACTCGAACAGATCATCGATTAACTTTTTCATTTGCTGGGTCTTGTTAAAAGCGTTATGGATATACCTCTTGTGTTCCTCGAGATCGTTGTAGTGGTCATTTTTGAGCAGGTTCAAATAGCCGATGATGCTCGTCAAAGGCGTGCGCAAATCATGGGATACGTGCGTGATCAGCTCCATTTTGGATGTCTCGATCTGACGTTCTCTCTTCATCATGTTTTGAAGCTGCTCGGCCATGTAATTGATGTTCTGAGCGACTTCCCCCAGCTCGTCTTGCCCCGGCAGGGGCACCCGATAATTGAGATCCCCCTTTGCGATCGCCATGAGTCCATCGGCAAGAGTTCTCACTTTTTTGACGATAGGACGCATCAGGAAGAAAAATATGAGCAAAAAGAAAAACAGAAACGCGAGGAAAATAAAGGCCACGCCAACAAAGTCCACAGTTGCGCCTTCAGTCTTCCGTGCAATAATCTGCGGAAAAATAAATTTCAAAAGGCTATTGATGAGGGACGATCCCATAAAAGCGACGATAAGGCTAAAGAGAAGCGATCCGAGCAAGCGCAGCCTAATACTTTTTTTCCAGTTTAAGAGGGAAAAGAAGTCTCTATTCAACTTTATAACCCACTCCCCAAACCGTTTTGATAAATCGCGGCTCACGCGGATTGTCTTCAATCTTCTCTCGAATGTTGCGCACGTGGACCATTACCGTATTGTCGGACAAAAATTTATCTTCCTTCCAAACGTTTCTATAAATTTGCTCTACTTTAAACACTTGCCCGCGATGACCGGCAAGCAGCTCCAGAATGGAGAATTCGATTGGCGTAAGAGGCACCTCTTGGCCGCGTACCGTCACGAGATGTTTGGTTTTGTTAATGACCAGCTCGTCGATTTCAACTACGCTGCCATCGGAAGCTTTGACCTGATGATCAGCGGCGCCGGTGAATGTTTGTCTGCGCAACTGCGCCTTCACTCTTGCGATTAACTCTAGCGGATTGAACGGTTTGGCCACGTAATCGTCCGCCCCGGTCGTAAGCCCCGTTATTTTGTCGATATCCTCACTTTTGGCTGAGAGCATAATGATCGGAATTTTCGTCATCTCTCTAATCTTGAAGCAAGCTCTGATTCCATCCATGTTCGGCATCATAACGTCCAGAATGATTAAATCGATCGATTCACGGCGCAGCTGCTCGAGTGTTTGAACGCCGTCCTCCGTTTCAAAAACGCAGTAACCTTCATTTTGCAGGTAAATACGAATGACGTCGCGAATTTCCGGATCGTCGTCTGCGACAAGAACGCTGATTGTCAAATTCAATCACTCCCCGATTTTTATCTTTCGACCAGCCGCCGCCTAATGCCCTATTGCAAAGCTACCATATTTCCGGAAAAACGTCTCCGAAAAACGCAAATATTGTTATCGAGATACTCCCCTTTTACGGCAGACGTATACGAAAGCGGGAGGGACGTTGAGAGGAATAAAATGAACTCGCTCGATTTCAAATCGCTGACTGAGCTGCTTACGCATCTGCTGCGAATACTGGAAGGCGATGAATAAGCCACCCGGTTTCAACGTCGTTTCGATCTGGCACATTAATTGCTCGCGCAGAGCCGGCGAAAAATTAAAAAACGGAAGACCGCTCAAGATGCAATCTAGCTCATCGATTCCTTCTTTCTGTAAGGCATGCTGCATGTTACATGCATCGGCATAGCAAGCGAAGTGCCGAAAACGCTCGGACAATTGACTTCGCATCTGTTGGTCTTTTTCGAACAATAGAACATTTGCCTCTTTATGCAGAACTTGTGCCAGATGTCTGGTAATGGCGCCAGTGCCAACCCCGAGTTCAGCTACGCTCCTTACCTGACTCCATTGAACTGGTTCGAGCATTTTTTTGGCTAAAAACACGGAGCTCGGGGCGACGCTGCCGATCTGCCTCGGTGCATGCATGAATTTATATAGAAACAAAAGCTGCTCCTGCATGGCTCTAATCATGAAATAACTCTCCTCTCATTCCGTACGTTGCAACTATCGTAACGAAAAATTCTGCAGAATGAGCTAAGAAAAAGATAAAGAATTTCTGAAGAAAGTTGGAAGGGAATTCACTTTTCGATTTCCCCTAGTCATTTCCTGACTTATTGGGGATAGCCTTGTTTCATGTTATTTGAGCTTGTTCCTCCATATACCTTGAATGGCAGATGCATCCGCGGTAGCCCCCATATATGGCAGATGATATAAATCTTCTACTGTTCGCAAAACATTTAAATGCGTTATTTTCTGATCGTAAGTTACAGGTTTGACCATCGCTCCAACAAAGATCGTCGGGATATGATTATCTTTCGAAGAATCATCCTCATCCCATGTAAGTATAAGCAAGCTGTTATGGCTTTGTGCCCAAGTGACATAAGGGCCGATGTGGGTTTTCAGCCAATTATCTGCGGATAGAATCGTTCCATCGTGCATATCATTATCCAAATTCGGTATGACGAAAGAAACTGTAGGGAGTTTGCTATAATCAGTTGGAAATTGAGAGAACGGTAAGTTACTTTCTTTCGCAACATTAGAGAAACTTCCCCAAGGGCTATGTTTTCGACCGTATTGATGATTGGTACAAGCCGTAGAACCAATCCCAGGTAAATCTTCCGAATATCCAGAAAAGGAAAAGCCGGCTTGTACCAGCTCGCTCGCCAAATTTGGAGTTTTAAGCAAATGTCCGCAAGAGTCGTCTTTAACGCCCTGATCAGAGCCAGAGAACAGAACAAAATAATTGGGCTGACTCGGGTGCGCCACGGCATAGGAATGTGTAAAAAACGCACCTTGCTTGGTCAATGCATTGATGTAGGGAGCAGCTCGATTCCCAATTAATGTCTCATATGAGTGATTTTCTTCTACAACAATGACGACATGATCAGGTCTTGTCCCTTCATCAGGCGGGATTGTAACCTTTTGTTGCTCAGGAACTGTTGCTGCCGAACTGGTCGGTGCAGGAGTTTGGCTAGAAGTGACCTTCTCTGATTGAAGTGGATGGCTTGAGCTAATTGGAGCACTTGATTGTGAAACGATGGAAGTAGCGCTTGGAGTCGGCTTCATTATCACTTGTTGACTTTGATCCATATTGGTGCAAGCTGTCAGTACCAAAATAAAAATAGAAATGACCGCAACAGATGCTTTCATACACTTATTGTCCTGTCCCAAAATTTCGTTTATGATTTCGAACTAATTTATAAACGTGTCTACAAAGAAGCACTACAAGTATAAGCGCTATCCCATAGCTGAACGGTCGTATGTAGGGCTCGACACGATTCCAGTTTTCTCCCAGTTTATAACCAAGATAGGTTAACACCAAATTCCAAGGCAAACATCCGAGAAATGTAAAGAGAACAAAGCGTGAGAAATTCATTTTTGCAATACCTGCAGGTAAAGATATAAATGTGCGAATGATGGGCAAATTTCTTCCGAAAAAAGCCGCGTATTCACCATATCGGTTAAACCAGTGCTCAGCTTTTTTGATATGTTCAGCTTGAATCCATACGTATTTACCGTATTTCTCTATCAATGTTCTTGCCCCAGTTGCTCCTACCCAATAAATAAGGATAGATCCTACTAAATTGCCTAATACACCAGCGCTAACAACCTCAAAATAATTAAAAGCACCTTCTTGAATGAAAAAGCCTCCAAAAAGCATGATAACTTCACTTGGGATGGGAATACATGCACTCTCCAACAACATCCCAATAAAGATTCCCAATACTCCGTAACTCGTGATTAATCCTATAGCATTATTTGAAATCCATTCAATTAACTGATGCAATAAAGTCACCTCAATCGTATATTTTCGGGCAAATTTGCAGTAAGGTACCTCTAATAAAGCTCGTTTCCTACTTTAACAATAAAAAATGAGAATTAAATGAGAACTTTTCATTTACCGATATAAAATAAAAAAACGAAAGACATGTGTCTCTCGTTTTTCTCATAAGTTATTTAACTAAATAAATTCTGACCCAAATAGTTGTCTTTACTTACTACACCCGGAAGTACCGCAAAGTATCCTCCACCCGTAGTCGTCGTATAAGATAACATCTGATCTGGCATTTTAGGGTTTGTTAAACGCTTTTGAATGGACTCAAATTGAGTTTGTAAATTTCTATTAAAACATACAAATAAGAGACCTGCGTTCATTCTTCCCACACTATCTAGATTCTCCATAAAGTTATATCCCCTACGAAGAATTCGTTCACGTTCGGATTTCTCACCATCTCTTGGATTGGAGAGTCGAATATGGGAATCTAATGCCGTAGTATCACCTTTAGAATCTGATGCGAAATTGGGTTGATCAAATTCGTTTTTACCGTCCATCGGAGCGCCAGAAACTTTCTGACGACCAATAATTTCTTCCTGATTGGAAAATGGTTGCTGATCCCATGTCTCTATTCGCATATTAATGCGTCGGACGACCATATAAGTTCCGCCTTCAAGCCATGGGGTTCCGTCAGCACTTTCAATCCAAACGTTATTTTTCATAAAAGCTTCATCATTCAGAGCGGGATTGTTCGTACCGTCTTTGAAACCGAACAAATTACGTTTCGTACCATCCGATTTAATGCCTAACTGACCTGTTTGCTGCCATCTCAAATGTGCTACGCCTCGCGCCGCTTTAGCCAAATTTCGAATGGCATGGAAGCATATCATAGGATCGTCGGAACAAGCTTGAACGACAATATCCCCGTGTGTCAGCTGATCCTGCAGAGAATCTTTGTGAAAAATTGGCATCTCTGTGAGACCTTGAGGCTTGCGTGAGCGGAGTCCGAAACGATCTTTTCCCTCTTTTTCAAAAAGAGTACTACCAACAGCAAAGGTCAGAGTCAGCTTACCTGTAGACAGTCCGATTTGCTCCCCAGTGTCTATTGGAGGAAACTTGCCGTCTTGCGGTTCGGCTGCTAGCGGTTTACCCTCCATTAAGGTGGCTGCCATTTCCGTCCAAGTCTTGAATAATTGCTGTAACTGCTGTCGATCATCTATGGTTATATCGAAAGCTGCAACATTTGCAAAGTTTTGCTGCGGAGTTATGACACCGGCCTGATGGGTACCGTAAAAAGGAAGCGTTTCAGCCTTTCCATCAGCAGCTGCCTCTTGTTTTGTTACAGGAGTGCCAAGTTCATGTTGCTGCTCCTTGCCAATAAAATCTCCTAGAATCAATCCAGCAGCACCTGCGGCAGTCATCCCTAGAAATGTACGACGATTTATTTTGTCTCCCATAGCGATGTCATACTCCTTTATTGATTATTGTCCTAGTGTTCCAGGCATTTTCACAAGTGGTTCTGCTAATGCTTCCAATTTATTTTTCAAATCTATCTGTTTCGATTGCTCAATTTTAGCAAAATCATTCCATGTCGTTCCCACTGGAGACAAGGTATTCATAGCTTCAATAACACTTGATAAGCTTTTACTAATTTTATCATCAAGCGCAGCATCTTTCTTCTTTAATTCGATTTTTACAAGATCGTAGATTTGCTGAGCGCCTTCTACATTCGCTCTAATTACAGGTACTGTTGCACCGCTCCAACGCTCTTCTTCCCCCGTAATCTTCGAGGTCTGCGCTTCTTCCATCAGCTCACCAACACCAGTAACAAAATCTGTTGCTTCGATGTTAGTTGCAGCAATACTTTGTTGCATCTTCTTACCGTCTTCTAGCAATCTCGCAGCGAAAGGTTCAGCGTCTTTTACTGCTTTTTGAACAAATAATAAGTTCTCTATACGATGGTAACCTGTAAATTCAGGATCTTTTTCATCTTTAAAGTCGTCAACGCGCGCATCCATCACACCATCAAGCTCTTTGAATTTTTCAATTACAGGCTCAATTCTTTCATACGGCATCCGTGCTGCAACATAGGCTTCCTGCGCTTTTTTCAAATCACCGCTTTTCACAGCAGCGTTTAACTGTTCCAAAAGCGAGACCATTTGATTACCTTGGTCTTGTACGTATTTATTATAAGCTTTCGTGGCTTCTTGCAGAGCTTGTGAACCTGAAATCGCCGCGTCGTTTACTGCACCTTTATTCTCGTTTAAGGAAGTGCTCAGCTCTGTTAATGCACCTTTTAAACCGTCATTTAGCTGGCCCAGAATCGCAAAGTCGAGCTTATCTTGTGTTAATCCTGCTTCTAATGGTGCTAAAAATTTCTCAACTTTTACATACAGTTCAGGATATTTCAGTTTAACCTCATCTTCAAAGGTAGCCCAGTCAACAACCAGCGAAGAAGATACCTTTTTAGGATCAGTCAACTCCTTTTTATCTAACTGTCCTTTCAAACCATCGATTGTCTTTAGAAAAGCTGCTGCGCCTTCTTTCGCTGGCACTTTTGTTACATTTGGTGTAGGGCTTGCCACAGGAGTTGCGCCAGTTGTTGCTGCAGGAGCCGTTGGCGCCTTGCTGCACCCTACTGCTACAAGTGCAATAGCAGCTGTTAAAATGATTAATTGTTTACGTTTATTCATAGGATAAACCTCCAAATGTTAGTTTTCTTTTATAATCAAAGATGTTTTTCTGAGTTTCATCGTTTTACGTGCATCCGTTAGAACCGCAATAAGAGCACAGATAAGAAGAACAAACTGAGGAATTGCACTTTCAAGCGTTGGATACAAAGCAAGGAACTCCCAACTCGGTAACCAAGATGCTGTTGTCGCAGGTAAGTAACCTGCCAACTGCAAGCCATGTACCCCCATGCCTGCAAATTTAAAGCAAAGATAAAAAACGAACACACTTGAAATTAGGAAGAATGGACGCATCGGCACCTTCATTCCGATCTTCAAGATCAAGAAAGCAACAACAATCAATATGCCAACCCCGATTAAAATACCGCCTAGTAAAGAGGTTATCGAGATCGAAGATGCCATGCCAATCATGAATAGGGCAGTTTCGGTCCCTTCGCGGAAAACGGCTAGAAAAGCTAACAAACTTAGTGAAAAAAGGCTGCCTGTAGCTAATGCTTTTACGCTTTGATTACGTATGTACTGCTGCCAATTTGAGATATTAGATTTACTGTGAAGCCAATAGCTCATATAAGCCAACATAAGTGCTGCAAATATCCCGGTACAACCTGCAATTAGGAAGTTGTTGTTACCAAAAGCACTTGTGGAAAATAATTGTTGAACGATAATGCCTAGCACAATACTAACGAATAGTCCTCCGCCTACACCATACCAGATCCAGCGCTTCTTATCTGCATGGCCTGACTTGGTCAGAAAGCCTAGCAAAGCAATAATGACAAGAAGGGCTTCCAATCCTTCTCTTAACAAAATGGTCGTGGCATCAAGCATGGTATAGCTTGTTTTACCTGCTAATGGTCCAAGAGCTTCATGCATGCGCTCGACTGTCATCGCGGCTTCTTTGGATTTAACGGGTTCTGCACTCAGCAATGCATAAGTTGTAACCATGTCTCTTTCCATTAAGGCATATACCGCCGAAGACTGTGTTAAGACAATACTTTCGATGTCAAGCCAAGAACTCCGAAGTTTCTCAATATTGGCTTTGGCTCCCTCAAAATCGCTTTGTTTCAGTTGCTCCTGCGTTGTTTCAAGCAAAGTAACCAAGGAGGCAATCGTAACCTTCTCCGTGCTTTGTGCTACTTGCCCGAAAACATCCAGCTTCCCGGATATGAAGCTTGTATTTAATTCATGAAGCACTTTCAATGTATCTGTAAGCTTGGCTTGATCAATGGGCTGTTTCAAAGTGGCAAATGAAACCTCTCCCATGGCTTGCTCGATCTTTTGATAAGCGGCTAGTGAAGTTACTTTAATGCCTTCCTCTATCGTAAGCCAGTTTACTTGAAACTTGTCGAATAGCTTAGATGCATCCTCTACCTTGCCGCTCTGGGCTAATTGAATAGCTTGTTGGATGTCCACATCGGCCTTTTTCAGATCATCTTCCCCGCTTGCACTCGCTGAAATCGGAACAATCCACATCAAAAGAAGAGCTATCCAACTAATTATCAAAACTTTGCGCATATATCACCACACCTAATAATAGTTTTTTAAACAAATTTCATTAACATTGATTATCATTATCGATTACTCAGTCTATTCTACTCTCCTTACTGGATCTGTCAATTGCAATTTTCACAATCACCCGCTTGAAATATTATACATATATTTGTAATCGCTTACATATAAACATCAAACAAATTCTTAGCCCCGTTTTCAAAATGCTGTTGACATCGCAAGTGATAATGAATATCATTTGCAATATCCTAAAAATGATTCTCAGTAATACATTGGCATTATACAACCATACCGGAGGGATACTCTTTGCGAAAAATTGTTTTAACCATTCATTTGTTTCTCAGTTTAATTCTTGGAATCTTTGTTGTAGTTACCTGTACAAGTGGCAGCCTTTTAATGATCGAACCCGACGTTGAACGGTTCCTTCATCCTATCGGCCAACAACCAACACCCGGAGATGTTGGAGTTAAAGTCATTCAGCAGCAGGCAGACGCGATGAACCCTATTTTGAAATCGGATCGAATTGAATGGCCTGCTCAAGATGGTTTCTATCACATCCATCTTATCAAGGAAGGTGGCAAAGATGCCGGATTAGTCTATGCGGACCCTGGCACGGGTAAAGTCTTTGGAAAAGTACAGCAAGAACGTCGTGAACCATTCGCGACTATTTATAACTTGCACCGCTACTTTTTACTAACAGATGTAATAGGCAAGCAGCAAGCCGCTTACTTCGTCGGATTTCTAGGTATAGGATTGCTACTAATCCTTCTGACAGGTATATATTTATGGTGGCCAGGCCTTCGAAAATGGGCGTTTGGTTTTCGTTTCATACGAAATCGGGGTAAACTAGCCTATAATATGAGCCTACATAAACTCGTTGGAATCATTTCTATTCCTGTGTTATTGATCATCACGCTAACAGGTGTCGTTAACGCCTATGAGAAATCAATTCCTGTATGGTTTGGCTTTACTGCAAAGGATACTATACCTGCCTCAGCTTTACAGTCAAAAAGCAAAGACCAACCAATGATCGGCATTGAGAATGTTGTTAGTCTGGTTGAGAAGTCTTACCCGGAAAGTACATTGACAAAAATTCAGCTTCCACTCAAGCCCGGGCAATCCATTCAGGTTGGTTTGAAAGAAGGGTTTGGTGCATCACGCAGTAACAATAGCACGGTTTACATGGATGCTTCCACGGGAGATATTTTGTATAAAACAAATCCAAATCTCGCCATTAACCTTTACAACACATGGAGAAAAGGACTTCATTTTGCTACTTGGGGTGGGGAGACTGCCAAGCTTATCTACTTTGTATTTGGAATGACGCCTCTCCTATTAATGTTCACTGGAATCATCATGTGGCAGTTAAAAGCACGTACCCGCAGAAGAAATGCGAAGAAAAAAACTAATGAAGCTATTGCCGCGTAACAAAAAAATACATAGTAAAGAGCACCGCGAAAAGCTTTAACGCGGTGCTTTTATTTTTGAAAAAATACCTTGCTCTTTAAAGAATATTTTCTCTATTTGAAAGAGTACTAGCGTCCTCGAAGTTAAATCACCAGGAGTCTTTACCGTCCTATCAACATCTTCTAAGTTCCCGCGATCTCTGCCTGGTGGAGAGCCAGCTGAGATTGTATACGTCTAAAGCTTTCAGTGAAGTCTGTCTTTAATCTGTTAAATTGTTAGCATGGTAGCATGGTAGTATAACTCCTTGAGAAGTTATGAAGGCCGTGTTTAAATGTAACAATAGCATGAAATGACACGGCAGGCTTGCGTCATTGCTTAGTACCATAGCGAGAAAGAAGGCTATAGAAGTGAAAAGAACATTCATAGATTTGTTAATTATAACAGTTGGTGCACTAGCTTTTGCGTTGGGCATTAATGTGTTTGTCATCCCTCACGAGTTGGGCGAGGGTGGTGTGGTTGGCATTACTATCATTTTATATTATTTGATGGAATGGTCTCCAGGTTGGACAAGTTTAATTATTAATCTGTTACTGTTGGCAATTGGATGCCGTTTGTTAACAAGAAAGACTGTATTATATACAATCGTTGCCGTTTCTCTCCATTCATTGTTTCTTCATCTGACCCAGGGTTGGCATATTGCTTCAAACGATTTAATTGTGAGTTCCATTTTCGGAGGAGCTATGGTTGGATTTGGCATCGGACTTATTGTTAGGGTAGGAGGTACGACTGCTGGCACTGTTATTATAGCCATGAACAAGTTCTGGGACTGGAATATCAGTTTTGCGTTGTTGTTGTGCGATGTTCTTGTAGCAATGTCCTCTTACTTTATCATTGGCCCCGAAAGACTGATGTTCACCATTATTATGCTTTTCGTAGCTACCAAAGTGATGGAGTTCGTGATAGAAGGATTGAACCCAACGAAATCTATAACGATTATTTCCAAAAAACAAGACCAGATAGCTCAACAAGTAAACACTCTTATGGATCGAGGTGTTACGGTCTTAAGCGGTCATGGTTATTATACGAAGACTTCCATGAATATTCTCTATATTATAGTCAAGAAACAGGAGGTTGCCCTGCTGAAGAACATCGTAAAATCCGCAGATCACGAAGCTTTCATGACAGTTCAAAATGTGCAGGATGTGTTTGGTAAAGGTTTTGTCGACATTCAGAATCCCTAAAAATTCTGTTTGTAGATTGAGTAGTCCAAAGTTCATTCGGCGTTTCAAAAATTTATTTGTCATTTCAAAACTTACTTGTCAACCAACTGTTAAAATTACAAATTGGTCTTGAAATGAAGAAAGCCAGCAAGTATAAGGATTTGCTGGCCTTCTCAATGAGAATAAAATGACAAATAAAGTTTTGAAATGGATTTTGGGGTAATTTGTTTGAGTAACGAATTAGATGTGAAATACTTCTGACAAATTAAATATAGTTACAAGTCAGAAGACTTGCTGAACTATCGTTCTTCGTTAGTTCAATGATTCCTTATACTGTTCACTCTATATATACCTGAATTTGAGAAATTGAGTTGTTTTCATATCCCATCACATTCCATTCCGCTTGAAGGGGCTGGATATTACCCTTGTCATCAGTCGCCTTTACCATAATAAGGTAGGTTCCAGGTACAGGTACATTCCAATCCCATCCCCACCTTCTCCAGCTGTACTTTTCCTCTGAATCAAGCCAGTTCACTAAGTTCCATGATCCTCCATGATCAAGACTGATCTCAACCATTTTAACAGATCCCTGACCTGACCATGCTGTACCTGTAATGAAATGCTTTCCTCGTCTTAAAACAGTTTGATCCGTGGGCTGGGATATTACGGAATTCACCTTCATTAAAGTAACTGGTCTGCGCTGAGAATCTGTCTCCGAACGGTATACTACATAATCATTTCTTTGAAAGGGACCTTTAAAAACTTGATCTGTAGCCACTATACGGTAAAGCCATTTGACAGAAGCCATACCGTACCAATTCGGAACGATTAATCTTGCTGGGTGTCCATGTTTGTAGGGAATAGGTTTTCCGTTCATACAGAGAGCAATCAGAGTATCGGGATGCATAGCTTTTTCTACAGGAAGGCTTCGGGCAAATCGGAAAGTGCCTGGGAGGTCTACTCGTTCACCTGTATCCATTCCTTCAAATATGACTTCCCGAACATTAGGCATTATTCCAGCTACCTGTAAAAGAGTTCGAAGAGGCACTCCAGTCCAGAGCGCATGGCTGACAGCCCCCTGTTCCCATTGAACCCCTTTGGCTTTAGGTTGGAAATACGCTCTTTTGTTTCCTGAACATTCCATAGTAACTGGCAATATGATTTGAGGAAATTGAAATAACGCTTGATAATTCAGGAGAATTGGCTTTTGAACAAGTCCCTCTATTTTAAGCGCCCAATCATTTAATAACAATACAGGATAAGGGAAATGATTGCGGATATAATACTTGTTTTCTGGTGTAACCCAGCTTGAAAGAGATAACATTGGAAATTCCTGATTCTCAGGAATAATAGAGCGAGGAATTCGCTTGGGGTCATACAGATTCATTTAAGGCTCCTTTCCTAAGCAAGGATTCCCTATTTTATGAAATTCTGGATCCATCCATTCTTGGATGGCCATAATTGTTTGATGGTCAAACTATTCTGCCCGTTAACGTAGTGAAGCTTCCGAACTGCCGGCAGCTTAGTCATTCAACTATCGTGTCCCGTTAGATTCCTGTAGATGGATAAATTTCAGCTTTGTAAAAAAACGAGCGCCTCGGTACGATGGAAGTACGCAACGGGTCAAAAGCCCTTTAATTCCATCATCCAGGAGGACGCTCTACTAT
>NZ_JAWCUD010000019.1:0-75673 GCF_032461945.1 Paenibacillus violae
CTGTTTGGTGATGATGGCGGAGGGGACCCACGCGTTCCCATCTCGAACACGACCGTTAAGCCCTCCAGCGTCGATGGTACTTGAACCGCAGGGTTCTGGGAGAGTAGAACGTTGCCAAGCACAGATAAAGAACCTTTTTGAGAGAAATCTCAGAAAGGTTTTTTTGCATCTCCTAGGACAATTCTAAGGAGCGCCACAAGAGAACTGTAGGCCGTTATTTGATCTGATTTGGCCTCTGTCAGGTCTTAACAGTTAAGTGGAACTGCTGGCCCTTATTTCACCTAAAAAAAGCAGGCTTTTAGCCAAAATTAAATAGCGGATCGTAAATTCCATGAAGAGGATAATCGCTAGATTTTTCCAGAAATAGCGGAACGTAGTTCCAACTTGCTCAAGATGCGCGTACTCTCGAGAAGAGTAACTCGAAAGGCTGCTCAGCTGCAGAAAGTACATCAAAATCAACAGCCTCAGACTTATCTCAGCCCATTAGCTGCATTTTGTGCAGGTAATTCGACAAGAATCTACCCAAACGGGTCATTCCACCGTAAATGCCTGCACTTTTTACATCAAGGTTTGTTGGATTACATCAAAGCATTCAAAAAACCTGCACTTTTTACAGTTTCTGTAGAAAGTACAGGTCTATTTTTTATTGCAAATAACAAGAAGTTTCTTTCTCAGAAATCTTCATTAAACCAGTTTTCCGATAAGGACGGAATCGAAACAGCATCCAAAGCCGCGGCATGAGCATCCAGATATGAAAGATCATGAAATAAATCAACCAAGGAGTCGGAATCCAGGGATACAGGATCGTAATAAGGGATAGACCGATCCAGAATAGATGGAGCTGTACTTTGCCTACTAACCGAACCGACGCATGGCCATCCGGCAGTGAGCCGCACCAGAAAATTCCCCATCGATAGGACCAACCTCTCATGGCCATGCCTATGGTGAATTGAAAATAAGCCCGAACAAGCAGCGTATGGAACACAAGTAAGAGCGGATAGCTGACTATCAATGGGAGCCAGTTTGCGGGGTCAAATTTGAAGAATAAGGCCAAAGCGAGAATCAGGAAGTAAAGAATCCTTTTATACAAAGAATGATAAATGCGCTTCACTAAAGTATAACTATAAATAGTAGATTGTTTGGAGAGATTTGGTTCCTGTTTTGTTGACATGATGACCTCCGTAAGCCGGTTAACCTGATATAGAGGTAATATCGGCATATTCCTTCCAAGATATGAGCGTTTAGCTAGTTTAGGAGAATCGAGATTCGGATATACTAGTAGTAAAAGTACATGGGGTGATCATATGGAGGAGAACCGAATTGGGATATGTATGATCTGTGAGCAGCAGCGAAATGGCGGCATTCATATTATTACAGCTTTCATTTGTGATGAGTGCAGCGGTGAAATCGTCAAAACGAATGTGAGCGATCAGAAATATCCATTCTTCGTCAAACAGATGAAAAAAGCTTTTTACATGGGGAACTCAAAACAATATATGAACTAAATGAGAGAAGCTTCTGTCTGGAAGCTTTTTTGTTTTTTCTGCTTCAATCCACTACTATAAGGGTAGTAAGTAGAAAGTTCAAGGAGTCTATTCGCATGAGCAGCAATTACAATTCAGAGAAACAGTTCAAAGCACCACTATATGAAGCAATGGTAGCTCATCAAGCTAAAAATCCGGTAAGTCTGCATGTACCAGGCCACAAATCGGGTCAGGGGTTATTGGATGAAGGGGTACCCTTTTTTGAGCATATAATGTCAATTGATTTTACGGAAATAACAGGTCTGGATGATTTGCATCATGCAGAGGGTGTCATTATGGAGGCGGAACAGTTAGCCGCAGCTTGCTTTGGGGCAGAGGAATCCCACTTCCTCATTGGTGGCAGTACGGTGGGGAATATCGCCATGATTTCAGCCGTCTGTGAGAGGGGCGATGTCATTCTTGTCCAAAGAAATGTACATAAATCGGTTATTCACGGGTTAATGTTGGCAGGAGCGAGAGCTGTGTTCATTTCACCTTCCATTGATCCGCAAACGGGTGTTGCGACAAATGTACATATAGAAGCTGTGAAACAAGCGTTGCAACAATATCCGGAGGCAAATGCTTTATTTTTGACTAATCCCAACTATTATGGCATGGGTGTAAATTTAACACCTTTTGCCGAGTTGATGCATGCACAGGGGAAGATGCTTTTGGTGGATGAGGCCCATGGTGCTCACTACGGATTTCATCCGGAGGTACCAGCCTCTGCGCTGTCGCAGGGAGCGGATGCAGTCGTGCAGTCTACGCATAAAATGCTTACTGCGATGACGATGGGAGCCATGCTTCATTTGAAGGGGCCGCGTATGAACAGGGAAGCGATTCGCCGGCTTTTGGGGATGCTGCAAAGTTCAAGCCCTTCGTACCCGATCATGGCATCCTTAGATTTGGCGAGAAAAAGAATGCATACGGAAGGGGAAGCCTGGCTGTCGGGGGGGATTACGCTTGTTAAAGAATTTAGATCCCTACTAGACGAAATGAACCGATTTCATTACTTCCCTAAGGAATTCCCGTTATCTCGAAGTGAAGGATATGAGACGGCGGATCCCTTTAAAGTGGCCATTTGTGATGCGACACAAACTTTAAGTGCAGCGGAGCTCAAGGAAAGATTAGAGGAGCAGGGCATTTACGTAGAAATGACGGATGGCCGTCATGTGTTGCTTGTTTTCACACCGGCTACGAGCCGAGCGGATTTAGAAAGGGTTACTGGCGTGTTATCCAACATTTGTTTGGACGTTCCAGTACAAAAGAAGGAACTTCATGCGCCTATCTCGAATATACTTAAATTACCCTACTACACACAAATCTCTTCACCAATTGTTTTTGATCTGAGAGGAATCTCAAGAGAAGGGCGGGAAGTGGAAGCTTATCGACAGGTAAGCGTGGAGGATGCGGTTGGAAAGCGTTCTGCGGATATGGTGATCCCGTATCCACCAGGAATTCCTTATCTATACCCGGGTGAAGTTATTAAGGATACCGTGGCTGAGGCTTTACTACAATTAGCGGCAAACGGAATCAAGTTTCAAGGTACGGAATTTGGGCAGACACACAAGTTAAAGATATACACATAAACTATTATATGGACTGGTAAAGCAGCACGCAGGAGGAAGAGTGAACGGAATTTTCATTACTTTTGAAGGACCGGACGGTTCCGGAAAAACGACGCAGCTCAAGAAATTAGGTGAAGAGCTTAAGAAATTAGGACATGATGTTCTGGTGACGAGAGAACCAGGGGGAACAGCAATCAGCGATAAGATTCGCAGTATTATTCTTGATCCTGTGAATGAAGAAATGGTCGATCAAGCGGAAGTGCTGCTATACGCGGCATCCCGAGCGCAGCATGTGCATCAGTTAATTTTGCCGGCACTAGAAGCAGGGCGCATTGTCCTGTGCGATCGTTTCATTGATGCAAGTGTTGCGTATCAGGGATACGGACTAGGCTTGGATGTTGAGCAAGTCAAAGCGATTTCACGCTATGCAAGCTCAGGCTTACAAGCGACCCGAACATTCATTCTGGATGTTCCCGTAGAAGTCAGTATGGCGCGATTGCATCAAAGAGCATCAGGCGCAACAACGACAGCGGAACAGCTGGATCGCATCGAACAGAAACATGTGGATTACCACAGCCGGGTAAGGGAAGGATTCCACCAGATCGCATCCGATCATCCTGAGCGCGTAAGAGTGATTGACGCTAACCGCAGTGTAGATGAGATTGCAGCAGATATTTGGAGCCAGTGTAACCGTTTGCTTGAGGAACATTTTGCTTAGGAACATTTTTCCGTGAGAAGCAGAAAATCCATTCTTAGTTTATAATAAGAGGAGGCAACCCCTATGAAACTAGTCGTAGCTGTTGTACAAGATAAGGACAGTAACCGTCTCTCCAATGCGTTAATTAAAGAAGGTTTTCGCGCTACGAAGCTGGCAAGTACAGGCGGTTTTCTACGCGCAGGAAATACGACTTTCATGATCGGTACGGAAGATGAGAGAGTGCAAGAGGTCATGCAGGTCATTCGCGCCAATTGCAAAATTCGGGAACAGCTTGTTACACCGGTTTCTCCAATGGGAGGAACGACAGATTCTTATATTCCTTTCCCAGTGGAAGTCCAAGTGGGTGGAGCCGCGGTATTCGTATTGCCGGTTGAACGCTTCGAGCATTACTAAATTATAAATGACCTAATTAAGGATGGATGCGTCTTGAAAATTAATCCGGGGTGGCAGCCCATTGGGAAGAACGTCAAAGTGAATGAGAACGTACCGCCGCCACAGATGGCCCCCCGGAATTTCTCTGACATAATGCAGCAGCAGGATGAGAAATTTACGCAGGAGCAATTGTCCAAAATGGTGCAGCAGATTACGCTGCAAGGCGACCGTCTTTCACGGGGGATGACCGTAAGAGAGCTTCTCCAGTATAAATTGTTGATTAAACAATTCCTGGAGGAGACGGCTCGCCGAGGTGTCAATTTACGAGATACGAAGGGCTGGGATCGTCGCGGCCGTTCGAAGCGATATAAGCTTTTGGAAGAAATCGATCAAGAGCTCCTCACATTAGCGGATGAATTGCTGGAGAGCGAGCAAGGTCGTATTGAGATTTTGCAAAAAATCGGAGAAATCCGGGGTATGTTGATTAACTTGTTATTTTAGGATGGTGCCATAGCGAATGTCCTTCCAGACCATACCGGGGCAAGCAGCGGCAAAGCAACTTCTGCAGAACGGGCTGCGACAAGACAAGCTGTCACACGCCTATATATTTAGCGGGCCTGTTGGGACAGGGCGTTCCGAAATGGCAATAGCCTTGGCGAAAGCGATTTATTGTCAGCACGGAACGGATGACGCTTGCGGTGAGTGCTTGGAGTGCCGCAAGGTGGAGCACAGGAATCATCCCGATCTGCATATCGTTGCACCTGAAGGCGCCTCAATCAAGATTGAGCAAATTCGGGAGCTTCAGAAGGAATTTGCTTACCGTGCGACAGCTTCCGGCACGAAAATATATATTCTGCACCATGCAGAGAAAATGACCGTACAGGCAGCAAATAGCCTTTTGAAATTTTTAGAAGAACCAACTTCCCGAGTCGTGGCTATTCTCATCACGGAGAATGGAAATGCCTTATTACCAACGATTCAGTCGAGGGCACAGTGGATTCAATTCACTCCGATGGCCCGTGAGCAAATGGTGCTGGCGCTGTTGGAAGAAGGATTTCCAGCTGCTCTTGTGCAGCCTGCAGCACATTTAACGGCAGGATTACAAGCAGCCAGGGAGTTAATCGGTGCGAATTGGTTTGCAGAAATGAGAACCGTAATGTTACAATTAGCGAAGGAGACGCTCACACGTTTTCCTACTTCTATGATTACGGTTCAGCAACGAATTGTGAAATCAGAACTTGCAGAACACATGTCGAGTCTTTTCGATTTGTTGATTCTCTGGTTTAAAGATATGGTGCAACTGCGCCTTGAGCGCAGGGACAGGCTTGTATATAATGACCAGCTAGACTGGATGAGCTCCCTAGCGTTCAGCCGGGATGTCTCAGTCTGGGTGCGTATGATGGAGCAAGCCGTAGATTTACAAAAGCGACTGCGCTTCAACGCCAACTCTCAGCTGGTTATAGAGAAAATGCTCGTGGAGATGCAGGGGGTGTAAGATGTATTCGGTTGTAGGCGTCCGCTTCAAAAAAGCGGGTAAAATATATTATTTTGATCCAATCGATTTGCCGATTGAGCAAGAAAGTGCCGTTATTGTTGAAACCGCTCGCGGTGTGGAATATGGCAAAGTCGTAGTGGGCAAGAAGATTGTCAAAGAAAATGATGTCGTTCTTCCACTCAAAAAGGTCATTCGCATCGCGGATGATTCGGATGCTGACTTGGTTGAAGAGAATAAGAAAGCAGCCAAAGATGCCTTCCAAACGTGCCACGACAAGATTAGAGATCATAGTCTTAAGATGAAGCTTGTGGACGTAGAGTATACCTTTGACCGCAATAAAATTATTTTTTATTTTACAGCTGAGGGGCGCGTTGATTTCCGGGAACTCGTGAAAGATTTGGCGAGCATTTTCCGGACAAGAATCGAACTGCGTCAAATTGGCGTGCGGGATGAAGCCAAAATGTTAGGCGGTATTGGTCCGTGTGGGCGGATTCTATGCTGTTCATCGTTTTTAGGTGATTTTGAACCGGTATCCATCAAGATGGCCAAAGATCAGAATTTATCGCTCAATCCGACGAAGATTTCGGGTTTATGCGGCCGGTTAATGTGCTGCTTGAAGTACGAACATGATAATTATGAAAGTGCGAAGGACTCTCTGCCAACCGTTGGAAGGCATGTGATCACTTCTTTTGGTAATGGTAAAGTACTAGGGTTAAATATCAGTGAGCGTACCGCGAAGGTTCAATTATTCGACCTTGGTAAAGCACTTGATTTACCTTTCGATGATGTAGTTGAACAAGAGTAGCGGCAAAGGATCCAAGGAGGCGCTGGCCAGTAAGCATGCATGGCACTAGAGGTGAAAGCGTGGATAAACAGGATATTTTTGGACAAATAGATGGGATCGAAGAACGAATGGGTGCCACTTATGCCGAGTTGGGTGCCTTAAAGAAACAAATCATTATACTCATCGAAGAAAATAAGAGACTAAGCATAGAAAATCAGCAACTGCGCAAGTTGATTCGACAAGAGGAGACGACGGTCGAACAGCCTGTCGGAGAGGCGGAGGAAACGGTTTCGTTACCGGGAGCCGGATATGATAATTTGACCCGCTTGTACAATGAAGGATTTCACATATGCAATGTGTATTATGGACACCTTCGGACCGAGGGAGATTGTTTGTTTTGCTTATCCTTTTTAAATAAATAAGTGTGTTTGACCGTAGGGGTTTACGCCTTACGGTTTTTTTCCATAGATGAGCGAGAATTAGAAAGGAAATGAAGAACAACGTATGGTGCCTTTACGACCGACTGAAAGAATTGATGATTTATTAACGTATGATTTAAAAATAATTCAAAGCGAGGAAGTGTTCAGCTTTTCGATGGATGCTGTCCTGCTTGGCCGATTTTGCAGTTTGCCGCCGAAAGGGCGGGTTATCGACTTATGTACAGGCAACGGTGTGGTGCCGCTGCTCTTATCTACTCGAACTAAGGCAGATATTTGGGGCGTCGAAATCCAGGAGAGACTTGCGGATATGGCGGTTCGCAACGCTTTGCTAAATGATTTGGGCGAAAGACTGCATATGATACAAGGCGATTTAAAGACGATTCATGGCACTTTAGGCCACGGCCAATTCGATGCTGTAACAGTGAATCCGCCTTATCTGCCTGTTCCAAATGGGGAGCAGAACGTGAATGAGCATTTTGCGGCAGCGCGTCATGAAATCCACTGTAACTTGGAGGATGTAATTGCTGCGTGTGCGAAGCTGGTCAAAGCAGGCGGTAAAGTAGCCATGGTTCACCGGGCAACGCGCTTGGTTGATATTATCAGTTTAATGAGGAGCTACCGTCTGGAGCCGAAAAGAATTCGCTACGTGCACGCACGCGCTGGGGAAGAGGCGATGATGGTGCTAATTGAGGGAATGAAGGATGGCAAACCGGAAGTTCGTACACTGCCTCCGCTCATTGTTTATGACGAGAACCAGGAGTACTGTAAGGAATTGAAGGAAATTTATTATGGGGGCAGAGCTTCCTTAGAGTTTTCATAAAAATAAATATTAGGGTATATGGAAGCATATGACTAAAGTGAAGAGGGACAAACCGTGGGCATAAATGTGCAAAAAAGTTATCGCGAGGACGGAAACACCTCGGGTACGCTCTACCTGGTTGCCACACCGATCGGCAACCTCGAAGACATGACCTTTCGGGCGGTTCGCATCCTCAAGGAAGTGAACCTGATTGCCGCCGAAGATACGCGGCAAACCCGCAAGCTGCTGACGCACTTCGAAATCGCTACGCGAATCGTCAGCTATCACGAACACAACAAGCAGGCAAGCGGCCCCGAACTCGTCCGCTTGCTGCTTGAAGGTCAAAGCATCGCGCTAGTCAGCGATGCCGGACTGCCGGCCATCTCCGATCCAGGTTATGACCTGGTGAGGATGGCCGTAGAGCAGGGCGCGCCGGTGGTGCCTGTTCCCGGCGCGAATGCGGCCCTGTCGGCGCTGATTGCATCAGGCCTGCCGACAGAGCGGTTTACCTTCGTCGGATTTCTCCCCCGGGAGAAAAAGGATCAGACGAAGGTGTTGGAAGGGCTGCAGCACGTGCAGGACACGCTGCTGTTCTATGAATCGCCGCACCGCGTCGACAAAACACTTGCCCGCATGGCGGAAGTGTGGGGGCCGGAGCGCCGGGTGTGTCTCGCCCGCGAGCTGACGAAGCGGTACGAGGAGTTTCTGCGGGGCACGATTGCCGAGTGCCTCGAGCATCTCGCGCAGCACCCGCCACAGGGCGAGTACTGCGTGATCGCTGAAGGTGCGTCGGCAGAGAGCGCCAAAGAAGCCGCCGACGGTTGGTGGGAGGCGATGTCGCTTAGCGAGCATGTCGAGCACTATGAGGGGCAGGGCAGTGACCGAAAGGAAGCGATGAAGCAGGTTGCGAGCGATCGTGGACTATCCAAGCGGGATGTTTACAACGCATTGCTTGAGCGCTAAGCGCTCGGGCGGTGTAACGTGTTGGCTGACTGGAGTGCTGTAAAGTTACTAGCGTTACTTCTTTGAGGGAACTACAAGCCGCTAAGTGAGGGCAAAACTCGTGTTTAGCACTTGAAGGGGAACTATAGGGCGTTATTTTGCTTAAGTTAGACGGTTATCGAGTCTGATTTGCGAAATAGCGGATCATAGTTCTCTCATCTTTGCTCCGTGGGTGTGGGGTCAGTGCCAGGGTCCGCGCTGCGGAAGAAGTCCAGACAAAAAAAGATCTCTAATCCGTGGCCGAAGCCAACAAATTAGAGATTAGAGGAGATATGAAAAAGGTTAGAATTACCAATAGGATAAGTGCTACTTCTATTATATACTATTTTTCTTATTTTGTCACAGGTGTTGGCATTTCCGCTAAACAAATATGACAAACAATTTTTCCCTTAAAGTAAGAGACGCCTTCAGCGTTGCCACAGAAGATACAAGCAGGCTCATATTTCTTAAGCATGATACGCTCGCCATCTACGTAAATTTCAAGAGCGTCTTTCTCGCCAATTCCAAGTGTACGGCGAAGTTCAATTGGAATAACGACACGCCCCAATTCGTCAACTTTTCTTACAATGCCCGTAGATTTCATCATATATATAAACCCCTTTCGATTTTATAAAAATTTTATCAATATCGTCATGTTTCGACATATCTCTTAAGCTTATGATACCAACCATTCCCAAAATAGTCAACCATATTTTCGCTAGTTTGGGCCCGAAAGCAATATTTTTTTGAAATCTGATCACATCTGAAAAGAGAGGAAAAGCCAAGTAGAATAAGGATTTGTAAATAATATATTACTATTTGATGTGAGAAAAGGTGGATTTAACCAATCTAATTAAGTGGATGAAAGCAATGAAAAATTGGTATTAGTAAATTCGACAAATTACGACATATGTGTCGACATGATGGTGTGAAATGTCGAAAAGATGTAGAATTTTAATAAAGAGAGGTTGTGATTGAATGAAGGAAGAGAAGGTTTTTAAAGATCCCGTTCATAAATACATTTACGTGCAGGATAACACGATCTGGGATTTGATTAATACGCGAGAGTTCCAGAGGCTGCGTCGCATCCGGCAGTTAGGAACCTCTTATTTAACTTTTCATGGGGCCGAGCATAGCCGTTTCTCGCACTCGCTTGGTGTGTACGAGATCACGCGCAAAATTATTTCCCAATTCGAACGCAACCAATATGAAGATTGGCCGAAGGAAGAGCGTTTGATCTGTCTTTGTGCGGCACTTTTGCACGATTTGGGGCATGGGCCTTTCTCCCATTCCATTGAGAAGGCTTTTGGAACCCGACATGAGGATTGGTCTTGTAAAATTGTGTTGGGGGATACGGAGGTCAATAAAGTTTTGAGCCGGGTCTCACCTGATTTCCCCAAAAAAGTGGCGGGAGTCATTTGCAAATCCTACAATGAAGAAATTGTTGTAAGCCTGGTGTCGTCTCAATTGGACGCCGATCGGATGGACTACCTGTTGAGAGATGCGTATTTCACGGGTGTTAATTACGGGACGTTCGATTTGGAACGTATTCTCCGAGTTATTCGGCCCTATCGTGGGCATATTGTCGTTAAAGAAAGCGGTATGCATGCTGTAGAAGATTATTTAATGTCACGATATCAGATGTATTGGCAGGTCTATTTCCATCCGGTGACTCGGAGTGCGGAAATTCTGTTGCACAAAATCTTTGCGCGCGCCAAACATTTATATGAAGATAACTATACGTTTGGTTTTATGACAGATCCGATCCTGCATCTGATTCAGAATAAGATTTCACTTGAGGATTATTTACTTCTCGACGAATCTGTGATGCAGGCGATGTTAACGTTTTGGATGAGCGAAAAGGATCCTATCCTTGCTGATATGTGCAAACGATTCTTAGACCGCAAATTGTATAAATACAGTACCTTTGACGAGTCGAATCAGCGAATGATTCAGCTTATGGAGAAAGTAATGGCCGAGGTTGGGCTCGATCCAATCTATTACATGGAAATTGATTTCCCGTCGAATCAATCCTATGATGTGTACAGGCCGGGGGAGACGGAGGATAATTTGCCGATTCTGCTTTTGGATCATAAAGAGACGCTGACCGAAATCACCCACCGCTCGGAGATCGTTCAGTCGATTAGCGGCTTTCAAATGGGTAAGCATCATGTTTATTACCCGGAGGAGTTGCTTGAGCGTCTGAATGCTTCTGAATATCCGGAGCTATGGGAGATGCTAGGCGAGCAGGAATAATACATAAGAGGAAGTAAGGAGAAGAACATGCTAACAGACTCACATACTCATTTAAATGCAGAACAATTTCAGGAAGATCAGGACGAGGTTATACAACGGGCTCGTGAAGCCGGTGTTACTAGAATGGTGAATGTTGGCTTTAACCGAGAGACAATTCCTAGTTCAATAGCTCTTGCTGAAAAATATGATTTTATCTATACAACAGTGGGGTGGCACCCTGTCGATGCGATTGACATGATGCCGGGAGATTTGGAATGGATCGAATCGCTGTGTCAACACGAAAAAGTGGTGGCAATCGGCGAAATCGGACTTGATTACTATTGGGATAAATCGCCTAAAGAAGTACAGCAGCGAGTTTTCCGGGAGCAAATCAGGTTGGCGCGCAAGCTTCAAATGCCGATTGTGATTCATAACCGGGATGCGCATCAGGATATTTTGACCATTTTAAAAGAAGAGAAAGCAGCTGAAGTCGGGGGGATCATGCATTGCTTTTCGGGGAGCTGGGAGACGGCCAAGCAGTGTTTGGATATGAATTTCCATATTTCCTTTGGGGGACCTGTCACTTTCAAAAATGCAAAACAACCCAAGGAAGTGCTCGCGCAGGTTCCTTTGGACCGCTTACTCATAGAGACGGACGCTCCTTACTTGACCCCGCATCCTTTCCGCGGCAAGCGCAATGAATCGGCTTATGTTCGGTTGGTGGCCGAAACCGCCGCGGAAATTAAGGGTATAAGTCTGGAAGAACTTGCAGAAATAACGACAAACAACGCCATTGCCTTGTTAGGTCTCAAGTAAAGCATTCTTTGCAAATTTTCGTCGTAGAAATACTCCACAGCTGAGTGAGATAAAGAGGAAGCCGATGAGCGGCACGACTATGTAGATAAGTGAAGATCGAATCATGAACGGAATCGAAAGCATACATAATTCTAGCAGCAAGGCTGACCAAATGATGAAGGCTAAGGAGCCGGCTTTCAACTGCCGGTTAAGCGGGTACATGTCGAGCCAAAAGGTATAGCGGTGTGAACGCTCAAGTGGCGTAAGTTGAACCATGGAAATGATCAAAGCGATGAAGAAGATGAGCAGTCTCGCTGTGCTGCTGCTTGAAACGGCGATGGCTAATGTGCCCAGTAAGGATATACGTAAGACAATCGCGAATAGCTCCGTACGTAGAAATGTTTTCATATATATGTAGAGATAGGCAGCATCTTGTTTAAAAGGAATAAATCTTGTGACCCCGCTGATCCAGCTTCGGCGGGCTATTCGTGTTCCCAATTGCGGAACATCCACGAACCAGTTGAAAAAGGCATATAATCGCGCTTGCTGCTGCCTTTCCTTCGCAATGAGATAATCCCACCCGATGTAGTATTTGGATACGTAATGCGTAGCAGTTAACCAAGCCAGTGTAAGTACAAGAGCAGCTCCGCTTGCCCAGAGGACGCTTGTCAGAAATTGCAGAGAAATCAGGACAACTGTTGCCAGCCAGCGGAAGCTAACGGAAATCCTTCTTGCGCGCTCATTAGTAAATCGGCTTTCTTGCCAGCTGGCCAATAAATGGCCTACCTTCATTAATAGAAGCAAAGCAAGCATCCATAAGAAATGCTGCTCATCGCGGCCTAGGCAGTGATGATACAAGGGCCATAGGACAACCCATGCCAGAAATGTCCAGAATGCTTGCAGCACTAGGCTGTACATGAATCCGCCGCGGAAGTAAGGACCCATCTGATGTTCAACGCGCATTAGAAACATACGGTCTGCGCTTCTAGCTAGCGTGCGAATGGGGCTTGAGGCTAACAATGGTACCAGCAGCAAAAGGACGATCCACAGATAGGGATAATCTGTCGGAAGGCGCTGTAGTATTTTTGCATAATAATAGGAAGAAAGGATGACAAGAAATAGCAGGAAGCCGAAAAAATTGCTGCGCGCTGCATACTGCAGGTAACCCATGGATTCCTTCATATAATGCTCAAATCTCTTCTGCCATAGGGCACGGGTATCCATGTCCATCGCCTTCATACTAATTCTCCTTTTACAAGTTTATAAAAGATGTCGTCCAATGACGCTTGCTGGAGCCCTGTCTGCTGACGCAATTCGACTAAATCGCCTTGAGCGACCATATGTCCTTTGTGAAGGACGACATAGTTATCGCAATATTTTTCAATCGTAGACAAAATATGCGAGGATATGAGAAATGACGCGCCGCGTCGCTTCATTTTGACCATCAACTCCAGTAATGAGCGGATAGCCAGCGGATCGAGCCCGAGAAAAGGCTCATCAATGATGTAGAGGGAAGGTTCGATCAGGAACGCATTCATGATCATGACCTTTTGCTTCATCCCTTTGGATAAATGGCTTGCGAAAGAGTTAAGCTTGTCCTGCATGTGAAACTGCTCGAGCAGCGCTTGAGAGCGGGAGAGATAGTCATCTTTCGTTAAGCCGTAAGCCATGGCGGTTAACTCCAGATGCTCGCGAATCGTAAGCTCTTCATATAGCTCTGGACTTTCGGGCACATAAGCGTAAGTGGCACGGTAAGGCAGCGGATCTTCGGCTAACGTCAAACCGTTAATTTTAATTGAACCCCTTTGCGGTTGAAGCAATCCAAGGATGTTCTTGATGGTCGTACTTTTTCCTGCGCCATTCAGTCCGATTAATCCCATCATTTCACCCTGACGGATGGAAAATGTGAGGTCGTGAAGAACAGGTTTATTTGGTAAATATCCCCCGAATAAAGCGTCAACTTGTAATATGGGACCCATCTCAGTGCCTCCCTAAATATCTAATTATTGGAATTTATACATAGGTTTCATACCTGATAATTATAAACAAATTTAGATTCGAAGCCTAGTTTAAGAGTGAAAACACGAAGAAACTTAGTATTCGTACGTTATAATGAGTTAAATGTAGATAAAAGGTGGTTTTATCTTGAAAATAAGCTATTTTTAATCGATTTAGCCCTTTTTAGTAGGTGTTAATCCCTTTACAGGCAGAGATTAACAGCGTAATATACTTTTCATAATAACTTAATAACCAATTTGCCATTTTTCCATTCGCTGAGTTCCAATTATGGGAACGGGGGAACCACTGTTAGCTTATAAAGCGGTATCGCTGACGAAGTAAACAGAGTGAGTAACAGGGGTGAATCTTGGACGTTGAACGTAAGTTTACGTCTGAGTAGGGCGACTCTCACGTCCGAATCCGTCAGCTAACCTCGTAAGCGTAAGAGAGGTAACGATTGTCGTGCGTGCTATTTGTGTATTTTTACTATGCAAACTAAGCCAGCGAGAAGAGTCCTCTTCTTGCTGGCTTTTTGTCCCCATAAGGACCTTTAACTGTTTCGGACGACTATTCGTAACCCGGAATTCATAGGATGATGAATAGCAAAGCGGGGTGGGACGACCAGAACGTAGCTGTTTCCAAACAACTGCGGATGGACGACACGTTAAGTTAAATTAAAAACCTTAGTCGCGTCAAATATAATCATGCTGTAACCTGGCGGCGAGGCTTTGAAGGAGGACCGAAGAAGTGGGCAGTATCTCTTTTAGCGAGACCCATGTAAAACGATCATCCAGCATGTCCTTCGCATTGCGATGGAAGCATGAAAACTTGCGTTTGATTTTAAGCCTGGCTATAATCTCAATCGCAATGACTTTCATGTTTTTGGTGTTGTTGTACGGTACGGCTACCAAGAGCGTATCCGTGGTTGTGAATGGACAAGAAACCGTTGTGCACACGAAGCAATGGGTCCTGCAACGCCTACTGGATGAACAAGCCATAACGATTGGTGAACACGATGAAATATCTGCAGACCCTACGGCTACAATCAAGGGCGGGGACAAATTCGTCATCGAACACGCTTCTCCAATTCAATTGACTGCTGATGGAAAGACCACCACTGTTTACACAACTGCAAGAACGGTTGAAAGTGCATTGCAACGTTTACATATTGCACTTGGGGAGCACGATAAGCTGACTCCCGAACCGACAGCCTCTTTAAGCTCAGGCGATGAAATCAAAATCGTCCGTGTGAAAAAAGAGACGGAAGAAGTAACAGAACCGATTGCATTCGACACGGAAAAGAAAAATGATGCATCGTTGCTTAAGGGTAAAGAGCAGGTCGTTCAAGAAGGTAAAGAGGGCGTACTTTTGAAAAAGAAAGAAAAGACTTACGAAGATGGCGTATTAGTTGCAGAAGCTGTTGTAGGTCAAGAAGTACAGGAACAAAGTGTTAAAAAAGTTGTGTCCGTTGGCACGAAAAATCCCGTTGTCGTTCTGTCGGCATCATCCCCTAGCGTGGATGAGGTCTCTAAGAATGGTGTAACATTTGGGTATAAACAAATCCTCAAGAACGTGAAACTCACGGCTTATTCAGCGGGAGCCGATTCGACAGGGAAAGCCGAAGGAACTCCTGGGTATGGGAAGACGTATACAGGAACGACAGTTACTGAGGGCAGAACGATTGCGGTAGATCCGAAAGTTATCCCACTGGGATGGTGGGTTTACATTGAGGGCGTTGGCTTCCGTCGTGCTGAAGATATTGGCAGTGGTGTGAAAGGCCAAATGATCGATGTGTACTTTGAAGATCATGGCTACGCCAATAAATTCGGAACGAAACAAGGGTATACGGTCTATGTCGTAGGACCGAAAAAGCCGTCTGAAAATTAACGTGTAAACGTCTGTTTCAGCGGGAACAATGTCAATATACGTTGCCAGGCAAGCAGCCTGGGCGAAAGAAGAGGGAATCCCTCTTCTTTTTCTGCGTACTGGGAAGGGAACCGATTATGATTAAAGAAGTCATCGTCGTTGAAGGCAAGGACGACACGGCCGCTATTCGCCGAGCCGTCGAGGCGGATACGATAGAGACAGGCGGCTCAGCCATCGGGCAAGCCGTATTGAAGCGAATAGCCCTCGCGCAGCAGCGCAGAGGCGTCATTATCTTTACGGATCCGGATCACGCAGGTGAGCGGATACGGAAGATTGTGGCAGCCAAGGTGCCTGGCTGCAAGCATGCCTTTATCACGCAGGCGCAGGCCGAATATAAGGGCGACATCGGCGTCGAGAACGCAGCGCCGGAGATTGTCCGGGAGGCGCTCCAGAACCTGCGGACAGAGTACGACGGGGCTGTCTCGCAGCTTACCATGGAGGATCTCATAGCCGCAGGGCTGATCGTTCATCCGGAGGCGGCTTCCAGGAGGCTCGTTGTTGGCAATGCCCTGGGTATCGGTTACTGCAATGGCAAACAATTTTATAAGCGATGTGCGATGTTCCAGATCTCACGTGAGGAATTTGAGGCAGCCTTGGAGCATCTGGAGCCGAAGATATAGTAAAGTAAGGAATAACAGTGGAATTCGGAATTCAGAACCTATAGATAAATGAGGGCTACATAATGACTATACCCGGCAGTGAAGTGATTGTAACAGCGGAAGATGTCGCAACACCCAGTAAGACGAAACAAATTATAAAAAAGCACAATCTCGTGCTCAAAAAGAGTCTGGGTCAGAACTTCCTGATCGACCAGAATATCTTGGGCAAGATCGTTTCGGCTGCGGAGCTTGGGCCTAACAAAGGCGCGCTGGAAGTCGGCCCTGGCATTGGGGCGCTCACCCAGCAGCTGGCCAAGCTCGCAGGGCGCGTCTTGGCCGTGGAGATCGATCAGCGTCTCCTGCCTATCCTAGGCGAGACGCTGGAGCCTTATCCCCATGCGAGTGTCGTGCATGGCGATATTTTGAAGACGGACCTGCCGGAATTGTTCCGGCAGCATTTTGACGGGCTGGATGGCGTCAGTGTCGTCGCCAATCTGCCCTACTACATCACGACGCCGATTATTATGAAGCTTCTCGAAGAGAAGCTTCCCTTGGAGAACATCGTCGTGATGATTCAAAAAGAGGTGGCCGACCGCATGGCGGCTCGCCCGGGCACCAAAGATTACGGCAGCCTCAGCATTGCCGTGCAGTTCAACTGCGAGCCGGAGCTTGTCACGATCGTGCCGCGCACCGTCTTTGTGCCGCAGCCGAATGTGGACTCTGCCGTCATCCGGCTGCGTGTGCGCAAAACGCCGCCGGTTGACGTGGCGGACGTGGACTTCTTCTTCGCTGTCGTCCAGGCGTCCTTCGTCCAGCGGCGCAAAACCTTGTACAACAACCTCGCTGCGAGGTTCTTTACCAAAGAAAACAAATCGGAGCTGGAAACTCTGCTCCAGAGCATCAACATCGAGCCTTCGCGCCGCGGCGAAACGCTCAGCATGGACGAATTCGCGCGCTTGTCGACTGCGCTTCGCGCGCACGGCTGTAAATAACCCGCACCAAATGCCCAGCCCCGCCATAGGATAACCCATGGAGGGGATTTGTGCGATGAGGCAAGGTGATTTTGTAACCCGTAAATCCTATGGCGGCGACGTCATGTTTAAGATTGAACGTATCGATCAATTGAAGGCAGTCCTGCGCGGCGTCGATTACCGATTGCTTGCGGACGCGCCTCTAGTGGACTTAACGTTGAAGAATCCGACAGAGTCGATGGACCATCCCAGGTCGAGTTCGCCTGAATTTCGCGAGTCATTGCGAAGGCTGGCGGTTGCCCAAGTGCAGCTTCAGGAGAAAAACCAACTCTCGGTTGCCCATACGCAGAAAGTGAACGCGGGATATTTCGAAGTCCCGGGTAAAGTCCTACACTTAGACGGAGATCCGACTTATCTACGCAAGAGCATGCAGCTCTATGGTGAACTTCGCGTGCCCGCTGAGGGCTTCTATATTCCCGAGCCCCAGATGGCCGACGCGCTCCACCGGCTGCTTCCGCAAATTAAGCCGGATATTGTCGTCATCACAGGGCATGACGGAATACTTAAGCATCGCAAAGCTGCTGGGCCAGGCGGCTTGTCCAGCTATAAGAACTCGCAGAACTTCGTGAACGCGGTTCAAATAGCGCGGCAGTATGAGCGCAATCGCGACGCGATGATTGTCGTGGCTGGAGCTTGCCAGTCACATTTTGAGGCTTTGCTCCGGGCTGGGGCCAACTTCGCCAGCTCGCCGGCGCGCATACTCATCCACGCGCTAGATCCGCTGTGTATCGCCGCAAAGCTATCCTATACATCCGTGAAGGACACGATTTCGATGTTGGACATTATGGATTTGACGGTGACGGGGCTTGATGGGCTGGGTGGTGTAGAGACAAGAGGGAGCTATCGAATGGGCGTTCCCGGTATTCAACATACAGATGAGCATGCTTAAATTTTTGCTCATTACAATGATTTTCTTTCAAGGACACTTGCCTGATGCTTCTCTTTTCGGAGAGGGCAGCAGGGGAGTGTTCTTTTTTTATTGGAAAAGTGAATAATTTGCGAACTTTGGAGACAACCTGTACAATGGGGAATTCAGAAATTAGGTGAAAATGCCGTTGACAACTGGATTATGGTGCTGATATAATATTTGACCCTGTTTGACATGCTTGTCAGGATGGGTTATAATTAACAAGGAAAGAGGTGGTAGTTGACAATGGCAAAAAATGCGCTGTTGGAAATCAAACGCAGTTTGGAGCCCCACGTCGGGCAGAAGATCATGTTGAGAGCGAATGGTGGCCGTCGAAAGACAGTCGAACGTTCCGGTGTTTTAGAAGAAACCTACCCTTCTGTGTTTATCGTGAAGCTTGACCAAGAATCACACGCCTTTAAACGAGTGTCATACAGCTACGCCGACATTCTTACCGAATCTGTTGAAGTTACGGTATGTAATGATGATGGTCAGGTTCGTATCACCTATATCCAACATTAAGCTTAATAAGTTTCTATAATGAGCAGACCCTAGGGTCTGTTTTTGCATTTGAATGGACCTGGTGCGTCTGGGCATACTAACCTTACTTTACGCTTACGCTGTCAGCTTTGTTTGATCAAAGCTCAGACTAAGCTCAGGAAAAGGAGGTTTTTTGATGAGTCGCAGAAGAGGTGTTATGTCCGAAAGTTTCAAAAATGAGTTGGCAAAAGATCTGGGGTTCTATGATGTCGTTCAGCGCGAGGGCTGGGAAGGGATTCGTACCAAAGATGCCGGGAACATGGTGAAGCGGGCTATTCAGATTGCGGAAGAACAGTTGGCGAAGCAGTATGCAACCTCTGCGCCGCCGGTTACGCAAACTTCATATGGGCAGAATAGTTTTACGCAGCCAAGCTTCTCGCAGGCGCCAGTGTATAACCAACGGGTTGTACAGTCTCAACAGCACTATGGACAGCAAACGCAGGCTTTTACACCTTCCTATAACTCTCAAAACGCGTACACCTCGTCTTCGCCTAGTGGTCAGTCACAAGCGGGCTGGAATCCTATGGCATCAGCAATCCAACAGTCGGCGCAAGGTGAACGGCGTCCCTACTACAGCTAAAGCGAATGCTTTAGCTTTTTTTTTGCGCTTTTGTTATAATATTTTAACGGCAAACGAGCAAAAGAAGGTGATCCTGATGAAGATTTTTGAAAAAGCACCGGCTAAAATTAATTTATCCTTAGATGTTTTACATAAAAGACCAGATGGTTATCATGAAGTAGAGATGGTCATGACGATGGTTGACCTCGCTGATCGGATTGAAATGCAGGAGCTTTCACGGGATACGATCATTATTTCCAGTCAAGCGGGCTATATTCCATTGGATGAGAAGAACTTGGCCTTTCAGGCTGCGCGGCTTATCAAGGATCGCTATGACGTCAAACAAGGCGTCTACATTCATTTGGATAAGAAGATTCCCGTAGCTGCAGGACTTGCAGGGGGCAGCAGTGACGCGGCGGCAACGCTTAGGGGTTTGAATCGACTTTGGAATTTAAACATCCCTATGGAGGAGCTGCAGGTGCTTGGCGCTGAGCTTGGATCCGATGTGCCCTTTTGTGTCACCGGAGGGACGGCTGTCGCCAGAGGACGCGGAGAAAAGCTGGAGCCGATCGTCTCACCGCCCCAATGTTGGGTTGTTTTGGCCAAGCCTCCCATCAATGTGTCCACGTCGGAGATTTACGGCAAGCTGAACGCTCGCGAGATCAAGAATCACCCTTCAACAGAGAATGTGCTGAACGCGATTCGTGAGAAACAGTTTGATCGGCTCTGCGGCAACCTCGGCAACGTGCTGGAGGAAGTGACGCTGGACCTGTACCCGGAGGTCAGACAATTGAAAGAATGCATGCAGCGTCTCGGCGCAGACGGCGTATTAATGTCCGGAAGCGGGCCGACGGTGTTCGGCCTTGTCTCCAAGGAAGCGAAAGTTCCCCGTATTTATAATGGGCTTCGAGGATTCTGTAAGGATGTTTATGCGGTGCGGATGTTGACCTAGCATGTGGAGTTGTGTGCGAGGGGCCCGAAGGGGCTCTTTTTTAACGGAGTGGATAAAGGGGCAGCGCTTAATCTGCTAGAACGATAAAGCCGTCAGGCTCATGCCTAGGCGGTGCTTTTTTGTGGAAATATTCACCTTCCGGGAAGTAATTTTCGTTATGTTAGCATTGTGTTATGTATATGTTAAGTTAATTTTCATGTGAAGCTTGAATAAATACGTATAAAAGTGGTATATTTTCTTTATATTATTCGGATTTTTGGGGGGTAGTGCGATGAAAAAGTTGAAAAGGAGCGCTAGGCTGGTAGAAATGACGCAATACTTGTTATTTCGCCCCCATTCGTTAATTCCTTTAACGACTTTTGCCGAGCGTTACAACTCAGCGAAATCCTCGATCAGTGAGGATTTGGCGATTATTAAAGAGGTTTTTGAAGAAGAAGGACTCGGGGAACTGCAAACGCTTGCGGGCGCAGCCGGCGGCGTGAAGTTTTCACCAAAGGTGCCGAAGGAAACCTCGTTGAAGTTCATAGGGCAGCTCTGTTTGCAGCTGCAGCAGCCTGAACGGATCCTGCCAGGCGGTTACTTATATATGTCCGATATCATGGGGCAGCCCCAGTATTTAAATGAAATTGGCAAAACGTTCGCATCTGCGTTCGCAGGGCGTGATATCGATGTGATTATGACCGTAGAAACGAAAGGCATTCCGCTCGCGTACGCGACGGCTACTTATATGAATCTACCCGTTGTTGTTGTTCGCAGGGATAATCGGGTAACAGAAGGCTCAGCCGTAAGCATTAATTATGTTTCTGGCTCCAACAAGCGTATTCAGACCATGTCACTTGCAAGACGCGCCTTGAAAGAAGAATCCAAGGTGCTTATCATCGACGATTTCATGCATGTTGGCGGAACAATTCACGGCATGATGGATCTGTTGGCGGAGTTCAAAGCCTCCGTTCAAGGTGTTGGGGTCTTCATGGAATCTGTGGAAGTGGAAGAGCGTTTAGTAGATCAATACGTATCGCTGGCTCGATTGTTTGGCGTCGATTCCAAGACCAAACAAATCACGGTAGAGCCAGGTAATTATTTTGATAGTAAAAAAGGAGACGCGTAAAACGATGGAATTCATCTCAACAACGGCAGCGCCTGCTGCTATCGGACCTTACTCACAAGCAGTTAAGCTCGGTAATTTGCTGTTTACTTCGGGACAAATCCCGCTTGGCTTAGATGGGCAAATCGTACAGGGCGGCATTCAGGAGCAAGCTCATCAAGTGTTTGCAAATTTGAAAGGTGTATTGGAAGCAGCGGGTACTTCTTTCGATCAAGTTGTGAAAGCGACTGTTTTCCTCAAGGACATGAATCAATTTGCTGAGCTGAATGAGATCTATGGTACCTACTTTGGTGATCACAAACCGGCTAGATCGACTGTCGAAGTGGCTAGATTACCACGTGATGTTTTTGTCGAAATAGAGTTAATTGCTGTGATTCCTGTCGAAATTTAACAGTAACATTAAGATTGTATAAAATTATCGAAAATTTCAAAAAAATAAGAAGGAATTTGCACAACGATGTGGAATATTACACCCAAGTCTCAGAGATGGAAAAAGGTGGTGAACACAAGTGCAAATTACAGATGTAAGGCTCCGCCGGGTCAACTCCGAGGGGAGGATGAAGGCAATTGCTTCCATAACTATCGATAATGAGTTCGTAGTACACGACATACGTGTTATCGATGGGAACAACGGTATGTTCGTAGCGATGCCAAGCAAGCGAACGCCGGATGGGGAGTTTCGAGATATCGCTCATCCAATTTCTTCTACAACTCGTGAGAAAATTCAAGCTGCCGTATTGGCTGAATATGACCGTGCAGCGGTAGAAGAAGAGGTTATTGAAGAAGGCGCATAATGTATAATAATTGAGGGGGCCCTTAAGGGCTCTCTTTTCTTTTTGGGGGCTTTGATGCTATATTTGGTAAAGAACTGTTAACTACATCATTTAGGCATAAATCATACAGGTATTTATAATAAAGGGGTTGGATAGTCTTTGAAACTCATGGCGATTGTGTTGGCAGCAGGACAAGGTAAACGAATGAAATCGAAGCTGTATAAGGTGCTTCATCCGGTTGTAGGCAAACCGATGGTAGGGCATGTTGTAGATACCCTTCGGCAAATAGATGTAACAAGAACGATGGTCATCGTAGGATTTGGAGCAGAAGCCGTCCAGAACTATCTTGGAGATCAAGTTGAGTATGCGCTGCAGGAGAAGCAATGCGGAACCGGTCATGCGGTCCTGCAAGCGAAGGATGTGCTAGGCGATGAAGACGGAATGACGGTGGTCATTTGCGGAGATACGCCGCTGATCTCAGACGTAACGCTTAAGAATACGATAGAACTTCATCAACGTTCTGGCGCGTCGGCTACGATCCTGACAGCGAAGCTTGATGAGCCGCAAGGCTATGGCCGTATCATTCGTGGTGAAGATGGCAGAGTTGCGCGAATAGTTGAACAGAAGGATTGCAGCAGCGAGGAAGCGGCTGTTCAGGAGATTAATACAGGGACTTATATTTTCGATAACCGGAAGCTCTTCAAAGCGCTGGGCTCTGTCACAAACAACAATGCTCAGAATGAGTATTACTTGACAGATGTCATCGGCATCATGACAAGTGCAGGGGAAACTGTGCAAGGGTACTGCATGGCGGATGCTGCAGAATCTATCGGCGTGAACGACCGTGTTGCGCTTGCCGAAGCGGAGCGCTTGTTCAAAGCGCGCATTAACCGTGAGCATATGCTGAACGGAGTTACGATTATTGATCCAGCTAACACGTACATCGAGAAGGATGTTGTGATTGGAGCGGACACTGTTCTGCTTCCAGGCACTATTTTGCGCGGGAAAACCATTATTGGCGAGCAGTGCACGATCGGACCTCAAACCGAAATCATCGATTCTGTTGTGAAGGATGACGTTACGATTAAGCAATCCGTTCTCCAAGAGGCTTATGTGGATAATGAGGCTAGCGTAGGGCCTTTCGCGTATTTGAGACCTGGAGCGGACATCGGGAAGCAAGTGAAGATCGGCGACTTCGTCGAAATCAAGAATTCGAAGCTTGGCGAGGGCACGAAAGTGTCTCACTTAAGTTACGTTGGAGATGCGATTGTTGGCACGAATGTTAACATTGGCTGCGGCGCGATTACGGTGAATTACGATGGCTTCAATAAGAATTTAACGGAAATCGGGGACGATGCGTTCGTAGGCAGTAATGTGAACTTGATCGCTCCGGTGAAAATCGGCAATGGTGCGTACGTTGTCGCAGGCTCGACGATTACACATGCCGTGAACGATGGGGATTTGGCTATCGCGCGGGAAAGACAAACGAACAAACCGGGTTATGCGGATAAAATCAAAGGCCGGATGAAAGCGAAGAAAGAAAACAAAGCAAAAAAAGAATAGGAAAACGTTAAATCTCCCTTGCGAGGGGGAATTTGGATGGAATCTCTGAAGGATGGGTACGCTATGAACTAGCTGTTACCCACTTGGCGTCGTTTACGAAAGTAAGTGTGCTAAGCAAAATTCTTAGGAGGTTCTTTTTCTTATGGCATTGTCACTGAAAGCGGAAGCCCGCAAGGACACAACGAAATACGATATCAAACAACTGCGAGTGAAAGGCAAGGTGCCTGCGGTCGTGTATGGCAAAAAGGTGGCTGCGACGGTGATAACCGTCGACCAGAAGGAATTAGTGGCGCTGCTACGCAAAAGCCCGCACGCTGTTATTGAGCTGGAGATGCCGGACGGCGGCGGCAAGCAGCCTGTTATGATCAATGAAATCCAGCGCAATCCGCTGAACCGGCAGCTGCTCCATGTCGATTTCCATCAAATCAATATGGATGAGCCGGTCAAAACGGTGGTCACCTTGGAGTTCATCGGGGATGCCGTTGGGGCGAAAGAGGGCGGCATTTTGCAGATTCAATTGCATGAGCTGGAGATCCGCTGCTTACCGAGTGAAATCCCAGCATCCATCACTGTGGACATTTCGAATGTAGGAATAGGAGAAAATATGCTGGTCAGTGAGCTTAGCGTGCCGGGGACGATTGAAGTCAAGTCGGATCCGAGCGAGCTTGTGCTGACCATTCTTGCGCCTCAGAAAGAGGCTCCTGAGGATGTTGCTGCTCAGGGCAAAGAGGATAAGCCAAACGAGGTTAATGAGGAAGCGAAAGAAGAGCAGACCGTATAGACTTAAAGAAGGGTACCCTCGCCGCCGCGCAAAGGGTATCCTTTGTTTTCCTCTTTCTTCCGTTAATATCCAGGCCGGGAAACAATGAAGTGCGTATTTCTGTTATAAAACGTATTATTAATTTTAATAAAATGCGGGCTGTAAAATTCAATATAGCCTATATCCTTATGCAGGTTTTGATAGTATACTTGGACGGGAATACCGGCATCTATATGATCTTGAAAATGATGATCGCTTGTAAGTTGTTGACCGTTTAGATACATATTCGCTGTTTCACCCGCAATTATGAATTTGATGTTCACTTTAGTAACATATAGGTAAACAATAACCTTAAGATGCAGGTTACGCCAAGGATTTTTTAGTAAAAGGCTAGGAGGATCTGGAAAAAAATGAAATGTTTTATCGGACTGGGTAACCCGGGAAAGCAATATGAGATGAATCGCCATAATGTTGGGTTTATGGCCATAGATCGTTTTGCCGCCAAATGGGGGATAAACTCTTTTCAAAGTAAGGGTAAGGGACTGCTGGGAGAGGGGAACGTGAACGGCACGAAAGTATTTTTGCTCAAGCCGATGACGTATATGAATCTTTCCGGTGAATCGATGAGAGCAATCTTGGATTTCTATAAAGCGAAGGTGGAGGATGTTGTCATCATTTATGATGATATGGACACGCCTTTTGGGCAAATCAGGCTCCGTTATCAAGGAAGTGCAGGCGGCCACAATGGGATCAAGTCCATTATTCAGCATGCCGGGACTCAGAGCTTCAACCGCATCCGCATAGGCGTAAACCGACCTGCTCCAGGCTATAATATCGCTGATTATGTCTTGGCAAACTTTTCCAAGGAAGAGATGAAGTCGCTGGATCAGGTGCTGGATCTGACCTGCGAAGCGATGTTGTCGAGCCTGGACGAGCCTTTCGAGAAGACGATGGGCAAATTTAATAAATAAGTAACACGGTTTGTCTCCAACATCATATGCATGGTCCTTATTCGAAAATGACAATGGTACATTCGGCTAATTTCTCCGGAGAATGGCCATACTAGGATGTAATTGAATCGTCGAAGGAGGCATACATATATGATTAAGTACATTTGCAGGCATTGTCATACCTTTGTTGGGGAAATTAATCAAGCAATTACGGAGCAGCAACTCGGTTTCCATTTCTTGACCCCTGATGAGCGTAGAGATATAATATCGTATAACACGAATGGTGATGTTACGGTTAGGGTTGTTTGCGATTACTGCCGCGAGGCGCTGGAGGCCAATCCAGAGTTGTCGCTGCTGGCCAGTCCATTGCAGTAACATGATGTTTTCGCTGAATTAAATTGATGAAGATGAAGAGTTAATAGCCGAGGCAAGTGTGCCAAGGCTTCTTTTTGTGAGAGGAGTGTACTTGTTTGCAAGCTTTAATTCAGGCTTTTTCTGCGGATACCGACTTTCAAACGATCGTGTCAGGCATCAGGTCCGAGATGAAAGAGCAGCTCGTTGCCGGACTTACCGGTTCCTCCAAGCAAGTGATGATCGCAACTCTTGCGCGAGAGCTAACGCGCCCGCTATTCATTGTTACTCATAATATGTTTGCCGCTCAAAAAATAGCGGAGGATTTGCTAGAATGCCTATCATCCGATGATGTTCTGCTCTATCCGTCGCAAGAGCTTCTGACAGCGGAAGAAGCAGCTTCCAGTCCGGAGATGCTGGCACAGCGTATTGATGTGCTCACGAAGCTGGCGGGCGGTTACCGCGGCATTGTGATTGCTCCGTTCGCAGGCGTGCGCAGATTACTTCCGATTAAGCAAGTGTTCGAAGAATCCCGAATAACCGTTAAAGTCGGGGATACCATTCAACTGGATGAGCTCCTCAGCACCTTATCCAATTTGGGCTACGAACGCGTGGAGCGGGTTGAGACCAAAGGGGAGATGAGCGTTCGCGGCGGCATTTTGGATTTGTTTCCATTGACGTCGGAAAATGCGATTCGGATTGAACTTTTTGATGTCGATGTGGACTCTATTCGTACTTTTGATGTGAGTGACCAGCGGTCAATAGATAAATTAACGTCGATTACGATTCCTCCTTGCCGTGAGATTCAAGCGGATAGAAAGCGATTACAATCTGCTGCCCAGCATGCGTATGAGCTGCTGCAGGCACAGCTGGAGAAGATGACCGACCGAACAGCCAAAGACAAGCTGCTTGAAGGGATCGGACACGACATTGAACTGCTCCGTGAAGGGCAGACGTTCCCAGGCATTTATAAATATATTTCTCTTTTATATACGGAAAGACAGACCCTCATAGACTACATGCCTAAGGATGCTGTGCTGATTATCGACGAACCGGCTCGTTTGCTGGAGACCGCGAAGCAGCTTGAACGCGACGAGGCAGAGTGGATGATGCATGCGCTGACAGAGGGGAAGAGCTTGCCGGCTTTTGTGCTGTCCAAATCTTACGAAACGCTGCTGCACCGCAGACCGTTTCCAACGTTATATTTATCTCTGTTTCTGCGTCAGGTCGTTGGGATTCAACCGCAGAATATCGTGAACTTCGTCAGTCGCGTGATGCAAAATTTCCACGGGCAAATGAATTTGCTCAAAGCGGAGATGGAGCGTTGGAAGAAAAACGGAGCCAACGTTATTCTCCTCGCCAACGGCGAAGAGCGTGCTGAACGGGTGAGGCGTGTTCTGAATGACTACCAGATCGAAGTGCCTGAAATTGTAGATGGGAATCTGCAAACAGGGTTTGAATTGCCTTCGATTCATTTGGTTGTCATTACGGAAGGCGAGATTTTCACACAGAAACAGCGCAAAGCCCGTAAAGTTGAGAAGAAGCTGGAGAACGCCGAGCGGATCAAAAGCTATCAAGAGCTTAAAATTGGCGATTACGTTGTTCATGTGAACCACGGGATCGGGAAATACGTCGGTATAGGTACGCTCGAAGTGGGCGGTATCCATAAAGATTATTTGCATATCATGTACGCCGGCGGCGATAAGCTGTCTGTGCCGATTGACCAGATCGATCTGATTCAGAAATATGTAGGTTCCGAAGAGAAGGAACCGAAGGTTTATAAGCTTGGCGGAGCCGACTGGGCTAGAGTGAAGAGCAAGGCAAGAGCATCCGTTAAGGATATTGCGGATGAATTGATTAAGCTTTACGCGGAACGACAGGCTACGACAGGTTATGGATTTAGCAAAGACAGCTCCTACCAAAACGAGTTCGAAGCCATGTTCCCCTACGATGAAACACGGGATCAGCTTCGTGCGATCGAAGAGATTAAGAACGACATGGAGAAATCGCGTCCGATGGACCGCTTGCTTTGCGGTGACGTTGGTTACGGGAAAACCGAGGTTGCCGTTCGTGCGGCCTTTAAGGCGGCCATTGACGGGAAGCAGGTTGCGGTCTTGGTGCCGACAACGATTTTGGCGCAGCAGCACTATGAGACATTCCGCGAGCGTTTCTCAGGCTATCCGTTTAATGTGAGAGTGCTCAGCCGTTTCCGCTCGAAGAAAGAGCAGACGGAAGTCATGAAGGGCGTCAAAAAAGGAACGGTTGACGTTGTTATTGGAACACATAGATTGCTGTCACAAGACGTGCAATTCAAGGATCTGGGCCTGCTGATTGTCGATGAGGAGCAGCGGTTTGGCGTGTCCCACAAAGAGAAGCTAAAGCGGCTTAAGACGAATGTTGACGTGCTGACGCTGACAGCAACGCCGATTCCAAGAACGCTGCATATGTCTATGCTCGGCGTTCGGGACTTGTCCGTTATTGAAACGCCGCCGGAAAATCGTTTCCCTGTCCAGACCTATGTGGTCGAATATGGCCCGACTTTGGTTCGGGAAGCGATCGAGCGGGAGTTAGCGCGTGAAGGTCAAGTGTATTACCTTTACAACCGCGTTCAAGGGATTACACAGATCGCCGATCAAATCTCAATGATGATACCGGATGCCCGTGTTACGGTTGCCCATGGCCAGATGGGTGAGCAGGAACTCGAGAAAACGATTCTCGATTTCTTGGATGGAGAATACGACGTGCTTGTCAGTACGAGCATTATCGAGACCGGTGTCGATATTCCGAATGTGAACACGCTTATCGTTCATGATGCGGATAAAATGGGGCTTTCCCAGCTGTACCAGCTGCGCGGGCGCGTAGGACGATCGAATCGCGTTGCGTATGCCTATTTCACGTATCAGCGGGATAAAGTGCTCACGGAAGTAGCGGAGAAAAGGCTTCAAGCGATTAAAGAGTTTACAGAACTTGGCTCAGGCTTTAAAATTGCGATGAGGGATTTGTCGATTCGCGGTGCAGGGAACTTGCTGGGTGCCGAACAGCATGGCTTCATTGCTTCTGTAGGTTTCGACCTCTACTCACAAATGTTAGCCGAAGAAATTGCAAAGCTGAAACTAGAAATAGATGGGGAAGCGACCGTCCCGGAACCGGAATGGAACACTTCCATCGACATACAATTGGATGCCTATCTGCCATCCGACTACATCTACGACAGCATGCAAAAGATCGAGATTTACAAAAAAGTGGCCGCGATTCGCACGTTGGAAGAAGCGGCAGACCTGCATGATGAGCTCGTGGATCGCTTCGGAGATCTGCCGCAGGCCGTGTTTAACTTGCTGTCAGTGGCTCGCCTGAAAGCATACGGTGCGGAGTACCGAATTGAAACGATCAGCCAAAAAGGGGATGATTACCTAATCAAGGTGCATATTGACCAAAATGGCAGGCTGGATGGTCAGAAACTGCTCCATTTGTCCAAAGGCTTTGATGGGCGGATCAAGCTCAATGCAGACCCTCAGCTGCATATTGTAATTCGTTGTAAAGGTATGAAGCCAGAAGCTTCCATCGAGTTGGTGGAGAAGTTCTTGGTACAATATAAGGATGTTCTGAAAACGAAAGGGGAATTAAAGGATGTTGCCAAATCATACTAGCAAACGACTTTTTTCTAAAAAATGGATATTAAGCATGGTGGCATTGCTTGTTGCTTTTTCCGTATTAAGTGCTTGTGGAAGCAAAAAGGAGGGTGCAGCAACCGCTTCACCTTCCCCATCTGCAGCTGCAACAGCAACAGGGAATCCGGCTGACGTGATTGCGACTTACAAAGAAGGCGGCAAAATCACGCGCGGTGAATTCGATTCTTTCATCAATGTGAACAAAATGTTCTCACCACAATTGGCGCAATTCATGACAGACCCGGCTTTTCAACAAGATATGTTGAAGCAAATGGTTACTTTCCGCGTATTGTCTGCAAAAGCGGATGATAAAGTAAAAGCGGATGCTGACAAACAAGTCACTGAGCAAATGAAAGCTATCACGGATTACTTCGGTAAACAAGAAGGCGGAATGGACAAGCAGTTGAAAGACAACGGTATCGAGCTGAAAGATATCGAATCTTTGATGAAAATGAGTTTCTACACAATGGGCAGCATGGAAAGCAAAATCACGGACAAAGCTGTTCAAGATTCCTATAACGAGCAAGCGGCTGCACATGCTTTTGATATCGCAACAGTTAGCCACATTTTGATCTCCTTGAAGGATGCAGCTACTCAGAAAGATCTACGTACGAAGGACGAAGCTTTGGCAAGAGCGAAAGAAGTAAAAGGCAAATTGGATAGCGGCGGAGATTTCGCGGCTCTAGCGAAAGAGTATTCCGATGATCCAGGTTCTAAAGATGCTGGCGGTACGTACAAAGATGCAGACATCAACCAATGGGTGCCTGAATTTAAAGAAGCGGCAAGTACACTTCCTTTGAACAAAATTTCTGATCCGGTTGAATCCTCTTTTGGTTACCACGTTATGAAAGTGGAATCCAGAAGCACGAAACAGCTAGATGACACGCTTAAAACACAAATCAAATCTCAGCTTGCGGAGAAATCCCTTTCTGAGTTCGCAGAGAAAGAATACCCGAACTTGATCGAAACCAATAATTTGCCTAAACCGGAAGCAAGCCCGGCTCCAGCGGCAAGCCCTGCTGCAAGTCCAGCAGCAAGCCCTGCAGCAAGCCCGGCGGCAAAGTAAGAACTTACCAGGATGTCCGAATATGGACATCCTGTTTTTATTTGTTATTTTTGGACAACATAATCACAGCAGGGTGCAATGCAAAGCTACATAAAGAAAAATTCCTTAGCAGAAGCGACTGCATAGAAGATTGGGAAGTGAAGAATACTATGGATAGAATTCAAGTTCCCACCAAAACCCGATCTAGCATACAAGATTTCATGCTCCTGTCGTATCTAATTCTTGAGCGGAAAGTGAGGCATCTAGAGGTATGAAAGCAACTGGAATTGTCCGTCGGATAGATGATTTAGGGAGAGTTGTTATTCCCAAGGAAATACGACGCACACTGCGAATTCGCGAAGGCGACCCTTTGGAAATTTTCGTTGATCGCGATGGTGAAGTGATTCTGAAGAAATATTCGCCTATTGGAGAGCTCGGTGATTTTGCTAAGGAGTACGCAGAGTCGTTATTTGAGAGTACGAATCATGTTGCCATGATTTCAGACCGAGACACGATTATTGCTATGGCTGGTGGGTCCAAAAAGGATTTCTTAGAAAAATCAGTGGGGTCAATTATTGAATCCTGTATGGAAAACCGTAAACCGATTTTGGAGAGCAACTCCGGACAGTTTGAGATTATTAAGGATATGAATGAGACATTCTCTTCTTTCGTCGCTGCTCCGATTGTGGCGGGGGGCGATCCTATTGGCTCCGTTATTTTGATCTCGAAAGACGAGAGTGTAAAAATGGGGAACATGGAAGTGAAGATGGTAGAAACAGCGGCCGGTTTTCTGGCGAAACAGATGGAACAATAGAGAAAATCATAAAACACAAAGGCTTCCTTACTGAGGTGATGTTCATCTGTAAGAGAAGCTTTTTTTGTCTGCATAGAGCTATTTCGTTATAATACGTGTATAGGTATCACATCAGGCAGAGGAGAAATAGGATGGGGGAGACCGGCAAGGGGCATCAGATGGATCGCGAAGAGCTCCATCAGAATGCCGGAAAACAGGGGACAGCCAAGCTGTTAAAAGGGGCTGCGGTTCTGGGTGCGGCGGCTGTGCTTTCGAAGTTACTGGGCACATTGCAAAAAATACCGCTGCAAAATGTAGCGGGAGATGCCGCTTTTGGTATCTATAATGCGGTTTATCCGCTTTATATTTTGATTTTATTTGCGGCTACGGCAGGTTTTCCTGTCGCTGTTTCTAAGTTTGTGGCGGAGAGTGTCATTCACGGCGATCATCGTGAGGCGAAACGCATCGCCCGCATTTCGGGAACAGTGCTGCTGGGCAGCGGTATCGTTTTGTTCGTGCTGCTATATCTTGGAGCGGGCGAGATTGCCCGTTGGATTGGGATCCAGCAGACGGAGAAGGCGATTCGAAGCGTTTCTTTTGCATTGCTTTTAGCTCCGACACTGGCGGTGCTGCGCGGTTATTTTCAGGGGTATCAAAATATGCTGCCAACCGCGGTCTCACAAGTCATGGAGCAGTTGATTCGGGTTATTACGATGGTTGCTTTACTGCTTTATTTGGCGGCACTTGCTTATGACGAGGAGTGGATTGCAGCAGGAGCGACTTTCGGTTCCGTTACCGGTGCAGCCGCAGGGCTAGTCGTTATGTATGTATATTGGCGAAAAGCGATGCGGAGTCTGAATGGTTCGGAGGAGCGGGAGGGCGGAAGTAGTCCTGAAGCTAAGGCCCTGTCCACTCGACAGTGGGTGAGACGGATTGCAGCTTATGCGATTCCTGTCTGCTTAGGAGCGATCGTAGTGCCGTTGTTGACTTTGGTCGACACGTTTACGATGCCTCGGCTGCTAGAAGCTTCGCAAGGTAGTGAGCTTGAAGCGATGCGGCAGTTTGGCTTGTATAACCGCGGCTTGCCGTTGGTCCAGCTTGTTGTGATGGTAGCCTCCTCAATGTCAGCTGTCCTCGTTCCTGCCATGGCGGATGCGAAGGCAAGAGGATTGACCGACGTCATGCGCTCGCGCGCGGAAATGTCCATCCGGCTCTCTTGGCTAATTGGGCTGGGCGCCTCGTTTGGACTCGCATTTGCCGCGGTGCCGATCAATATCATGCTGTATAAAAACAGCGAGGCGAGCCTAACGATGGCCGTGCTGGCGTTCACGGCCTTGTTCAGCACGCTGAACGCTGTCTCCGCCAGCGTGCTGCAGGGTGCCGGCGCGATCCACACGCCGGCGCAGGCCTTGCTCGTTGCCATCGTGCTGAAAGCACTCGGCAACGTCGTGCTCATGCCCCGCTGGGGCATCGAAGGCGCCGCGCTCAGCGCGGTCATCGCCTACGCCGCTGCGGCGGGGCTGAATCTGGTGCAGCTGCGCCGCTGCACCGGGGCGCGCTTCGCGCTGCGGCCGTACGTCATCGCACCCACGCTGGGCGTGGTGGCGATGGGCGTCTGCCTCGCAGCGCTGCAGCTGCTAGCCATGCCCGCTGTGGCGGCATGGCACTTGCCTGAGCGATTGAGCGCGAGCGCAATCGCTTTGGTTGGGGTAGCCGGCGGCGCGGCCGTCTACGGGCTTGCGCTGCTGCGCAGCGGCAGCATCAGCCGCGAGGAGCTGCGGCTGATGCCGGAGCTGGACCGGAAGCTGGCGCCGGTCCTGGCTCGGATCTGGCCGGCGGGGCGTTCGGCCGGCCGGTAGGGTTCCCGGCAGCTGCGCATGCGCTGCCCTTGCCCTTGCAGTTGCCCCTGCTATTAGCTTTGCAGTTGCCATTGCACATTGCATCAAATGCAATTTCCTGAAAAATGTGCAGTGAAATTAGCATCATGGCGGCTAATCCTGACACGTCCTGCAATTCATACAGGAAATTCCTCGAAAAACAGCCAAATCGGCTGATTTGCTTAAAATAACCTGCACTTCTTGCAGTAAAACTTGCGCACGAGGGGATTTACCTAGCAAAGACCTGCACTTTTTGCAGTAAGCCCGCTAAGAGTCCCTTAACCCGTGATTAACCCTCCCGCGAAGGAGAGGAGCCTGGGCTTTTTAGACCCAATTCGGGTCCCATACATATTTCAGGAGGTGCCATCCATGTCAACTCAAGCTCACATAACTGTCGTCGGACTCGGAACGGGAGACGAAGACCAGCTCACACTCGGCGTCTGGAAAAAGCTCCAAAGTGCAGCGAAATCACAAGCCGTGCTCTATTTGCGCACGGAGGACCATCCGATGGTCCGTATGCTGGACAGCAATCAAATCCCTTACCAAACTTTCGACGCCAATTATATTGCTCATCAAAGTTTTGAAGGGGTTTACGAATCTATAGCGGAGTCACTTATTCAATCTGCCAAAGACTCATCCAGCGAGGTCATCTATGCTGTCCCGGGTCACCCCATGGTGGCGGAGTACACGGTTCAGCTTTTGAAGCAGCGGTGTCCGGAAGAAGGGATCTCGCTCCAAGTCATGGGGGGAGAAAGCTTCTTGGATCAGGCATTCTTACGCTTCGGCTTTGATCCGATTGATGGCTTCCAGTTGCTGGATGCGACCAGTCTCAGCCGCTATGCGCTTAATCCGCAGATGCATACAATTATTGGGCAGGTCTACGACACCTACACGGCGTCAGACCTCAAGATTTCTCTCATGGAGACGTACCCGGATGAATATCGCGTTGTTGTCGGCCACTCTCTGGGCGTGGCAGGTGCCGAGCAGATTATCGAAGTGCCGCTGCATGAGCTGGATCATGTGAAAGGTTACGGAAATTTATCGCTTGTTTGGGTGCCGAAGAGCGAGCAGGACGAGGTCCACTATCGCACTTTTGGCCGTTTGCATGAAATCGTGCAAATTCTTCGGAGTCCAGAGGGCTGTCCTTGGGATCGCGAGCAGACGCATGCCAGCCTCCGCAAAAATCTCATAGAAGAAGCTTACGAAGTGCTGGAGACGATCGATGAAGATGATCCTGAGCACATGTGCGAAGAGCTGGGAGATTTGCTGCTGCAAGTTATGCTCCATGCGCAGATGGAAGAGGAGATCGGGACATTCACTGTGTATGACGTCATTGCTACGTTGAACGAGAAGCTCATTCGCCGCCATCCGCACGTGTTCGGGAACAACAAAGCGGAAGATGCCGATGAGGCGCTTGTGAACTGGAATGCGATGAAGGTCGAGGAGAAGCGGAAGAAAGGCATTGACGTGACGAAGCAATCGGTCCTGGATGGCGTTCCACGGGAGTTGCCGGGGCTCATGAAGGCCTTGAAGCTGCAGAAGAAGGCGGCTACCGTTGGTTTTGATTGGCCTGAGCTGCGAGAGGTGCTTGAGAAGCTGGATGAAGAGTTGGCAGAGCTGCGGGAGGCAATCGAAAATACGTCAGAAGACGCGGCTCAAGATCGGCTTGAGGAGCTTGGGGATGTGCTTTTTTCTATCGTAAATGTTGCTAGATTCCTCAAAATTGATCCGGAAGAAGCTATTGCACACACAAATCGAAAATTTATTCAAAGATTTTCATATATTGAAGATCAGCTACGTTTAAAAGGGCTTTCTTTTGAACAAACTGGGTTATCAGAGATGGAAAATTATTGGCAGGAAGCAAAAAAAGTTACAAAACTTCGCTAGTAATAGAAGGAATTTGACGAAAAAAGAAGAATACTAAGTTTGGTGTAAGGTTGAATATGGAAATTTAATAGTAGGGATATTTGAACATCGTTCAAAGTCTCTCAGCTTTGCGAATTTTGGTACATAGAAGACATGATCTTCAACTATTTTTGGGAGGTAACAAATCACATGAACAAAACGGATTTGATCAACAACATTGCAGAAAAAAGCGGACTAACTAAGAAAGACGTAGAAGTTGTACTTAACGGATTCCTTGGTGAAGTTACAGACGCTCTTTCATCCGGAGATAAAGTTCAATTAATCGGTTTCGGAACTTTCGAAACTCGCAAACGTTCCGGTCGTACAGGCCGCAACCCACAAACTGGTAACCCAATTGTGATCGCGGAATCCAACGTTCCAGCTTTCAAAGCGGGTAACAAGCTTAAAGACGCTGTAAAATAATGCGAATTGACAAGTTTTTAAAAGTATCTCGACTGATTAAGCGCCGAACCGTAGCGAAGGACGTGTCCGACCAAGGGCGTGTCTGGATTAACGGCAGAGATGCCAAGGCGAGTACGCAAGTGAAAGTCGGCGACGAATTGGCTATTCAATTTGGTCAGAAAAAGGTGACGATTCGCGTAGAGCTCCTGTCGGAGTCGACCCGTAAGGAAGACGCTGCGAAGATGTACACGCTGGTCAAGGAAGAGGCTTATCAGTCCGAGTAACACGGTTGAACACCGAATAGTCCAGGATTCCCGGATGAGGGATCTTGGGCTTTTTTTTGGTTCTAAAATAGGACATCCTCCCATATCGTAATGATAGATGAAGGAGGGGTACAGGCCATGATGGAACCCGTTAAAAATACGAACAAACGGCAAGAAATCAAAATGCTGAATCGCAAGCTCTTGGAGATCTCCGGAGTTTTGAACGTAGAGAGCTTTGACAGCGAAGAGTTCCTCCTTGAAACGGAAATGGGCTACTTGATGATCAAGGGGCAGAATTTGCACATTAAGAATTTGAGCTTGGAGCAGGGGTTAGTCGCCATTGAAGGACTTATTCAAGAATTATCGTATGTGGATGGAAATACCCAGGAGAAATCCAAGGGATTTCTTGGTAAATTATTCAAGTGACGCTGAACGTTCAATTCCACACGATTTTTATGATGTTTTTGAGCGGGGTCGCCATTAGCGCGATGTTTGATGTGTTTCGAGTGCTTTCCGGTAAGCTCAGGCTGCCGCGATGGACGATTCCGCTCGTTGATACGGTGTATTGGATTGTGGCGACAATCCTTGTGTTCCGACTGTTGATTTACAGCAATGAAGGACAAGTTCGTATGTTTATTTTTCTGGGAATGGGGATCGGTATTTGCTTTTATTTCGCCTTCCTCAGCCAGGTAGTGGTTCATCTGACGCTGTTTCTCATACGAGTAGTTATCGCGATTTACAAGTTTATTGCAAAAACCGTCGAAATTCTTATCATTAAACCGATCATTGGCTTATATCGTCTAACTGTGATAATTTTGGGCTTTTTGCTTGCTGTAGCTATATTCCTTTACAGAATTGTGCTACAATTGCTTTATCCTTTGTGGAGATTACTCCTCTGGATGACTCGGCCTGTGCATAAATATTTCGTGATCCCTGATTGGTTGAAGAAGCTGACGGGCAAGATCGTAACGTTATATCGCAGGTTATTCTCAAAGTAGGAGGAATTCCTATACATGCAGGCTCAAGCAACCGCACCAAACAAGCGCAGCAGTAGTGTAGGCTCAAAGCGAAGACTGCGTTTTCTGATGATCTTTGTTCTCTGTTTTATGAGTTGGGCTGCTGTTAACATTTGGGGGCAGTTCGCTAAGCTTCACGAGAAGAGAAATGCCGTGGCGAATATGGAGCAACAGCTCGTTGATGCGAAGAAGGTCAAGGAGCAGACGCAGAAGGAAATCAGTAGGCTTCATAATGACGAATACTTGGATCAAATTATTCGCCGGGATTTTCACTATAGCAAAACGGGAGAGACGCCACTTAGTGTCTCGAAGCAATAAAAGGACTGAAGAAGGGGCGAATGCCGTGTTGACCGTGGTTTCTGCATCGGTTATAATCGGCGTAGCCAGTGTTTTCAACATTTTAAGGGAGGAACATTTTACTTTATGGCAATTGAAGTTGGCACCAAGTTAGAGGGTAGAGTGACGGGGATTACTCACTTTGGAGCATTCGTCGAGCTTGCTGAAGGAGTTACCGGTCTTGTTCACATTTCGGAGATCGCAGACAATTATGTGAAAGACGTTAATGACCATTTAAAGCTGGAAGACAAAGTATTGGTCAAAGTGATTAACGTGGACAAGGATGGCAAGATCGGACTGTCGATCAAGCAAACGATTGACAAGCCAGTTGAGGAAAGACCAGCTCGTCCTGAACGTACAGGTGGCAGCAGCTATCAAGGACGCCCGAGCGGAGATCGTCCAGGCGGCTTCCAAGGTGGTCGTCCAAGCAGTGGCGGAGAACGCAGTGGTCCTCCTAGTGGTGGCCCAGGCGGCGGTCGTCCAGGCGGCGGCGGCTTCAATCGTGGCGGCGGCGGTGGTGGCGGTCGCGGCGGCTTTAACAAGCAGCAAGGCGGAGCTAGACCGTTCTCGTTCGAAGATAAAGTATCTCGTTTCCTTAAAGATAGTGAAGAGCGGATTTCGTCTCTGAAGAAGAACACCGAGTCCAAACGCGGTGGTCGAGGCGGAAGAAGAGACTAATAGATGCTTATAATAGAACCACATTTCGCTTAGGCGGGTGTGGTTTTTTTATTTTGCAATGGTTTCTGCCGAATTACCAATTATTACAATTCATCGTATGGTCAATTCCAATCGACATGGAGTTACGGGTATCTCCCCCATCTGCGTGGCGAAAGTTCGGGAGGATCAGACTTTTGGATACGCTTTCAGCGTAATAAAGCGAGACGCGGCAAGGGCTGGGGGTGGGTGACACGGCTGGCGCGGCTTGTCGGAAATTTCTTTGAATCTATCAACTCATTCTGACAAACTTTCTGCTAGATTGTCTCTATACTAGAGAAACAAATAAGGGAAGAATGGATGGTGTTCAAAGCATGCAAAGAAGAAGCCTAGGAGCGACGATTAGCGGTGGATGGTCAGGAATATGGCAAAGAGCGAAAACAGGTGCTCATAGTGCGGCAGTGGAAAATCGTTTTGTTCAAGCTTTTGTGGCTAAGAAGTGGTCTTTTCTCCTCATCGTCATGGCATTCCTTCTTGGACGTGCGATGATCCTCGAACAGCTATCTCCGTTTGCTTTAGCCTTTATCGCAGTTATCTACTTTACGAGGAGAGACATTTTACATTGGGTGGGTATTGCGGCGTTTGCCGGTAGCTTACTGTCCATCAATTCGAATACAGGATATCTTGTTACTGAGATTATCGTCTTCCTGCTCATTCAAAAAGCGTTTGAAAAGTTTGAGCGTTCCGATCTTACACTCGCTCCGCTGCTCGTTTTCAGCTCAACCTTCCTGGTTCAGCTTTTTGCAGAGTTGGTCGTATCGAATTTAAGCTGGTATTCCCTGATGATGCTGTCCGTAGAGGCGCTGCTTAGTTTAGTGCTGACACTGATTTTCATACAAGCTATTCCGGTATTCACACTTACCCGTAAAAACTATCATTTGAAACATGAGGAAATCATCTGCTTAATCATTTTGTTGGCATCCGTTATGACAGGGACGGTGAGCTGGGTAATGGGGCCTGTCACCGTAGAGCACGTGCTCTCCCGATACTTGATTCTACTATTTGCATTGGTAGGCGGAGCGCCTTTTGGAGCCTCGGTTGGCGTCATCACAGGGCTTATCTTAAGTCTTGCAAATAGCAACGCCATCTATCAAATGAGCTTGCTTGCCTTCTCTGGAATGTTAGCGGGACTGCTCAAGGAAGGGAATCGGCTCGCTGTTGCTTTCGGTATGCTGCTGGGATCTTCGATTCTATCGTTCTATATAGGTTCGAGTGCCGATATGATCAACTCCGCATGGGAATCGCTTGCGGCCGTTACGCTGTTTCTCCTTACGCCGAGGAGCCTGATTCTTACGCTTGCCAAATATGTGCCTGGCACGCAGGAGAATCTCAAATCGCAGCAGGACTATGCGAAGCGGGTTCGCGATGTGACAGCCAGCCGTGTGGAACAGTTCTCGGAAGTGTTCCGGCAGCTGTCACGCAGCTTTAAACAATTAACGACGGATGATGCGGTCAGCCGTAAGGAGGAGGAAGTTGGGCATTTCATGAATGCCGTTGCACAGAAAACTTGTGAATCCTGCTGGAAGAAGAGCCAGTGCTGGGATCAGAAATTTTACCAAACCTATACGTTTATGACGGATATGATGACCAATATTGAGACAAAGGAGAATATGACGAAGAAGCAAATACCTGCGGAATGGAAGAAGGTGTGTAATCGGACGGATCAGGTGCTTGATGTGATGAAGCAGCAATATAGCTTGTACAAAAATGATTTGCATTGGAAAAAACAAATTATGGATAGCCGTCATCTGGTTGCAGATCAGCTATCTGGTGTCTCGCAGGTGATGGAGGACCTGGCGAAGGAAATTAAACGGGAAGGGCAGGAGTTGTTCCTTCAGGAGGAGCAAATTCGCAATGCGCTAGAGGAGCTGGGCTTATCGATTCATACAATCGACATCATTTCCTTAGATGAAGGAAATATTGAAATTGAAATCATTCATCAATACACGAAAGGCTTCGATGAATGCCGGAAAATCATTGCGCCGCTGCTGAGCGAAATCATCGGCGAGAATGTCGCCGTAATGCGCGAAGAGATGCATGAGCGCGGCGAAGGCTACAGCACGGTCGTATTCGGCTCTGCCAAAGAATTCGTAGTAGAGACCGGGGTCGCCGGCGCGGCCAAAGGGGGCGACCTTTTCTCGGGCGACAGCTTCTCCACGGTGGAGCTGGGCAATGGCAAGTATGCCGTTGCGCTTAGCGACGGCATGGGCAACGGCGAGCGGGCGCGGGCCGAGAGTCAGACCGCCCTTAGCATCCTGCAGCAGCTGCTGCAGTCCGGGATGGACGAGAAGCTGGCGATCAAGTCTCTGAACTCCGTGCTGATGCTCCGTTCCTCCGATGAGATGTATGCAACGGTGGATATGGCTTTGATTGACATGTACAATGCCAATACGACGTTCATGAAAATTGGCTCCATACCGAGCTTTATTAAGCGAGGGAACGAGGTGATCTCCATCTCCGCGAATAATCTGCCTGTGGGCATTTTAAGCGAGATCGATGTCGATCTGGTTTCTATCCCTCTCCAATCGGGAGATATCCTCGTCATGATGACCGATGGGATCTATGATGCGCCTGGTCATGCGGTGAATAAGGAGATGTGGATGAAGCGCATGATCCATGAGATTGACACGACCTTGCCGCAAGAGTTCGCGGATTGTTTGCTGGAACGAATTTTCCGCCATCATCATGGCGAAATTCAGGATGATATGACGGTCGTTGTCGCTCGCGTAGAGAAGCGGCAGCCGGAGTGGGCGACATTCCGCTGGCCGGGGATTACGCGCATGGAGCGTCCCAAAACAGTCAGTTAGTTAGAAAATGAAGCCGTAACAGCTCATTTGCTGTTGCGGTTTTGGTGTGGGAAAATAAGGGTATTACAGGATTTATGAGAAAGGCGGTATGGCATGTTCAGGAAAGTGCTTTCTCTCGCATGCATCATCCTCGGGGTCTTGATTTTTCTATATCCAGCCTTGAATGACCGGTACGAGAGTTATCAGCAGCAGAAGATTATGAATCAATGGCAGGAAAGTTTGCAGCTCATGGATCAGATCCCGCAGGAGGAGAGTGAGAGTGCACAAACTGAGGGTGTGGATACGCTCATAGGAAAAGTCGAGGCAACTGGCAGCTTGGGTGCTATGGGCCCAGTGGATACCGCGGGATCTGTTGATTCGGCTGCTACTAATCCACCAATTAATCCGCCTAGTGTAAAGCCGGCACAGCCTCTGGAGATGCAAGTTGCGCCGAAACCGACACCGCTGCCCAAAAATGTGGAGGGTGTACTGCGGATCGATAAAATCAATTTGAAACTTCCTATTTTGACCGACGCAACCGTGCAGAATTTGAAGGTATCCGTTGCAAGTATTGCTAATACGGGGAAACCGGGCGAGGTAGGCAGCTATGCGATAGCTGGCCACAGAAATTTGACCTATGGGAAAAATTTTAACCGATTAGATGAAGTTGATCTGGGTGACATCATTCAAGTGGAGACAGGGAGCAAACATTTCAAATACATGGTGGAGGATAAGCAATATGTCCTTCCTACAGATGTTTCGGTCTTAAAGGGTAATGGCAAGGATAAGGAAATAACATTAATTACCTGCGACCCCATGGTTAATCCGACGCACCGTTTAATTATAAAAGGGAAAATTGTTGAATCATCGGACTAAAAAGATTTTGCTTTCACTTTAGTCCGATGTGAAACAGTTATGACGTATACAATACAAAATGTATCATATAATAATTATATTGATACGTTATGTATTGTATAGTGTGGTATTTTCTGATACATTTTGTATCAAAGGTGAATTAAGTTTTTTTGGTCCACACACGTGTAGGAATGGAGGGAATTTATGAAGATGTTGAAGAAGGAATTGAAGCTGCTACTCGTTATATTGTTAGTTTTCATGCAGTGCTTGTATGCAGTCAGTGTTTCAACCAAAGCAAACGCTACTGAAATCTCCAATACTGATAACATTTTGGAGAGCGTGTCGATGGCTGTTTACGACAGTGCGGGACAAGTCGTAACAGGAAACGTCTACGATCAGGGAGCTAGAGTAAGGCTGGACTATACCTGGTCTTTGCCGGACGGTCATAGTTACCGTGCAGGCGACACCTATACGTTTATGCTGCCAGCGCAATTTTTGTTATTTAATAACGTGGGTGGGACTTTGACTACTGGTGACGATCAAGTTGGAACCTTTCAAGTGAACAAGGACAGCCGCCAAGTCATCATTACTTTTAATAACTTCATTGAAAGCCATGATAATGTAAGAGGGACCCTCACGATCAATACCCAGTTTAATAAAAGCCAAATAACTGGATCGACAACGCAAATTATTACGATTCCGATAAATTCGGGAGAAGAGGTCTTTACCCTTATTTTCAGGCCGGATGTTCCTTCTACCATAAGTAAAGCAGGTGTGGCTAACGGTTTTAATGCGAAGCAAATTGATTGGACCGTTGATGTGAACAAGTCGATGGACTCCATTCAACAAGCGGTCGTAAAAGATCCTATACCTGCGGGGTTGGCTGTTCCTGTTTCCGTTGCGGTTTATTCTCTGGACGTAAAATTGGATGGCACTATGATTTTGGGAGAGCTGTTGGATAGCAGCCAGTATACAGTAAGCACGGATGGCAGCATTCTTGCCGTTCACTTTGCTGATAACCCGATTACTCATGCATACCGGATACAGTTCGCAACGCCAATTACGGACTCAACCAAGTCATCGTTTGTGAACACAGCGACACTGTCCGGAAGCAATAAGACACCGGTTCAAGCAACTGCAACAGTTGAAGTCAAGCATGGAAGCGTGCTTAAGAAGATCGCAACTGACTACGCGACAGGAACGCAGACGATAAGTTGGGCAATTCAATATAATTATAATGAGGGGAATATCCCGCAATCGACAGCTTGGTTATCAGACCTATTCAATGAGTCCCACGAGTTAGTAGCCGAATCCTTTCAAGTATTTCCGGTCACATTTAATGGGGCAGGCGGCGAAGTGTTGGGTAGTGTAGTGCCTGCTACAGAGTATACATTAACACCGCAGACGGCAGAGGGTAAGAAGGGATTCAAGCTGCAGTTTCTTCAAGATATTTCATCAGCTTATAAAATAATTTATAAAACGAAGGCAAGCAAACCTGTTTTGGACAATGGTTCCGTAACCAACACAGTTACTTCAGGTGGTGGAAGCAGTGATACGGTTGTTAAGCCAATTAATCAGGTGGCAATTGTCAAAAGCGACGGGCATATCGATTATAATACTAAGATAGTTGAATGGAATATTGCGATTAATGGCGACAACCAGCAAATGAGCCACGTGGTTGTGACAGATACATTCCCTTACAAGGGGCTTCGTCTTCTTCCAGATACCTTTAAAGTCAAGCAAGGCGCAGGAGTGCTGGATCCATCTGAATATACATTAGACGACTCTGTAGCTCCTGAGGATGGCTTTATTGTAAGATTCAAGAATCCTTTAACCGGACCGGTGACCATTAATTACAAAACAGCATTTAATCTGGATTGGATTCAACCTGCAGGCAGCAGAACAGATTTCTATAACACAGCTCAAATGGCCTGGTTGGATCGTTGGGAAAATGAGCAAACCAAGACAGTTACGGATATTTTTTATACAAGGGACGAAGTCAAGAATAATGGTTTCAAAAACGGTACCTATGACGCTGCGCACAAACAGATTACTTGGACCGTAGGGGTCAACTATAATAGTAAGCCCATTGAACAAGCTGTCGTTGAGGATCTCTTGGACTCAAATCAAAAGCTCGATGTAGTCACGCTTAATGTTTATAAGATGGTCATTGCCCCAAATGGGACTACAACATTAGGCAGTATAGTAGATGCTTCTGAGTACGAGTATCAAATTGATGCAGCTAATAAATTGAAACTCTCATTTAAACAACCTATATTAGGGCCGTATTCTATCGTCTTTAAAACGAGTCTGGACGGACAGTTGATTAACAGTGCCACTGTAAACAACACAGCCAAACTATTCGATGCGGATAAACCTGTGTCGAACGATCTGAAAGCGACCGTGAACATTCCACATGGAGGCGAGTACGTCAGCAAAAAAGGGTTACAAAGCGGCGACAAGATTAATTGGACGATAACGATTAATCAAGGACAGTCAACTTTGAATGATGCTTTATTAATCGATACGCCTACGGTAAATCAGCTGCTGCTGTTGGATACGTTCCATCTGTTTAAAACGATAGTTGATATGAATGGCAATGTAACGAAAGGGGCAGAGTTAACCAAGGAAGTCGACTATACTTTGGTTATCGAAACAGATGCAAGCGGCAAACAAACGTTCCGCCTGCAATTTGTGAATCCTATTCGTTCCGCCTATATCTTGGAGTACCAATCGCTCATCGCGGCCAATGATAAGGATACGGTTTCCAATAAGGTTATCCTGAGTGGCAACAATGTAACGACAGTGACCAAGGAAACCGTACAGGATATTATTGTTGGCGTTTCGAGCGGTTCCGGCACAGGCAGCGGTGTAAGGGGCTCGCTCTCCGTGAAAAAGGTGGATGCGTCCAATTACACAGTACTGCTCAGTGGAGCAACCTTTGACTTGTACCGGAAGTCCGACAGGGTGTTGGATCGGATTGGTACAATGACCACGAATGAAAATGGAGTTGCTAACTTCACAGGCTTGCTTAAGGGCAATTATGTAGTGAAGGAAAGTGCAGCGCCTGCTGGGTACGCTTTGGATGCGGATAAGGAATATCCGGTATCCTTAAGTTCGGGTGAGAATTATTCAATCACTGTAACCAATACTAAGTCTACCGTGCCATCTAACCCGCCTACTAGTACGCCAACTGATTCGCCGTCTAGTACGCCGTCTAACCCACCATCCAGCACGCCAACGAATCCGCCAAAACACGATTCATCATCGAATGATCCGGATCCAACTCCGAGTGCTTCAACATCACCGAAGCCAAGTACGTCGCCTGCTCCGTCCGGTTCGCCAAGTCCGGGTCTGGGCACAAGCCCAAGCCCGAATCCAAGCCCGAGCCCAAGTCCTGGTTTGTCGCCGAGTCCAACGCCTGCCCAATCAAACGGGTCTGCGCCTTCGCTCAGTCCAGAGCCAACGACACTGGAAGGCCCCGAGCCGGAGACACTCCCGGTGACAGGCGAGTCCAGTCACACGGCAGTGAAATTATCCGGTTTGGCGCTCATTCTTCTAGGCTTCCTCTTACGGAGAAAATGGCGTAAAAACTAAAGTTGATGCCAAGCCTTAACAGCTCATTTGCTGTTAGGGCTTTTTTTTGTTTTATTGTGATAAATTATGACATATTTCTTGCAATAAATAGGAATTAGGTCCTATATTTACTTGCAAGTAGGACTATAATCATGGTTAACTATAAATAGATTCTTTACAGTTAAAAAAATGGGGTGAGGGATGGCAATAGGTTGTGTGGGGAGTCGTTAATGTTGGGTTTACAGAATGGGAAGATCAAGTGTTTGAGCTGAGGAAAATCTGAGCAATCGTGCATCTAAGATGAGCGAACAGTATTTGGGTTGCGACAATTATAATGGAGGTAAATCATGCTGCGTTATCGGAAGAAAATGGCCATTCTGATGTCGCTGATGCTGGTCATCCAGTTAATTGGCGGTATGCTTGGCGCGGTGCAGGCTGCACCATCCTATGCATTTGACGGAAGCAAGCTCGATGAGTTTAATGTAACCGGGTACGATTCAGATCCTAATGATCCGGATGGACTACAAAAGAAAGAATTATCGGAAGCTGTACTAGGACGCGATACGGAAATTTTGGTCCATGCCCATAATAAAGCTCCGGGAACGATGGCCTTCAACGCTGGCGTTGAAGTTGTACTGCCGGACGGTCTTGAGCTGGCATCGGATATGAGTCCCAGTACGGTGGTAACGGATGGCGTAACAGGAACCATTACAGCTTTTTGGAAGGATATCAAAGATATCGCTGCCGGGGAAAGCTTCGATTTTCCTGTGAAAATCAAAGTTTCTAATAACTACAGGAAAGCAAATAGCGGCGGTCTGGTTCCGTTTGGGACCATGTTGACGCCTACGGTTCGGTTATATGCGAGCAGTGATCCCCGCAAGTTATACTATGACGCTGCGCTTCCTACCAAGACGTGGAGCAAAGCCATTAAGGTCACGCCTTTTTCCATCCGACTTATCAATGATGTGAAGAATGTGAAGGGGGCGGGCCCTGATGATGCACCTCCTGCAGGAGGCGCAGAGTGGGGAGAGCTTCCTTATAAGATCGAAATGGTTAACAATGCACGGTCATCTACAACATTTACACTCTTTAAAGAGACAACGGATGCGGCAGTTGAGCACTACGGTTTTACAGGCCAAACCGGAACGCCGACACAAACGGTTGCCAACGGGGTGCGCACCATTAACTGGACGCTTCCGGCACTAACAGTGGCAGGCGAGGACGGAAAAGGCAAGAAAACGTTTAGTTATCAGGCGGCCTTTTTAAATACGGACGCAGGCAATCATATCATGACGCATGGCACACAGAAGGACGATAAGTTTGACTATTCTGCTACCGTGGATGGTCAAACTTTTACGGGGTCTGTGACACAGAAGGTGACTGCTAGAGATATCGTGATTTATAAAGGTGTACAGAAGAAGGCGGGTTCTTCAGCGGGAAGCGAGGTCGGATACAACGACAGGCTTGTGTACACGCTGCGTGTCAAAGTCAACGAGTACGTTCCTGTGACAGGGATCACTGTGAAAGATACGCTGGGTGACGGGCAGGTCTTTGTCGATGGTTCGGCAGAAGTTAAGGATGCAACCGGTGCATCAATATCCCGTGGTTTATCGGAAACAGCTTCAGTGGATGGAACTACAGCCTTAACGTGGACGCTAGGAAATATGGATTACGCGAGTGCTACGGATCGTGAATTCACGATTACTTATGAAGCCACCGTTCGGTCGACCTGGAAGGTTGCTAAATCCGGTGGAAGCAATGTAGTTGCAGCGGACGTTCTCGTCAACAAAGCTGAGGTAAGCGGTGTATCTGTTTCGTCAGGAACGGTTACCGATTCCGATTCAACGGACATTCATGTGACAACGCCTAGTGTTAGTGAAAAAATCGTTAGAGTGAACGATGGAACTACCGTGGGAGGCCAGCCGGTTAATGAGCTGAAGCAAGCGGTAACTGTAGGTGATACAGCTAGCTTTAAAGTGGCATACGACGCTGTGGGCCTGCCGGCGAAACAGCACAAAGTTAAGCTTTATGACTATCTGCCTCTCGGTACCATGTATGAAGGCTCACTTAGCACTTATCAAATTAATGGAATAACGCCTACATACGAAGATGATATGCAAGCTCTCGTGTGGGATTTTGGCAACACGGATCTAGTTGAGGGTCAGGTAAGCCAACTTGCCACCGAGGTAAAAGTGCGGATTCAAAACGATACCAGCTACGTCACCAAGGACAAAGGGGCTAAAAACCTGGTCGTCCTTACCTATGAGAATTCTGAAGGTATTGTTGAGAGCAAGCGCAAGGAAGTTGAATTAGCCTATGTAGAACCAGATGTGAGCATAACGCGCACAGTGAACAAAACGATTGACCTTCACGGAAATGAATCCGTTACAGTTACAATCAAGCTAACGAACAATGGATCGACACCGGCCTATCATGTGAAGCTGACGGATAAGTTAGCGGATGGCTTGCAGGACTTACCGGGTAGTGAAGACTATACGCAGACAGGCACTTCGATCAAATTCAATGAAATTCCTACCATAGAACCGGGCAATGCCAACTCGGTGACGCTGACGTATACAGCTCAGTTAATCGATCCAATCGGCGCGAGCAGAGATATTGTGCTGAAAGATGCGAGCTGGACCTACTATGGGCAAAATAATACATCAGCAGGAGTCATCAATCGCCCTTACACCGGGCAGGAGACGACGACGACCAATCTGACAGCAGCCGGACCGACGATTACGAAGACGGTTGAGGATACTTCGGGTACGAAAACCTCTTTGAAGCCTGGAGATTGGGTAGTCTACAAGGTGGAAGTGAAAGTCCCGGCTAACAATGTGGCTTATTCACCATCGGTAGAAATTGAAATACCAAGTAATGAAGATTATGTTGCGACGTATACGGGGTATGATTCCCTGACACATACAGGTACGGGATCACCAACTGTTGATACGACAACAGCAGGCCTCATTAAACTCGCCGGAATGGCGGAGGTACCGGGCGCGACGTATACGTATTATGTTAAAACCACCGTTAAGAAGATTAATGCCGGTACATCCGTAAGTGATACATCCGGCGCAGCCTTCAAATGGAAGCCAGAAGCATCCGCAACAGAGAAAACCTTATCTGTTCAGGGCGCACAAAAGCCTACGGTGACCATTAAAGCGCCGCAGCTGGAAATCACCTTAAGTCCTGGTACAACATCCATGAAAGCAGGCGACACCCGAGCCTACACCGTCACTGTGAAGAACAAGGGGCTGAACCCGGCCTATACCTTTACGCCAACAGTAACTCTGCCTGCAGGATTTAGTTTTGTTTCTGGAGACGGGACGGCCGCTGGGGTTACGATGACGTTCCCGCAAGTTGCGACACTTGCTAATAATGCCGAGCAAACATACGCATTCACTGCTCGTCTTGACAACGTCAAGGGGTCAGGATCAACGCAAAGCATTTTAGCTTCCACTGGAGACTACTACAGTCTGCCTGATAGTGGCGGCGCCAAGTATGATTACGTAGCAGGTTCAGCTACCGTTGATGTTCCGCGCGTCACGATTACAAATGTTATTACGGCAACGAGCAGTGGCGATATCACCAAGATTCGTCCAGGAGATACCGTAGACTACAAAGTTGAAGTTACGATACCTGACGGGACGATAGCGTACGACGTTGTTGTCGAAGATGTAGTCGACTCTCTTGGAAGCAACTTTACGTTAACGAACAATCCTTATAATTTTACAGTTTCAGGAAACAAGCTCACCAAAGTTCTAACTAATTCGGAGACGGATGCCTCACTGGGGGCCAAAGTTTTCACATACACCTTTCAAGCACGAGCGAAGGCAGGTGTTTTCGACGCAAGTGAAGTAGTTCCGTACAAAACTACGGCCGTGGCCAAGTGGAATAAGCAGAACGGCTCCGACTCAGCGCAAACGGCTGATGCAGTAACAAGCATTGCAATTTTGCAGCCGAAATTAACCATGGCTCTGGTGGCGATTGCCGATACGAAGTTTTCCAAAACCAACACCGAAATCACAGTTGAGTTTGAACTGAACAACGTTGGGAACGCGACAGCATACAAACCTTCGGTGGAAGTCAAGCTGCCAAGCGAACTGAATGTGAAGCCAGGCTCGATTTCGGATGGCGGATCCCTTAGCGGTGGCGACACGCTTACATGGTCAGCGCTCTCTGATCTTGCTGTAAGCGGCAAAAAGAAAGTGACCTTCATAGTCACTACGAAGCCAGAAGTTTTACCGGGGACAACGGGTATTACGATCAACGGTAAAATAACCGGATACGAGTCCCGGGAGAGCACCCCAGTTGCCATTTACACGCCTGTAGTGTCCTTGCCGCAGGTACTCTCTGTCGATGTGTTGACGGTATCGGCTTCGATCAAAGAATCGACAAACAACAGCACGACGACAGTGCGCCCTGGCGATGAAGTGACCTATCTCCTGAGTCTGGATCAGCCGCTTAATACGACCACGTATCATGTAAATCTTGATTCGCTGTCAGGGCTTGTTCAACAGGAAATCATTTCGGTAGGTAAAATCGTTGGCGGCTCGGTCACTGACATTCCGAAAGTTGGAGATAAGTATCCACTCGGGTCTATTACAGGGGATGCCAGTCCGATGGACCCATCCGCGCAGTATCAAATTGTTACAAGGTTGAAAACGGATGGACCGGCGGGTAGCTACATCGCACAGATCACGCCGAAGCTTGATTATCAGACGGCGGAGACTGCAGGCGCGCCACGAACAATATCAGCCGAGATGCTGTCCGTGAACGTCGTGCAACCCGACATTTCCCTGCTGCTAAGCAGCAGCAAACCGGCTCGTCAGGACGGCTCCGTTCCGTTCGATACGGCGAGTGAAGAGCTTCTCTTCACGATGAAGCTGACGAATAACGGGCAAAGTACCGCGTTCAACCCGTTCACGACGATCCAGCTTCCAACCGGCGTTCATATCAGCTGGGCAGACCCTAGGGCTACAGTAAGCGGATCTACCTATAGCTTGACTTGGGAAAGCCTACCGATTCAGCCTGGCAGCAACAGTGAATTACAATTCAAGGTACAGGCGGATAACGCAACCGTCGTTAGCTCGGTATATAGCGTCAAGTATACCTTGAACGAATACTATTCTCTCCCTTCAAAGGGCGGGAAGAAGTATGATGAGCTGAGTTCGAACTTAATCAACGCCATTGTACTTGGGCAGCACACGTTGAATACAGCTCCGGATCAAAGTGTGAAGGCCGGACAAACGGCAACGTTCCCGCACATCGTGACGAATACTGGAGCGGGTGTAGATCTCTTTAAGCTTGAAGTGAACACGCCATTTACTACGGATGTGATCGTTAATGGCCAAGTGGCAGCCACGTGGGCATTCGATCAAGGGCAGTGGAAATGGACCTATATCTCCCCGGATGTGAATCAAGGCGGAGTTCCTGGCTTCAAGTTAAATGCCGGAGAGCAGCAGGCGCTGCAGTTAGTCGTTCATGTTCCGGAAGGCACTCCGTATGACAACGATCATCCGTATCTGATCGGCCTGAAGGCATCGGCTGTTGAGAGCGGAAAAGAAGAGAGCATTCAAGATAAGCTATACGTTGTTGGGGATCCGCTTGACGGATGGGCAGGTAGTCAGCCGCGCTCGCCATGGACAGAGCCGGTGCTTGCACCAGGGGATCCATTGAAGCTTTCAGCCGTTAGCTCTAACGATGTACAGCGAGTGGAAGCTGTTTATATCCATGGCACCCATTCCGAAGTCATTCAATTCGTCCTGACGAATTCGGAAACATACATCACAGATGGCCATAAAGAATGGAAAAACGTACTGACACGGTTGCCGGACGATATTCTGGGTAATCAGACGTCAGAGTCGTTCAAATTAACCTTCAAGGGTTATGATACGGCAATCGGCGGTCATGACATCCAGACAGATGCACCTAACGGCGCATTTGGCGGCAATAATGGTTTTACGGTGAAAAATGCGATTGAAATTCTGGGTACCATTACAGTTGCAGGAGAACACCGGCCAATCGCTGGTGCTACCGTTACCTTGTACAATGAAGATGCCAGCCATGTGGAAATCGCGAAAACAACAACGGATGCAAACGGTGGCTACAATTTTGGACAACGTAAGGCAGCACGTTACAGCATCGTAGTACAAGCTGAGAATTACGCAGAGGCAAGCAAAGCATTCTATGCGATACCGAGCACGGTTGGAAGCAACCAAGTTATCGTAGATGCCGAGCTCAGCCAATATCGCTTAATCTTAACAGCTGATCCTAGCAGCATTGTCGGCGATGGGCAGTCTACGACTATTTTAACGGCAGTCGTATTGGATCAAGCGGGTCAACCGCTTTCGAATGTTCAAGTTAACTTCAGTGCTCCAATAGGTACTTTCGTTGGTGGCTCATCGGCTGTCACGAATGAAAAAGGTGAAGCAAAGGTAACGTTCAAGTCTGCCGTTATTGAAGGCATCATCTCCGAGCGGTTCCCGATTCAGGCAATTGCTGACGACAGTCCGCGTGACCTGCATGCCAAAGCGCAAATTATCATGACTTTTGAGCCGGCGAGTATTGTAGGGATTGTTACTGAGATGATCGATGGCGTTGTCACACCGGTTAATGGTGCTCATGTTGTCATTACGGCTAATTTTGACGCGAATCCCGGCATCGACTTTACCGGAGAAGCTTACACGGTTACGAAAGATACGTACCAAGGCTATTACAAGATCGCGATCCCTCGCGGAGGCGTCGATTATCAAATGCAAATTACGAAGCCCGTTCAAATCGGCGGACACACTCAGCTTATTACTTACACACAAACGATAACGGCAGGTGTGGTTTCCGGAGCAGGACATGAAGAATTTATGCCTTCCAAAGGGGCCAGCGGTCTTATTGCAGTAGGTAACGACAATCAGAGTGTCGGTGTGTTTCCTGCGGACATGACGAACAAAATGCGAGTTCGATTGCTGGACGGCTCGAATCATGAAATTTCGAACGCTCCGCTTCAAGCCAACGGAACGTTCAGTATGAACGGCCTGACGCAAGGCGAATACAAGATGGAAATTAGCTACGAAGTAGAGCCGGGCGTATTCATTGTGCTGAATGAGAACGCCCAAGGGGAACTGTCGAAGCTGAAAATCAGCAGCGATGGCGAACTGAACATTGCGCTTGAACTAATCGACCCTTATGGTAAAGTTACGGATGCCATCACGGGAGAAGTAATCGAAGATGCGCATGTTGAGCTGTACTATGCAGATACGCCTAGAAATGCAATTAATGGAAAAACTAAGCATACCATGGTTCCACTCCCTGTTCTTGTAGGCTTCGCGCCAAACGATAACAAGAACCCGCAGAATACAGACGCTGCCGGAGATTACGCTTATATGGTCTTCCCGACATCGGATTACTACATCCGAGTCACGAAACCGGGATATGTGACGTATATCAGCCCGACGATATCCGTAGAATATGCAATCGTTAAGCATGATTTGCAAATGCAGCGGGAATCAACATCAGACAAAGGCAATGGCGGTTCTGTCGGAGGCGGTATGATTCTGCCGGGCCAAACTGACTTGTCCGTGCATTTATTTTCGGATAAAGCCAATTATGGAGAAGGACAAGAAATCACGTTTACGGTTGAATACAGCAACAAAACAGGTATATTAGCGCAGGGAGTTAGCGTTAGCGCACAAATTCCGACCTACACGACGGTCGCTGACGCAGCAGGCGGATCCGTGAACGGAAATACGATCACGTGGGCGATCGGTGATTTGGCCGCGAATGGAAAAGGGTCGTTGACCTACAAAGTGAAAGTGTTATCCAACGCCCTTCTTAAAGCGGAACAAAACGTAACGAACGAAGCATGGATTTCAAGTAAGACAACACTCGTACATCTGGAAGACGATAAGTCTACACTTCAAGTGATGTTGTTCTCGAACCGCTATGAGAATAGCAAGCACACCAGATATATCATGGGATACCCTGATCTGGAGTTTAAGCCACTGCGCAATATTACCCGAGCAGAAGTGGCGGCAATTTTCGCAAGGATCATGGATCTGCGCAGCACAGTGAAAGGGGAAGTGCTCTACCCGGATGTGCCAATCGCTTATTGGGGCAGTGAGTACATTGAGGCTGCTACGAGAGCCGGCTTATTTGGCGGGTATGAGGATCGATCCTTCCGGCCGGATACCGCGATTACGCGTGCTGAGCTATCGGCTGTCATAGCCCGTTACCTGAACCTGAAAGCAGATGCATCCAACAATCTTCATTTCAATGATATTTCTGCGCACTGGGCGAAGAATGAGATCGAGGAGATTTACCGTTATCACATCATTAACGGATATCCGGACGGCTCCTTCCAACCGGGGCAAGCGATGATTCGCGCAGAAGCGGTGACGATGATTAATCGTCTCCTGCACCGCGGTCCATTGAAAAACGCCAGTCAGTCTTTCCCTGACGTCTCCCCGTCTTATTGGGGCTTCGAGCAAGTAGAGGAAAGCGCCAATACGCACGAGTACAAACGCAATGAAGACGGCTCAGAAACATTAACCAAGATGATACCGGAGCCACTCTGGTAATGAAAATAGAGGCAGGAGCCCTTTGGGGGATCCTGCTTCTTTTCTTTCTCTTCCAGGTGATTAGAGCCTCTCAAAAATGGAAAAACTAGGAGATGAGCTGCTAGAGAGCAAATTTTCCTTATGTCAGGGAGGCAATTGTTATGATGAAACAGATTTTGTTAATTACAGATGGATGTTCGAATGTTGGCGTGAGTCCAGTCATAGCGGCTGCACAAGCGCATACGGAAGGTGTAACTGTGAATGTCATAGGTGTGGTCGACCAAGGGGAGTTAGGCCTGTTAGGGACGGAGGAGATTCGTGAGATTGCCGCAGCAGGCGGGGGGATGAGCCGTATTGTCAATTCAGTCCAGCTGTCCCAAACCGTTCAAATGATGACGCGCAAAACCGTAACAACGACGATACAGCATGCGGTAGGCAAAGAATTGCAAAGCATTCTGGGGATTAATCAATTAGAGCAGCTGCCGCCTGAGAAGCGGGCAGAGGTCGTGCAGGTGATAGATTCCATGAGTGAAACTACTTCCCTTCGCGTAGCGCTTTTAATAGATGCTAGTGCTAGTATGAAGCCCAAGCTTGCAGCGGTGCGGGAAGCTATTCATGATCTTCTGCTAAGTCTTAGGGCCCGCAGCGGCAAAAGTGAATTAGCCGTGTTCCACTTTCCGTCAACAAAAACGAGGGACCAAGAGTTGGAGATGGATCTCAACTGGACGAATCAACTTGCAAATTTAGACAAGATGTTCTATAAAATAAACATGAAGGGTACGACTCCGACAGGTCCGGCGCTCCTGCAGACGCTGCAGTTCGTGACGGAGAAGCCTGTCGCACCAACAACCGAGGATGGGATGCTGAGTGACTACGTGGTATGAGGAAGCTTTCCGTCCAGGGACAGAAATCCAAGGCAAATGGAACGGCCGAAGTTATGTGGTCGAACGTTTATTAGGTGCTGGCTCTAACGGTGTTGTGGTTCTCGTACGAAGAGGAACGGCCAGATTTGCTCTAAAAGCAGGACATGAAACGGTTGACCACCAATCGGAGATTAATTCGCTTCTCGCCATATCCCTCACAGATACATCCTTTAAGAACTTCTTAATCGATGCGGATGATATGCAGGTTCGCGGGAAAGAGATCTCTTTCTATGTCATGCGGTATATTGATGGAATGACAATTTCTCATTTTATACATAAGCGTGGGCAGGACTGGATCTATGTCATTGGCTCCAACCTGCTCAGAAAGCTGACGGAGATTCATAAGAGCGGTTATGTGTTTGGGGATTTGAAGATTGAGAACATGATCGTATCCAAGTATGGCGATGTGGATCTCATTGATTTCGGTGGGGTGACACCCAAAGGCAGAGCGATTAAGCAGCTGACCGAAGTGTATGACCGCGGCTATTGGAAGATGGGGGAACGGGTAGCGGAAGAGAGCTATGATTTATTTTCATTTGCCATTTTACTTTTAAAATCGCTCGATCAGCGCAAACGCTTCACGGCAATGAGCAAGATGCTCCCTCAAAATAGAGATGTCGATCAGCTTATGGTCATTATGCGAGAAAATTCAGCAGCGGCCCAGATCGCGCCATTTCTTCAAAAAGCATTGAGAGGCGAGTTTACTACATCGCAGGAAGCTTTTCATTATTGGAAAAAACTCATTTTGGGTAAAAAACTTTCACAGCCCGCTCTGAAAATGCCGTGGCTTAAGGTTTGCTTCGCGGCCTCCATTTTTATTTTTGTAGCAACTGTTTATCTTTACTGGTTAAATTAATAATTAGGGAACATGCAAGTCGGAAAGGAAGACAGTATGGAAATCGATCTTGTCGCCAAGGTGCGGCAGCGAGTGACCGAAGAGAAGTTGGCGGATTCGGGAGATGTCGTCATCGTTGCAGTTTCAGGAGGACCTGATTCCGTGGCGCTGCTTCATGTCCTTTTTGCGCTGATACCCAGTTTCAACTGGAAGTTGGTTGTAGCTCATGTGAATCATCAATTCCGGGGTGCGGAATCGGACGGGGAAGCTGATTTTGTGATGGAGTTGGCGAAGAAGCTAGGTCTACCTTGTGAAATTGGCGTCATCGATGTACCGGCTTATATAGAGGAAACGGCGTTGAATGGGCAAGCAGCCGCGCGTGAGAAGCGGTACGAATTCCTTCATCAAGTTGCGGAAGATTATGATGCTCAGCGAATTGCATTCGCGCATCATGCCGATGATCAAGCGGAAACGGTTATGATGCGAATCCTCCGAGGAACAGGCCCGTCCGGGCTTGTCGGGATGCCGGAACGCAGGCGAGAAAAAAAAGTGGAACTGATTCGTCCTTTCCTACGTATATACAAATCAGATATTGTGAATTATTGCGCTCAGCATCACATTACTTATTGTAAAGACAGCAGCAATGAGCTGCGGAAGTACTTTCGCAATCAAATTCGGCTGGATGTTATGCCGATGCTGAAGCAGTACAATGAACATCTGCCGGAGTCGCTGAATCGATTGACGGATATGATGCGCGCTGAAGATGATTATTTGGCTGGGGAGACCGAGCAGGTTTTACGCCGGATAGTGACTTTTCAGGAAGCGGCTTGCCGGCTACAGAGAAGTGATTTCAGCGGACTTCACGTTGCTTTACAAAGGCGTTTGATTAAATTAATATTAAACTGTCTTTGTTTGGGAATGGACCGGCTGGAATTTAACCGGATTGAAAGTATCCGCGAGCTGATCTTGCAGGATCAGGTTTCTAATCAAGTACTGCAGGTTGATGATGCCCTTTATATTGTGAGAGAATATGAAGCCATTCAATTTCAGATATCTGCTCCTTCGCCGAAGCCTTATGCTTATGCGATCGGATCCGATACGGATGAACTGAACCTGCCGGAAATAGAAGCCAAACTGCTTTGCTCATGGATGCCCGTCAGTTCGCTAGAGACAGCAGCTTTGCTCTCATCCGCAACGGACGTATTTTTGGATCTGGATCAACTTCAGCTGCCGCTAGTTCTTCGTAGCCGCAGAACAGGAGATCGATTGGAACCGTATGGTTTAAACGGGTCCAAAAAGGTAAAAGATATGTTCATTGATGCCAAAATGCCGTTAAGTCGGCGTGATGTCATCCCGTTACTGGTCGATGCTTCCGGACAAATCCTCTGGATTGCCGGCTTTCGTAGGTCCAAGCACGCTCTTGTTGGTCCCGATACAGAACGTGTGCTTCATTTGAAGCTCGTGCTGAAGTAACATGCGTAAATTTCGTTCTTCTAGAATGTAAATTTATAAGGATTCATAATATAAACTAGGGGGTTCATCCTTGTACAGCGACATTCAAGACGTTCTTTACAGTGAAGAACAGATTCAAGGGAAGATTCAAGAATTAGGAGAACAACTCTCCAAAGATTACGAAGGCAAGAATCCGTTGGTCATTTGCGTGCTTAAGGGAGCTTTTATTTTCATGGCTGACCTTGTGAAGCAAATTAAAGTGCCATTGGAACTCGACTTCATGGCCGTTTCGAGCTATGGTCAATCCACGAAGTCATCCGGTGTCGTCAAGATTATCAAAGATCTTGATGTTCCCGTAGAAGGACGGCACATTCTTATTGTGGAAGACATTATCGATAGCGGTTTAACACTGAGTTATCTGATAGATGTGCTAGAGCGACGCAATGCGAAGACGATTTCGGTCGTTGCGCTGTTTAATAAACCGGCACGCAGAACCGTTGAACTCGAACCTGATTACGCAGGTTATGTGCTTCCAGACGAGTTCGTTGTCGGATATGGTCTGGATTATGCAGAGAAATACCGTAACCTTCCATTTATCGGCATATTGAAACCAGAGATTTACTCAACCTAATGTCATATCTCCGGGCTTCTTCATTGCGGTTATGTTGTAGTGCTTTACCGGGATATGGTAAAATAATAAAAGTGTGCCGTTCGAGAGGAGGCTTGGGATGAATCGAATTATCCGGAATACCGGTTTTTATTTACTTATATTTTTGGTAACAGTAGGTATCGTCCATTTCATCAGTACCCAAAACGAACAAAAGGAATTAATTACTTACGATAAATTCCGCCAAGCGGTTGTTAACAAAAATGTGGAATCCGTAACCCTCAAGTTCGATGGATACACGTATTTGATTAAAGGTAAGTATATTAATCCTCCAAGCGGAGCGGATAAGAAGAGTTTTGAAACGCATGCTCCATACGAGCAATTGGTCGTTCAACTGATCGAAGCCAATGGTGTTCCATCAGAAACGTATGAGACAATGGAGCGGGATAGCGTCTGGATTAGCTTCCTGACCTCTATCATCCCATTCGTCATTATCTTCATCTTGTTTTTCTTCTTATTGAACCAAGCTCAGGGTGGCGGCGGCAAAGTGATGAACTTCGGCAAAAGCCGTGCCCGCTTATATAATGAGGAGAAGAAACGTGTCACATTCGAAGATGTGGCCGGTGCGGATGAAGAAAAACAAGAATTGGTCGAAGTTGTTGAATTCCTCAAAGATCCAAGGAAATTCGCAGCCGTCGGCGCAAGAATCCCTAAAGGGGTTCTGCTCAATGGTCCTCCGGGAACAGGTAAAACATTGCTTGCACGGGCAGTTGCCGGTGAAGCAGGCGTTCCGTTCTTCAGTATTTCCGGTTCTGACTTCGTGGAGATGTTCGTCGGTGTCGGCGCATCCCGTGTTCGTGACTTGTTCGAGAACGCGAAAAAGAACTCGCCTTGTATCATTTTCATTGATGAGATCGATGCGGTCGGTCGTCAACGCGGCGCTGGATTAGGTGGCGGACATGACGAGCGTGAGCAAACCCTCAATCAGTTGCTAGTTGAAATGGACGGGTTTGGCGCTAACGAAGGTATTATTATCGTCGCTGCAACGAACCGCCCTGATATTCTTGACCCTGCCTTATTGCGTCCAGGTCGTTTTGACCGTCAAATCACGGTTGACCGCCCTGACATTAAAGGCCGCGAAGCTGTACTGAAAGTACATGCCCGCAATAAACCGCTCGCCAAAGATGTGAAGCTGGACGCTCTGTCCCGTTACACGACTGGATTTACAGGCGCTGATTTAGAGAATCTATTGAACGAAGCAGCATTGATTGCTGCTCGTCGTAACCGTAAAGATATTTCGATGGCTGAGATCGAGGAAGCTTTTGACCGTATTATTGTAGGTACGCAAAAGAAAAGCCGGATCATCAGCGATGTTGAGAAACGTATTGTCGCCTATCATGAAGCCGGACACGCAATCATTGGTTATCATGCGGAAAATGCAGATATGGTGCACAAAGTGACGATCGTTCCGCGCGGACGCGCTGGCGGTTACGTGATGATGTTGCCCAAAGAAGGCGAAGACCGCATGATGCAGACGAAGAACGAGCTGTTGGATAAAGTAACTGGCCTCCTTGGTGGTCGTGTTGCCGAAGAATTATTTATCGGTGAGATCGGCACAGGGGCTTACAGTGACTTCCAGAAGGCTACTGGCATCGTCCGTCGCATGATTATGGAATACGGGATGAGCGATAAGCTTGGACCGATGCAGTTCGGCAGCTCCCAAGGTCAAGTGTTCTTAGGCCGCGACATCGGCCATGAGCAAAACTATAGCGATGCAATCGCTTATGAGATTGACCAAGAGATGCAAAGCTTTATCCGCACTTGTTATGACCGTGCACGCGCCATTCTTACTGAGCATGCCGACCAAATGCATCTCGTAGCCAAAACGCTGCTTGAGAAAGAAACGCTCGATAAAGATGAAATTATTGAGCTTTTGGAAAAAGGCAAGCTGAATGTCGGCGGGATTGACGAGGACGTTAAAGTGAACATTCAACCGCAAAGCAAAGAGAATGAAAGCAATAAATTAGAGTTCGAAAAAGAGAAAGATCCGAATTCGGATCAATCCGAAGAGTAACAAGCAATGGCAACTCGTAAATCCGGTGTACACGTCAGGTGTACCCGGATTTTCTGCTTATTTCGGCTTTTTTACGCATTGACAGGGGATGCTGGAATGTGTAAATTAGTTGTAAATCTCTAATTTTAACTAGCTTAGATCATACTACTTTTAGATAGTTAAGAAGTACACTTTACATCCCAGACAGGGGAGGAAGCATCCATGGAAGCTTTAGCACTAGAGCGTAAAGCGGAGCAGAACCGAGAATTGAAAGAGCGGTTGCTTCAATTGAAGAAAGAACGGAATGCTATTATTCTTGCTCATTATTACCAGCGTGACGAAGTTCAAGAAGTTGCCGATTTCCGGGGGGATTCCTTTTTGCTAGCGCAAAAAGCGGCACAAACAGATGCAGATGTTATTGTCTTTTGCGGCGTCCACTTCATGGGAGAAAGCGCTAAAATTTTGGCGCCGAACAAAACCGTGATCATTCCGGATGAGCGTGCAGGCTGCCCGATGGCGGATATGGTCAATGTTGAGGGTCTTCGTGCTTTGAAGCGCAAACATCCTAAAGCTAAGGTCGTTGCCTACATCAATACATCCGCTGATGTTAAATCAGAAACAGATATTTGTTGTACTTCTGCAAATGCCATAAACGTTATTAATTCCGTCGATTCGGATGAGATCATCTGGGTACCGGATAAAAATTTGGGCGACTATGTATCAAAATTCACAAGCAAAAAAGTGATCATCTGGGAAGGTTATTGCAATACGCATGATATGCTGACGGTCAAAGATGTAGAGGAAATGAAAGCGCAATATCCTAATGCGCAATTTGTTGTACATCCGGAGTGTCGCCCAGAAGTCGTGAAGTTGGGTGATTTCGTGGGAAGCACGACAGCGATTATTAAATATTGCAAAGAATCAGACTGCAAAGAATTTATTGTCGGGACGGAAGACGGGACGGGTTACCAACTACGCTTGGATAGTCCGGACAAACAATTCCACTTTGCAACCAAATACCTGGTCTGCCCGAACATGAAAGTAAACAATTTGAAGAAAATTGTGAAGTGTTTGGAGACCATGCAGCCAGAGATTTATGTACCTGAAGATGTAGCCGATAAAGCAAGATTGTCCTTAGAGCGCATGTTACAAGTAAAGTAGCATGCGCTACTCTCTTGTTTAATTGAAAGATCGCATCAAATCATTTTTGTTAGTTACCCTCGTGAAGAAGCAGAATCTCACGATTCTGTTTCTTGGCGAGAATAAATGGTGAAGATCGGGTGAGCGGCATGATTCCTAGATACCTCGTAGATGTAGACTTAAATTCCATTCCTCATGTACATACAGATGTGATTGTGATTGGCGCAGGTATTGCAGGATTATTTACGGCTCTGCGCGCTAGTGAAAATAAGAAAGTTCTGATGATTACGAAGAAATCTCTCCTCGATAGCAATACGCGTTATGCACAAGGCGGGATTGCAGCTGTTATTTCCGACGAGGATTCACCTGAATATCATATGCAGGATACTTTGATCGCCGGCGCCGGCCTCTGCTCACCAGAGGCTGTTGATGTTCTAGTTCACGAAGGTCCTAACGGCGTACAGGATTTGATTCAAATGGGAACTCAGTTCGATCTGGAGAATGGTGAGTTCGCTTTGACGAAGGAAGGGGCTCACAGCCAGCGACGCATTTTGCATGCGCATGGTGATGCTACCGGCGCCGAAATTGTACGAGCCCTTTCGGAGCGCACGAAACAAGACCCGAACATCGAGATCTGGGACGATCACTTCGTGATCGACCTGATCACGCAAGATGGCGAGTGCTACGGAGCACTCGTGCAGAAGCCGGGCGGCCAGCGGGTGTTTGTGCGCGGCAACGCCACGATCCTCTGCTCGGGTGGTGCGGGACAGCTGTTCCGCTACACGACCAATCCCGATATCGCGACGGGTGACGGCATCGCGATTGCTTACCGCGCCGGTGCGCAAATTCAGGATGTGGAATTCGTACAATTCCATCCTACGGCGCTGTGCTATCCTGGCGCTCCGCGCTTTCTGATCTCCGAGGCGGTGCGCGGCGAGGGGGCGTACCTTCGCAACATCAAAGGTGAGCGTTTTATGGAAAGGTACCATCCCCAGCTGGAGTTAGCGCCTAGGGATGTTGTAGCTCGCGCCATCGTCGACGAGATGGAGAATTGCAAGTCAACTTTTGTATACATAGATATTACACATGAATCTGAGGAACTAATTAAACATCGCTTTCCAACGATTTATGAGTATTGCTTGAATTATGGTTTGGATATGAGCACGGACTGGATCCCGGTTGCTCCCGCAGCTCACTATATGATGGGTGGCGTGAAGACAGATTTGCACGGAGAGACGCACGTTCGCCGACTTTTCGCGTGTGGTGAAGTGTCTTCCACAGGTGTACATGGCGCTAACCGGTTAGCGAGCAATTCGTTATCGGAAGCTATCGTATTCGGCAGAAGGATTATCGAGCGTATTCAAGAGCTGCCGGCTCTGGAAGGCGACATTCAAATCCGCGCGGAGTCTGAAGCGCCAAGAACGGAAATTCCGAATCAGGCTGTTGTCGAAAAGAAGCTGAAGCTGCAGAAAGTCATGCTGCGCTACGCTGGACTGAAGCGTTCAGCCAAAGGTCTGCAAAAAGGCCACGATGAATTGTCCAGACAGCTTTCTATTTTTGATTCCTTGATGACGAAACGTGAAGATTATGAATTTGCTAATTTACTGAATTGTGCATTGCTTACGACAACAGCGGCTTTGGCGCGTGAGGAAAGCCGTGGGGGTCATTACCGGGAAGATTTCCCGGAACGGGATGATCGTGACTGGAAGAAGCATATTGTTTTTAAGCGCGGGGAAGATAGCATAGAGGAGTGGATTTAATATGCTGGATTTAAATATGGAACTTATTCGTAAACAGATTCGGCTTTGGCTAGAAGAAGATATTGGCACCGGTGATGTCACGACTCTGACAACGATCCCTTTGGACCATGCGTCCAAAGGGATTATCCACGTCAAAGAAGACGGAATCATCTGCGGTCTGCAAATTGCCCGCGAAGTTTTCGCTGTCGTCGATTCAACTCTTCATTTTGAAACAAAAGTCGCAGAAGGATCGTCAGTTAATAAAGGGACAATTATTGCTGAAGTGGAAGGCAACACGCGAAGCATCCTGCTTGGCGAACGTTTGAGTCTTAACCTCATGCAAAGGTTGTCCGGTATTGCGACCAGAACACGGGAGTTTGTTAATGCCCTGGAAGGTTTGCCAACCAGACTTGTTGACACAAGGAAGACGACGCCGGGTCATCGGCTTCTTGAGAAATATGCCGTTCGCGTAGGCGGCGGTCATAATCACCGTTTCGGTCTTTATGATGCGGTTATGATCAAGGATAATCACATCAAGGGCTCTGGAGGTATCACACAGGCTGTACAAGCGGCCAGGAAGCAGATCCCCCACACCATGAAGATTGAGGTAGAGGTCGAAGATTTTGACCAATTGCAAGAAGCGTTATCGGCCCAAGCTGACATTATCATGTTGGATAATATGGCACCGGCTAAAATGAAGGAAGCAGTTTCCATAATTAAAAGCAAAGCTCCGCATATTGTAGTAGAAGGATCAGGATCTGTAACGGTGCAGACCATTAAAGCTATGGCTGAATCGGGCGTAGATGTGATTTCGGTTGGACGGTTGACCTACTCGGTTGCAGCGCTGGATATTTCACTTGACCTTAATGAGCGGAAGGGGACAGCGTTATGATTCTCGTGATCGATGTGGGGAATACCAATATTGTGCTTGGCCTCTACAAAGAGCGTACACTCCTGCACCACTGGCGGGTGAGCACGAATCGTTCGGCTACCGTTGATGAATACGGCATGCAGTTGCATAGCCTTTTTCAACATTCTGGGATTAAATTCAGCGAAGTAGAGGGTGTAATCGTCTCTTCCGTTGTCCCTCCGCTCGTTAGTGTGATGGAAAGCCTTTGTAAGCATTATTTGAAAAGGACGCCATTTACCGTAGGTCCCGGCATTAAGACGGGATTGAATGTGCGGGTAGACAATCCCAAAGAAGTTGGGGCGGATCGTATTGTAAATGCGGTTGCAGCTCTTGAACTGTATGGAGCTCCTTGTATTATTGTTGATTTCGGAACGGCGACAACCTATGACTATATTGATCCAGCCCAGCAGTTAGTGGGATGCGCGATTGCACCAGGCATCGGTATTTCCACAGAAGCGTTGTATCAAAAAGCGGCAAAGCTTCCGCGCATTGAGCTTGTGAAGCCGAAAAGCGTAATCGGCAAAAATACGGTAGCTGCTATGCAGGCAGGGATTATTTATGGCTACGTAGGTCAAGTGGATGGGATTGTTGAACGTGTAAAACAGGAGTTTAATGTAAATCCTACCGTCATAGCAACGGGGGGGCTTGCAGAATTGATCTCCAGTGAGTCCCGAACGATTCAAATCGTGAATCCTTTGCTGACACTGCAAGGTTTACAAATGATTTATGAGAGAAATGCATAAGCTGTTTAAGGAAAGGACGTAACATGGGCGATTATTTAATTCGAGGAACGGCCCTTCAGGGAAGAGTTCGTGCTTTTGCGGTACAAACCACCGTCCTCACAGAGGAACTTAGCCGAAGACACCAAACGACCCCTACCGCCACTGCGGCGTTAGGAAGAACGGCAGCCGCCGGTCTTCTTTTGGGAGCCATGCTCAAAGGTGAGGAACATCTCATTATTCAAGTCAAAGGAGACGGTCCAATCGGGCAGATTGTGGTCGATGCCAATGCCAAAGGCGAGGTGCGTGGTTATGTGGATAATCCGCTGGTTGACCCTCCCCTTAAAGCGAATGGTAAACTCGATGTTGCCGCTGCGGTCGGAACGGACGGCTTTTTGTACATAACCAAAGATTTAGGTCTCAAAGAACCTTACAAAGGCAGCACACCGCTAGTTTCTGGCGAATTAGCGGAAGACTTCACCTACTATTTTGCGAAGTCGGAACAGACGCCTTCAGCAGTAGCTCTTGGTGTTTTGGTAAATACCGATCACTCGATCTTAGCAGCGGGCGGATTCGTCATTCAATTGCTTCCTGGATTAAGCGATCAGGAGATTAGTGAAATTGAGGAAATACTCTCACGCATCCCTTCCTTTACAACCATGCTCGGCGGCGGATTAAACCTGGAAGGAATTTTGCAGACGGTATTACCTTCTTTTCAAACACTCGATCAAATGGATGTTATGTTCCGCTGCAAATGCAGTCGGGAAAGGATTGAATCGACGCTTATTTCCCTGGGGAAAGCGGAGCTTCAAGAAATTCTCGATGATGAAGGCTTCGCCGAAGTTGTGTGTCATTTCTGCAATGAAGCCTATCGTTTCGACGAAGAAGAGTTGCAACGCATGATTGATCTGTAGATCAGCAGCATTATGGAAATGAAGAGGAGTCAGGATGCAGAACGTAAAGCGATTGTGGGGAGTCATCATTCTGATGGCAGTATGTATTCTCGTGCTCGCATCCTTGCTGATCACTCATACTATGAACCAATCAGAATCGAGTCACCCAGCGGATCCTGAGCAGCAAGGCGAGCAGAACAATGATCAGGTCGTAGCCAAAATTGGAAGTCGAGATATTACGCGGCAAGAGCTTCGAACAGCGCTGGAACATCATTATGGAGCAGAACTGTTAGGTCAGCTGTTGGATCGTGAAGTGATACGTCTGGAAGGAAACGAGACGGGGACTGCGATTGCAGATGCGGAGATTGCACGTGAGTTGAAACGAATGCAGCAAGGATACGAGAGTGAAGAACAATTTTATGCCTCTATGCAAAATCAGTTGGGGCTGTCCCGGCAAGAAATCAAAGAGGACGTTACGAATAAGCTGCTATTGGAGAAACTTGCTACCAGCCATATTCAAATAACGGATGCTCAGGTGGAATCTTATGTCCAAGCGCATCCTGATGAATTTAAGCAGGAAACCGAGTACAACATCCAGCAGATAATTGTTTCTACCAAGGATCAGGCGAACAAAGTGATTGCCGCGCTGGGGAAAGGCGAAAGCTTTGAAATTCTGGCCAGAGATCGCTCCCTGGATGACGCAACCAATAACACGGGAGGAGACCTCGGCTGGATTGAGGGTGATGACCCTTTTGTGGCAGCACCCGTTCTGGAGGCTGCGAAATTGCTGAAGGTTGGGGAAGTCAGTAAGCCAGTAGCGTTAGCGCAAGGATTTGCAGTAGTGAAGCTGAAAAACAAGCGTGACAAAGAAAATCCGGATCAAGCGTTTATTCGTGAAAATGTGCGCAGAGAGTTGGCGCTGCAGGAAGCTCCGCCGCTTAAGGATTATGTTTCGCAGCTTCGAACGAAATGGAAAGTAGCTGTTATTGCTCCGGAGTTTAAGCAGGGTCTCTGAAAATGTGGTTGACAACGCGTGGGTGCATTGATAAGATTAAATGTATAATACCGACTAATTAACTCGGAAATCATCTATTACTCAATCTGGAGGGGAACTAGCAATGGCAAGATTAGTACAAAGCATTACGGATTTGATTGGAGATACACCGCTTGTTCGTTTGAATCGTGTCGTTCCGGAAGGAAGCGCAGAGGTTTATGTTAAATTGGAGTATCAGAACCCTGGTGCCAGCGTTAAAGACCGTATTGCCATCTCCATGATCGAAGTAGCTGAGCAAGAAGGCAAACTTAAGCCTGGTGATACAATCGTTGAGCCAACTAGCGGTAACACAGGAATCGGAATTGCACTTGTTGCAGCAGCTAAAGGATATAAAGCGATTCTGGTTATGCCAGAAACGATGTCTCTAGAAAGACGCAACCTGCTTCGTGCTTACGGTGCGCAACTTGTTCTTACACCGGGAGCAGAAGGAATGAAGGGTGCGATCAAACGTGCGGAAGAATTGAAAGCGGAGAATCCTTCCTATTTCATCCCGCAACAATTTGAGAACCCGGCTAACGTGAAAGTTCACCGTGAAACAACAGGTCCAGAAATCGTGGAAGCAATCAAGGGTCACGATGGCAAATTGGATGCTTTCATTTCCGGTATCGGTACAGGTGGTACGATTTCGGGCGCTGGCGGCGTGCTGAAAGAAAATTTCCCTGATATCAAAATTTATGCGGTAGAACCTGCGGCTTCACCGGTTCTTTCCGGCGGTAAACCAGGTCCTCACAAAATTCAAGGTATCGGTGCAGGTTTTGTTCCTGGTATTTTGAACACAAACATTTACGATGAAATCATTGCGGTGGAGAATGAAGATGCTTTCGAAACTTCCCGTCGCGTAGCCAAAGAAGAAGGTATTCTTGGCGGTATTTCCTCAGGCGCAGCGATTTTCGCAGCTTTGAAAGTGGCCAAAGAACTTGGAGCTGGCAAACGTGTCGTAGCGATCGTACCAAGTAACGGTGAGCGTTACCTGTCTACACCGCTTTACCAATTCGAAGAGCAATAAAGTTGACCTTCATGCAATTAAGTAAGCCTCAGCTCTTGCAGCTGGGGCTTTTTTTCTGTGATAGGTTGGAGTATACTAATGGACAACTAATCTTCGGATATTATTGGAAGGAGGGGCAATCATGATTTTAACAACCCTAGAGCAGTGGCGCAGTTGGTCCTCCGCGTATACCATGCTGCCTTACGTCGTTAAGCTCGAGCTGGGCGAAGATCGTATCGTCTCCTGGGAATCAGCTTGGCAGGAAGCGGCGCCGAATTCTTTTGTACTGGAGAGCGGGAAAGGCGGGCGCTACACGTTCCTCGGGTTACAACCATTTTCGACGGTACATGGAAAAGGGTTGGAAGCTGAAATGACTTCGTCCGGTCATGTAACTCGCATGAAAGGCGAGCCGCTTTCAATCGTGAAACAATGGATGTCTTCTCATCATAGTCCCAAAGTAGAAGGCGGTCCTAAATTCTTAGGTGGATGTGTCGGATACTGGAGCTACGATGTAATCCGTACTATCGAGAAGCTACCGACCCAAGCGGCGGATGATCTGCCAATCCCGGATTACAGCTTTGCTATGTATGATCAAGTATGGGCTGTGGATCACCTTGAGAAAAGCCTATACCTCATGGTCCACACGTCCCTGCAGACGGACCTGGCTGCGGATGACGCGTATCTGCAGCAGCTATATGCGCAGGCGCAAGAGCAGACAGATGCCATGCTTCGTCGCTGGCAGGGCATCAGCACTAGCAGCGCAGCGGGCTCGCCGCACAGCGGCCCGGAAGGGACATCGATCGCGCGCGAGCAGCTGCACATCGATGTAGAGAGCATCGCGGGCATCCAGCCTGCGTTCGGCAAAGCCGACTACATGGCGGCGGTGCAGCGCATCCAAGCCTACATCTCACAAGGTGACGTGTTCCAAGTCAACTTGTCTGTCAGACAGAGCCGGCGCTTGAACACGACGCCGGAAGAGATCTACGAGGCGCTGCGCATCGTCAATCCCTCGCCTTATATGGGCTTGCTGCGCTTCGCAGGCTTCGCCCTCGTCTCCGGCTCGCCGGAGCTGCTCGTGCAGCTGGAGGATGGCGTCCTGCGGACGCGTCCTATCGCTGGCACACGCCCGCGCGGCAAAGACGAACAGGATGACCTGCGCCTGGCCGGCGAGCTCATCGACAACGAAAAAGAGCGCGCCGAGCACGTCATGCTGGTCGATCTCGAGCGCAACGACCTTGGCCGCATCTCCAAGTACGGCTCTGTCCGCGTCAAGGATTTTATGGTCATCGAGTACTATTCCCATGTCATGCACATCGTCTCCGAAGTGGTCGGCGAGTTGGCGGAAGGCAAGGATGCGTACGATGTCATTGCGGCTACGTTCCCTGGAGGAACAATCACAGGCGCCCCGAAGATTCGGACAATGGAAATCATTGAAGAGTTAGAGCCAGTTCGCCGCGGCCCGTACACGGGTTCTATGGGGTGGATTGACTATAATGGCAATATGGAATTTAATATTATTATACGCACGCTGGTGGCGGCAGAAGGTATGGGGCATATTCAAGCGGGGGCGGGGATCGTCATCGATTCTATTCCCGAGCGTGAGTATATCGAATCTTTGAACAAAGCCAAAGCGATGTGGAAAGCAATTGAATATAGCGAGCGGAGCATGAGCCGAGCTTAAGCCTGAGCAGGGCTGACGAAAGGGGAGCTTAGAATGATTTTAGTGATTGATAATTATGATTCGTTTACGTACAACCTCGTCCAATACTTGGGGGAAATTGGGGAAGAAGTCATCGTTCGTCGCAATGACGAAATTGATTTAGCAGGTGTGGAGGCCTTGGCGCCCGACCATATCTTAATATCTCCGGGTCCTTGCACGCCGAATGAAGCCGGTATTAGCCTATCACTGATTGACCATTTCAAGGGTAAAATCCCCATTTTCGGCGTTTGTCTGGGACATCAGTCCATCGGACAAGCTTTTGGCGGCGACGTCATTCGAGCTGAGCGCTTAATGCACGGCAAGACCTCAGAAATCTTCCATGATGGCCAAACGTTGTTCGAAGGGTTACCATCTCCTTTCATCGCGACACGTTACCATTCTTTGATTGTCAAAGCGGAGACGCTGCCTGATTGCTTGGAAGTCAGTGCCCGTACGGCTGAAGGTGAAATCATGGCGCTGCGTCATAAGGAATATCCGATTGAGGGCGTTCAATTTCATCCCGAATCCATTATCACGGAGCATGGCCACCAAATGCTGCGCAATTTTCTACGCCGCACGGCTAAAGCAGGAGCTTAATTTATGATCATTAGCATCAATGGCAAACTTATAGATGAACAACAAGCCGTGGTCTCGGTTTATGATCACGGTTTTCTTTACGGATTAGGTCTCTTTGAGACCTTCCGTACTTATAACAAAGTTCCTTTTCTCCTTGCTGAGCACATGAATCGTCTTGCGGAGGGTTGTAAGGAGCTAGGGATTGGGTATGAGCATGATTTTGACCGCGCAGAGAAGTTGATTGAAGATCTGCTTGCTGCGAACGAGCTTCAGGATGCCTATATTCGTTTTTCCGTATCTGCTGGAGTAGAAGCGCTTGGTCTTCCTTCGGGGGACTACGGTCAGCCTACCGAGATTGTCTATATCAAGGCCCTCCCGCCGAGGGATACGAAGACATATGAAGAGGGCAAAGCCTTACAGCTGCTGAAGCTGCCTCGAAATACACCGGAGGGCTTGTACCGATTCAAGTCTTTTCACTATATGAACAATATTTTGGCTAAAAGAGAGCTAGGCCAATACCCCTGGGCCACACGCGCAGAGGGTCTGATGATGAGCGAAGAGGGTTATGTGGCTGAGGGGATTGTCAGCAACATCTTTTTCATTAAGGACGGGACATGCTACACGCCTTCGCTGGATACAGGCATTTTGGCGGGAATCACCAGAGCGCACGTACTTCGAATTGCCCAGCGAGGGCAGATACCTGCTCAAGATGGTTTATATCGTTGGGAAGATTTGGTGGAGGCTGATGAGGTGTTTCTGGTCAATTCCATTCAAGAAATCGTGCCGGTCACAACTTTGTATACACCTAGTGGTCAAAAGATCTCAGTGGGTACAGGAACAGTGGGTCCCATAACTCGTGAACTGATTCGGACATATAACGAATATTGATAAAATGATAAACATACAGGAAGTGAACAGCAGATGAAAGTGTTATCCTGTAAAGGACACGAGCTGCCCATCGGTGATCGAACGATCATCATGGGCATATTGAACGTAACCCCGGATTCCTTTTCGGATGGCGGATCCTATGTCACCGTAGAAGATGCCATACGCAGAGCTCGGCAGATGGTTGAGGATGGCGCAGATATCATTGATATTGGAGGCGAGTCCACCCGTCCAGGTTCTGCGGAGGTGACCGAGGAGGAGGAACTTCGCCGGGTAATCCCCGTCATTGAGGCTCTAAGTCGTGAAATTAACGTTCCTATTTCTATAGATACGTATAAAGCAGAGGTCGCTAAGCAAGCTTTAGCGGCAGGGGCGCACATCATCAATGATGTATGGGGTGGGCAGGCCGACCCCCGTATGGTTGACGTAGCGGCGAGCTACGATTGCCCCTTCATTATTACCCATAACCGATTGAACACGGAATATAAGGCTTTCCTACCAGAGGTGCTAAGCGATCTTCAGCACTATGTGAGTCAAGCACGAGACGCGGGTGTTCGCGACGAACGGATTATTTTGGATCCGGGGATCGGCTTTGCGAAATCCTACGAACAGAACTTGCAGCTTATGAACCAACTGCGCCCTCTTGTTGATCTTGGGTATCCGGTCCTCCTGGGTACATCGCGTAAAAGCGTGATCGGGATGACATTGAATCTACCGCCGGCCGAGCGGTTGGAAGGCTCGCTTTCAACTGTCGTGCTGGGAATCGCGCAGGGCTGTGGAATCGTTCGTGTGCACGACGTATTAGCAACCAAGCGGGCTGCCGTCATGACGGATGCCATTATTCGCTCATAATGAAGGAGGTCACATCAATGGACAAAATCACACTGTCCCGCATGCAGTTTTTTGGTAATCACGGTGTTTTTCAGGAAGAGAATAAATTGGGCCAGCGCTTTTATGTGGATGTAGAGCTGATGCTTCCGCTTCATAAACCCGGCCAGTCGGATCATCTCGACGATACGGTGAATTATGGCGAGGTTTTTTTCAAAGTAAAAGAAATTGTCGAAGGACGCACTTTCCAATTAATTGAAGCTTTAGCGGAAAACATTGCATCAATGCTTCTTCATACTTATACTAGTATCAATGAAGTGACGGTTCGCGTCATTAAGCCGCATCCGCCCTTTGCCGTTATTTTTGACGGCGTGACTGTAGAGATTAACCGAAAGCGGGCAACGTCATGACAGCCGAAGAACGAGAACGCAGCATTGCAGCTTATGTCGCATTAGGATCCAATATAAATGATCGCGAACAATATTTGCAGGATGCGATTACAGCGCTGAACCAGGAGCCGGGTATTGTCGTGACTGGCTTGTCCAGTATTTACGAAACCGAGCCGGTCGGTTATGTAGACCAGTCTGCTTTTCTTAATATGGTCGTTCAGTTACAAACGGTTATTCCTGCTGAAGATTTGCTATTCAAATTGCTGGCCATTGAGAATCGTTTGGGGAGAAAGCGCGATGTGCGCTGGGGTCCAAGAACGATCGATTTGGATTTGCTTCTGTACGGCGACGAGCAGTTAACGACCCCCGACTTGATCATTCCGCATCCGCAGATGCATGAGCGGGCTTTTGTATTAGTCCCTCTCTCAGAGGTTCTCTACGAGCGGCAAGATGCTGCATTTGAATTCATCTCCGCGAATCTGGAGAAACTGGAAGGAAAGGAAGGCGTTGTGTTATGGAAAAAAGCTCAGTAGCTCAGCGCATACGCGCTTTTCGTAAATTGAAAGGATATACCCAGAATGAACTAGCTGATTTGCTCGGCGTATCGATCGCCATTTTGGGTGCAATTGAAAGAGGAACACGTAAACCGGATACGAAAATCATTAATAAGATCTCGCAGGTGCTTGATATCGAGCCGGACGAGTTAATCGCAGTGGTTGCGAGATAAGAGAGGTGGAATCTTCGGTGCTGAAAATAGGTAATGTCGAAGCTCCCAATAAAGTTGTGCTTGCCCCGATGGCGGGCGTTTGTAATCCTGCATTCCGTCTGATTGCCAAAGAGTTTGGCACAGGGCTGGTGTGTGCGGAGATGGTTAGTGATAAGGCTATCGTTCACGGGAACACCCGTTCGATGGAAATGTTATATGTAGATGACCGGGAAAAACCGCTCAGCTTACAAATCTTCGGCGGCGACACGGAAACACTCGTGCAAGCGGCCAAAATCGTTGATCAACATACCAACGCAGATATTATTGATATTAATATGGGCTGCCCGGTACCCAAAATTACCAAATGCGATGCTGGTGCACGCTGGTTGCTTCAACCGGATAAAATTGAACAAATGATCGAGACCGTCGTAAAGGCAGTAAACAAACCTGTCACCGTAAAAATGCGGATCGGCTGGGATTCTGATCACATCTATGCTGTCGAAAATGCAAAGGCTGTCGAAAGAGGCGGCGGCAGTGCAGTTAGCGTCCACGGTCGTACGCGCGAGCAGCTCTACACAGGGAAAGCGGATTGGAACATTATCCGAGATGTGAAGCAAGCTTTGTCGATTCCCGTTATTGGTAATGGTGATGTAGTTACGCCTGAGGATGCCAAACGTATGTTGGACCAAACGGGTGTGGACGGCGTCATGATCGGCCGTGGTGCATTAGGCAATCCGTGGATGCTTTACCGTACCGTTCAATATCTTGCTAATGGGGAGCTACCTCCGGAACCGACACCGGAAGAGAAAATCCGCATCGCAATCCTGCACATGGACCGACTCATAGCACTCAAAGGCGAGCACGTTGCCGTAAAAGAGATGCGTAAACATATGGCTTGGTACCTCAAGGGATTAACAGGAGCAGCTCGTGTGAAGGACGCCATTATGGAGATGTTGAAGCGTGATGAAATGGTTCGGACGCTGAATGAATACGTTGAGCACCTTGCTGCGCAATCGTCGTCATCCAGCCAAGAAGAATCTCCCGTACTGCAATAAATCATGCAGCTATGGTTGAGATTGACATTTTGAAACGGTTGCAATATAATCAGTCAATATTAATGTGTTCCTGCATATATTGAAAGACAAACGAGTAAGTTCCTAATTTTATAACCGTGAATTCATACTACTTGAATCAGCTCTATAAAGACCTAACTCCTAGCAGGAAGCATCGATTCAACGATATGAAAATCTTTCACATGACGGGAGATCAGTTGGTAATGGCTGAAAAAGAGGTCATTCTTACACCAGAAGGTTTGAGAAGGCTCGAGGACGAGCTTGAGCATCTTAAATCAGTGAAGCGCCGCGAAGTCGCGGAGAGAATCAAGGTTGCCATCGGGTATGGCGATATCAGTGAGAACTCCGAGTACGAAGATGCGAAGAACGAGCAAGCCTTTATTGAAGGCAGAATCATCACTTTAGAAAAAATGCTGCGCAATGCGCGGATTATTAATAACGACGATGTGGATATCAACACGGTAAGTGTAGGATCCATCGTTACACTGAAGGACTTGGAATTCGGTGATTTGGTTGAGTACAATATTGTAGGTACCGCGGAGTCTGATCCGCTACAGAATAAGATTTCGAATGAAAGCCCGGTGGGCAAAGCAATTCTTGGCAAGCAAAAGGGCGCAACCGTTGATGTTAACGTTCCAGCTGGCGTCATTCAGTATCAAATTGTTGATATTAAAAAGTAGCGTGCAGCCGCAGCCCCGTTTCAGTTTACCTTTGCTCAGCATAGGCAAATTGTCTGGAAAGCTTCCTTACGGAAGCTTTTTTCCGGTTTTAGCACCCTTTACTAAAATATGTAGGAGATGAAAACATGAGCCAGGAAGTGGAATTGAACGAATTGCTCGTCATTCGCCGTAACAAATTGGACGAGCTTCGCGGTCTGGGTGTAGATCCTTTCGGCAGCAAATACGTTAGAACGCATACAACGCTAGAGATCTTGACAGCTTACCAGGACAAAACAAAGGAAGAGCTGGACGAAGAGCACTACGAGGTTAGTATTGCAGGACGTATTATGCAAAAAAGAGGCATGGGTAAAGCAAGTTTTGCTCATATCCAAGACATTACAGGGAAAATTCAAATCTACGTACGGGAAGATGCGTTGGATGCGAACAAGTACAAAGCTTTTGATCTTTTGGATCTGGGTGACATGGTTGGCGTTCAAGGTGTTGTTTTTAAAACGAAAACCGGAGAAACCTCCATTAAGGTTAAGTCTCTTGAGGTATTGACCAAGTCCTTGCTTCCGCTTCCGGACAAATTCCATGGTCTTAGCGATGTAGAATTGCGCTATCGTCAACGTTATGTTGATTTGATTATGAATCAAGATGTTCAACAGACATTTATTCTGCGTTCCCGTATTATTCAGTCGATGCGCCGTTACCTGGATTCGCTGGGTTATTTAGAGGTGGAAACACCGACGCTTCATTCGGTTGCAGGCGGGGCTTCGGCTCGTCCGTTTAATACGCATCATAATGCTTTGGATATGCAGCTTCATATGCGTATTGCTATTGAGCTTCACTTGAAACGCCTTATTGTTGGCGGACTAGAGAAAGTTTACGAAATTGGTCGTGTTTACCGGAATGAAGGTATCTCCACGCGCCATAATCCAGAATTTACGATGATTGAGTTGTACGAAGCTTATGCTGACTACAAAGACATTATGAAGCTGACTGAGGAGCTTATTGCGCATATCGCTCAAGAGGTTCTTGGTACGACTTCAATTCCTTATGGAGATCACGTGGTTGATCTAGCTGTTGGCTGGAGACGTATCTCCATGGTTGATGCGGTTAAAGAAGTGAAAGGTGTAGACTTCGGCGTTCAAATGACGAACGAGGAAGCGCATCGCTTAGCCAAAGAGCATAATGTGCCAGTGGAGCCTCATATGACATTTGGTCATATCTTGAACCAATTCTTTGAGACGTTTGTAGAAGAGACGCTGATTCAGCCGACCTTTATTTATGGACATCCTCTAGAAATTTCACCGCTTGCCAAAAAGAACCCGGAAGATCCGCGCTTCACGGATCGCTTCGAGCTCTTTATCGTAGCGCGTGAGCATGCGAATGCATTTACTGAGCTTAATGATCCTATCGATCAAAGAGAGCGTTTCGAGGCTCAGCTTCGTGAGAAAGAGCAGGGGAATGATGAAGCTCATGAAATGGATGAGGACTTCATTCGTGCATTGGAATATGGAATGCCGCCAACAGGTGGTTTAGGAATAGGAATCGACCGTTTGGTTATGCTATTGACCAATGCCCCATCTATTCGCGATGTCTTGTTGTTCCCGCTTATGCGTGAGCGTCAAGGAGAGTAAGGAAGACCATTTCGGGGCATCGTAAGATGCCTCGAAATTTTTTGTCGAAAGTACTTGCATTGTCTGCAGCGTCTGTGGTATCTTATAAAAGTTGCCGCTGAGGACAACGAGCAAATGGTTGAAAACAACTTAAAAAATAAGTTGCAAACAAAAACTCAGTATGGTATATTGGACTTCCGGCTTTCGAAAGAAAGCGGATAGGACAAGAGTTCTTGATCTTTGAAAACTGAACAACGAGTGAGTAAGCACAGTCGAGTAATCGACTATAAATGAGATTGTAAAATCTCGCTAGCAAGTCAATGAGCTATTCAGCTTTTCTATTATGGAGAGTTTGATCCTGGCTCAGGACGAACGCTGGCGGCGTGCCTAATACATGCAAGTCGAGCGGAG
>NZ_JAWCUD010000002.1:0-933425 GCF_032461945.1 Paenibacillus violae
AGAGATTAAAAACAAGCTCTTTCACGTGTTTATTGAGCCGCTATTCCATAAGTGATGAACATGGTATTGCATTAAAAACGCAAAAAAACAGCCAGCTACGCAAAGTAGGTGGCTGTTCTATGTCTGAAACATTGGTTGCTGCCTACTCATGAGTTGCTTCAGCATTAAGAATGAGTAAAAGTAGTAAAGAGATTAATTGCAGCTAAGATAATTATTTTAAAGAAAAAACTTTACTTTCCCTCTCTCGAAGTTTTTGTATTATCTTTACTTTAATGAAAACAGGGAGCAGATTGCCGCGGCAATCTGCTCCCTGTTTATTCTGCTATATAGTTCCCAGTTGAAATACACCCCTTTTTTATTCCACAATGCTGCCCGTTAGTGCAGCGAAGATGTGCCGTTCGGCATCCCTTTCGATGTTTTAACTATCGTGCCCGTCAATAGCTTTTGTTATCTTTCAAAACTAGTGATTGATTTGAATATTCACCATCAATTTATTTAATCCATCCATTGAGACATATAAGTACGGAACAGTTAAGTTGAAGAAAAAACATTGTATGCTTTCCATAATAGTACAAGATGTGATTCGCATAATGTTTTATAACAGATAATTTTATAATGGTGACGCCATTTTATTGCTTGTTTTTTTATTCCTAACTGTATGAGTAATTTACTATAAAAGGGGCTGGTTGTTTTGCGTAAAAATAAGAACATGCCTCTAATCATTTTATTGTGTATCTCCTTATTAATAGTTCTTATTGTGAACGCTATCCTTAATATAAAAATATACATTGTGTATATCACAGGTCTCGGTCCTTTATTAATTATAGGACTAATAATTTTAACTATTATGATTCTTTACCTCAAAGGTAATAAATAACGAAGATTTTATCTATCCTCCCCGTTAGTTGAGAAATGACACTCTCTCCACTGGCCAATTAATAAATCTCCGACCTGGAGCCGTCGGGAATGAGATCAAATTCTTGTCAAAATCTAGAATGAGATCAAGTTCTTGTCAAAATCAGGAATGGTATCAAGTTCTTGTCATTGGGTTTTGACAAGAACTTGATACCATAAAATAAAAAAGCCGCGATTTACGCGGCAATTAATGAGATAATGTTTTTGTCACCCGACACCACTGCATGTTGTTTAATAAAATCAGGGAACAGCTGCCGCGTGCGGCAAACTGCTCCCCGTTAGTTTTATGTTTGCTGACCTAATCACTGTTACTCCAAGTCAATATTCCTTCATCTTCATCAAATCTATTAATAAAAGCTTTATCAATCGTTTCAATATCAATAATTACATTGAGCCACGCTTCCATTGAGTCATCCAGTTTTTCTCTATCTATTGACAGAAATTTCCCTACTTTGTTAGTTCGAAAAAAATCGTCTAAAAAATTTGCATCTTCTATCGTTAACTTTGTTTTATTTAAGCAAAAATTAGACAGGTCTTTCAAAAGTTGCTTTGTGTCATCATCAAGTATTGTAAGTATTCCTTCTACTGAAGGTTGCAAACAAGAATAGCCGCCGACCTGGTTATAGTAAAAAACTCCAGACTTAGTTTTTATAATAAGTGCAAGCTGTTCCAAACCATATAAACAGACTTTACGATTTTTCTGCATGAGAGTAACCTCGTTTCATATCTTCATCTAGTTACCATTATACTACCATAATTAGCATACACTTTGATGCAAGCCTATCCGTTGTTTTAATGAAAACAGGTAGTAGTTGCGACGGCAATCTACTCCCTGTTTATTGTGCTAACGTTCTTCGTTAGTTCAAAGATCCAAGAAGTGCTTACATTTTATTGAATTTATCAATACTATTAAGAATTGATTTATCTAAGGAAGTAAAATGATTGCCCTCCATTAAAAATTCTTCTTGATCTGGTGCTGCACCGTAAAAGGAATTCTCCAGCCGAAATAACATCGTTAACTTCACCAAAAAAAAATTCAAAGTTTCCCGAATTTCCGTTCTCCATTCTTAACATTGGGGCTAAAACTATATATCCTGCGTCTTGAAATTTTTTTGCATCGATCCAATCATCTATTCCGAAAGCAAATCCTCCTGAACATATACAACAGCTGGGTGTTGCTTGCTATCCCCAGGCACATTAGATAACCAAGCTTTAAGGGTTAAATTTCCTGAATTATATTTAATTTCCGAAACCCCTTTAGGAGGTGGATCATTGGTACATCCTGAGGTGACGGCCCCTTCTTAATAAGTTTTGTCTGGAAATTTGACCTGCTTTTCTCTAAACCATTTAAATTATCATTGTTACCTTTATGTTCTGATGAGCATGAATCTACTTCACTATGCTGCCCGTTAGTTTAACGCTGCCGTGTGAGTCTAATACTTTTTTTCTCAGTCTACATCTTTATTTTCTTAGTCTATAACTTTATTTTCTTAGTCTATAACTTTATTTCTCAGTCTAAAACTTTATTTTCTTTCGACAGCTGACAGGATTCAACTGCTTTCTACAAGCGATAGATTCTATAATTACACTTGGGATGAGTCGAGTCCTACTACTATTATTGGGGTGACTAAATATGACCGACACCGCAACTTGGGGCAGACTACAGAACTTACTAAAAGATGAAGGTTATCTCCATCCAGAAGATGTACGTGTTATTCGAAATGAACAGGATATATCTCCATCATTAAAGACTGCGATCGATGCTGCCGGCATCCATTTGGAAACGGACACTTCTGGCAACCCAATCTTACTTGTACTTGAAGTGGAACAATTAGAGAACAACGTTCGACTCGCTAGAAAACCGTTTTGCAACTCTGTACAACATACAAGCGGGATGCACGTTTTAGTTTTTGGTCCTTCTAAAGGCCGCTGGAAGAAAAGCAACTTAATTGTCACGATTAACACAATAGGCTGCCAGTGGGTTGGTCCTATTTCAAAAACGCCGTATGATCTCATTAAAAAAGCTTTTGATGATTGGCAAAGCATCTCCTCCAATATTACGTTTACTCACGTTGCCCTTACTGCTGCAGCAGCTCAAATCGCTGACATTAAGGTGTACTTCACAAACAACGATGGAACTATTAATAATAAATTTGGCACTGTTGGAGGAACTGTTGCCAGTGGAGGATTTCCTGATTCGAGTGATGAGCGTGGCCTCCTTCGGTTTGATTCCACCGATTTGTGGTCTGATGTTTATCGACCATTGCTAAATCATAACAATCTATATAATGTAGCCCTTCATGAACTCGGTCATGTATTAGGACTTTCTCATTCTAAATCCCAATCATCGATTATGTATCCAACTATAGACACTACAGCTATCGGGATCGACCCCTTTTCAATTGAGTCTCTTCGTATGATGTATGGGTGGAAAAGGCAGCCTCCTTTGACCGATCGCGGTACAAGTGATGCCCCCGCCCTGGTTTCGTATTTCGAAAGCCGCATAGACGGCACTGGTTCGGAGTTCGTAAAAATGGTATGGAAAGGTATTGGAGATGACCACACCATTTACGAATCAGATTTGGTTGGTGGATGGTCTCCGCAGCGTGTTATTCCTGGTATAGGATCTTCACATAGTCCAGCAATCACAGAACATCTACCACTTGGAGATACAGCGAGTATCCCGGTGATGGCCTGGAGAGGAATTGGAAGTGATAATAGCATCTTTTGGTCTGTATTTTGGAATAATCAATGGACACCTCAGACTAGGTACGCTGTTGGAACGAGTACACGCCCTACTCTCGCTTCTGTGAACGGGAAGGTCTATATTGCTTGGAAAGGTTTAGGTACCGACTATCGAATTTTCTGGGCGAAATTAAACGCGTGGACTAATTTTGGTGAACAGCAAGAGATTGGGGGTAGAGGTACAACAGATTCACCTGCCCTTGTTGGAATGGACACAAAACTGTATATGTTCTGGAAGGGTCTCCCCGGTGATTCTCATATTTACTGGGCTATGAATGACTTAAATGGAAGCGGCTTGTGGAGTGAGCAAAAAGCGATCAAGTACTATACTCCCACAACCACTGGAGGTAGAAATGAATTCATAGGTACATCAGGAGGGATATCTGCGGTACGTTATGGAAAAAACATTCTCCTAGCTTGGAAAGGAATCGAAGATGATTTAGCTATTTATGTGTCAATCATGGATACATCATCAAATGAATTCGGTGGACAAATCCAGCTAGAGTTCGGTTTTGGAACCTCTACTTCCCCTTCGATTATAAATTCGCTAATCGCTTGGAGAGGCACTGGTGACGATAACAACATTTGGTGGGCTAGATTACAAAAATAATAAGAAAGATTTCTTTTCGTATAGGCATAAGAAAACTGCTCTTCTGAGATATGTGCGAAAATCCAACAATTTTGTTTTCCCTGTTTTCTTAGTAACGTACATTGCTTTGTCTGCTTTCTTAATTAATGTATCCGTTGTATCCCCTTCTTCAATTGACGCATATCCCATACTTGCCGTAACAATTGTTTCGGCCTTTATATCTTGCTTCCGTCAGCTTGAAGGGATTACCCTAACATAACCGAGAAACCGTCGTTAAACGACTTGTAAGTGCCGTTAACCAGATTCACCGCTGGGTAGACAATGTCTTCCTGAACTGAGACAAGTCTTTAAGATCTTAACTTGTAAGGGTTCATTGTTAACCCTAAGGCTTTTTCCGCTCCCGACTGACCCTTGTAAACTAAGTCCTGACGATGTCATTAAAGGATGGCAGAAATCAATGAAGCGGCATTCTGGTGTGGGTAGAGCTCATCTGCTCATCGATCTTGCCAAGCAACACATGCTTACAATTCCGATAAATGACAAGAATCTGTTCCGATTTCCCCCCACACAAAAAAAATGCGCGCGCCCCCAGCGGCACACGCATCATCGTCGACTACAATCTTCTTGAACTCCTTTGTATAATGCTTCAATAGTTATTAATTCTCCCTCATTAAAAGTTACATATTTGGAACTCTATCCTCTCCCATTATTTCAAAGATAACAGCTTGTTTTCTGAGAAAGGCAGCCGTCGTCACATGGCCGGCTGCCGCGATATTACCTCCCCCCTCTCTCAAATACCATTTAACTCGTCCACCTTCCACTCAAGTTTTCGCATGTATTCAATCATTTCTTGCAGTGTAGAATTTGTAAAAAATCCAGGTACCGCTAGTGCTGCTGTACATAAAAATAGCAAAATTCAGAAACTAGGCGATTCTACTGTTATAACAGCGTTTTCGTGGTTCTCTGGCGGTGTTATGAGGATGTCTTTCGAATTCGAGATAAAACGAAAAACCGCAATTATAAGACTTTTTAGCATGAACGCCATCTCCGTTAGTTTCCAGCGTAATACTAATAGTTCCGACATTTATAGTCACTACTGGAGGCGTGTTAAGTTCCGTAGATGCTCTACCCAGTTATCCTTGAACAATCTGGCAGCCTACTCACCCATCCTGACCATTGTCGTTAATATATGATCCTATTGTTCTACGAGCGGCTTAAACGGCTTAAATAGCGCGTTCAGGAAGCTTATAGGACCGGGAGTATTAGGTAAATCGAACATGGACAGCAGCAAGACAGCCAACAAAATTGCCGCAAAAGCGACTTTATCTTTCACCGGCTTTTGCTTCAACTTGGGCCATTCCAGCAATACGATGCAGAACGAAGCCGAGGCAACAGGAATGAAAACGGACCACTTCATTGTTTTTGGACCTCTTCCTTTGTAAGTCCCCCAGGCCAATTGACTAGTCCCGGTCTGTTAATATGTGCGTCAACCACCGCATTTACCTCGATATGAGCAAACATCTCATCCCATTCTTCCTTTACTTCTTCCCATTGTTTCGGGTATTTTCGATAAAAAACATTGGCGAAATCGAATATGTCCGTTTTGAATCTCTTCTGAACATCCTGCACCGAGGATTCTATCCGGTCTTTTACTTCCTCCTCGAAACGATGGTTTAACTCTTCCAAAATAGCCGGCTCCAGCGGATTCAGCTTTGACCCGTTTTGAACGATATCCCCGCTTGTTTTTACTTTCATTGTCATTTTCCATTTTCCGTTTTTTAATGAGGGGAGAAGTTTCACCTGCGCTTTTACAGGTGTAAGTGAGATCAGTGCGTCGGTATTTTGAAGTTTGAACGTAATCGTATATTTTTCAATTAGATTTTTTATCCACAGAAGTCCGCGGGTTTCTATTTCCGATATTTCACCGATCATCTTACTGTTCTTAAAGATAGCTGTTCCCTTGATGTAGGGGATCGTTTGCGTAGGCTCCTTTGGATCGACTGGAGGTAAAATATAGACAAGCGGAAGCGCTACCGCTTTGGACCTCGACTTTAACATGATGCTAAGCTGCTCGACAGTAACCGCATAGCTTATAGGCATTTTTGCCAGTTCACGAATAACCTCTGACGAACTTCTTTCCAACGGCGGAATCATCCGAAGGGCTTCGGAAGCTTTCCCTTTCGCTACAAATACATAAGCGCGTTCCCTGATTTGCGGTTGTCTCACTAGATAATCGGAATGTTCCTTAAGGCCCGCTTTTGCAAGCGAATCACTGAAAATAATGACTTTACATTGCCCCCAAAATAGCTTTCGCGGGAGAATCTGTTGAAGGTTGGCTAGTGTATTCGCGATATCGATTCCTTTCGCCATGCGTATAGTTGTGCGTCTGCCTCCTCCACCGCTTGTTAATATACCACCGGCTAGATTTTGCGGAATAATAAACTGGATCGTTATTCTAACCTGCTTATCCTCTTCTGAATCGATGGCCATAGCCGTGATAATGGCTAAGTCGTTAAGTTCTGTTCGATCCCAACATCCGGTAATCGGAAGTATAAGGATGAGGAGGAGAAGGCTGTTCATCAGTCGCTTACTCATTTGACAAGCCTCTCCTCTTGCCTTTACGAATGAGGGCAATGCTCAGCAGGAAAAGCGGTATCGCCAGAAACACTAAAAAAAGCTCGAAAGGTGCCACGAGTTTATTATGATTCGCTAATACAGGGAAATTCGGTATGTCCCAGTAACAGAACAAAAAAACTAAGATAGCTAAAGGTAAAACGGTAGGACGATAATCCGACGACTTACACATATGTGCATAGGAGATCACACCGACATAAAAAAAGACTGAAATTTTTACAAAATTGCCCAATACCCACATCGCAAGCAGTACTGACTCTAAATTTTCAAAAAAATCGGCTAGGCTAATATATCGCATTGCGATTAATATGGGGTAAATTTTATTAGGAAGATCAGGACCAAGCAAAAATAAGGTTATCAGGTTGACGTAAGTCATACTGATCACAACCACAATAAGTGAGATGATACTCCATTTCTTTACTTTCTCCACCTGGCTTGCACTAGGCAGAAAATAAGAAATAATAAAAAATTCGGCAAGCCAACCTTGTGGAGTTAATGAACCTTTTAATACAGGAACTGCCCCGTTGCTGAAAATCGGGTATATGTTTTTGATATCCAAATCGGGTGCAAGGAAAGCTAGAAAGAACAAAGGCAAAATAAATAGATACGTGCATATTACGGCGCATCTTGCGATCACTTCCACTCCACCCCTTACGGCAAATGTAGAAAGCAGCAAGATGGTCCCTATAATGATGGCTAATGGTGTGCTAAATAGAAAGTTGCCAGATACAAATTCAGCATATTGCCGCAGAATCATGCCTGTAGAGGACATGAAATAAAGAAAATAGCATAAGCCGATCAGTTTGCCAAGCCAAATACCAACAATTTGTTCGCTATATTGAGAAATCGTCATCTTTGGATAAAGCTTATGAAGCCCAACTGCCAAAAAGATCGAAACCATTCCAGGAATAATGGCGATGAAGCTGGTCATCCACAAATCATTCTTGGCATACTGTGCGGTTATCGTCGGTAAAGCCAGAAAGCCTGTAGCCAGAATAACTGGATGCATGATGAGCGCTATTTGGAAAGGGGAAATTTTTTCTGTCTTTAACATAAATAGCCTCCTCATCTATGGATTGATACTGCCATCATGCTCGGGACCCGGCTTTTGATCACTTGCACTGCGGAACTTGTTATACTCACCTGTAAATTGAGGTCGGCTATCCATTTTCCACCACGGTGCGCGTATTAAAACATCTTTAAGTTCCTTGGAATTGGATGACGAAATGACAGATAAATACGAAGCTCCGAAGGAACGAAGGCTGCTCAAATGAATCAACATGGCTATAAAGCCTAGCATTACACCAAGCAGGCCTAAAGTCCCTGCCAGAAAGATCATTGGAAATCGCAACAGCCGAATGGTAATGCCCAATACATACCTTGGAATAATAAAAGACGCAATACCGGTTACCGCTACGACGATGACCATGGGTGCTGAGACAAGCCCTGCCTGAACCGCGGCTTGACCGATGACAAGAGCACCGACAATGCTGACTGCTGAGCCCACTTGCTTGGGAAGCCGGGTACCTGCCTCACGCAGCGCTTCGAAAGTGACCTCCATGATAAGCGCCTCAACGAATGCTGGGAAAGGAACAGACTCCCTTGAGCTCGACATACTGTAGATCAAATTGCCGGGGATCATCTCCTGATGAAAGGTAAGCACAGCCACATATAAGGATGGAAGAAATAAAGAAATAAAAAAAAATGTATATCGCAGCCAGCGGATTGCCGTCCCGCTCCAAAACCGTTGATAGTAATCCTCCGCGGATTGCAGTAAGGATGGAAACGTTGTAGGTGCAATCAAAGCATTTGGCGTTCCCTCCGTTAAAATCGCAACACGCCCTTCGAGCAAGCCTGCACAGGTAACGTCCGGTCGTTCTGTTGAAAGCAGCTGTGGAAAAGGAGAATACGGATTGTCTTCAATCAATTCCTCGATATACCCGCTCTCCAAGATTCCGTCTATCTGAATGCGAGACAGCCGATTGGTGACTTCCTGAATAAGCGTTTCGTCAGTGAGGCTTTCAATATAGACGATCGCTACCTTTGTCTTGGTGTACTCTCCGATTTTTAGCATTTGAATCTTGAGCAGCGGACTTTTAATGATACGACGGATTTGCGATAAATTCGTTAACAGCGTTTCGGTAAAGCCTTCTCGTGAGCCGCGGATCATGATCTCAGAATTCGGTTCCTCGATACCACGCTGCTCCCATTTATTTAACCCTAGTGAAATTCCGACTGTTTCGTTATGGCAAAGCAAAATTGGAAGCCCGGTCGAAATAGCTTCTATGCACTGCTCGAACGTTTCGACGGAACTGGTCTGGGCTACGAAAATTTTTCTCTCCTTTATCTGCTTTACAGTAACAGTTTCCGTTTCACCGAGCTGCATGAGAGGGGCTATTACCATTTCTTCGATACCGCTTGAATTCGCCAATCCTTCGATGTAGATAAGTGCCATCTTTGAGTCGGCGCTAATGACAAAAGTTCGGAATACAACATCGGCACATTTCGAATAAATCGACTGAAATACTTGCAGGTTGTCGCTCAGATCTGGAAACAACGAGTGCTGCTGAGTCGGGAGAGATTCTCCCAGATGTTCCTCTCCAGCCCTTTTCTGCATGAGTCTCTTGAAATTTCTAATCATGGACTACTTTCCTTCCGAGGAAATCTCTCCCAATGTTGTCTAACCTCTAGGTTTCTTAATTTGATGCGTTTTTATGCAAAAATGAGGCTATCGCTTGAATATTTTTGTGACTTTACGATAACCTCTAAACGTGATCAATTTTTGAAGTAATCGAAATGAAAGACCAAAAAGCACAAGGCAATGGCCATCAAAGATATTACTTGGATGGCTCTTTCATTATTCTTGATCCCAATACGTGATTAATCGGTAGATCATGATTGCGGTTTCCTCACGGCTCAACGTTTTGGACGGGCGGAAAGTACCGTCCTCATAGCCGTCCAGGAAGCCGACGCCGACCTGACGAATCTGCTCGACGTAATCCCGAGCATCGGCGATGTGGGCAACCGCCTTGGGATTGCAAGACGTAAATTTCGGCTGCGGCCAGGTCGCAAAAGCTGACACTGAAATAAATCAAATCTCAAACTCATTTGAGGAAGCTCAATCGTTATTTAGTATGAATTTAACTCGGAACCCAGGTACGATCATCTATTACGATGAAAATTCTAATGAATGAACAAAACAAAAACGGGATTCCGCGAGACAAGCTCCTTCACTATCGTTATCCATCTGCGTAATAGCCAACTACATAACTTTATTGAATCTAACCTCATTAATTTGTTCTTTAGCTTTTGTCGCTGCTGTTATATATCTGAACATGTCAGTTTCTGTTGTTTTTCTCCAATCTTCATTTTGATTCATGTACGAGTAAATAATGCCTCTTGAGGAGGATATAACTGCACCAATACCATTATAATCAAAAAAATACACCTAAATCCTCAGCTTTCTCACCTTGTACCCCAAAGCCAGGAACTAGGAAAATTGAATGTGGTAGTATTTCGTATCTTCCTTGCCTCTTCCGGATAAGTAGCCCCAACAACTGCGCCAATAAATGAATAATTATTAATCCCTACTGTCTTACTCGCCAATTCTTCAATTTGTTCCGCCATTTTGAAGTAAAGCAATTTTCCATTCTCCAATTTTAAATCTTGTATTTCATATGACGAGGGGTTAGCACTAGTGTTCTACCGATCACGCTCTTATCGAGATCATACCAGGAAAACAGCTTCTTCATTTCTTTGATCGATAGTCCTTTTCTCCACGTCGATGAAAGAACAATCTTGGGGCCTGTCCGTTTGATCACTTCGCGTAAACTAGGAACAGCAACCGGGCAAAATTTCTTGAATCATGTGTAATCTACTGCGGACCATGAAATTTCGATGATTCATTACTCCGTCAATATCTAGAAATATTAGCTTCATAGCCTTCTCTCCCTCTAGCGCAATAAAAAAAGCCGCTTAGTTGAGCGACTTCTTGTTATCGATAACAGTTATATTCTTACTCCCGCATTTGGGGCAAAAGGACACTTCGCTTTGTGCAATGTTTTCTATGTAGCCTTCAACATCGCAATCGTGGCATGATACTGAGACTACACTATTTGAATTTTCCATCAACTTTTTTATTCCTCCATTTCTTTCTTAGTTGCATTATCTCACTAATTATTCAAAACCACCATCCACCCGGGCACGAAGGATCATTTCACTTTTTAAAAACAAGTAATAAAAAAGCACCACAGTGGGCGCATGATGTTTTAAACTTAAATGTATGCACTTATCTTTTATCTTAGGCTTATACAGCAGCTATATTCCGACACTTAGGAAATGAGCTACAACCATAAAATTCGCATTTTGCACTTTTCCGTAAAACCATCTTTCTTCCGCACCTAGAACAAATCTTTTCTGAAATTGGAATGGCTTGTTTTACTTCATTTTACTGAAGGTGCTGCACCCGGATTGAGCTTAAGAATCATCTCAATCAACTGATCACGATTAATCAGACGAATGCGATTTGATTTATCCAGTGCATATGCTCACCTGTATATTAGGAGAGTCTGGAGATCTTAGAGGCTACGCTCACGGGAATGCTTTACTCCGCCATGCTGGTCTTAAGCAAGCTTTGGTAAATGGAAAGGGCAATTCACGCTTAGTAAACTCTATCATGAAGTTATGTGGGAAGCTAGCTAGACTGTTAGTCGGAGTCGTTCGTAGTACCGAAGCCTACAACCCGATTAAAATCTTTGAACTAGTAGCCTAAAAATCAAACCTCACGCAAGTTGGCGTATTCGCAGGAGAACAAAGAAAGCGCAGAGTATCGGGATACGTTAAACAAAAGGGCTCAGACCCATTCCGTTAGAAAGACCGACCTCCACCCCTTGGATAGATATGACGAAGGAATGAAAGGGCTATTGACCTGTCGAGACATGGGAGTGAAAATCGCTAAGGGTACTGTGGAGAATACGTGCAGCATTTGGAATGTATTGGATGAATAAACCTCACCTCTGTTCCCGCATGCCTTTTTAACGAAACATTCTTATGTATCTCGGTTATCTTTCATTCACCGCCGATATCTAATCCATGAAATCCTGCGAATAGACGAGCTTGCGTGAGGAATTTAAATCATACCGAGGGAGTTTAATCAGTACGGCCAGATTACGAAGTTTTCGTTCATACACCAATCCGATTCAAGCCGTCTGTCGGGAATGGGATAAAGTTCTTGTCATTTGGTTTTGACAAGAACTTTGTCCATAAAACAAAAAAGCCGCGATTTACGCGACCTTAATGAGATAATGTTCTTGTCACCCGACATCTTGTCGGTTGACAAACTTCCAGGCTCGACATCTATGATTTCACCTGTATTTGTAATATAGCTCGGTGCTGAGAATTAATATACGGAATATTGGCACATGGGGGCCATGACTACCCGATTTTTCAATTGTAAACCACCTTAATTAATTTCATAAGGAGAAAATACAAAATAAGTGATTGGTCAAGTCAGAACCTCCATTTATTGATTGTTTACATAGGTCATATCATCAACTCTTCGCCTATCGGATATTCCCATAGTCCCAGTTTTCCCTTCACGGGAATATAGGGCTTCAGCAGACGGAAACCCGCTATTTCCCACGCAAAATAACCTGTACTGTAATCGCCTAACAGGAAGTCGTCCCCCGTCACGACCTTCCCGCAATCCAGAATGGCTGACGTATGATTAGCGTCGATGACTTGATAACAATTCGTAAGCTCGCAAGTTGCAAGGATAACCCCCGTAGGGAGGTTTTGTTCCTTATAGCCATTCTTGGCGAGTAAAGAACGAATGGGTTCATATTTGCAGGCCTGCTTATCGACTTTCTGGCTTGCATGAATGGCCAACGGTCCGCGATACCGGGTCTTCCAGGATCTTGTTTCATAGAGAGTCTCGCCTTGGACAAGCAGAGTCGCCCACGGTTGAATCATGGATAATACTTTCATTCCTATACGCTCCATTACTGTTCATAATGAAGTACTATTCCCCAAACATTCTCTAGACTTTCCAAATACGTTGCAAAACCGCACACCGTCCATGAAATTAACGTTTGCTCACTCGGGAATGTGTATGGGAATTGTTGATCAACGGAAGGCCCCACCGATGAAATAAGGCTCGCAATCCTTCATCCAGCGCTTCACCCCCGACAATAACAAAAGCAAAGCACATTAATTCTAATAGGCGTTCTTTGCCCTTCCAAATAATCAGGATCGTTGTTAACCCAATCAAAGGGAAGAATACATAATACGAACCTAAGAGCGCAAAACAATTCATCCAAGCACTCCAATTGGGATCGAACATTTCGTGAATGATAAAGTTAACGATCTCATCAAATAGAGTAAACTCATTTTCTAAAAATTCTTGAATCATACCAATCACGAGAGATAGACACACGGCAAAGACGGTAAAAGCACCTAGAACGACAAACTTTACTTTCCCCATGGAATGATAATGAAATATTACCTTCTGGAGATTTTTTGTGAGCAGATTAGTGAATTTAACCTTATTCTTCCGAAACCAATAAACCATCATTATTACGAAAGCAACGATTACCCCAATGTAAATCAAATTCCGGTTAATCGTATGATGATATTGCTCCCATTTTGGGCCTAAGACCTTACCAAGAGAGATAAAAACAACTACCCAAATGAACGCGCCGAAATAGGAGTATCCAGCATAAATCCGAAAGGGAAGACGAGTTACTCCAGCGAAGTACCCTATTTATATAGCAAAAATGGAATCAATCTTCCCCGTTCGTCAAAGCAGCAGTCACAAACAGGAACATACGTTGCTAGAAATCAGCTTCAACCGGGTGATCTTGTCTTTTTCTACTCAACAATTCATCATGTTGGTATCTACATGGGGAATGAAAAGGTTTTGCACACCTATGGCACCCCTGGTGTTACGATTTCAGATATGAACTCTGGCTGGTGGAGTAAGAATTACAAAACAGCCCGTCGTGTAATCCACATGGTCTGACTCGCTTAGTTAACTATACTGCTAAGTTCAGAAGACCTCTTTCAGTTCTCCAACTGAAGGAGGTCTTCTTCCTATGGCAGAACATCCCATGTTCTTGGTACATAAGATAGCTTCTACCTAATCCTCTATCAGCCTCTAATTGAAGTTGCATGGTTTTAGGTCCCATATATTCTTGTGCAACCCCAAGAAATGTTTTGTCGTTACCCAGTGATTCCAATACTGTAACTGAAAAAACGTTAATTAAGTGATTATCTTTACAACTAGATACTTCTTCGAAATAATCAAAAATACTCTCTAACAGTTTGATGTTTCTATTCTCGCTTAATACCATTAAAACTGCCGATTGCTCAAAGTCTCCACCTCATTAAGCGGACATAGGCACCAAATCGAATAAATTCCGATACATACTAGATATATTTGCGATGTAACTAGCTGTAATTCTATTTGTATTAACGCAAGCGTAATAGCCCTCATCTGACAATCAGATGGGGGCTATTTAAACTTGCGACTAAGGCAGTGTGACCAGTCAGTTGTAGGAGTCCAAAGTACTCCTATTTATTACCGAAGGAGATTGGTTTTCGCCAGTTCGATGACTTCGTTGCCTTGTCCGTTCAAAACGGCTTTCAGCATCCACATCGTAAATCCGCGAGCCTGCTCGAGGTTGATTTTCGGCGGCATCGCCAGCTCCTGACGATTGACGACAACGTCTAATACTACAGAACCGCTGTGTTCGATCATTCGGCGAACGGCGCTTTCCAAGTCATTCGGATCCTCGACGCGAATTCCTTCGATTCCCATGGCTTGAGCAAGTGCCGCAAAGTTAGGATTGTCGAGTTCCGTTCCGAATTCTAAAAAGCCAGCAGCTTTCATTTCCAATTCCACGAATCCAAGCGCACCATTATTAAAAACAACGATCTTTATCGGGAGCTTATGCTGACGAAGGGTCAATAGATCTCCGAGCAGCATAGTGAGTCCCCCGTCCCCAGACAGCGATATGACCTGGCGTCCCGGTTGCGCAACCTGCGCCCCAATCGCCTGGGGCATGGCGTTCGCCATTGTCCCGTGGTTAAACGAGCCAAGTAGCCTTCTTTTTCCATTCATGCTCAAGTATCGGGCAGCCCACACAGTCGGCGTCCCAACATCGCAAGTAAAAACGGCATCCTCATCTGCGAGATCGCTGATTACCTTCATGAGGAATTGTGGATGAATAGGAGCTCGTCCGGGAGCTGCAAGGTTGTCCAGTTCCTCGCGAACTTTGGCATAATGTGCTGCAAAGTGCTGCAGGTGATCGGGGGAGTGCGGTTCCATTAAAAAGGGTAACAGCGTGTCGACCGTCGTCTTTATGTCTCCGCATACCCCGTATGCGAGCGGCGTTCGCCGGCCTAGTCGGGAGGAATCCAAATCAACCTGAAGGATGGTCGCTTCTTGCGGATAAAATTGCCGGTATGGAAAATCGGTACCCAGCATGAGTAAGACATCGCATTCCATCATGGCGTGGTATCCTGATGAATATCCGATGAGGCCGGTTAATCCGACGGAATACGGGTTGTCATATTCCAGATATTCTTTTCCTCGCAGCGCTATGACCATCGGGGATTGCAGTTTCTCGCACAGCTTCATTAGCGAAGCATGAGCTCCCGAGCAGCCAGCACCGCACAGCAAGGTGATCCTCTTGCCTTTGTCTAAGTAATCGGCAAGCGTCTTCAATTCGTCTGTAGAAGGGCAGACAATTGGCCGGGTGGAATGGATGACGCGTTCTGGAACCGGGCTTTCGTCGTATTCGAAAGCGGCTACATCACCAGGAAGTACTAAGACAGACACTCCCGCCCTTGCCGTCGCGGTTTGCATCGCCATCGTAACAGCTCGAGGTATTTGCCTCGGTCCGGTTACGACTTCACAAAAGAAGCTGCATTCCTGAAACAACATGTCAGGACGTGTCTCTTGAAAAAAGCCGCTGCCAATTTCACTGCTCGGAATATGAGCGGCAATCGCAAGTACTGGCACCCGGTTTCGATGGCAATCATACAAACCGTTAATGAGATGTAAATTACCAGGTCCGCTGCTACCCGCACATACGGCGATTCCTCCGCTTAGGGTGGCATCCGCGCCAGCCGCGAACGCTGCAACCTCTTCGTGGCGGACATGGATCCATTCTATTTTTCCGGAACGACGGATCGCATCAAGCAAGGCATTAAGCGAATCGCCGATAATGCCGTAAATTCGCTTTACGCCGGCGTTTAGAAGGGATTCCACGATGGAATCAGCTATCGTTCTTTTCAAGGGAATCACTCCTTATTGTTTTTATTATTTTGCCATAATATGAGCAGTATATTCTTGATTTCACTACGATCGGGTTTGTTGGGCTTTAATCTTAAAACTGGTTCAGCCTTGCCATAAACGATAAAAAAGATGCATTGGTTATTGCCATCATGGTGAAAAACGGCTACTATTCCCCTATTCTAGTTATTGGGATGAGCAAGGACACAAACATATGGTTTGGTTTGAGGACGCACGTGCGAGGGCAGCGAAATGCCAACTGGTTATTGACCATCGACTACGCGGTATAGGGGCTTGGCAACTTGGTCTTAACTTTCCGCGATCGTCGTTTTTAATTATGCATTTCTTCATGCAAAGAAGAGTTATTTAGATGTCCAACTCCTTGCATTCAATGTAACATCGTAAAATTTCGAATTATATAGGTTTCTTACTACGTGTTCTGATCATAGTAAAAACAGCTAATAAAATCGGAAAGATGATACATGGGAACAGCGATGAAATAGTGAATATTTTTGCTCCATATGTGAAGTGATCAGCCGTTCGGATATAACTTCTACAAGTATGGGCAAAAAATAGCAGTCCAACTACAAATACAAGAGGTTTCTTTTTCTTTATATTTAAAATGTTTGCTAACACTAGTGTAAACACATATTGCGTAACAATGACAGAGAGTAATGTAAGAACCGTCCATAATCCGATATTCATGACTTCGATTCTCTCCAAGTATTCTCCGAATTTCACCAATTGTATGGTTGAAAAAAATGGAAACATTGACGTACTTATGTAGTTGAACCCTAATGAGCCAAGACATAAATAAGTAATAATTAGCATGTAAAGCCCTGACATAATAATAGCAATCATAGAACTTAAAAATATTTTTCGCGGCCGTTCGACTCTTGACATTAAAAAACCAAATGTAATGACTTGAGAGAAGTTAAATGTAAATATGGACATGCTCTGCGCGATGACTTCAGATAAATTACTTTGAAACGGAGGAAGGAATGGATTGGTTTGAATCTCTGGAAAAACAAATGGGCAAGTGAAAAGGAAACCGATTAAAAAAAATGGCAAGATAACCATGTTCATTCGTACTAAAGTGCCAAGTCCTATATAAACGCCATATGTAGAACAAATAACACAAGTAAAGATCAGTACATTTGCATTTGTATTTGGCAACATGATTGTTCTGTAGGACATAGTCATCGCCCTAAGCCCTCCAGAAGTGGATTCAAGATTATATAAAAGATAGATACAAAGTATAGATTTCCCGACCCATTTCCCCAATACTTTATTACAAATTTCCACTAAACTAATTTGCGGATACTGACGATGAACATAATAAATGAGGGATAGTACACCAATACCAATACAAATATTCAAAACATTAGCCATCCAGACGTCCTGCTTTAATACTTTTGCTTCGGACAGAAATAATCCTTCAAATCCTGAAATAAATCCGAATAATAGAAAGCTAAACTGAATATGAGATATCTTTTCTAAACCTGCCATTTACATCCCACCTGTTTGTTTATTCAATAGATCATGATAGATATAGTCGGATAGTGGTGTATACAAAATAGTGTACATACTTTCAACTGTTGGCCATTTTTCCCCAAAATATGGGGTAAAATAGCCCCCAATAAAACAACATAATACAAACATCCAAATAGCATCAGATACTGATGACTTTTTGAGTAAATGGATTAATAAAACAATTCCATAAATAAGAGAACCAATCATAAAAAAACTATTTACCATTAATGCGCCCCTCCAATGGACGTGGTCATACCCGCTTTGTCAATTATAACTGAGGCATGAATTTCAATAGGTACATTAGGATATATATTTTCCCACTCCTTTTGGATGGTTTTCCATCCAGTTGGCTGATGTTGGATCAAAATATCTGAAAATCCAAGTATATCTACTTTCAAATCCCTTTGAAAATGATCCAGGCTATTCTTTAATGCTTGTTCCATATGCTCAGTAGCAGCTTCCTCCATCTGTTTAATGACTTCCGAATTTGTAACGTCTATATTCTGATTCACACTTTCGACCGTTACATTAAATTTCATAATAACTTTCATAACTGGCATACCATTTCTAAATTCACTCTGAATCTCAGAATTGATAACATGAAATATAGAAGTAAAATCGAAGTCAGATTTCGACTTAATATTTTCAGGAAATTCTAGGTTTCTCCATATTTTCTTATTAGATAAGATGTTAACCACTACAATATCTTTTCCATCCAACCATCCAACCAACCTCTCCTTATAAATCACTGCTCCACCACTCAATACAAGTACATCTTTGATTTTAGTTTGAGATGGGTTTACAACTAAACTGGCTGTCACAAATCCCCGATGAGGATTAGCGTATAAGTTAACAAAGTCTTTTAAAATGATTGGAGAACTCTGGCCGAGAAGTTTATTATTTCGGATTTGACCCAGTAGATCATCTGAAATGATATCTCCGGACTCGGTTTTAAATTTTAATTTAGACGAGGCTTGACCTTTGGATATGATCAGGTAGGATGTAATTCGGAACTCACGTTTTCGTGTTAAGTAATCTACTACCTCGTATAAAGAGTACCGTGCCGCATCCTCACCAATGATGAAAAATTTATTATGCTGAAAAATAACATTTTTACCAGCATGAGCACGCATTTTTTTACCTGCTTCTAATAGCGTACTTCCTGTTTCACTTGTAATCCATTTGGTAAATGCTCCTGTTTTTTCTTGACTCGAGTTTGAAGGCAAAACGCAAAATGTTGTAAATGTATATTGTTTTGATTTTTGGTCATAATCGATAGCTACTGCCGTATCTAGTGCAATATCACTGATTTCTGAAGCATCACTCGAGCATCCTTCAGTTAGAATCACAATTATACATAATATTACATACCCAACAACACGTCTCATATTAATCCCACTCTTTTCCGGTCATATAATTGGTTGGACGTTTAGAAACCTCCCCTATTCGCACCTCTTGGCGAGATGATGCTTTTCTAAATTTAACCGGGAATAGTATAATTTCTTTAAAAACATTCTTCCATTTATCCGATCCAAGCGGATCTAGAAAAAGAACGCCACAAGATCTTAAGGAACATAAGTGGTAGATAATCAGAAACAAACCCACAGATACTCCAAACATACCTTGATTGGCCGCAAGAATCATTAACGGAAACCGTAATATGCGAAATGAAATACCTGTACTGAAGTAAGGAACTGTAAAGGAAGCTATACCCGTCATCGCAACAACAATGACCATCGGACGTGAAACAATCCCTGATTGTACAGCAGCTTCACCAATAATAAGAGCACCTACGATACTGACTGATTGCCCCACAACGCGTGGTAAACGTAAACTCGCTTCCCTTAGCACCTCAAAAGATACTTCCATAATGATCGCTTCAATGAATGTAGGAAATGGTATCCCTGCTTTTGAAGAGAGAAACGTCATCATGAGCGGCGTTGGAATCATTTCTAAATGAAACGTGGTTAAGGCTATATAGAGTGAAGGACCCATCAAAGAAATGAACAAAGTGATTAAGCGTATGACACGCATTAAATTAGCGAAGTAAAATCGTTCGTATAGGTCTTCTGAAGGATGAAGCATTTCAAAAAATGTACTAGGTGCAATTAATGCGTTTGGTGACCCATCCATCATGATTACGATTTTCCCTCGATTTACTGCTGTGACGACACGATCGGGTCTCTCCGTATCCAATATCTGAGGAAATGGTGAAAACGTACTATCTTGAATCAATTCTTCAATTTGTGTACTATCCACAAGCGTATTAATTTCTATTGCTTCAACTCGACGCATCAGCTCATTCAAAACTTCGCTATTAACAACATTCGCAAGATAGAGGATCATCACTTTCGTTTGGCTCTCTTGTCCTAGATGAACCAATTTGGCTTTCAGATTTGATGATTTCATCCGTCGAAAAACCATACCTAAATTTATTTGCAAATCATCAGAAAAGCCTTCTCGCGGACCGCGTACGTTAAGTTCAAGCTGTGGCTCACCTATTGCTCTAGTTTCGTATCCTGGCAAACTCATGGCATAACCTTCAGAATGTCCATCCATAAAAATAACGAAGTTGGCATCAGCAACATGACTGACGATTTCATTCATATCCGTAAGCACTTGTACATCGCCTAGCGAATATAGGGTATCAAGGATCGTTTTTTGTACTTGTCCTTGATCTTTATTCGCTGATAAATCCAAGTTAATTTTACGGATGATTTGTTCATTTAATCTTTTTTCATCCACGAGGATCGTTAAATATACGATGAATGCTCCACAGTTCACATCCGAATGGATAAGGTTTCTAACGATTAGTAATTCATTCTCGGAGTAAAATTGCTGAAGTTTCTCTAAGTTCATAGCCGCAGATGATGTTACCGGTACTTGGTTCAATTCTATTGTCCCTCCTCCCTTAGATCACATGAACATTGGATAATTATCCAAATATTAGTGTTTCCTGTAGTATTAGCAATAGTACTCCGAAGTATGTTCCATGTTCATTCATAACTCAAAGTTTATTTTTTAAAATGCCAATTAAAATAGGCGACCTCCTCTCGATTGTATTTCGAGAAGCGATCGCCTGTGCTACTGCTTGTATGTCAATTAGGAAAAGTGTTTACCTGCTGTAAGGGTTGTTCCCCAATCACCAATGATGTCGTTTCAACAAGGCACTAGTTCTTTAACCTCTTTACTTTGCATACTCATACAATTCTTCGTCCTTTAGATTTGGTGTAGGACCCAAAATATTTTCTAAAGCTGATTCCATCGGAAGACCCTTCTCTGCTTTGAACACCCAGTCATGATTAGCTAATGCGGCTTTTCCTAGTGAAATCAAATCTGAACCTGCCTCCAGCGCCCTTTCGGCATCCTCTGGCTGATCCAGTTGCCCATTAGCAATAACAGTCGTATTTCCATATTTTTTCGCTAATTCAGCTAATGTTGAACCGCTATCCCCGAAGGCCGGTGCATGGGCATTATATTCAGTGACGTGGATATAATCGGGCTTTTCTGCGCCAATGGCTTCGAAAATGATTCGGGCGTCTTCTTCACCGTTCGCCCACTTGTGCACATAGTAATTGGCTTTAGCCTGCGAAATTCGAACGCCGACAACAATACGTTGACCCACTTTTTCCTTGACGGCTCTAATAATATCGGTGACAAAACGCACACGGTTCTCAGTAGATCCGCCATATTCATCTTGACGTAGATTTGTGAAATCCGTCAAAAATTCGTCCAATAAATATCCGGCTGCCGCGTGAATCTCTACCCCGTCGAACCCTGCTTGTTCGGCTCTTAAAGCTGCTTCCGCAAAACTGGCTATGATAGCTTTGATTTCTGCTAGTGTAAGTTCCTTCGGCGTTAGATACTCGCCTTTACCTCCAAATGCTGGTGGTTGCTCACCTAAAGGCTTCACAGCCGAAGGAGCCACTGTCCCATCTTTATAAATGTTACCTATAGCGAGAGCACCAGCATGAGCAATTTGCAAAACAATTTTACCACCCTTAGCATGAACAGCTTCAGTTACTTGTTTCCAAGCTTCGAGATGCTCAACATTTGCGATTCCAGGTTGAAAACTATATCCTTGACTGTATTCTTCATCTGGGTATGTTGCTTCGGTAATCACAAGACCAAATCCACCCGCAGCATAGCTTTGATAATATCGCGCCATTCTATCGGTTGCATTTCCATTCTCTTCGGCAGAAATGCGAGTCATCGGGGCAACTACTGCTCGGTTTTTCAGGGTAAGATTTCGCAGTTTATATGTGGAAAGAAGTTTTTTAAGTGTTGTCATGATAAATATCTCCTTTTATGTTAAAAAGTTATTTTTCCTAAAAAATCACTAAGTCTCTAAGGTCTACGACTCGACAATGTTTTCGATTATGATAATCTGTTCCAAAGTTCAAAGATTTATACAAGAATAAATGAATGGACGACCGCTACTTTACCATTAAAACGATTCGTAATGGTTAATTTGCTGCCCTTTCACCAACAGGTTCAAACCAGCGAAGCATCTTACTTTTTATTTGCGTTTCTCACGTTATTTGCGTTTCTCACGAAACTCATTATGGAGCGTATGTTCCAAATTGAAATTACTTTTTAGTTTTATAGTAACCAAAAGTTATAATTTTGTCGTTTAAGGGAGATGGCTACTAATCTACATGTAAATTACCTGCAATTATGGTTCTTTCCAGAGGAACAAGGTCAAGAACCTTCATATCAAACCACTCAATAATCTGATGGAACATTCTAATCATAAGACTTCATCCCTTCTCACTATTTTTCTTAACTCATACATATAGTAGCTTATGTCTATTTATTGTTCTGTAAGATAGATTACTTTGGATTGGTTAAATAGAAGACAATAAAATCAGCTTAACTACAGAAAATTTTAGTGAACTTCTTATAATGTATATAATTCACTTTTGTAATATTAATACTACACCATTGCTTCCTTAGAATACATTTCAGGACATCATAGTATGCTGAAGTCTCTTCGACTCAATAGTTCATTTTAATATTTCTTGATTTCAATGATATGAGCATCACACTCATTATTTCTTTACTTGGACTTTTTGATTCATACGAAAGCTTATGAAATCTCTAGCTGTTGGAAAATTCTTTTCTGCTAGTTCAACAAAATAAATTTGACTTGTCGATCCATGGACAAAAACAACCAAAGACATTAACAATATACTAATCATTGCGGCAAAAACAGAAGAAGCTATTCTAATGGAATAGATAATACTTCATCTATAATCGATGTTAGATACTTATAATACGTATACACAATAAATGTTGCAGCAATACTCAAGGCAGGAACAATGTAACCTTTTCCGCTAGTACTGCGCGGCACAAAAATTAGCTGATTATTTGTTCCATCATCAATCACTCCTTAATTGGAAGACATCTTTAACTGCTATTTTGAGCCTCCGTTATCTGCTTACCATTAGTCCCAAGTGATATATGTTCGTTCTGAAATCGAACCGACTGACTTAAAGAAATTACTTTCTACTTGTAATCTACCTTACTGAACGATTGTTAAGAGAGAGTTACTATATAGAAGTGCGAAAGAAACAGAAGAAATTAATGGGGAAATATTAAAATCAGCGAAAAGTGAACTGATTAACATTTTTCATTCATTAATGAGGGAATGAAACTTACTAAGTTTTAAATTTTACATTTCCATTATAATCAGGTTGATTCTCCATTCACAAACATCATCTATAATATAGTTATTATAAGCTCAAGGAGGTGTTTATATCATGTATTACGAAGAAGATCGCGAACCGTATGACAATGATAAGGATGAAAAATAACCCGGTATCCACAAATAGTAAAATTTCGACTACAAATGACCTCGGTTCACTCTCAAAATCACGGACAAACAGCAAACCTTTACAACCCAAAAATCAGTTCTTAACCGCATACCACAATGCGTGTCAAGAACTGATTTTAATCTATACAGGACCTCCGCAGGAAAGTTTCAACGGAGGATTTCTGCTACTTGCAGGTCTGAGTCACTAAGTTTCATTCCTCGCTTCCCCCTGGGCGCCAATTTAAAATCTTGCCATATGATTATATCGTCTTCCCTCTGGATATAAACAGAAATGAATCTACACTCCTCATCTCCGCATCAGTACACCTTCAATCTAGATCGTAACACGATCATGCTGGAGAGGATACGCCATAAACCTATCATTTCCTTCAAAAATCCATTCACTTTGATAAACGCAACTTCCCCTTTCAACGAAACCAGACTGGTTTTCTTGCATGTTAAAAAACGGCGCTGCTGCACCCCGGGGTGCAGCAGCGCCGCAAGAGCAGCTATTCGAATTTCAAAACGACGTTGCCTTTTTTCCCAGGCGCAGCAACAGCTTCCACGGCATGCTTGATTTCGGATAGATCGAATTCCTTATAGCTTGAGAGCATGGGCTTCGAATTGCTTCCCACCTCGATGGCGGCTTTCACGTCTTGCATTCGCTCATCTGCCGTCGTATCTTCTTGCCAAGTCATGATCGTTGCCCCGACCAGTGTAAGCGACTTTACCGTTAAAGCGGTCATGTCTGACGGTCCACCCGCCAAGGAGCCATAGGAAACGATGCGGCCTTTGACAGCCAACAGGTCGAATAGTCCGGTTAGCATGTCGCCGCCGACCCCGTCAACCGCCAGCATGATGTCTTCTCCGGCTGCTTTGCGGACCTCAGCCTGCCAGCCATCCACGTCGGTTGCGATTATGTTTCCGCCAGGCAGCTCCCTTTCCAAATGTTCGCCAGAATGGGTGGAGCGTACAAGGCGAATGGGGTCGATTCCCTGCTGAAGCGCAAAGTAAGTGATCATTTTGGCCACAGAAGATGATGCGCTGGTCTGAATCAGCCGCCTCGGGCGCGGCTCTAGTTCACGCAAGCCCGCTCGAAGCACATGCCGGGCTGTGATGGTATTGATGAGCAGTTGGGTCGCGATTTCGTCTGACATCTCATCGGGCAATGCCACCAGAGCCTGGGCGGGCACAGCTACATAGCTCTGCCATGCTCCCGGGTAGAAGAACGCCACGCGCATGCCCATCGTCAAACCGGTTCCATCCAGTGCACCCGGCGCGGCATCCTCGATGACTCCTGCCGCCTCGAGGCCAGGCAACCGACCTTCGGGCAACTTTTCAGAAGAATCGGAGTACTTTGTGGCAATCAGCTGGAGATCACCTGGATGAATCACGCTCCTTGTGATCCTGACCAGCACCTCACTTTCGGCAAGTTGTTGGTCAAAAGTCGCGGACTCCACCTCAAGAACCTCTTGAGGATCGCCGAAGCGATACTGGATGATGCGTTTTCCTATGCGTGCCATTTCTCATTCTCCTTGACTACAGGGATAGGAAAGCAACGAATCATCTATTTCCATCCCTATATTTTCATTTTTTATCTTTAGTTAATCTCGAGTCAGATATCAATCTTCAACTTTAGAAAGTGGATACTTGATTTCTAAAAATTCCTTATATGTCATTGGTTTTCGGCCAACCAGACGTTCAAGTTCTCCCGATATCTCCGAAAATTCTCCGCTTTAGCGATGAGAAGTAGAGATTGCAGATGTTATAGCGTATCAACCCTTAGATGTTGCTTCAAACGATGAATTTCTCCAAGAGATTCAAATTCAACCCAGCAAGAGGACCGCCTATTTGCTGAAGACTACCGCCATGGCTTAAGGAGCCGAGATCAATGCATGCAAAACCAATTCCCTCCCAGATTTCTAGGAAAACTTGTTTTGTCGGGCTGTCGTCTCCTGATACGAAAAGGACCGTCTTCGGCTTCTTTTCCGTATAATCCTGAATCCATTGCATCGGAACCGTGTTGAAAGCTTTAATTACACGAGCGCCAGGAGCATATTGCGCTACGATTTCACTGGAATTCACTTCTGACAAGTCACCAAGGGAATCCATATTGTCAAAACGGTTGGTAGCATCAATAATAACGCGGCCTGTCCAATCAGGAACCATCGACAAAGCTGCAGGAACTTGCGACCACCCTACGCTCAAAATGACGTAGTCCTGCTCAGCTGCTTCTGACGGCGTTCCAGATTTCGCGCCAGCACCGAGCGAACTTACCAGCTCCCACAACGTTTCGGGACCACGGCTATTACTCAGCATGACTTCGTGGCCGTGCAGCAACAGATGCTTCGCCAGCGTTTGAGCAACGACTCCTGCTCCTATAAAGCCAAATTTCATTACGCACCCCCAGGTATTATCTAATTTATTTTTATCTAGTCGTAACTGAAACAAGTGCCCCTCATTCACTAAAGAACATGAAGCTAGTTCAAAAACACGACCCGTTGGCCGTGTTTTTGTTATTGGGGTAACCCAGCGGTCATCACTTGAACAGTGTGAAGGTCCGTGGCTTTGCGTCACTGCCTTTATCCTTATTTATATTAGTCTCGTTATTATTCTTCAATAAAGATATTCTTTACTTCGCATACCCATACAATTCTTGGTCCTTTAGATTAGGTGTAGGGCCCAAAATATTTTCTAAAGCTGATTCCATCGGAAGACCTTTCTCTGCTTTGAACACCCAGTCATGATTAGCTAGTGCGGCTTTTCCTAGTGAAATCAAATCCGAACCTGCCTCCAGCGCCCTTTCGGCATCCTCTGGCTGATCCAGTTGCCCATTAGCAATAACAGTCGTATTTCCATATTTTTTTGCTAATTCAGCTAGTGTTGAACCGCTATCCCCGAAGGCCGGTGCATGGGCATTATATTCAACAGTGTGGATATAATCGGGCTTTTCTTCGCCAATGGCTCCGAAAATGATTCGGGCGTCTTCTTCACCGTTCGCCCACTTGTGCGTAAAGTGATTGGATTTAGCCTGCGATATTCGAACGCCGACAACAAAACGTTGACTAACTTTCTCCTTGACGGCTCTAATAACTTCGGTTACAAAACGCACACGGTTCTCAGTTGATCCGCCATATTCATCTTGACGTAGATTTGTGAAATCCGTCAAAAATTCGTCCAATAAATAACCGCTTGCCGCGTGAATCTCTACCCCGTCGAACCCTGCTTGTTCGGCTCTTAAAGCTGCTTCCGCCATACTAGCTATGATAGCTTTGATTTCTTCTAGTGTAAGTTCCTTCGGCGTTGCATACTCGCCTTCAGCTCCAAATGCTGGTGATAGCTCACCTATTGGCTTCACAGCCGAAGGAGCCACTGTCCCTTTTGGATAATGAGAGAGAGCACCAGTATGGGCAATTTGCATTATAATTTTACCACCCTTAGCATGAACAGCTTCAGTTACTTGTTTCCATGCTTCGACATGCCCAACATTTGCGATTCCTGGTTGAAAACTAAATCCTTGACTGTATTCTTCATCTGTGTATGTTCCTTCGGTAATCACGAGACCAAATCCACCCGCAGCATAACTTTCATAATATCGCGCCATTCTATCGGTTGCATTTCCATTCATTTCGGCAGAAATGCGAGTCATCGGGGCAACTACTGCTCGGTTTTTCAAGGTAAGATTTCCTAGATTATATGTGGAAAGAAGTTTTTTAAGTGTTGTCATGATAAGTATCTCCTTTAATGTCAAAAAATTATTTTTCCAAAAAATCACTAAATCTCTAAGGTCTACGGCTCGACAATGTTTTCGATTATGAATAATCTGTTCCTAAGTTCAAGGATTTCTACAAGAATAAATGAATTGACGACCACTACTTTACTATTAAAACTATTCGTATTTGTTAATTTGCTGCCCCATTCACCAACAGGTTCAAGCCAGCAACAATTCTGTCCTCAATTAAACTTGTAAGCTTTTCCTCTTATTCATACGATAAGATTAGGAACACCTCCTTTATTTTTAGAAGCATCTTACTTTTTATTTTCGCTTCTCACAAAACTCATTATGGAGCATAAGTTCCAAATTGAACAGTACTTACTTTGAAGTTATATAGTAACCTAAAAGTTATAATTATGTCTTTCAAGGGGCATAGCTGCTATTCTACATGTAAATCACTTGCAATTATGGTTCGATCCAGAGGAACAAGACCTAGAACCTTCATATCAAACCAACTAGTAATCGGATGGAAACTCAATAATCGCGGCAAAAACAGAAGAAGTTCTTAAATACAATGAAGCAAGAATTACAGTTTGGAAAAAAATGTATCGCAGCTTGCTGATTCCATTTCTTGACGCTATTTTTCCGTTATCTGGTTACCATGTGTCCCTAGCGAATATGTTGTTCTGCACGTGTCATGGATGTTTGTTCCCAATATGTCTGCCCGTTAACGTAACGAGGCTGCCTATTTGCGGCAGCCTCTACTTTTTGTTTATTAAGCTCTCGTTCTTTGTTAGGTGAGCGAAAGACTGCCGATCGTGCTGGCAGCCTCCAAATGCTGTGTTTTAAACAAACGTTTCTCGTTAGCTGAATGATGTGATGCTTTTTTCTCTGCGCGCATCTTTTTACTTTATAGCTTAATAGGCAAATCTGAATTATCTCTCATAAACAGGTGTACATCCAACGGAGCACTAATCTCTTGAATCTATATTTTTACATTGAATAATTACATGGGATATATTCAATTCTTGATTCAGCAATTATCGTTAGCAATCGGTTTTGCTCATTATACTGTACGATTTTGTTCTTAGTGTATAACCAAATTTTTATTGTTTGATCATTAAGTCCCTGAAACAATGATAGATTCAGTTCTCTGTTCCATTTCAAAATCTTTTGGATATCAACTTCTGGTGACAAGTGGATTGCAATCTCCCAATAATCACCATTTGTTGTAACCGTATAAGCCAATTTATCTTTTCCTGTATGTATAAACGTTCCACCAACCATATGCTTCAATACAAGTTCTTCTCGCATACCAATCCCCGCTTTATCTGTTAGAATAGGTCAATTAGCATCAGAACTTTATATTCATCTGCACTAATGCTTAATTCTGACATCACTTCTATTCGCACAGAAAAGAAGATTATCATTCTCTAACTTTCTGGTAGATCGAAAGATATTAAGGAGCTTCCTCAATTTTATCTACACCTTCTAACGTTCAGTATGATATCTTTCATATTTTCGATATCATACCTACAAATTTCATATAAAAACGCATCGTGCTGCAGTGAGAACCTAATCGATATCAAGTCGATATAACGAGGAAATTCTATCAGGATAATCATATTGAATTGGCAATTCCTCTTTGTTAATTAGAATAAATCCATTTTTCTCGTAAAAGCGATGAGATCTTTTTGCAATGAATGGTGTATCAAGTACAATTATTTTAATTTTCTGCTTTTTAGCGTACTCAACAAGTACATTAAACAACCCTTGCCCAATAGAAAACTCTTTACCACGATATTCCTCATATACAAAAAACTTTTTTAAAACTGCAATCTCATCTGATAAATTCATCAATCCAATTGAACCAATGACCTTGCCCTCTTTTTTATCTAAAGCAACCCAAAAGTTTCCCCTATTATGTAGGTAGTACGTTTCAATATCCAGCAAATCGGGTTGTTCCTCGATTTTAATATTTAAATTATTTTCATAATTTTGAACATGTAATACTAAATTGATAATTTCTTCTTTATAACTCCTATCATATAAAGTAATCAATACGATCCCTCCTGCCATAAATCTAATCAAACAGTTAAATGGTTGTTTTCTTCTCGTTGTTAACCTACTATTAGTTTGAATACTTTAAGCTTGCATTATATTATGAATCAAAAGAAACAATATAAAAAGTAGACACTTTTTTGTTACATAGTAACCAAATAGTTACAATTAAACTCGGGAGATGTTAAATCATACATGAAGACATATTATTGCGACTTAGAGATTACCTTGGAGGTAATCGGGGGCAAATGGAAGGGGCTCGTTTTATACCATTTGATAAAAGGTCCCAAGCGAACTAGCGAGTTAAAAAGACTTATTCAAAACATTTCTCAAAAAATGCTCATTCAAACACTTAGAGAATTAGAGATTGACGGACTCATTCGTAGGAACATGTATAAACAAGTACCTCCTAAAGTTGAATATTCAACTACTGAACTTGGTCAATCGCTTGAGCCTATGTTGAGAGCGCTTTGTTCCTGGGGTGGAGAATATGCAGAAAAAGCACTCACTAAAGATGAGTATCAAATTCTAGATATTGAGTAAATGTAAAATCAAAGTTTCAAATATAACCGTTTGAATGTAAATTCCGATTTATTCTATAGTTATTCATAGTAGTTGAATTAACTTTTAACCTATGTCCTCAAAAACCTGGTTTTAAGTTATTAAAGTATGGTTACCACTATTTAATAATAAGATCACTAACCTCAGCCTTAAGCCTCACTCATCCCGAGTGTCCCCTCATCATCCGACATGTCTGGGAAGATAGTAAAGAATGGATGAGGCTAAATCGCCTAAGTATTTGTAATGGCTGCGTCGCCAAACCAAATAGCGAAGTTTCGCGGATGACAAAGAGCTCAAACGTACTTCATTATTGCCGGTTTCGGGGACGCGAAAAAGTCTAAGAACAAGCGTTGATGATGGCGGCCATTGCCAAGAACATAAAAAAAATTGCCAACCACCTGGCCAGAAAGGCCGGATAATAGGCAATCTTTTTTTGTTTCACTTGGAATGGTCATTAATAACCGTATTTAGTAACTAAGATAGGGTTTGTCAACAATCCCGCTTTTTAAAGCGGATTTCTCTTAATTAATGTTCGCTGATAAAAATATTAACCTAACTTAATACCAATAGACGCATTATCTTCAGGCGTTCCAAGCCAATAGCCATATGCTATAGCTACTTCAACAAAATGCTGTAAAGCTTCTGGTGAAGGCGGGCCTGGTGGAACAGTGTCAGCCGGGCGACCAATTTCATTGAAAAATTCTCCCATATTCACTGTCGATACGACTAGTAATGTTACTGTCTCGCTAGAGGAATTTCTCCAAGCGTGCTTTACATGTCCTGGAATATCAACTGTTTCACCAGCCCTAACCGTTTTCCAACTGTCTTCCGTGAACGCTTCAAGTTCCCCTGAGAGAACTACAAACGTCTCACGATCTTCATGACTATGAACAGGCACGATAACACCTGCTGGAACTTCAGCCTTCATAAGGGAATAATCCTTATTTTCCGTTAAATCAGTAACCAGTTGAATACGTGGACCCATCACATCTAATACTTTTGACATCTATTATGCCTCCTAATTTATAATTTTTTTCATTGATTGCTGTAGCAGCGGCTATTGACAAGCTCTTCTTATCTGCTCCCCTAGTATAGAGCTAAACGTTCCTTTTATTCTGTAATCTATCTTACAGGAAACTCGGTTCTGTCTTACTCGAGTCTAGCAAAAAGGTCTACTCGGGTAGATCAAGTAAAGTCTATTGCAGTTAAAATGTAGTCCATTTAATTCAAGTTGTTACGCCATGTTTAAATTATGTAATTTTTAATCGTTCTTCCGCCATCTCCAGCTGAACCATGATTGATTTTCTACCAGTAATAATAACACCTTCATTAGAGAATTCTTGTAAAACAAGCGACACTGATTCTCTAGTAGCACCAATCATGTTTGCCAATTCCTGATGGGTTAGGGGAATTTCTATTCTTTGATACCCGTTTTCTTCTACGCCAAATTTTTTAGATAGTTTAGTTAGAAAAAAAAGAACTTTACCACGAAGATCACTTAACGCCAGACGCTCCAATACTTCGTCCCTGTCACGTAATCGATTACTGAGCTCCTCTAACAGTTTTAAAGCGAGTTCAGGACGCATGCTCAAAAATTGGTCGAATTTATCTTGATTTATGGAGCAAATAATTGTATCCACCATGGCTTCCATATAATTACCGTTTGTTCCAAATGAGTATGATCTGCTTTCTCCATACATACCACCTGTCCCTAGTATACCTACAGTATATTGCTTTCCATCAGAATTTGTTTTAAACAATCGAAGTCTTCCTTCAACAACAATAGACAAACCCTTACTATTAACTTCTGGTGTTTGAATTAGAGTACCTTTAGAAATAGACGAAAAATTTGTTCGGGGTGCCATTTGATCAATTTGCTCTAAATCTTCCTTTGGAAGAGATTCAAATAATTTGAACTCGGATAAACTCCATGGTTTTTTAGTGTCCAGCATTAAGCATCTCCTTATTCTAATCTAAAACATGTTTAATGGAACTATGCACAATGACGTTCAAACGTACAATGCGATTTCATTCATCCCAATGGAGAAGACCACTAAACTAAAGTATCCCCTGTTTTTCATGAAAGCATTAGAACATTTTTGCTAAGTGTGACCTATAATGAAATTCCAATTTACATTCAAACGGTTGATGAAAAAATGATACGGCTATGATCTACACGCTCAATCAACCAGAACTGGAACAAGAAGTCCCAAAAAAGAGGATCCCTTCAGTCATCCTTATGACCTTGGGGCATCCTCTAATTGACGTGTCGTCTCTTTTAGGAGATTGAAGCTTTGTAAATGGACCGAATGGATCGAGTCAACATCTCGTTAAACTGCTCATCCGACTGTTGATCAGATAAACCTTCAGCCAGTGCACGGGAGAAGCTAGCAATCAAGCCGCGACTCCGGGCCAGGCGTTCGTTGGCTTCTTCCCGGTCATATCCACCAGACAGTGCGACGACCCGAGCGACGTGTGGCTCGGCCATCAGATCACGGTAGAAATCGTCCTCGGTTGGGATTGAGAGCTTCAGCATAACAGTCACATCGGGTGCAAGAGCGGACAGCTGTTTGAGGATTTCATCCTTCAACATCCGTTCCGATTCCCCTTTGTCCACGCTGTTAATATCGACTTCTGGCTCGATGATGGGTACAAGTCCTGCGGACCAAATTTGCTTACCAAGCTCGAACTGCTGCTCCACTACCTTGCCAATCCCTTGCGGATTCGCCGCGTGAATGACCGAACGCATCTTAGTTCCGAAAATGTTGCGCTCGACCGCTCGGCGGAGTAATCCGTCCAAATCGGGAATCGGTTTTAGTACTTGTACGCCGTCCTCTGAATCTGCCAGCCCCTTATCGATCTTCAAAAAAGGCACGATGCCTTTCTTCTCCCATAAGTAATCGGCTGTGAACAGCCCATCGATCTTCCGGTCCATAGTGTTCTCGAACAGAATGGCTCCTATGATGAATTCCGCATCAAACGAAGGACTTTGGATAATGCGTGTCCTCATTTCATGCACCAGCGTAAACATCTCCTCTTCGCCAGAATAACGGGTCGCCTCGATGCCATATTGCTGAAGTGCCTTCGGCGTGCTACCTCCACTTTGGTCCAACGCTGCTATGAACCCTTGACCCGTGCGAATTCGTTCCATCTGTTTCCTGTTCATGTACGAAGTTCCTCCCTGAAATGTTGTTTTTTTGTATTGTACCTCATGACAGTCAATATTATAAAAAAAGTGAATTTTTCTAATTCTTAAACATCAACTGAAACAATCTCCCCAGATTGAGCGTTTACAAAAACCACGTAAATATAACTCTTATAGCCGTGAGATAGTCCCGCCTTTACTTTCCGCTTCGCTTCGATGATTTCGTCATCGGAAAGGTTATCCATTTCTGAATCTGAATAGATAATGAATTTTCCTATTAGATTGACTGTAGCACATTACACAAAAAAGAAAAGCCCCAGCTTTCGCCGAGACCTTCCTTTTACACGTCGTATTCTAGCTGCTTTTTCGCTTGTACGATAAACTCCAGTGGATTATTGATTTCAGCCGAATTGAACTCAACTGCACCCATTTTCAAAACAAGTTCCACCTTGTATTTCTCCGCGTATTCGCCGCGATTACGTTCTTCAACACTCTTTCTCAAGCGATCAATGACGATAGACGCCCCTGGCCGATCCGTAATTAGCAGCATGCCCCACATCGGATTTTCTTTATTCAGCAAATAAAGCGAATCGTTCGTGCGAATATTCGTTTGACTCATTCTGGAAAGATCGAGGACCGCTTCCATCAGCTGTTCTTCGCCAATCATCCGTTTAATTTCATCCCAATACTTCACGCTGATCACCATCAAGGTTAAGGGAATATGATACCGGACGGAAAGTGCCATAAATACGGTTGCATCGGATTGAAAAGAAAGCGCATTTTTTAAGCTTGTCTTCAAGTCGACGGTTGCCAAGGATTGATTCACTTTGATTAGCTGTTCGTTCTCCGACTGCAATTGCCGATTCCCGAGCGTCATGAGCCAAGTTGCAAGTGTAAAGATCGGAGTCAAAATGAGCCAAAAATAATTCTGCGTCCCGATTAAGCCGCCAGCTACAATCGTTTGGTACAGGGTGTACGTCCCATAGCCGAAAATGAACAGAATGTTTAGAATCAAGCCTGTCGTAACATTCGTAAAGTACGTAATAACGGCAATGAGAAAAGCCACATTGAGAAAAATAATATTTTGCAGGTACAGATTCGGATTGCCCGCGGTGAAAATGATGCTTACAAAGCACGCTAGCAAAAACAACAGAAAGCCGCCGTCCGAGATCATACTGCTTCGTAATCGATTCATCGCAGACCCCTCCGCTTCTTCTTCGCATATTTACGAATCATTAAAATCAGCGAGAGGATAATAAGCAAGGCGACAAGTCCTGCCGCTGCCATAAAGCCGAGAACATCTTTACGCGCCAGTACTTCATCAAGCGCAGTGGATGGGGCTGAGGCAGCTTCTTTCTTAAAGCGATACGCCTGCACGTTGCCATCTGCATCCGTGATAGCGCCATCCCCAAACACTTGCCATAGCGAGCCTTCCGAGCCGATGAGCTTGGAGGCCAAGTAAGCATATTCCGGACGACTGCCCGTTACTGCCATAAGGCCAAAACCGCTTTGATAGGGAGAATCAATCAATTGTAAAGAACCGATTCGCATACCATAGCCAGATTCAATGCTGAGTTTTTCGTTAGAGACAAAACCTTGTCCCCCAGCTCCATAACGGAAATAAAGCTTATCATTATTCGCCGCAATCACAGCGTTGTCTTCATAGCTGCCTATCGCAATAATTTGACGGCCTTTGAGCTGCTCAGATTGGAGGTTGCCTGCAACAAATTGCACCTTGCCTGTATTCGTCTGCGCATAGCGGCCAAGTAGGTTGAAAACGTTTGTTAACGATTGATACAAGTACACGTCCCTTGTTGTCGGCAATACAACCGTAACTTGGTTATAGCTGCCATCACGTAGAAACGGATACGGATAGTTGTTGAACAACAGCTCCGTTCTGTCTTTTGTATTCAATTGAAGCAGCGAATCCTTCTCGACAAAGGCCCATGGCATCTGATCTTCGTTAGCCAGACAACTATTATTTTTAAGCTCAAGGTCGAATGCTGCTTTTACTGTAAAATTTCCTGAGATATTCAGGGATTTCGGAATCGTAAGCTCCATATGATCGCCGTCGGCGAGCTCTGTGGAAAGTCTTTTACTCCCGATCGGCGTATCGTTCACGAGAATCGTGACCAACGAACGCTCAAAATCAACATTCCGCGCATATCGAAAGTTGAATCGCAGCTTGCTGCCGTCTGCAATGGAACGATTGCCCGGCAGGGAAATAAAATACGCTTTTTCCCGGTGACGGTCACCGACAAGCTTATCTCCGGACTCCGTCAGCGGCAAGGTACGGCTAACATTGACAGCCGGCGTGTCCACTTCCGTGGAAGCCAGTACTTCTTTCTGGGGCGCATTAATTTGCGTAAGCAGCGTTTGGTTCGCTGCCAGCCGACCGGCCTTAATGAGAAGCGTGGCATCGTTCGACGTAATGATCAGCGTTTTGACCCCATTCAGATCTAGAAGCTGAAGAACGGCTTTTTGTGCCACATCTCCCTCTTTGATCACAGCCTTCACTTCCGCAGGCAAATGCTCATAGAGACTGACAAGAATGAGCGCTTGCTTAGTTTTCGTCATATCACTGCTATAAGTCGTAAGCGGAATCGGTTTATCCGTCACTTGATTTACTCTAGCTAAGCCAGATAGCGCATAGGTCGCCGCCTCCAACTCAGGAGACGTGTTTTCCGGTGCTACAGCTATCGCAATTTGACCATTGGTAACCGAATCTTGCCCAATAAAATGCCGTTGAAAATCCTGTATGCTGTCCTGAATCGGGTCACTGGTATAATTCACGGCGATTCTTGAGGATTTTGCGATTTGCAGCCAATTATCGCGATTATCGGTGGGCAGGCAAGCATTCTGCGCGACTGGCGCATTCGTCTCAAGGTGACCCTGCACCATGAGCGTGTTGACGCCTTTGATTATCATTGAAGCCGGCACGGTCAAATTCAGCCGCTGCTGCGCCTTCTCTCCCAGCTGCGGTCGAAAAGAATGAAACGGCGTTCCATTCATATAGAGCGTGACGGAGGAGCGTTCATTTTGTAGGAGCTGTGACAGCTGGTAGTCCAGATGAATGTCAACGCTGGTCACATTCCAATAGTTCTCTACACGAAAAAACTGCTGTGTATATGTAATGCCGCCGGTTAAAGACGTATCGGACAAATGCGTTTGCATTTGCCCGGCGGCAGTTGACAGGTTCTCTGCTTGAACTGTCGGTAGAAATAACCCCAGAAATAGAAAAATACTTAAAGCTACTCTCACAACACTACGATTCCACATCGTCGTCAACTCCGATCCTAGCTGCCCTAGAAGCGTTCGGTTTTATACCATTTTGCTTCTCGCTTAAAAATGACGTCTTTCAGATAGGTATACATGCCGTAAGCCGCCACAACCATCCACATTTGGCAGTAAGACACGTACATCAAAACAATAATCCACACGTTAGAGAGCCGCATTTCTCCTTTTTCCGTGACGAGCGTAACGAAAGTGCCCACGATAAAGAGTGTGATCGCCAGTACCCACAAAAATGAGCTAAAGCTTGCAATGGTCGTGCTAACATAGCCCAATGCGTGTAGAATCAGCAACAAATCCGACATGACAAGCGAGGTCAGCAATAAAAAATAAATGGATAGAAAATAGCAAATATCAAAGCGAATACGGCGCGCATCCGGATGGAACAGCAGCGGGATATTTTTTACTATGACGTAAATGTTCCCTTTCGCCCATCTTGTCCGCTGCTTGAACCATACTTTGACCGTCTGAGGCTCCTGCTCCCAGGTAACGGATTTAGGCTGGAACTTAATTTTGTAACCCATCAAATAAATGCGGAATGAAATTTCCGTGTCCTCCGCAATCGCCTTCACGTCCCAACCGCCGATTCGCTCAACGATTTCGCGGCGCATCAGAAAGTTTGTACCCGGGATCGTACATAACTTAAACAGCTTCCAACGCCCTGCTTGAGCCATCCATTGGAACGAAAGCGTCTCAATATTGATAAAACGCGTCAATAGATTCGCATTTCGATTTCGAGTGCGAAATTTGCCGATTACCGCGCCAAGTCCTGGATCCTGCGTGATTTCGGCGACGAGATAAAGCAGCGCTTTCTTTTCCGGCGTATTATCCGCATCGTAGATGGCGATCAGCTCGCCACGGCTTAGCTTGAATCCCAGATTCAAGGCGTTGGATTTGCCTTTACCTCCCGTGACAGCATCCGTGTTCAACACGATCAATTGACGCTCGGGATACTTCCCTTGAAGCTTAGCAAGCAGTTCTCGGCTATTGTCCGAGGAATTGTCATTAATCACAATTATTTCGTAGCGATCATGCGGATAATCTAAAGCAAGAAGTGATTCAACGGTTTGCGTAATCACTTTGCCTTCATTATGAGCCGGCACCATGATGGAAATGAAAGGAGGTTCCCCTTTAATCGGAGGAACCGGTTGATTCTCAATCTGCATGTAATACAGATAGCCTGCCACAATCAGAATGATATTAATCAGCAGGAGTGACCAGATACATATCACAGCAATCAGCATTAGTATGTCAGCAAGTGTCATCATTGTCTCCACGATTGCATGTATTTTCGTTTGTACATTCGGTGTCCAATGATAAGGAAAAGACCGAATAAGAAAAGCGTTGTTCCGATTAAAACAATTAGTATTTTATTTTGCACGGAGAAAAGTCCGCTTAAACTTTTTTCTTCTTGCTGCACATAGACATGCGCCGCATCAACATCTTGAATCTGATTATTAAGATGAACCTCCTGACCATTCATTAACAAATGCCCGTTCTGTGAGCTAAATTTACTAGCTGACGTTTGAACTGAGTGCCCCCCATTTTTATAATCATCAAATGTTGTCCAGCTAGATGTTAACGTCGTAAGCAGAGTCTCCAGCTTCGAGGCATCGTTAGGAAAACTGTACGCTATGGCCGTATTCATTGGCAGCGGATTCAGGCTATTACCTTCATCCATATAGCGCAAAAGCTCATTGGCATCAATCGTATATGCTGTTGAGTAGAACGCCACGGCGGTATCGGAAGGATCCCGGAATTGAACGGCTTGGTTAGGAAGAATTAGACCTGAATCAAAAAAAGAAAGTCCATCTATCGCATAATGTTTATCATAAGTCCAATACATCTCAGCACTGACGCCAAGCGGTACGATCCCTAATCTTGCTAAATGATCAAGAAAAGAGCCCAATTCGTTCCGAAGCTTATTCACATCCGGAGAATCTGTAGAGTCAACAATCGGCGTTTGAACAATAATGCTGCCATTGCGGGCTTGCAAATGCTTAAGTGTCTCCATATAACGCTGCATCGCCGGGTAGTCCCAATTACTGAATACCGGCTGTATACTGGCTACAAAAGGAATGCCTGCTTCATACAGCCGATCCGCCATCGCATTCACGAGTTCCAGATTTGAAAATGGAAAAATATCGCTAATTAATACATAATGCTGCGGAGCCGTGGAAACTTCCAGCCAATCTTTCAACACATAGGAAGCTGCCAGTTCTGACAGGTTGCCTTTTGACAAGTACGGGATATACCCATAGTTGCCGCTTGTAATACTGTACGGTGCTTCGGCCGGATGCTTGGAGGATTTCACTGTCCCATACGATTTTCCTTCAAACGAGGTCACCCATGCCATGTTGCTAACAGCAATGGAAGTTTGGTTCAGATCACTAATCTTCAAGTTGATCGTATCATCCACCGTATGCTGTTCTTGAAGGTGCAGTGCTTGTTGAATCGTATTTGGAAGGCCGCTTCCAATTTGCATGTACTTACCGGAGTAAGCTTTCAAGTCTTGTAAAAAAGCATCAGGAAGATTCAATTCATCCGATTTATTTCGTACGAGGATCACTTTATTAAAGCTGTGCAGCTTCCCCTCTTTATATTGCTCTAAGCTCAGCATTGTAACTGGTGTAGAGAAGCCCGCTAAAAGGCGCTGCAGAGCTTCAACATTTCCTGCCAGCGGTGTCCTAAGCGCTTTGCTGTCATAGAGAAGCAGTACAGGATCCTTTGCGTTTGTGCTTTCTGCGGCTGAAGTCAGTCTTGGCACGCTTAACGTACATAATAAAACGAGAAGTGTGACGAAGAGGTATACTTTTCGCATGTCGCTCCCTCCTTATGCCTTACATCGCAGCCCCAACTTGTTTACTCTCCGATTCTGTGCTCCATAATTGTTTAGCAATCAAATCCCTTACTGTAAGCAAAGAAACAAGATCAAAGGTTAGTGTAAAAAGAAATTCATGCTTCGCTAAATCCGCATCGCCCGCTCCAATAATGGAAACGAAAATCCCCGATAACCCCATTGAAATCAATAAAATCACAATAGGCAGCTTCGTTGCTTTACGCCACTGTTGCGAGCGAATCGCATGAACAAACGATGGGACATAAAGCCCTATAATGAGTAAAGTCCAAAGTAAAATAAAGCCAAACGTTTTCGGCGCCAGCGCCTGCTTAAGCAAACTATAGCCAGAAAAGAATACCGTGTGCGCACCAAAAGGCTTCCCAACGGACTGTTCATAGTTCCCCATCGCCATGGGGCGGATACTAAAGCCGTCTCTCGCCGCGATATTAAGCATCTGCCCCGCTTGTCCGGGATGTGCGGCATAGTAGCGAAGAATGGAAACAAAGCCGTATTTACTAAAAAACTGTTCTTCAAACTGTGCAGAATCCACATCAAACGATTTATAAGGCTCGTAGTACTCACTGCGGTTCAAAATCGCATATTGCTTATCAATGCCAAAGCTTTCCAACGTTTTTTCCGGATCTGTGGAGCCCATCAATACGCCACGAGTCATCGCATGAAACTTGTTAATATTGACGAATTCTTTTGGGATCAGCACATAGGTGCCCACTCCAACACCAATCAGAGCTGCGAGGAGTCCTGCCGTTATGGCGCGATACGATCGGCTTTTTCGAATATAAATAAAAAATACCCCGAATATGGCTGTTAAAATCCCAACTGGGGCGTTTTGCTGCTTACTTGCCGTTAAAATCATGGTGCTGACCACAAATATGCCAAGCATCACGTAATCGTTATATCTTCTCCGGTATAACAGGAGTCCGCTTGCTACCATGAACATCGTCATAATCAGCATTACACTCTCACCGTATAAGGAATTAAAATAAGCTGTGTAGCCGGTGTCGCCAAACACAAAAACAACGATTCCCGCAATCACATAGCCGCGAAGCTTGGAAAGCTTCCAAGTCAATGCTTCAACGAGCAAATATATCGCAGCCGTATAAAGTCCGAGATACAAAGCCGCTTGATAGCGAATATCAAATGTAGTTGTGCCTGGGTGGAATAACTTATTTAGGCCAATAGCCGCTTTTACAAAAGACGATTGAGTCGAGAAAATAGTTGCCTGATTTTCGTTGAAATATTGAAAAATTCCGTACGTTTTGACGAAAAATCCAAGATATTGACTATCATATGTCGGATCGTTGATGTAAAGCCCATTGCTATACAAAACTCGAAAAAAGTCTCCATTATCCGCAATACCGATATAAGGATAAACAAACAGGGCGAGCACTGTAATGACCAATACGCCGGCCGCCGCGGCAGCAGCTGGTGTCATCACGCGTAGCAGTCCTCTCAAAAAGCGATTCGTCACGACAAGCACTCACTCCTTTATTAATAAACATAAGCAAGCAAAGCCATGGCATTGTCGAACGAATAGGCTTGCTGCGCGAGCTCATCCCCGAAGCCTCCGTTCAGCTGGCTTCCTTGGGTATGATTTTGAAACGCGTTCATTTTCGTAATACTCTCGTTATATAGCTGTTGATCCTTAGTAACGGAACCGATCATGGCCGTGATGGCATAAATCGCCGTCGAATGGACATCGTTTAACGGCTTCCCGTTTCGATCATAAGCGCCCACCAACGTGCCCACGGTAACCTGAGCTTTTATCCATTGTAAACTGGCTGGCTTGGCTTCTCCAATTTCAGCTAGGTTCAGGATCGTCAGTAGCGACTCCACCGAATTAATCTGCTCGGATTGATAGGCTTTCAACTTAAAATCATACCGAGTTTGATAAAAAGGGAACGAATCCGACAAATAGCCCCCATGCATTATCTCAAGCATGTCCGTTTCAAGCGCACGCTTCTTCCGGTCCGAAACAGGAAGCAGCTCCATAGAAGCAACATCTATGTAGCACAACGTAATAAATGAATTCGTCATTGCGTAAGTCTCGTCATAGAAATCATGCAGACGGCTCTGAGAAACGTTATAGGTATATAATTTATCTCCGTAGTACGCCAAGTCCTTCTTATAAGCGTCTGTCTGAAAAGCTTTCCCCGCTTCGTCCAGCGCGCGAAGGATTCGAAAGTCGTCCACTGTAGCGTTATCGGTGAATTTTTTATTCAGCTTAGGGCTGTACCGGTAGCTAAGACCGGTTGGCGCATCAAACGTGCGTTTGGCAAGCTGCCACTGGGCTTCGAACTTATCCTTTTGCCCGGTTAAGGCATAATAACGCATGAGCAGTCCGGCTGACTCGCTAAGTACTTCATGACCGGTTGCGACTTCGCTGTTCTGATCGGTCTCTTGCAAGTTGGTATACGTACCATGAGGTCCGGTTAATGTTTCTGTTATAAAGTGCTGAAGCGCATTACGCTGCTCCGTGACGGGCACAAGCTGGCCATAACCAGAGATGGGCTTGCGGGCAAACTTTTCTTTTCCAAATACAGGCAAAGCTTCACAAGCCGAAAGTGTCATGACGAAGGCGAGGGAAATCAACAAAAGGTTTCGCTTCATGCTCATTAGCTAAAGAACTCCTATCGCAATCTTTTCCTGACTGCATGGCGGGATGGTATAATCGTAGGATACCATAGTTAGCCCTAGTGTAACACACGCTGCATTTCACTCAAAAGGTAATTAAAGGACGGATGGCATGAGATTGGAACAGATGGCTGCCGCACTCGCACCGCTGCATTTAGCAAGCTGCCTCATTGAACAACGAGGTGAACGAATCTTTGAACATTATCGCGACGAACTAAAAGAAACCGAAATAACGCGCATTAATTCTTGCACAAAAAGTGTTCTATCGGCGCTGATCTGTATCGCCATGGATCAAGGGTTGCTGCCCGAGCCCGAAACGCCGGTTTCAGCATTCTTCCCCCAGCTTCTTCAAGACGCTGATCCGCAGAAGCGGGAAATGAAAATCCGACACCTGCTCACGATGTCCTCCGGCATGGACTGGACCGAATTTGGCGGTCAGAATTCTTTCCCACAGATGACCAGAACGTCCAATTGGGTCGACTTCGTCCTGGCACAACCGCTGTCGGAAGCACCTGGCACCCGCATGGAATACAACTCCGGCAATTCCCAGCTGCTTGCTGCGATTTTAGCGCAAGTTACAGGCATGCCCGTTGCCCAGTATGCGGAGCAACAGCTTTTCGGTCCGCTTGGCATCGCGGACTACGCCTGGGAGACCGACCCGCAAGGTATTCATACCGGCGGATTCGGTCTCCAGCTCCGACCGGCCGATATGCTGAAATTCGGCCGTCTCTTCTTGCAGGAGGGCTTGTGGGAGCACAAGCCCCTCATCTCAAAGGCGCTGGTCGCCAGCTCCAGCGCTCCCGCCATCCCGGCTGCACCGGTACCGCCGCGCCGCGGCTTCTACGGCTGGCATTGGTGGGTCGATACGTATGAGGCTGACGCGAACGCAGCCTCTCCCTCTTCGCCACCAATGGACTACTACAACGCCTACGGCTTCGGTGGGCAGGCGATTTACATCATTCCACGACTGGATACCGTCGTCGTGTTAACGCATGATGAGCGGAAGAAGAGCAAGATTCCGCTCCTTGTGTTCCGCAATCATATTGCGCCGATGCTTGCCGCGCAAGCGTGCTTGAAATGAAAAAGCAGTCCACAGCTGATTCCCTCAGCTTGGACTGCTTTTTTGTTTAGCGTTCATATCCTCATAATTCTTGAGGAATGGCACGATTTGCCTTCGAGTTAGCGAAAGCAGCAAACAATCTGTCAGCGCAATTTCACCGTAAGATTTACTGAACTGAACACCTATGCCTGGGTAGAAGGTACGAAGATATTTATTAATTTGTTTAATTGGTGGAACTGGTTCTGTTCCATAAGTACGACTAATATTTCATTACCGGTATCAGCGTAAAAGAATCTTTTACTGCTACCGCTCTCAGCAAGTAATTCAGAAAAGATTATGAAGATTTCGAGGCTCAGCCAATCGTCCTGCACAGAAAGCGAATAACGATAGCTTGTACCATTAGCTTTAAAGGCAATCCACACCTTACCTTCTTGAATATCCACGTAATCCTTGATATCGGTTACGCTCAATTCTGGCTCAAGCATAACCGCAATCCGTTCTAATCTTTGAACATAGTCCCCATGGTCCTCAATGCATTCGCGATCAAAGCACCAAGCGTCGTTAGTTGGATACCCATCACTGATAAACTCTCCGTCGCTGTCTATTTCACTTCCCATTCTCATAAGAAGATGAATGTAAGGGCGTTCCTCATAATACTTTATCTTGAAAGTTAATATATCCCTGATTTCTATATTCCCTTTGAGTGTAATACCTACTCTACCTAAGTTTTCTAGCTGCTCCTCAATCGAAATACTGACATGTGGAGACTTGGATAATTTGAAGTAGCGCTTAAAAAGACTAAACATGTCTATAAATAATTCCTCCTCAGTTCACATCGCTTTTTATTCTCCAAATTATTTCCATTATCCTCCCTTTAACGTAACAAAGCTGCCGAATAAAGCGGCAGCTTTGGGAATGGTGAATTATGTTGAGCTTGGAGGCTATTTTGTCTTTAAACGCGATCATCTAATCATCTATTCCCTGCTCCCGGCTATCTTCAACAATCAATTCAAGAGCATCTAATCGCACTTGCTAGAAAGATATTACTGTACGTATTGCATATATGTGATTACGATTCCAAGATCGGCAAACATATGGCTTATAATCGGAATGAGCACCGATCCCGTACGATGGCGAATCCATCCCCATAGTACACCTGCTGCAAAAATAGGAATCGCAGCAACAACGTTAAGTGGCCAACTGAATACCGGTATTATGACGACCAGATGATAAGAGGTAAACCAAAAAGAAGCAAGAAGCATATTTTCCGCAGAACCAAGCTTTTGTCCGATCCTGTGATATAAGTATCCGCGCCAATAGATTTCTTCTAAAATCGGATTGAGCAGTACCAATATGAGTAGCAATAGAACGGACTGGTCACCTGAGAAATCCCACTTTTTTAACAAACTTCTCAATCGCTCGATATCGAATAACATGTCATGCAAATAATTAGCGCCAATCAGGAGAGTAATTAGTAAAGAGATTCCCAAGCTCAGTCCAACTATCATTTGACGAGCGGATGCAGTAAGTCCCCAATCGCCGATCGTACGGGCCAGACTATTTTTTCGACATACAAGGTAATCCATAGAAGGTATAATTCCTAACCAACTGTAAAAGAGCGCAAACGTAAGTATTACACTATGTCCAACATGAAGTCCAAGTGCCACTAATACAGATGGGGCTAGTCCTAGCACATAGCGGTTCATATTCATCTCCCTATCCGAGAATTTTGCCAAGAATCAGATAGTGATATCATAACGGGAAGAGTTTCCTAAATATAGTACTAACATAATATAGTACCTGTCCGAAGAAAATAAAGTTATAGACTGGATTTGTTGATCCTATGCAGATTTCTGATTACTACACCATTAGCTTACTCTTTTTGCTAACGACGATGTTTAAATGTCGCTCGATATTTTTTAAGAAGGAAAGCCATTTTTTAAATTAAATAACTTTCTCCTTAGTTGTGATATTGTTCTATTTAGCCGTGTAGGCAACTTAGGATTTCTTGTTCATTTTATGTGAAGACAGGATTAGAGGAATTGTTTACGAAAGACAGACCTAGTTATAACTTATTACGAACCTAATGGGAAATAATATTAAATAAAAGAGAAGTTAAATTGAAGAAACCACTCCATTGTTAGGAGTGGTTTTGTCCTTTATACACAGATGTATACCTTGTGGTGCAACTTTACTTTGTGCTTAGATACATTGCGGTGAACCGCATCTTATTTTCAAATATTTTGGCTGCGCTGCCCGTTACTTTAATGGAAGCATCCCAACGACTAATCGAATAATTTTCTTGATATTGGAAAATCTAATTTCGATGAAAGGAGGTACATGGATGGTTGAGTACACTAATATTCAAGACAACTCCGAAGAAATAATGAAGTGTATTGTTAACTGCGATACCGAGCAAAATGAGAAACAAGATAATAACCTTTTGAACAGTATTCCGAGCGAAGAAGAATATATTGATGAACCGTAACTAGCTAAGCTTTAATGACGGACTTTTCACCTACAATTAGAAATCAACTAGAAGCACTGGACAATTACCTAATTAATTAGCAAAGGATTGATATTCCCATGGATATAAAGAAAAACGATTCTGATTACAAACCTGATATAACTAATTACGATTATGTTTGGGGTAGCGATCAGGATGAGTATACTAAAGATGCTGCCAAATCAGAGTCAAATGAAGAAGAGGACAAGTAAATCCCTCTGGAATTGAAAAAAAGCCCGAGAGTCAATCTCACAGGCCTTAAATGAAACAAGGGACAGTTGCCGGCCGCGGTAATCTGTCCTTTGTTTTGCACTCTCGTTCACCGTTAGCACAATGGACCCGTGCCGATCTAATAACAGTAAATGTATTATGAGACGTACCTACTTACGTCTCATTTTCAATGCTATCTTCAATTACAATTTCTTTAATGATAGCTTCTATAGTATCCAGTTTAGTAATAAATTCATTCTGAATCCAATTTTCACCTTGTTTTGATGTGAAAAAGTTGTTGGAACTGGATGCGAAAGCTATTCAGTTTCGCCCCTACTAGTTCAACCAGGGTTAGGCTGATTGCGACATTGATTCCATAACACATGCGATAGTGTGGAAGACAAGAGGCTTAGGGGTTACCGTTTGAAATGTAATAGGAGTGATCAAATGAATCCATTAATTGGTTTGATCTTGTGGAAGGAATTTTTTTGGAAATTATATGTAATGAAAGAAACTAATTGGAAATAATTACGTCTAACATTTATGATATAAAAATCCCAAAAAGTGGAGGTTTTATGAAAAAGAGACGAAACACTTGCTTTGTATTGGCCAGCCTATTTACATTACTTCTGGCAAGCAATGTAGTATTGGCGGCGAATGCCGAAACATCTGAAGTCAGGCTCGATCAGGTTCAGATTCAGGTTCAAGAGTATGCGACGCAATATATCGAAAAGGAGTACCCTTTTGCGAAAGATCAACTCATGTTTGTTGACTATCAAGAGAATACGTTTGTAAAACCGAATTTTTACAATATTCGTTATATCCGAGCCATTGATGGTATTCGGTATCCAGGTAACTATATCAATCTTGATATCGATAAAACTGGGAAGGTTGTAGACAAACAAATTTTGTGGGACAAAAACGTTCAACTTCCAGAAAGCGAGCCTGTAATTTCAGTAGAAGAGGCACGCGCGAAGTTCACCGAGCAGTTGGTTCCGACGTTCTCCCAAGTATTCCCCGAACAATTAAACAAAGGCGAAAAGAAAATAGGCATTTATGAAACTGTATTATCGGATAATTGGCAAGTCGATGCAGTTACCGGAAAAGTCCACGGCGGCATGAATCAACCGGCTTTAGAACAAAATACGAAGATGTCATCAACCAACAAAGAGATCGTACAACCAGTCGACAGCGCAGAGAAAGCATTGAAGAGAGCGAGCGAGCTAGCTGTGATTCCAACAAATGCACTAAATCCACTTATTTATCAGGTAGTCGAAGGACTCAATAGCAATTTAAGCGGACCCTTTTGGAAAGTAATCTGGAGAAAACCAATAGGAACGGAATACTGCTCGTCTTCTGTGGAAATACAACTGAGCACCGGCGAGTTAACTTCTTTTTCTAATAGTTGTCCACTAGAGGGCAAACACCTTATCGTCGAGGATGAGGCTAAGCAAATATCAGGTGATTATCTTAAAAAAGTGCTACCGCAAGTGGCTTCAGCACTCACGCTGTATTCAATCAAAGAATCTTCTTTAACGCTGCCGACACGAATGGGTGATAAAGCTTACTTGTTGATTTATACTGCAAATTTATCTGGGATTTATTACGGACACGTCTCCATTATGATCGACATTCAATCCGGCGAAGTTATCTCAGTTAACAACTCCTTGAAAGGCACATTACCTGCAGACATCCCACAGTTCGATGAACCAAAACTAAAATCAATGCTTCTGAAAGCGTACGATGTAATCCCAACCTACTATACACCTCCGTTGAACCTGATTAACAAAAAGGAGGATGAGATCATTCAGACTAATCTAGTTACGATTACGGAAGATCCGGTAAAGCCTGTTCTGGTTTATTCCCTTGTACGTAAAGCCAGCTACAATAATTATTTTTTGGATGCAAAAGATGCTGTATGGAGGGACTTTTCAACGGGAAAATTATTTACTGTAAATCAAATCGAATCGAGGAAATAATTGTGTAGAGGCTATCCCATTTGCTTGCTCACAAAAGCGCGGCTTCTTAAGCCGCGTCTTTTGCATTTATTCATTTCATACCGAACAATAAAACAATTTTTACCCAGAGATAATTAGCGAGGTAATCGGTACTACGAAAATACTATATATTTTTATATTCAGATTAATGTCCAATTGAAGAATTTAATGAAAATAAACTAAAAATCACCATAAGTTAGTGGAAAACCTATATTCAAGAGGGATTACTCCCTTTTTTAAAGAATGAGTCTGTCATTAAACCACTTTTTCTTCAGAGGATTTGACTCTATTTGTGATCTGAGGAATCCGGTACGTCCGGACCATCAACGATATCCCCCGAAGAAAAAGAAGTCGGGCTGCTAAGTCATCTTTTATTCGGGTCTAATTTAATTGTGATCTGAATAAAACAATGGAACTTTACAAAACCTTTATTTGATAACCTTACACTTTGACGGTTTAGGAGGGATTGTTATTAAACCATTGGTCATAATAGCAGCATTACTACTAGTTTCAGGTTGTTCGAGTCATAATTCGACAAACAATCAAATGAATGCTAAACAAACGAAGCTTGAAACTCATGCTCCTAATGCTGCTTCATCGTCAACCTTAACTCAAGCCTCATCCATTTCTACTGCGGGTGCAGGGAACTCACCGATTACGATTAAACAAGCACCCAATGAAGCTTCGAATTGGCTGGATTGGTTCCAAAGCAATTATTCACCGGTAGAAAGCCCAGCGAATCAAGCCGTAAATCCACAACAGTCCGCCAATCCGCAAGAGTCCGTAAATCCTTCCCAATCTGCGCAGCAAGTCTTGGATCTTGTGAATCAAGAAAGAACGAAAGCAGGCTTGAATTCCCTTAGTTTGAACAGTAGTCTATCGAAAGTAGCAATGGCTAAGGCTCAGGATATGTACAACAATAATTATTTTGATCATCAGTCTCCGACTTATGGATCCCCGTTTGATATGATGACTGCATTCGGGGTCACATATAACTCTGCAGGGGAAAACATCGCCAAAGGCCAGACAAGCCCGACGGAAGTGATGAACCAATGGATGAACAGTCCTGGTCATCGTGCCAACATCCTAAATAGCAGCTACACCCAAATCGGAATAGCTTACTATAACGGCGAGTGGGTACAGGAATTTACTGGCTAGTAGATCAAGGACTTCAAAAAAGAGTGCAGAACGCGCCGCGGATTGTTATCATGTTCTTGTCATCCGACACAGTTATGAAATTACATGAAGTGCCTCATTATATTGGTTAGCTATTCCCTTATTTCTTACTCGAAAGGAAAAAGGAAACAGCTAACCATCCGATCTTATAACTTCGCGCACTTACTGCAGGAAATAAAATTCCACCGAGTAAACACGTTCAAATAGTTCCATACGTCATCGAGCGGAATATCAGGACCGCCTGGCGATCTACTTTGTATTTTAATTCAGCGAAGTAATCGAATCGACTTCGAGCTTAACGGTTGCGTAGTACTTCAAATTGCCGGAGAAGACACATTCGAATGAAAAAGGTATCCCTTTACTAGGATTATCAGCATCGGTAATCAATTCAAGCGGTACCGTTCCCATCACTTGACTCTTTTGATCCGTGAAAGTGATTCGTCCTTTCACTTGATGCGACCCCTTCGTATCAAGCTCAAACTGCCCATTGATAATACTAAATTCTCCGTCTTGTCTCACACTTACATTTCCAAGCCGAAATTTGGGATGCTCAGGATCGACGATGTCCATTGCTGCAGAAGCATCAAGTTCAGGGGCTTTTTTATCGTTTATCCTAACGATCTGTACCGTTGCGTAAGCATACCACTGATCCAAGCTGCCATCCACCAATAAATCAACAGAGTGCTTCTCAGCACCGTTTAGCTCAACGCGACCTGTTCTAGAGGCCGCGACTCGCTCTCCATTTTTATTATACCAATTGAACTTAAAATCGATAGTCATAGCTTCATTGACTTCACGCCACTTCGGGCCAAGATTTACGTTTACAGTCATATGTGTCAGCTTAGGATCTTTTTCATCTATGTGCTGATAACCAAAGTTGACATCCAAAATGTGGCGCGCATCTACCGCATCCGCCTCGTACAATTTAAACCAGACAGGCCCTAGCCAGGAATCGATTTGATGCCAATTGTTCCATACTTCTTTAACTTTTACAGTTTGTGGTGATAGACTGGAGCCTGTTTCCAAACCATATGGATGTCGCATCAGTGGTGTGAGATTTAACAATTCCACGTCCTCCTGAACTTCTCTTATCCCTTCTAAAAAAGGATTTATAGGACGAATCCATTTGTCCCCAGATCTCGTTTCTATTAAATAAAGATTATCCCATTTCGCTTTCGTGGTCACAATTTGAGGCGCCAATTGCCCGCCACTTGGCTCTGTCAGCAGAGGATCATTATAGAGCGATTCGATCCCACTGAGATCGAGTTTCTTCACGAACGGCTGCGGGTTTCCCAGTAGAGCACGATTAGGAGCAATCCATCGATCACCAAGCCATGTGGAGACTAAATAAATTGGTCTTTTGTAGCCCTCGCCATGTCCCCATCGAACCTCCCTTGTTTTTAAAATTTTCAACGTCTGTGGCCCCAGCAACCCTACCTCTTTCAGCTGATCACCGTAAACAGAAGTATTCTCCAGTAAAGTAATCGTATCCTCACCTGGATGAGGAAGCTCTAAACTAGCCTCCGCTCGACACCGGTCGTCCAACATAACGAAGCCGCAAACTAATAGCATCACAGCAATCCATCGATTTCTCATGATCTTTGCCTCCATCTCGACATTCATTCTAAGTCGTTAGACTATGAAAATCGAAAAAAGTTGTCATTCTTTCCCAATAAACAGAAAAAACCATGTTCAATGCCGGCAGCCTTCTCATACTCTTACGAATTAATGCAGTTGTTTTACGTTTTGTTCAGATAAAATAAAAAACCGCAGTTTCTGCGGATGTTTATCGGTCTATATTCTTGACAATCGATATTGAGATAGTTTTTGATTCAGCGAGATATTCTTCTGAGAGTAGCTTTTATCAAATGAAAAAACATCTCTTGATCTCGTACAATTGTTTACAGTCGTATTATTCAATTTTATCTTATATCTATTTTAGAAGTTAATCGCAAATAAGCGGACTTTTTCATCTGTACCCTCATATCGAATCATGCTTTCAAAATGCAAACCTAGTTTTTCTAGTAGTTTGGCCGACGTATGATTATCTTCAGAGGTAATAGCCACAATGCGTTTTAACTCTAAAACGGACTGCGCATAACTCATCACTGCGGAAGCAGCCTCATAGGCGTATCCCTTCCCCCAAAATTTAGGAAGAAAAGCAAATCCAACATCTACATCTTCTAAAAAATCTCTTTTTACTAAACCACAGATGCCGATCGGAATACCTTCATCTTTCAACTCTGTCAAATAAAACCCGAAACCCAAACGGGCATACATATTTAGAGCACCGTTTAAAATATACTCACGCGCTTCATCGATGGTTCTCACGCCTCTATCGCCTATTGTACTGGATCCAAGAAGGATCGTTTAATAGCTCAAGGATAAAAACCGCATCTTCAATTGATTGTTGCCGAAGAATCAGCCGTTCTGTTTCTAGTACTTTCAAGGTAGCTTCCCCCAGACGATTAGATAGGATATGTATAATTATAACAAAAAAAGATCGACCTCGTACCCCAAGAAATTTTTCTCAATAGAGTGATTGCCCAACCCTTCTGCCTTTTACTGTTCAGAACAAGAAACCCTCAACCACAAGGGTTAAGGGCCTTAGCTACATAAAAGGTTGCGTTTACGCGGCAAGAAATGGGACTATATTCTTGTCAGCCGACAAGTTGACTGATGACAAGAACTTGCATCGCGTCGCCCAATTCTTCCATAGTTACTTATACGTTATTTCCCAAAAGTTCTTCAAACGCTCCAACTGCGATAAATGATGCCTGTAATGCATCTCTATAAGCAAAAACCACTCATTGGCGTTTAGTGCGCCGAATCCAGGATGAAGAATTTTTCTGCTCTCGGGTACTTTACTCAAAGTGGGTTCAGTATTTTTCATCCGCTCTACGATACTGAGAAATCCTTCCTTCAGCTGCTCCTTACTCTCCGGCTGTTTCGGGGTATATTGCGGTGAAGCAGGTACCTGAATCCGCACAGGAGGAAAACTTCCCAGTTCAAAGGCTCCCTTGCCCCTTTCCGTTTTTTCCTCCATAGTGCCTACTGTTGCTTCGCTTCCAGCCAAACATTGATCAACATTGTGCAAATGCATGAATTGTGCCGATTGAATTAGATGCATATACATTTGACCAATCGACCATTCCTCTTCGTTCGGCTTTTTTATCAGCTGCTCCATATCGAGGCTTTCCAGTTCCATTAAATAACGTCCTATTATTGTCTCAAATGCCTGTAATGCTTCCGCTGTACTTCTCATGAATCAAACAACTCCTCATTATTTATTCTTGGATATAATCCAAATATAACAAAACGCTACTGACAATAGCGTGTCAGTAGCGTTTTAAGATTTTTTCGGCCTCTTCCCGAATCCGATGTCGGAGAGACTCCGGTTCCAACACCTCGACATCCCCGCCCCAGCCGAGGATATAAGACAGCAGCTCCTCCGGCTGTCGGACAAGAAAGTTGACAATAAGACCGTCCTTTCGCTCCTCAGTCGATTCCATATAATAATGACAAGTCTCAGCGATTTTGTCCGCAATTTCAGGATGAGCCAGAACCAACACCCGTATGTTACGGTCGTCTGACGGACGGTAGTTGTTAAGATTAAATCCATTTGGAGTGAGAAAGCGATCCTCCAATACGGTTAGTTCTGTCATTCGTGACAATCGGAAATGCCGAATTTCTTGCCGCAAGTCACAACGTGCAATCAAAAACCAATTTCCCTGAATAAGCGCCAATCCATATGGAGCGACCTCACGCGTACTCTTCCGATTGCCGTCTGTTTCCGGCATTTTTTTCAGATACGTCATAAGTAATTTGCGGCGCTCCATAATTGCCCGCCTCACTTGTCCGAGATAGTCCTTTTCCCTCAAGTTAGTTACAGGCTCGCGGGCCTGAAGAAGCCGCATTGTTTCCCGGACGCGCTTCGACTCATCGTGTACTGTTTCTGGCAGAATAGCTTCAATTTTGCGTCGTGCCGCCTGAGCTGCACTTGCATAATCGCCATCCAACCTCTGTTCGATAAAGTCAGTACCCATAAGCATGGTTACTGCCTCTTCAGCAGAAAACCCGACTGGTGGAAGAAAATATCCTTCCATTAGGGAGTAACCCTGCCCGGGAGCCCCAAGGATCGGAACACCCATTTCACTTAGAGCTTGTATGTCCCGATATATCGTCCGCACGCTAGTCTCAAATATAGATGCCAAATCTTCTGCTCTCAATACTTTGCTCCGTTGTAGCTCAAGCATTATAGCGAGCTGCCGATCGGTCTTGTTCATTACTGTTCCCCCCGTGTCCGTCCTGTCACTCCATCTACTCATTCTACCACAGCAAACTACTCGTTAGCATGAAATTGACAGCCGATCGAAAACTCCTCCTAAGAATTTTTTTATGAAAATATAAAAAAAGCCAGCGAGATCTCGCTGGCTATATAACCCTTACTAACCATATATCCTACTACATTCAGCAGAAGTTTGGTTGATCCTGGAATTAGGAATTCTTTCTCTTCATTACGAAAAGTTATATCTAGCCAGCCTCGATATTCTAATTGAAAAGACATATTCATCGTACGGTGCCCCATTCTTTTATAATATATGGTTTTAATATGATTATTTAAAAGATGTTCTAAGGTCCACCAATAGAAAGAATCAACTTATACAAATCATCTTGCGTTGCAAAATAAGGGTATTCTATACCTTTGGCTTGAAATTCAAGGTTTCTCCCTCTCTGACCTAATGCTGTAATACCTATTAATCTTCCTGACTTCAAACTAATACTTATTCCTGCGTTTGGTGTTGTACCTGCTAAAGTACTATTTGCTTTAAACGAATGCATGGCGTTGTACCATTCAATGATTTGTCTCGTTTCTTCATAAGTTGCTTCACGCGCATTTAATTTTCCTAACTCGTGAAACTCAATCTTTTCAACATCTTCTATAGCAACTGGGAATGGATGGTTCAAGGGTAACGAATAAAATATCCCTAAAGTGATAATAGTTAAAAACACTATGACAATCAAAGTTAGTTTGTACATTTACAGTAGCTCCCTTAACTCTACAATCAATATTAACTACACATCGAAAGTATCTCCATTATATGAATGATGAAATCAAAAAAGAGCTGCTTCAATGCAACTCCTCCTGAGCATAGAGCCCTTTATTATTGCGTAACATCCATTCGAATAACGTTTTAACATTCTCGAAAATATCCGGATTAACTTTGTATGATATCTCTCTTCTAGTACTTTCATTGACAACTAAATGTTCATAAAACCCAACACAGATAGCCTTATATAAATAGTTACTTCTTCGATATTGATAATAACACCACTCAGCGAAATTATAGATCTTAACAAGATCCTCGTTTTGGCCAGAGTAAGTAAAGAACTGGTCGTTTTTTCCGCTAATCATTTAAGTTTTATGAATCAAGCTGCTCCAATCGATCTGCGCGGAGCCAACTCATCTCTTCGATACCCAGAATGGTTTTGAAGTCATCCACCATGGCGTGTCGGCGCTTGAGTTGTGCGATGGTCTCCGCATCGAAAAGGTGTCGAAGCTGCTCCATCTCCTCGGTGCTGAGCTCGAAAAGCTTAAAAGCTTCCACGTCCAGCTGCCTCAGCATTGCCTGGACCCGGTCAATCCCGCTTCGTTGCTGCTCCATTTCCATAATCATGGACGCTCTAAAGGACTCTGAATCAGGGCTAATATATAGTAGTTCTACCTCATCCTGATCCGGAAATTTGTCCCGGACATAATTCATGAGGTCGACCTCCTCTTGCTCATACGAAAAGTCGAACGTAGAAACGGCTTCCCCCTGATGAAGAAGGGTGAAGCCCCAGCCATGATCCTCAAAATTGTAGAAGTACAGCACCGGCAGATGCTGCGATATCCCCGTAACATCTGTCGGAACGATCTCGCTGACACCTGTCCCTGAGGTGAAAAACACGGCCCACTGCTCATTCAGTTCTTCGACAAGCAGGGGATTATGTTTTTGGACTGTGTCGCGATATGAATTTCGTATCAAGCTTCCTGCGGTGAATTCACTCATAATTTGTTCCTCCTAAATTTCAATACTAAAACAATTTAAACATTCTTCAGGTCTATACCTGATGCTTTTCCTCACTGATTTCAGAACTGTTTGCGTTCGGATTTCTTTTTCTGGTCGTGATTAAATTCTTTATCCACTTCCAACTCCCCGCCAAGGCAATAACGATAAATACCCCAAACTTTTTCAGTAACAGTAAACCGCCAGCAAGTAGTCCAACTTTTTTAGCTACAGCAAGACCAGCTCCCCCCAATATCAAGTCGGATAAACCGAATTTAGATACTTTGTCTGTGCTGCTGTTAAAGTCTTCATATTTCTGACCATTAACCATCGAAATTTTAGGAAGGATTTGAGAAGCCAAGACTTGTTTATCATGTTCACGGCTCAAAGGATCCGAAATGAGGATAGCCGAGATATAACCTGTGCGTGTCAAAAGCCTGACATCGTAGTTTATAAGTGGTTGTTTTTTAGCGTCTTCCGCGCCCATCGACCATGTTAAATCATGTGTTTTCTCATCATAAAATGGTTTTACATCCCAGCCTGTTACATGAAGTTGGTGGTCTAATGGAAGCTTTTCATTCGCCTTTTCCGTACTATCACTATAACTTTTCAATATGGCAGCATCATCAATAGTTTTCTTTTCATCATCCTTGATATGCCCAGATTCATCATACTCAAAAATTACCGTCCATTGCTCCTTAGGGTTTGTCGGATACACACTGCCAATCTCACGTCCTGAAGGGATATCCTTGTAGTCCGTCATCATTTTTTTTGTATCTTCACCATTTAGAAAAACAAAATCCTGGCCAAGATCCAAGCTTGCTATTTTTCCTAGCTCTACATTTTTTCCACCTGAAACCCAATTATAAGTATGTTTGGATTGTTCTTCTTCTGCAAAAACACTCGTTTGAGTGCTAAGCAAGAGTATTACTAGGATGCTGAGTACACGTATTTTCAAAATTACGCCTCCAATTTATAAATGTGTTAACTTGATCATACAAAATAATCCAAAATGTGAAAAATTAAATTTTCATAAAGGAGATAAAGGAGATAGGTGGAAATAGATTCCGTTAACGTACCAAAGGCTGCCAATCATGCCGGCAGCCTCTAGTACAAGTATGTTAATTTCATTTTCTCGAGCCATTCGCTCTTTACCTTTGTTAATTCAACGTTCCCCGCTTGTTATACCAATTTAACGCTTTACTTTCCAGCTCATTAACAAACGCATCTTTACCATCCATATATGCTTCAATGTCCCTGGGGAACTGTTTGGCGAGGCTTTCTTTTAAAGCCCCAAAACAATTTACTTCATCGGGATGCGTTCGGAGATAATCCCTAACCGCCAAATGGCGAATAATGTTTTGCTAGTTATCCTATAACGTTCACTCAAATGACCCTCCTGAGGGTGAATTTATCATTGTGATCGGTTTGCAACTTACTTTTTTGCACGTAGTTCTTCATTAATTTGCCCAATAATCTCTTGGATACTTGTTGATCCAAGGTCTCCTTCGCCCCGTTTCCTAACGGACACACTTTCGGAATTCTTCTCATTCTCACCGAGAACGAGCATATACGGTACTTTTTCTAGTTGGGCTTCACGAATTTTATACCCGAGTTTTTCATTTCTCACATCTACTTCAATCCGAATACCTGTCTCTTCCAGTGCTTTCTTCACTTGCAAGGCATAGTCGATATAGTTCTCCGAAACCGGCAGTAACTTCACCTGGACGGGCGCAAGCCATAGCGGGAAAGCTCCGGCAAAATGTTCGGTTAACATGCCGATAAATCGCTCAATAGATCCATAAATAGCACGATGTATAACGACTGGCCGGTGCTTCTGGTTGTCCTCTCCGATGTAAGAAAGATCGAATTTCTCGGGCATCTGGAAATCCAGTTGGATGGTCCCACACTGCCAGCTCCTTTTAAGCGCATCTAAAATGTGAAAATCGATCTTGGGTCCATAGAATGCCCCATCGCCTTCATTGACATGATAATCGATACCAAGTTTATCCAGGACATTTTGCAAAGATTGTTCAGCCTGCTGCCATAGCTCTTCTGAACCCATCGAATCTTCGGGCCGGGTAGATAGCTCGACCTTGTACTTAAAGCCGAGTACTTGATAAACATGATCAATCAAGGCAATGACACGGCTAATTTCATCCTCAATTTGTTCAGGCAAAACGAACAGATGTGCGTCGTCCTGACAGAAGGTACGGACCCGCATCATTCCGTTAAGCGCTCCGGAAAGTTCATGGCGGTGAACTTGGCCGAATTCGCAAAGACGTATAGGCAATTCCCGATAGGAACGTAAGCTGTTTTTAAAAATAAGCATGTGTCCCGGGCAGTTCATCGGTTTAAGTGCAAACTTTGTTTCATCAACATTCGTGAAGTACATGTTATCTTTGTAATGATCCCAGTGTCCCGATTGCTCCCAAACACGATTATTCATCATAAGCGGTGTACGTACTTCAGCATAGTCGCGCTGTCTCTGTAATTCACGCGCAAAGTTCTCAAGCTCATTACGAATGCTCATCCCTTTTGGAAGAAAGAACGGCATTCCAGGTGCTTCTTCAGAGAACATAAACAATTCAAGCTCTTTACCAAGCTTTCGGTGGTCACGCTTTTTGGCTTCTTCAATAACATGCAAATGCTCTTCAAGCTGTGACTTCTTGGGAAATGAAGTCCCATAAATGCGCTGCAGCACCTTATTATTAGAATCTCCACGCCAGTAGGCTCCCGCCACATTCATCAGCTTAAACGCCTTTATCCGACCAGTAGAGGGAAGGTGCGGCCCCCGACATAGATCAAAAAACTCACCCTGATCATAAATGGTAATGACGGCATCATCTGGCAGGTCGCGAATGAGTTCTAATTTTAATGGTTCTTCGAGCTCCTCGAAAGCTGTAATTGCTTCACTGCGGCTGACAGCCCGGCGAACAATTGGCAGGTTCTCTTGGATTACTTTCTCCATCTCTTTTTCAATAGCTGCAAGATCATCAATAGACAGAGGTTGTTCTATATCAATATCATAGTAAAATCCATCTTCGATGACCGGTCCAATTCCGAGCTTGACTGCCCTATCTCCATATATGCGTTTAATCGATTGGGCCATTAAATGCGCCGTACTGTGCCTGTATATCTCCAGGCCCTCTTTACTGTCAAGAGTAACGATTTCGACAAGACTATTAGGCTCAATCGGGTGATCAAGATCAACGAGTTTGCCATTGATCTTTCCAGCTACCGCATTTTTCTTCAATCCTGGACTAATAGATTCCGCCACTTGTTCGATTATCGTACCTTGTGGATACCTCCTAATTCTTCCATCTGGCAATGATACATTGATCTCCATGATTTAGCCTCCATTTCTAGTTATTCATTATTTTTGAACGCAAAAAAACGCATCTCTCCCACAAAGGGACGAGTGCGTTCAGCTCGTGGTTCCACCCTAATTTGACCTTCAACATGTCATGCTTTGGCTGTTCTCCAAAGTAGCAGTTACAAGATCCTTATTGGTATCCAGTATCGGGGATAAGACGGTGACGCTTACTGCCGCGACGAACAGATCGACGGGTTCAACGACACGGCTACAAAGGGGTAATTTCACAGCCGGTAACAGGAGAAGCTTTCAGCCTAAACTTCTCTCTCTGGACAGTTCGTGAAGGAAATCATGTCTTTGGTCAATGCCTTATTTATGTTGTGTTAACTGGTTTAATATTACATAGTCGCGCTCTTGAAGGTCAAGGGAAAGAATTATTATATAAAAGTTTCAAGCTCTGACGAAGTTCTTTATCTAGAATCTGCCCGATTTAAAAATCGAAAAAAGCAGCCAAAGACTCATTAAGGATGCCAGTATAAACCCAACTTCAATGGTTGGCACGTTGAGCAAGAAATAATGCTTCCGGCCAACAATGGAAGAGCCGATGATGAGTCCCATCATAATGAGGCTGAAGGACAAGAGAACGATGCCGAATGTGATCCTATTGCCAATGCGATCCAGCTTGCGCAGGAAATCGTAGGCATCAGTGACGCTAATATTCATATGCAGTTTCCCTTTTTTTATCTGTGAAAAAAACTCTCGGGACTGTCTTGGAAAATCAATTAGCAAAGACCCATAATCCGTGACATCTTTAAGTAAACTTGCTGTCAGATTTTTCGGGCGCAGTCGTTCCAACAGCAGTTGGAGGCCGAAGGGTTCCGCTATCTTTACGATACTGATCGTAGGATCTAACTTCGTGACTACCCCTTCAATCGTTATCAGCGTTTTCCCTAATAAGATGAAATCCGACGGAATGCGAATATGGTACTTGTACGCCACTTCGAACAGATCGTTGACGATTCCCCCCAGGCTTACACGACTAAGAGGGACTCCGAAATATCGCTCTCTAAGCTCCTCAATATCATAACGCAGCTCCGCCATATCAAGCTCCTCGTCAATAAGCCCGATCCGGTAGATCGCTTTAATCACCCCATCGGTGTTCTGGCGCATAAGAGCAATAATCAATGAGGAAAAATGAAATTTGGACTCCGCCGTAAGCCGGCCCACCATGCCAAAGTCAAGCAAAGCGATCACTTCGCCCGGCAATATGACGATGTTCCCGGGATGAGGATCGGCGTGAAACAAACCTTCAACGAATATCTGATGAAACAATGCTTGAATGAGTCGATTGGCAATTCGCGCCCGGTCATACCCATGTGCGATGAGTTGATCCTCTTGGTACAGCCGAATACCTTCGATATACTGCATTGTCATAACCTTTTTAGAGCTGTAATCGCTATAAATCGGCGGCACGTAGATATGGGCTACATGCTTGAATTGCTCAGCTATTTTCTCCGCATTTCTAGCCTCTTTGGTATAATCCAGCTCATTTAAGAGCGATCTGCCGAATTCCTCAATGAGGACCTCCATTTGAATTCGGCGTGCCCATGCAAAACGTCGCTCGGCTATCGCAGCCAGATCAGCTAGAATCTCGAGATCGATTCGGATTGATTCTGCGGCTTGAGGTCGTTGGATTTTGATAGCCACACGTTCTCCAGTGTGGAGCACGCCATGGTGCACTTGCCCGATGGATGCCGCTGCAAGTGACTGCTCCTCGAAGCGCTCATAAACAGTCTCGATACTTTGGCCTAATTCAGCCTCAATAATATCTTGTACCTGTTTGTAAGGGATGGGCTTCACATCATCTTGAAGTTTCTCCAACTCCTTAACAATGTCTTCCGGGAGGAGATCAGAACGGGTGCTGGCGATCTGTCCCAATTTTATAAAGGTTGGACCGAGTTCTTCAACGACATCCCTAATTCGCAGTCCAAGCGATTTACGGTCTGCATCGTCATCCACTCGAAATCTTCGAATTGGAATACGAAGACGCTGCAGCAGATCTGACTCTTCTACCAAGAAGCCAAACCCATGGCGAACCAAAGCAATAACAATATCCCGGTATCGTTGAAACTGCCGTATCCTTTTCCTCATAATCAACTATGCCTGTAGCTTGTGTTCCATTTGGTCGATACGCTGATCTAGCCGCTTAATATCATCCTCAGTCGCCAGGTGCAAATCAACCAGCAGCTTCTGAAGCTGTACGCGTACGATTTCTTTAAGAGCGTCCTGCTGCTCCTCCCCTTTCTTGATCAACTTTGCCACCAAAGCCTTCGACTCCTCAGGAGCAACTTCTCCCTTTACCACAAGCTCTTTAACGTAGTTTTCCAGTTTTTCTTTGGTCACAATCGTGATTCCCAGACCGAGCGAAACTGCATTTTTGATCAAATCATTCATTTACAACACTCCTCTACAAACAATTATTAAGCATTATGATTTCCATTAGATGCCAATGGTATGTATGCGGAGTAGAAATCAAAGATAATCTCTTTTTTCAAACGTAAAAAAACGTTGTTTCATTTCATGTAGCGATATTCCAGGAGATTCTTCAAATTCGAGATCCTCTGCAGCAGATTCTCCCCGACATTGGTTTCCCTCACCAGCTTCCGCTCCAGTTCTTTATCCACCAGTCTTTTTACAGACAATACGTCCGTGCCGTTACATAACACGTCTTCTTTAGATTTAAATTTCTGATGGGCAACGAGCTGCATGCCAAAGGAATTATACAACAATGTATATCCGGCGATGCCCGTTGTGGATTGATAGGCTTTGGAAAAACCGCCGTCAATGACCACCATTTTCCCGTTTGCCTTAACGGGATTCTCTCCACGAATTTCTTTAACTGGTGTGTGACCGTTTATGATATGTCCATGATCCGGATTCAAATCAAACTCCAGCAGGATTTTCCGGCAGATCTCCTCATTTTCACGCAAATGGTAATAAGGATTCTTTCTCTCTTTATAGCTTTCTTTGTCTTGGATAAAGTATCGTTCAAAGGTGGTCATTTCTCTCTTTCCAAATAGCGAGGAACATTCCCCTGTCCAGATGTACCACACCATATCCGTTGCCAGATCATCCGTCTCTTCTGGATGCGCAAAGGCGTAACGTAAATAATATTCAAAAACATCGAGCAGCTTACGGCCCGAATACGTCTTGTCCTCAATTTGCATTTCTTCCATATTTCCTTCTTCATCCAAAGGAATACAGCCGTGAAATAACAAATTTCCGTTGTATTTTAGATAAAGACTGCCCTTTTTCATAAAAAAATTCATATGCCGGGCCAGCTTTTCGGAATGCTGAACGGAGAACAGCAGCTTTTCCATCACCTGCTGTTCTTCTTCCAACAATTTTGCAGGCTGCTGCGGATCTACGGTCGCGAAACAGGTGTTTTCCAGCGGGTACGTTTTACCGCCTATTTTTATTTCAGTTTTGTCGTAATCGATTTGCTCAAGCAAAAGCCTTTCAGACATATTAAAGAATGGCCGTCTCTTGATAATAGGGATTTCAAGCTTAAACTGGATCATGGCAATAGCTTGATGAATTTTGGTAATTTGCAGGATCTCCTGCTCCGAACTGTTATGCTCGGTCTGCAGCTTCGGTCTGAAGGCCGGATTGTCATGATAGTACTTCTCTGCCAAGTTCAGCAATGGGCGAAGATTGATGCCATATACGTCTTCGATGATGTCCAGATTGTCGTATCTGGCGCAGATCCGGATAATATTCGCAAGGCAGACTAGGGAACCCGCATAGGCGCCTATCCATAGGACATCATGGTTCCCCCACTGAATATCTACAGAATGATAATTGATCAGCGTGTCCATAATTTTATCGGGGTCAGGCCCGCGGTCATAAATATCTCCGACCACATGAAGATGGTCAACCACTAGGCGTTGGGTCGTATAAGCAAGCCCGATAATGAGCTTATCCGCCTGGCCCAAGGAAATAATTTGCCGGTATATTTCCTCATAATAAGGGTCCTTATTGTTGGTCGTATCCGTCTTGTATAAAAGTTCTTCTACAATATATACAAACTGCTCCGGCAGAGCTCTACGCAATTTTGAACGCGTATATTTGGATGAGGAATTAGATATGAGCGTAAGCATTTGTTCAATCGTGTGTCTGTACCATCGATTCAAGGCTTGATTATTGCATAAATCCGCTTTAACCAATTGTATTTTTTCTTCCGGATAATAAACTAACACCGTAAAATCATTGATTTCTTGCTCCGTCCAAACCTCACGGAATAAGGCTTTGATTTTCTCTTTTACGGTACCCGAACCGTTTCTTAATACATGCTGAAAAGCCTGGAACTCCCCATGCAAATCACTGACAAAATGCTCAGTTCCCTTGGGAAGATTGGAGATCGCTTCAAGGTTGATGATTTCTGTTACAACTTTTTCTTCCGTATCATATTCCAGAGCCAATAAATCTAGAAACTGTGCATCCAAAACAAATGTCCCCCTTCAAGGAAATATGGTGATGTATTATTCTTAGTGTAAACGGTAAAGGAAAAATATTGGTATTAGATTTCCCTGAATTGAATGGAACAATAAGCACCTATTTGATCAAACCTAAATATACCATATAATGGAACTTCTCTGCCGATAGTTCAATAGATAAAAAATACCCCATAGCAACAGGCTATGGAGCTAAAATCTAAGAAATATAAAGTTCTACAATCTACATTGTATGTAATCAGCCCGCTCCTAATTTAGGTTTAATAAAATAGTTTAACAGAAATGTATAAACTAATGTTCCTCGTAATTCGAGCTTATTCAATTAAATAAACTTTCTGACCAGTACAAATTTGACCTGGCTTTATAACAGATGCATATAAACCAAAGCATAAATTCATTTGCTCATTTACTTTCTTTAGCAGAGTGACATCACGTTCTAGTGTATCGGGATCAAGCGTAATTATTGAACATCGCTCACAACTAGATTCTACTTTTAATTTTACATCCCCAAAGGATAATTGCTTTCCAATCCAATCCGTTTCATCAAAATTATTTTCATTTAATGACAAGATAATGTTAGCTCTAAACCGGCGTTTATCTAATTTCTTTCCCCATATCGATTCAAGTCTGCGTAACGAAGAATCTGTAATAATAAGAATACTAGCAAGATCAACAGACATAAGTTTGGGGTCTTCAGGGTTTGGGGCTTTATAGTCCGCCTTAGATACTTTTCTATTGGTGTATCTTTGAATTTCTTTTAAAAGTTCTTCATTCCAGCTAAAAATTTCTCCGTTTGGAGATGTAACGCTTATTTCGTTATTAAGTAGTCTAGCCGTATAACCTCTCATTTTAGGGATATCTCTAGCCGTAATAAAACGATTCCAACCCTCTTTTGTTTCATCATAAAAAGCACAGAAACGGTCTCCAAACAACCCATATGTATCCACTCTACAAGCGTCCAAAGTTTCTCCGGCAAATGATTTTACAGGATAACGTGTTATTTCACTAATTTCTCCAACAAGCAAAAGTTTTTCGCCTCCATAACATAACAATATTTTTAGTTAAATCAACAACATGGTTCATTCTTCACCTCGAAGTTACAATCTAGTCTGTGTCACTGAACTTTAATGTTCCATTAGCTATAACCAGAGGATCATTTGAACTCATAAATAATCGTATCGGGCTTAGATTCCAAAGTTGAATGGGATCGGTCAACTATGAACATCATTAGTTTACTGTTTGGACTCCAGTACATTTCGCTGCTCGCCGCTCGGTTGCCGCTTTTGTAAATCATCTTATTTTCGCCACTCTTCATATCGACCACATGGACCTCATATTTCTTTGGGTATTCTTTCATCACTACATAAGTCAATTTCGATTGATCTAGTGACCAAGATATACTGTTGAAATATTCCCCCGACTCCAAATGATTACCTATAGAATTTCCATCGGGATCAAGGAGTAGAAGCTCACTTTTTGTCTTGCCGAATTGGCTACCCTCTGTCGTTACAACAGCTATTTGTTTTTCGTCTGGCGCGGGATAGAATCGATTTACGCTCTTATCGTATAACCTATGAATTACAGGATTATCCAGATGCGACGTCTCGATATAACTAAATTCACTACCTTCTACAAAATATAAACGTTCACCTATTTTCGTTACTTGCTCTATGTTTCTGGTACCCGTATCCTTATGTTCCATTAATTTACTTAATGCAGGCATCGGCGTAATATTCCCCTGCAGGTCAATCTGCACGACGCCCCCATCACCAATTCCACCCGTATATAATACATGCACATTATCCAGCCATATGGCGCTGCCAGCAATCGCCTGATTAGCTATTTCCTTTGTCTCTCCACCATCGCGGCTGAGCATCCGATGCTCCGCAACCAGTTTCTCATCTTCCATATGATTCAACTTCACATAGATATGCCTGCCATCAGGAGATACTGAATAGATATCGTAGGAAATGTCAGGTTTTTCTCCTCTTACTTCTCCAGAGATAATATCCTTAATCCCCCTCGTATTTTTGAATATAGACTCATGATGTTCGTCTGTCCCGATTTTCACCGATTGGACAAACTCAATCTCATGATTGGAGACCCAGCCGACACCATGGATTCCCTCCAATCGACTGGTAGTCCAGCTATTCGATGAATCCAAGATAATATCTGAGTTTTCTTCCAATTCGATCTTAGTAGAAATCTGCAATTTCTCAGTCACACAAGAACTCAGCAGTACAACTATAACCCCCAAACAAACAAGCTGCTTCATCTTTTATTGTACTTATCCCCCAGTTACCGTAATGGAGCTATAATTTACCGTTAATCAAGCGTTTTTGAAGCATACACAGGATTTGCAACTCTCACCAAATCTCCATATTCCACTTTTAATTCTTCAAATGCTTTCAATACATCGTTAGGAATATCAACGTGTGCAATGAAATTTTTTCCATTAGGGCCATATCCATTACTATCATCTAATAATCTCGGAATTTCTCCCAATAATAATGAAATATATCTTTCTATTTCCCACATACCCCAAATATCTGACGGTTCAAATACCAATTTTTCATTTTTTAATACAACCCTAACCTTATACGAAGCAAAATTTATTACTTCAACTCTTGCATCTTGGAGATATTTACGAAAACCAGCATCCATCCTACATTGCATCGTTGAGTCTTGAACAATAATCATATTGTTTAGGGAAAGATTATTTTGTTTTATAACATCTAATGCGTAAGTTATGTTATTTCCACAATTTGTTGAATTACGCTCAATCAATATATTGTCAATATCGTACTTTCGTTTCATATACTCACTTATAATATCTGCTTCCATCTTGCCTGTAGTTACTATTTCGGGTAAAACACTATGGACAGCTCTTCGTAAGCTTTCTGTTGTGTGTCCTTCTCCACCAACAATCATAAAATTCTTGGCAATATTGTTAGAAATGGCTTCACCTACTACGTCACAACCATATACTATACTAGCACCGAATAATATTAGTAAATCCGCTTGTGAAAATTGATATTTTTCTTCTAGAGCATCACTGGTTAATGTGTCTATATCTCTTATTCCAAGAAAGTCACTTAATAAATTTATGTTCTTTGCAATTTTATGTAGATCCATTTATTGACCTCCATACATACCTACTGATATATCTTTTTTGTTATTTCGTTAGCTAAGAACCAAATTCTATAGATTAGTAGTCTTAATCTTTTTTATGTAGTATCTTTTGCAATGTAGAGTTAATGTTCAATAAAGCCATGAATACGAATCCGAGCATAATAAAAGTTACGATTTCCCCTGTGAAAATTGATATCACGGCTAATAATACAGCATATAATCCATTTAAATATCCGTTATTCAAAAATTTCAATTTCACACTCTCCTCAAGAGATAGATAGACACTGCTTTTTGTTTTGCTCTAACGTTCTATAACAATCAATTATTCAATCTATTGTCTTGGACCCACAGTATGGAAAAGATGCTGTCTTTCGTGATCTAATGCATTACTGACTTTTAACCCTACTTCTTCGTGAACCTCTCTTTTTGCAGTTTCCTGCGCTGATTCATCCTCCTCAGCTTTTCCTCCTGGCAGATCCCAATTATTTTTGCCATAGCTATGTTTTACCAATAATACTTTCCCCTCAGAATCTAAAATAACTGCTGCTGCGCCAATTAACTTAGGCAATGTCATGCCCCCTTATGAATATTGACTACTTAATTATAGACGGAAATTAGTGGAAATAGTTTTAAGTTGACCACACTAATCTCCCTTTGCGTCAACGAAATAAGGGAACAGCTGCCATATGGCGATCTGCTCCCTCGTTAATTAAACTTACGTTCATCAATGTTCTAACATTGAATTGATTTCATCTAGCCAGACTGACACTAAAACCTGTCCGCCATGTCGGGTACAGCGGTTTCCAGCTGTACTCCTCTCGGGCCTTCCTGTTCGATGCCCCTCGCTCCCAAGTGTTGCTATTCGAAGAAGTTTCAGGGATAGGTGCTCCTAAGGCTTGTGAATAAACCGGAAGCCAGTCAATTCCTCTCGCTGGTTCGTCATCGACAATGTTCACTGGTCCAGAAGGCCATTGTAAGGCCATAAGTGCTGCCTCAGCGGCATCCTCCACATGAAGAAAAGAAGTGACCCCTTCGGTAGCGGGTATCTGTCTTTGATGTATTTGATTTGCCATAAATCCATTATGCTCGTACCAAGTGCCTGGACCGTAGAACATTCCATAGCGTAAAATTACATGTTGCGGTATTTTTGACACAGCACTTTCCAATGCTAAAATGCCATCAATTGTCGATTTTCGAGGTTCCTCAGCCGTTAAATGCAAGGATTCATCTTCGATTGCCGGTCCCTCTCCCGGTTCATATGCCCAAGAGATGCTTTGTGCGATGATGCGATTGATACCAACCGAAATAGCGGCATCGACTAAATTTTGTGTGCCTTCTATACGTATCCTTGTATTGTCAGAAAAATTGCGGCTACTCAAAGAAGTCAATTGATGAATGACAACCTCGGGTTGAGATTCATCTAATGCGGATCGTAAGGACTCACGATCAAAGACATTAGCGATTATTGCTTTTGCTCCCGTTTTTTCGATTATGGTTTTCTTACTCTCACTTTGCGTGATTCCAATTACTTCATGACCTGCGCGAATCAATTTTGGAAGCAAAATACGTCCGACAGCTCCAGTAGCCCCAGCAACAAAAATTCTCATGGATTTTTCCTCCCAATTAATTTGCAAATTCAGTTAATACCTGGCTCTATTGTCCAATTGCTTAATGAGGTTGCCGATCAATTTCGCCGCAGCCACGTTTTATAGCTTAGCGAACAAACGTTCCAATCGATTAAAATAGATGACCTCTCTTCTGTTAAATTTTAATTTTCATATTCCCCAGTTGAATGGAGAGCATATTGATTTAATGCTAACATTAGTTTGTTATGCTCATTTTGTTTATTCGCGAAATAATTAATCAAACCTGCTCATTAGTTCAACGAAAAAAGCAGCCGATTTGTTCGGCTGCCAGGAGTATCAATATAAATGAAAAGTTAGAGACGATTAAAAATAACCTCTTCTCTTATCTTGATAACGTCCCCTTTGGGACAACCAACATTTATTTTTATTGGTATACAAGCACCATTATTTGTATCATCACCCTCTGTTGCAAAATGTCCTGCTTTTATCATTTCACCGACTTTCTCTAATTGTTGAGCAATTACGTCATTAGTAATGACAACTCTCCCTTGTTCATCAAGTGTAATATCTTTAAGATGTGAGTTAATATTTATATTAGCCATTTTATTCTTCCTCCTTGAATAAAATCAAATTATTTTAGATTCCACTCATTAATAATGTGTCTGGAAGACTTGCTAAAGGGCATGCTAATTCCGAACGATCATTATTACTAATTCCTCGTGTCCAATTTTGTAATAACTGTTGGTTTACTTGTATGGTGCCATTAGAAAGTAATTGACCGATCGCATTACGAGAATCATTTAATGCCACAGTGCATTTCCCTAAAGAACCATCAGAACGTATGATTAATGAGTTCGGTTTTGCAGCATAACATACATAATCCTTTAGAAATTCATGCTCCACTTTATGACCATAGAGACGCAAGTATAATTCTTCTAAGATCGTGGATTCGTCTTGCCTTGAAATCACATCCATATTTGCATCATTCTTACCTCCGAGTTTAGCCAGAGGTTTAAGCATAATGGTAAAACGTGGATCATCTACAAAATGTTCTCTCAGTTCTCTGATAAGGGGCTCAATGTTACTTACCTTATCATAATCAAGATGGATCCGTAATTTTATTGTAAACTTCTGGTCACTATCACGAATGTCTAATAAGTTCTTCCAAATGCGATTGAACGTTCCTTTGCCATCGGCTCTCTTTCTAGTCTGATCATGTACCTCTCCAAATCCATCTAACGAAATTTGATAAGCATTAACGCCTACCTCTAAAAGAGCTTTAAATAGCTCATTATTTAACATATAGGCATTTGTTGTCATTCCTGCGTGAAAATCCACATTATACTTCTGTGATAACTCCAAAGCATAAGAGGAAATATCCATTACAATATCTTTTGCCACTAAAGGTTCTCCGCCAAACCAGCTCAATGTTAAATGTTTTAATTCTGGCATTCTAGTAGCAAGTAATTGTTTAAAAGCCTCTATAGTTTCTTTGGACATTCTACCTTTTTCAAAATCTTCATAACAATACGTACATCTAAAATTACACTGTTCTGTTGGTAACAGAATAAACTCTTGAACCTTAGGTGATAACATCTGATATAATTGAGCCTTTGATAATGGGTTAACAGACATTGATTTCCTCCAAATATTAATCAATCAAGTAGCAAAATTTATCTCACCTAATATTTAGCAATTTCCATTGAAACTTTGTGTATCACCCCTTCCATAAATTTATCCCAAAGAACCTTTTTCTTGTTCTCGAAGGAAAAATGCCCACTTTGATATTCGCGCCGATCGAATACGACTATATGTAGTCAATGCTTTCACAGCGCCTTTTATACTACCTTGTAAAGATTCTACAAAGGTCCTCTTTACTTATTTCATTATAAACCCAAGAATGATACAATCTGTATACCAATATATTGGGGGTAGTCTTGTGTTAGGGGAGACGATAAGTGATGAAATTCAACGGGAATTATCAACGAGTGTTGGTTCAAATAAAGCGCTTGTGTTACTCTGGATTAGACGATCAGCAATTGCGTCTTGAAATCATTAGCAAATTGCACCCCATTATGCAATCCGATCTTTGTTGCTTTCAAACGGTTGATCCTGCAACAGGATTAATCACGTCAAATGTGCGGAGAGGTGTACATAATCATGCTGTAAGCGATGTGGAGCATATTTTTCTTGAGCATTTATATTTTGAGGACTACCTTCCAGCTTATAGGCGATTAATGAATTCCCGGTTTCCAGTGGACCGGTTATCGGAAGCAACAATGGGAAATACTGGTCAAGCCTACCGCCATCAAATGCTATACAAACCGATCGGCCTTAACGACGAAATCCGTGCCGTCATGTATACCGGAAAAAATATGTGGGGCACGATGGTGCTAGCTCGTGAAAAATCCACAACTCCCTATTCCGAGCAAGATGCCTGGCTCCTAGCAAAGCTTGCACCCCATATTGGTACAGCCTTTCGCACGGCATTGCAGCAACAGCTTGCCTCTATAGAGCCAACTGATACTATGCAGGAATTAGACATCCCGGGTCTCCTTATTTACAATCCCATCGGTTACATCGAGTCTTATACAAATGCTGCCTTACTTTGGTTAAATGAATTAGGAGAGCTTCATCCTGAGTGGTGCCGCATTGAACTTCCTGTTTACATTACACAAGTAGTTAGTGCCCTCAAAAAATCGCAGTCGATGCAAACCGAAAATGATTTCGAAATCATACCCGAACTTGCTCGTTATGGTCGGAGTGGACGCTGGATAACCATCAAAGCCTATGAAATGAGCGCCGATGATGATAGAAATCGAAAAATTGGAATTATTCTTGGGCCTGCCGTGCAACGCGATCTCATCAAATTTCAGACAACTGCTTACGGATTGACTCCGCAAGAAAATGCAGTTGTTCATCTTGTGGCTAAAGGCAACAGTTCATCAGAAATTTCATCAAAACTTTCCATTTCGCCTTATACAGTTCAGGAGCATCTCAGCAATATTTTTGACAAAGTTGGTGTAAGAAGCAGGAGAGAGGTTGTGAAGAAGATTTTTTTGGCAAATCTGTTCCAAGGTGAACAATCATAAAAGTCAACTACACATTTGTTACTTCATAAAATAAATAACTTCACCTTACCAGCAAATATTTCTACTATCTACTAAATGCGAAACCAGCTAGTCTAAACACCTTTTAATCACTAATACAATAGGTTACAAACTGCAACCTGAAGCTGCAATTTAGTCTTTTGACGTGTGAAATGTTGTAGAAAATGCAAATATCAATCATAAACAGAAAAGGCCCCACACGGGGCCTCTCTTTATACCAGCTGAGTCTTTTTCAAATACGCCCGCCAAGTAATGCACCATTGCTTCGGATCGTCTAGCGAAGACTCATCGTTCCGATGGACAGTACTGTTATGCGGAGCTGACCTCACAATTTCCGGTTGTGTGTAGGCCTCATGCGAAATATGCTCCAGCGCATGGATGTATTCGTCCAGATCCTCTTTGGAATACGACTCTGTCGGTTCCAAGGTAAACGGCTGCTTCACGATATACGGGTGATGGGACGTCCAGTAGTGTAGACCGAAATCACACATGCGGCGAGTGATATCTTCTGTCGTGACACCTGTCTCATCGGTAAGCTGCTTCCAGCTGTAGCGAACCTGCTCGAGACGGCGTCCTTTGATATAAGGTGCGCTCGCTCCGCGAATTTGCAGGATTTTGTGATACAGATAGTTGTTGTTTAGAACCGCGATTTCAGCGACTTGCTTCAGTCCATCCGGACCGAGGCTCAGAATCCAAGCGTAGGAACGCAGAACAGTCTGTGCAACCCCGTGGAAGCTGCGAACTTTGCCGATACTGTCTGCCGTCTGAGACTTCAACACATAACGGCTTCCGTCGTAATCCACAAGCGGTCCAGGCAAAAAGCGTTTCAATTCCTCGCTTACACCTAGTGCACCTGTCGCTGGCCCACCGCACATATGAGGAGCAGCAAAAGTCTTATGCAGATTGAAAAAGCACATGTCAAAGCCCGCTTCTTTCGCTCTCGTAATGCCAAGCAAGCCGTTAGCGTTGGCCTGATCGTAGAAGCATACTCCACCCGCTTCGTGGACAATGTCGGTAAACTCGCGAATTCGGTGATTATAGATGCCCGTATCCTCCGGATTCGCAACGACAAAACCAGCTGTTCGCTCGGAGATTACACTCTTCAGTTTTTCTATGTCTGGGAAGCCATCTTCATCAGGATGCAGTGTGATGATTTTGTAGCCTTTCACTGCCGCTGTCGCCGCTTGGGAAGGGTGTGAGAAAATCGTCGTAATGATCTCATCCCGCTGATCCCCCTCCCCCCGCGAATCATGATAGGCGCGAACGATGGAAGCCATCGCTAGTAAGGCTTGCGTCCCGCTGCTCGGTTGGAACGAGAACGCATCCATCCCGCTAATCTCTCGCATAGCAAGGTCCAACTTATAGAAAATCTCCAGCATGCCCTGAACGGAATCAGCCTCCTGCAAGGGATGCAGTTCCATTAAATGGGGCGTACGGATAAGCATTTCGTTGATGCGAGGAATATACTTCATCGTGCAAGTGCCTTGTCCGATCTCAACATTCAAATCGGAGCCAAGTGTCTCTTGGGATAGGCGCAGATAATGACGAAGGACCTTCGCTTGGCCAATTTCGGGCAAAGCCGGCGCTGATTTTCGCTTCATAGAAGAAGGAATACTGCCTATCCCATCTCCTACCTCAGCTGTAATACCAGCCTCCGTTGCCGGCGGAATGACCCCTCGCTCACCTTGACGGTGAAGTTCAAATATAACCGGCTCATCCCATTTGGCTTGATGAAAATTGCGGACTTTATGGTCTCTGCGAATTCGTTTCATGGCGTTCCATCCTTTCTATTTAAGTTGATCACGGTTGGCGAACAATGGTTTGAATGGTGTCTGCAAGACGATCAAGATCAGCTTGCGAATGAATTTCAGTAACACAATAGAGGGCACATAGTCCCCAAGCAGGGAAAGAACCGGACAAATCTTTGCCTCCGAATATCCCCGCTTCAGAAAGGCGCGCATTAATTTCAGCGACAGTTAGGCCTGTATCGTTGAAATCAACAACAAATTCCTTGAAAAATGCTGTCTCTGCGAACCGCAGGGAAACACCTGGAATGGCGGAGAGTTTTTTGGCCGCATATTGTGACTTCTGCATGATGGTCTCGCCGACCTCTTGCATACCGGTTGGCCCAAGCAAGGACAGATACACACCTGCTGTTATGCCCCATAATGCGGTCTGGGTACCGACAGATTCCTTCCCTTTCTCACGAAGCGCGAAGGATGTGCGCTCATAGGCCACGTCGCCGAAGCCATATTCGCCTTCAACCTCTGTTGGCACGATGCCGAACAAACGAGAAGGATATTCCATCACATACGTCTCTTCGTCGCGCGTCGCGATAAATCCGGCTTGACCACCGCCGTAGTTCATATGCATCCCGAGCGGTTGCAAATCACCACAGACGATATCTGCACCATATTGGCTAGGAGGTTGAAGAACACCGAGTGAGATGGGGTCCACACCAACGATGGAGATAGCCTTTACGAAATGAGCAATCTCCGAAATCTCGTGCCCTTGGTCTTCGATAATCCCAAGGTAACCGGGATTTTCGAAGTATACCGCAGCTACCTCGTTAGTTAGCTTGCTGCGCAAATCATTCAAGTCCATTTTGCCAGTTGCCTCATCAATTTCAATAAAACGCAGCTCCATTACAGGCGTGCAGTAGTTGTTAATAATCATGACTTTGTCGGGATCAACTGACTTGGGAACTAGGGCAACACTGCGGCCGGTAATGCGCCCCGCCATTCGAATCGCCGTTGATGCCGCTTGTGCCCAGTCAAAGGTAGGGACATTCACGACGTCCATATCAACCAACTCAGCCATTAAACTTTGGTATTCAAACAGAGTTTGAAATCGTCCGTGATCTTCATAAGGTTCACCGGCATACGCAGTAACGAACTCGGATCGTTGATTAATTTCATCACAAACAGCTGGAATGAAATGCTGCCAACAGCCTGCTCCGAGGAAATTCAAATAAGCAGCACCGTGCTTGTTCTTGGCGAGCAGGCCATCAATATGGCGCCGCAGCTCATATTCCGTCATGGCTGGCGGGAGGTTCATCTCCCGATTCAGCTTCAAGCTGTCCGGAATGGCGTCATGAAGTTGTTCGATTCGAGTCAGGCCTATTTCCTTCAGCATCGCATCACGAACCTCAGGTACGGTATTCGGTATATAAGGATGGGCATAAGTTCTGTTATTAGGCAAAGGTAACGCCTCCATTCGTCGTACTTTTAAAAGTAGTTTAAAAACTCGATTTCATAGATTTTTAACTGCCTAGCTTGCTAGATGCGAATCTCCCTTAGGCAATGCCTCCACCATCTACAACAAGCACGCTTCCCGTTACCCAGGAAGACATGTCACTCGCCAGAAATAGGACTGCATTAGCAATATCTCGCGGTGTTCCGAGTCTTTCCAGCGGGCGGCCTCCGGCTGAGGCGATTAGGAATTCAGCCTCATTTCGCTGCAGCTGCTTCGCTTCATCACGCAGCAGCGGCGTGTCCGTATCGCCTGGTGATACGCAGTTCACACGAATGTTGGCGACGCCATGATCGATAGCCATAGCCCGCGTTAAATTTACAACACCAGCTTTGGCAGCGCAGTAGGCAGCAGCGCGATCTCCGCCTTTAAGACCCCAACCGGATCCTGAGTTTATGATGCTGCCTCCGCCATTACGTTCCATGATTGGGATGATAGATTTGGATAGCAGATAAACGCCTTTCAAAGAGACATCAATCACTAGATCCCAATCGCGTTCTTCCAGCTCAACGACCGTTTTACGGCGAATAATTCCAGCATTGTTGAATAAAATATCAATTCGTCCATGTGCTGCATCAATTTCTGCTGCAATACGCTGGCATTCTGCGGAAGAAGACACATCACAGCGGTAGAAACTTGCTAGTCCACCTTGCTGTCTGATGCCATTTACCGCCTGTTCACCTTGTGCTTCGTTAATATCAAGAATAACGGCATAAGCTCCAAAGCTGGCTAACAGTTCAGCGGTCGCAAGGCCAATGCCTGAGGCACCGCCGGTCACAACCGCTATTTTTCCCGATAAGTTTAAAACGTCTTGTGTATGAAGCATGCTTTGTATCCTCCTGTTATAGCTTATTCACTTCAGATTTCATATGATGGCTCAACCGCTCAGGTGAGGTATCTTCGGATAAATAGGGCTTAAGCAGAATCCTGAAACGGAATTCTTCTGATGTGACTGTGTTTTCCTGGGACTGCGCGGGTCCACAGCTGTTGCTGCCTAGACCATTCTGCCTGTAATCCAAGTTGAGTGTAATGTAATCACGTGGAACAAGTTCACTAGCATGCTTGGCTGCTTCTAAGTCAGCGTCGGTATAGCGTCGTGCACTGAATTCAAGTGTTGGTGCTCCAACCGCGAGCAGTCCGATTCCGGCGCCGTCTGTGATGGATACCCACCTTACATCGGTCCGATTGCCGTTTTCCTGCGGATAAATATAAGGCGTGAAAAGTTCATCTACAGATACCTGATACACACCGAACCGTCCTGCTTCTTTGCTGTCGGAGTAACTCTCCCCTGGACCACGTCCGTACCATTTCACGGCGTCCATGTCCCCAGGTATCTCCATTTGGAGTCCAATCTTCGGTAACATGGCCGGGCGCTTACCTTCTGGAACACCGTGCACGTCGATCACGATAAGACCTGAGCCCGTTATGGTGTAGACCGTTTCACATTGGAAGCCCCAGTCGAAAACAGGTGGTGCAATGCGAGACTTCCAAGTGATACGAATCGTCCCTTCGTCCAATCGCTCCCAACGGCAATCACCGATTCGTTCAGTAAGTCTATTGAGATGCGCCTTGTACCAGTCAGGCAAGACATACATATCGTTATCAATCGGCGCACGCCAAAAATGTAGGCGCGGCCCCGTGTTCACTAGCTCTTGGCCGTTCATTCGAAGCGAACCTATTCCTGCACACCGGGTGTCTACGGTGATTCGGAATGAATCGTTTGCGAGGATGAGCTTGCGCCCTTCCTCTGTGCAGGACAAGCTCCGCTTAGTCAGACTAGCTGCTTCGTAAGCAGACGAATTTCCGCTTACTCCGACATTTCTCGTTTGCTCACTGTTCCAGGCTGTTTCTAAAGCGAGCTGCGCCCATGCTACCTCATGACCACGATTACCCCAGATACAATCTGCTGCAAGCGTGAAGCCGATATTCAACCAGCGCTCCGCATATTTCTCCATTAAAACGAATTGCATATCTGCTCTTACAGGAACGTGTACCTCTACGCTTTCACCTGGGCCAATTCGCGGCAGAGCAAGCATGCCACTTTGAACTGTCCGCCCTTCTACCTTCACACTCCAATCAGCACAGAGATGATCCAGCGTAACAAAATCATAGCGATTCATGATGCGTATGCGATTATCTTTTAGATACTCGACCCTTACAGGCTCAATAATTTTCTTGTATTCAATTAGACCTGGGGAAGGTATTCGATCCGGACGAACAAGACCGTCGATGACGAAATTGCTGTTGTTCGGCACATCGCCATAGTCTCCGCCGTAAGCGTAATCGTCTTTGCCATCCGCAGTCTTCCTACGGATTCCGTGGTCGATCCATTCCCAAACGAAACCACCTTGCAGTCTTCGATAAGCATCGAAGGTATCAAAATACGGCTTGAGTCCGCCTGGACCATTCCCCATGGCATGGGCGAATTCGCATAGAATATGCGGTTTAGGATGATCCACAAGCTGTCCGAAGCCAATCATCTTATCCACAGAAGAATACATGGTGCTCACTATATCGCACACTTCCGCTTCACGGTCTTCTTCATAATGGATGAGGCGCGTTGGATCTGCTTGTTTGCACCAGGCCGACATCGCACGGAAGTTGCAGCCGAAGCCGGACTCATTGCCTAGTGACCAGAACAGAACAGAAGGATGATTCTTATCCCGTTCCACCATACGGCGTATGCGATCGATATAAGCTTCCTGCCAGGCAGGATCATCGCTTAATCGTGAAATATTGCCCAAAGGCTCGAAGCCATGCGTTTCCAAGTCGGTTTCTTCCATGACATATAAGCCATATTCATCACAAATATCGTAGAACCGCGGATCATTCGGATAATGAGCGGTTCTAACCGCATTGATATTATGCTGTTTCATCATCTTCACATCTTGAATCATGGTCGACAGTGTCACTGTGCGCCCCGTATCCGGGTGGTGATCATGCCGGTTTACGCCTTTTAGCAGGATGGCCTTGCCGTTCACCAAAAACTGGCCGTCCTGTACTTCGATCTTGCGGAAGCCAACCCGCTGGGCAACTGCCTCCACGGCTTTATCGTTCTGATCTACGAGACAAATCGTCAAATGATAAAGTGTTGGAGCTTCAGCGCTCCAAAGTGCAGGCTTCGTAACTGGGATCGAAAATGATAGAATCGTCTGTTCCGCACTGCTGGCATTGATTTGCTCTACAGCCGAAGCAACATATACACCTTTATGATCCAGCAACTGTAGTTGGAGTTTCCCTTGCAGAGCATCTCCATGCAGTTCAACTTGAATAGATAAAGTCGCATCGCTATAGTCCGCGTCCAATTCGGTAACGATGCGATAGTCCACGATCCGCGTGGAAGCTGGCTCCGAAATCAGATACACATCTCGGAAAATACCACTCATATACCACATGTCCTGGTCTTCCAAATAGCTGCCGTCTGACCACTGGTAGACACGAACCGCCATACGATTGATCCCTTGCTTCACATATGGCGTCAAATCAAACTCTGAGGTCAATCGGCTGCCTTGGCTGTAACCGACGAATATCCCATTGACCCATACGTGAAAGGCACTATCCACGCCGTCGAATTTCACGGCCAGTTTTCTTCCATCCCAATGCGGTGGAAGCTCAAACTCTCGCACATAGCTGCCCGTCGGATTATCGTTAGGCACATGCGGTGGATCAACCGGGAACGGATAATATAAGTCCGTATAATGCGGATTTCCATATCCTTTCAGCTGCCAATGGCTCGGAACTTGAATCTCTTCCCAACCCGACATGTCATAATTTTCTAAGTGAAAATCTTCCGGCGCCCATTCAGGCCCCTTCGCATAATGAAACTTCCAACGGCCATTCAATGATTTGAACCAAGGGGAGCTCCCTCGGTCATAGCTCAAAGCTCCGGCCGGGTCGGAATGTGGGATGAAATACGCGCGGCACTTCGCGCGGTTGCGCTCCAGAACCGCAAGATTATCCCAATCACGTGTTGCTTTCTCGTTACGCATCGTTGTCTCTCCTCTCGAATCTACCCCTTAATCCCGGTTCCCGCGATACCACCGACAATGTAGCGCTGCGCGAAGAAGAATACAGCGAGCGGCGGGATGGATATCAGGCAAGTGATTGCCATAATGGACTGCATATCGACGCCAAACATCCCTTTGAACTGCGACAATCCAAGCGTCAGCGTATATTTTGATTGATCATTAAGGAAAATGAGCGGTCCCAGATAATCGTTCCAACAGCTCATAATCTGGAAGACACCAACTAAGATGAGCGATGGTCCCATAAGCGGAACAATGACTCGCACAAGAATAGCAAGCTTATTTGCCCCGTCAATCGTTGCGGCTTCATCCAGTTCGCGAGGAAGTGTCAGAATGAACTGTCTCAGCAAGAAGATAAAGTAAGCCGAACCGAACCAAGACGGAACAATAAGCGGTTTGAGCGTATTGATCCAGCCCAGGTAGTTAAACTCCATATACTGCGGAATCATGGTAACTTCCCAAGGGATCATCATCGTAGCAAGCACAATCAGAAACAACAGATCGCGGCCTTTAAATTGGAATCTTGCAAATCCATAGGCTACGAGCGTACAGGATATCAATTGGCCGAGCGTTGACATCAACGTTACGATAACGGTATTTTTCAGAAATAGGTTAAAAGGCTGAATCGTCCATGCATCAGTGAAATTGCTGAATTTCCATACGGAAGGAATCCATTTGGGCGGGAAAAGGTACAGCTCTGCAGGTGATTTCACCGCCGTCGTCACCGCCCAAAACAGCGGAGCGACGAACAGCAGCGAGCAGATAATCAGCATCGTGTAGACGATGATCCTTTTCATGCTGACCGCCTCCTTCCGCCGGATTTCACTTTCTTCTGTGATTTTTGCTTCATTTCGCCTTCATAGAACACCCAAGCCTCGGATGACTTAAATACAAGGAATGTCAAACTGAGGACAATCAGGAACATGAACCATGCGTTAGCCGCGGAATAACCCATTTTAAAAAACTTAAAAGCATTCTCGTACATGTACATCGCATAGAAATACGTTGATTTCAGCGGACCGCCTCCGGTAAGCAGGAGAGCAAGAGTTAACTGTTGAAACGCCGCGATAATGGACGTAATCAGATTGAATATAATGGTCGGGCTGAGCATCGGAATCGTCACGCTGAAGAATTGTCTGAGCTTACCCGCCCCATCGATGGAAACAGATTCGTATAGATCTTTCGGTATCCCTTTGAGTCCTGCTAGAAAAATGAGCATCATCGAGCCTTGCCCCCATAGACTGGCAATTACCATCGCCACCAGCGACCATTGTTTGCTATTCAACCAGTCTGGACCGTTGACGCCGATGATCGACAGAAAATAATTCAGAATACCGTAATCGCCGCTGTACACCCAAGACCAGATCATAGCTAGAGCCACACCTGAGATCACGGAGGGCAGGTAAAATGCGGTTCGAAAAATTGCACTGCCGTGAATTTTCTGATTGAGTAGAATCGCTAGTCCAAGCGCAACCGCTATATTTAGCGGAACAAACAGTGCTGCGAATTTGATTGTCACCCAGAACGATTTCCAGAACAGCGGGTCTTTCGTAAACATATCCACATAATTGCCTAAACCGATAAAGCGTACTTTACCTACAATCGGCCAATCGAAAAACGAAATAACAAGCGAAAATAACAACGGCCCTAAAGTGAACACTAGGAATCCGAAGATCCATGGGAAAATGAAGAGGTAGGGAGCTACCCCACCCCAACTTGGTTTCCTTCTAGGCTTGAGGCTGGCCATTGATTTCCCTGCGTTTGCTTGCTGCGGGTAGGTTTGAGCCATCTCCCTAACCTTCTTTCTGTAGAAATCTTATTTCAAATAACGCTCGCTGTCTTTGACAGCTTGATCCAGCGCTTCCTGTGCATTGCTGCCAAGCACGATAGCTTCTACAGCCGAAGATAGCTGACGGTTTACTTCATTCCACTTGGGATTAAGCAGGAAAGCCGGTGAATTATCCGAACGCTGCAGCATCGTGTAAAACGGCTTGTACAGAGGGTCCTGATCCTTCTTAAGCTCATTGACGACACTTACTCTGACCGGTAAATCCGCTACGCGCATCTTGATCGCTTCATTGGAAACATAATATTTGATAAATTCCCAAGCGAGATCCTTCTGTTTGGAATCCTTTGCAATGGATAGAGCAGATTCAGCAATCACGCCTTTGACCGGTTTGCCTGGAAATGCCGGCATCTCCACTGTGCCTACATCAATCCCTGCTTCCTTGAACGACTCCAACGGCCAGATTCCGCTTTCCCACATTGCAATCTTGCCTCCTTTGAAGATATCCTCACCGCTTTGCTGTCCTTTGCCTCCGCTCAGTACGGCCGAACCGTTCTTGACCATATCGCCGAACATTTGAATGGCTCCGGCTGTTGCTTTACTGTTCATAAACCCGTTAATCGTCTTGCCGTCATTAGAGATATAGGAGCCGCCATTGCTCCATACAAACCCTTGCAGATCGTACGTATCATTATCCGCTCGAACACCGAACCCATATTGTTTCTTGGCTTTATCCGTCAGTTTCTTGGAGATCTCCTGGAAATCGTCCCATGTCCAGCCGTCCTTCGGATAAGGAATCTTGGCATCATCAAACATCTTTTTGTTGTAATACACGACCCGAGTCGTGAAACCAGCCGGGATTCCATAGAGTTTGTTATCAATCGTTGCGTAATTGAACAAACCTTTATAGAAATCATCCTTCTCCAAGTCTTTGTCCCCGTCGGCATAGCTGCCCAGGGGTTCAAGCGATTGATGATACGTTGGGAAATCCCACATGTACATCACATCGGGAGGATTCGTAGCGCCGAAGCCCGCAGCTAGCTTCTGGTCGAAACCGTCGGCGTATGCTTCTACCTGAACCTTCGTTCCGGGATGGTTGACTTCGAACTTCTTCGCTATATCTTGCTCGATCTTCAGCGCATCCCCGGTATCCCATGTAGCGAATCGAAGCGTCTTCTCTGTAGCAGCATCGTTACCTTTCGCCGGTTGTGTCGCTTTGCTAGTCGTACCCTCGTTATTGCTGCTGCATGCTGAAAGCGTCGTTACCGCCATTGCTGTTGTAAGAACAATGAGTGAAAGTTTCTTGTTCATGCTGTCAGCTCCCCTCTCCGTGAATGAGTAGATAATAATTGAACCGCTTTCATCATAACTAAAATGAAAGCGGTTCAAAACCGTTAACTATTCGAATGTTTGAGCATTTTTGTTCGATTCACCGAGATGGGTGTCCATATGTTCGGAGTGTGCCGTCCTTATGTTCGGCGCGGTACTGACTTGGCGTTTGGCCTGTGCAGCGTTTGAACCATTTGCTGAAATATTTGCTGTCTCCAAGCCCCGTACGCTCAGCAATCTCCTGCATTGTAAGCGGCGTATCCTTTAATAATCCGTAAGCAAGCTTAAGCTTGCGTTTGTACTGAAAAGCCACGAAACTGTCTCCCAGCGTCTTCTTAAAAATAATAGAAAAGTGACTACGGCTGAGACCAACCTGACCCGCCACATCGCTGACAGACCACTCGGCCGCTGGATTGTCATGCAGCAGTTTAACCGCTTTCCAGATCGGTTCCGGCCAATCTTCAGCTGTTACGCCATAGATTTTCTCTATTTCCGCTGCTTTATGCAGCGCTAAGAACGCATCAAGACGTTCCTGTGTGCTTGTAAGCGGTCCTTTTCTGGCCCACTGCAGCTTCGCGTTCTCGCTCTTTCTCTCCACAAGTAAGCTCTTCGAAGCATTCAGAAGGGATTCGGGCAATAAATAGTAGCAACGCTCATCCCCATAAGGAACGACTGCCCCTTTACATAGTTGTGGATCTTCTTCTATCGCATCCTTTAACCGTTTAAGCCACGATGCTTCACATCGGGAAGTCTTGATGAGATAGACATAAACCGGTTCACCCTGGAAAGACCACGCATCATGCGTTCGTTTCTCCATTTCCCCAATAAATTTGTCATTATGGCCATTCAGCCAGGCATAGAGCAGGGTACCCAGCCGCTCATCTTCAACTTCACTGCCAATTGATTGGGCAACCGCCGGTGCCGAAGGAGTCATCGTAAGCTCATGTTGAAACTTCGCCAGCATGCCTTCCAGCTCTTCATCCTCGAAGGCGGTTTTGAGGAGATAACCAGCTGCTCCAAGCTTTATTCCTTGCTGCGCATACTCGAAATCCCGGTGACAGCTGAGCAAAATAATCTTCGTATCGGGAGCTGTTTCCTTAACTCGGCGTGATAATTCAATTCCATCCATTTCAGGCATAACAATGTCAGTAATGACAACTTGAGGCCGATGCTCCAGAAAGGCTTCCCAAGCTTTGCGGCCATTCGAGGCGTCCGCCACCACTTCCATTCCGTATTTATCCCAAGGAACCGTAGAACGAAGTCCTTTACGGACGATACTCTCGTCATCTACGATAATTACCTTAATGGTCTTGATTGTTTCCATGCGGACTCTCCTCCTTCTTAGGCCATTCTATGATGATTGTTGTTCCTTCACCTTGGATAGATTGCACAGTTAGCCCGTGCTGCAAGCCAAAATGCAGCTTGAATTTCTGATCTGCATTTTGCACACCCAAGCCGCCCCTGCCCTTGCGTTTCTTCTCGCTTGGCCGAAGCAGTTGGTTTAGCTTTTCCGCAGGAATCCCTGCTCCATTATCGGATAATGTAAGGCGTAAATATGTGCCTTCATCCCGAACGGTTAAACGGATCACGCCTTCGCCGTCTTCAAAGCCATGGAAGAAAATATTCTCGAACAACGGCTGCAAAGTCATGCGGGGAATTAAATATCTCTCGAGCATCTTATCGCAAGCTAGTTCATACTCGAATACGGGACCATAACGGATCTCTTGAATTTTCAGAAAATGCTCAATCATTCGCAGCTCGCGACCTAGCGGTATCAGCTCCTGCGAGATATCCAGATTTCCTTCTAGCACCATCGTGAGATGGTATAGCATCTGGCGGATATCCTCCGCTCCCTGAAGTCTGGCTTTCCATTGAATGGAGTTGAGTGTATTGAAAAGCAAATGCGGGTTAATTTGATAATGAAAAGCCTTCAACTCCGCTTCCTTCTTGAGCCGCTCGCTGCTTTCAACCTCGCTGATCAAAGTCTGTATACCACCCACCATATTGTTAAAGCTTGTATCCAAAATGCCCAGCTCATCCTTGGCTTCGACCGGAGTCCTCGTATGCAGCTTCCCGAAGCTGACCTTCTGCATCGCATCTTTAAGACGGCGAATCCTCGCTGTCAATCGGGTAGAGAATAGATACGCAAGTCCGAAGGCCAGCAAACATGAAGCAACAGCAACCATAATCGTATTCGATCTTATAATGCTGGAGGAGCGATAAAACGACTGGGCAGGCAGCCTCGCCTCGATCGTCCATTGATTTGCCGCAAGTGTTTTGTTCCAAACAATATCACTGGTTTGCGGTGTGAAGGCAGCTGCCGTCTCATAGATAATGCGGCCCGACGGATCTGCTATGCGGAGATGAGCCTTCGTATCATTTTCAAACAACCTGAACATATGGAGCAAATCTTCCGCATTTTCCTCAATCAAAATTTTGCTGCCCCGCAGCGCTCCGTATGGATTGTTAATCGGCACTGCTAGGCCAAGAACCGTCATCCCGGAATCATCCGTTTCCTTCATCCCATGATTCTGAGCATAGAATCCCAACCAGTACTTCCCTTTATTCGCCTCGGACATGGATTGCCAAGCTGGGATATGGCTAAGCTTCGATACATCGAGATTATTTTCTCCATAATAGTAACCAGAGCTGGTGATAATGTAGATGCCTGTCGTCCGATCGGTTTTAAGCGCTTTCAGAAGGACTTCGAAATCATTCTTATCCATAATTTCTTTGTAGGTCGTCGGAACCTGATCCCCTAGATCAACCCTCGCAGGATCAAGTAAATAGGAATAAACGGTCTCTGTCGTCTGATTCATCCGGTTCAAATAAGAACTCATCTGCTGCTCCAACTGCGCCACAGCGTTCTCCCCGTATTTGCCAAATTGAGAATTAATAACCTTCGCAGATTGATAGTAAGACAAAGCCCCAAGAGAGAGCAGCGGAATAATCGTCACAATGAGAAAACAGAAGAGCAGCTTCGTTAGCATGCTTCGATAATAGCTAGACAAAAGGCGGAAGTTGAAACGCTTATGCAAATAACCTTTGATGATCGCACCCTCCTTCCAGCTTCTCTGAAAAATCTTACTCTTAAGTGTAGCATGGAACACTTTCAGCGAACAATGTATCTTCCATCCATGCAAGTCCGAGTAACTGACAATGGCTTCACCCTTTTGAGATGAAACCCCCGAAACGGCAAAAGCACCTCCCCTCTGCTATTTTTTATAACAGGAGGAAGTGCAGATTTCATTTAATTGGTGTACTCATTACCTAAAATTAAGAATACGCTCGATGTCCATGTAAAAGCCCGATCACGCAAGCCTTGTCCCGTAATCGCGTCAAAGTTCTCGGCCATTCCACTGCGATCCAACATGCGGCAGAATCGATGCGCCACCTCTTCTGCCAGCTCGCGATCACCCGCTGCAGCTACTCCTTCTACGAGTAACATCGTTGACGGCGCCCAGATCGGACCACGCCAATAGCCGTCCGGATGATAGAATGGACTTTTCACGCTTTCAGTCGCCCAACCATGACGGGTTAAGAAACGGTCATCCTCCCGTAGCCCCTTCAGCAAAGCTGTGCGGATCTGCTCAGGTAGACGTTTGCCCAGAAGAATAGGAACAAACAGGAGGAGGCTGTCCCCTTCTGACAATTCGTGCGTGCCGGAGCGGCAGGCCCTGAAGCGGTCATCCTTCCAGAAATGACTAATCATTTTATCGAGTGTGCCCTCTGCAAGTTGTCGCCATTCTTTTGCATCTTCTGCATGTCCGAGCAGTCCCGCAATCTCAGCAAGCAGTTCTGCTTGGAGAATGAGAAAGGCCGCTAAATCCGGGCTTTCTACAGGAATGCCAGTATTGAAAGCTGTGCTGTTGTCCCAGCCAGAATCATTCCCGTGATTGTATTGCGGAATGCCATCTCCGTCGCCGTCGCGGTAGCGGAACCACCATTTCGTCCATTTGGATAGCGGCTCATAGACCTCCCTAAGCTGCGCTTCCTTAATATAATCCGTTCTGGCCATCATCCAAGACAGCGTCCAACCGTGTATCGGCGGCTTGTTGCAGTTCCACAGTTCAAACTTGTTGTTGATAAAATCCGGAAGCAAACCGCTCTCATCCTGGCGGTCAAAGAAAATCATGAATTGATCCCATGCCAGCTGCGGATCATGGCGAACAAGCGCCATCGCGTTGAAGCAGTGGTCCCAGCTCCAAATATTCGTCATCCAGTTTTTCGACATATACATCGCCGGCCTGGTCAGGCACCCTTCTGCCGGAACGATGCAAGACCAAGTGATATAAGCCGCGAGTTCCCTACTTTCATGCCAGCGCTCAGGCAGAGGCAGAGAGCGATCCAGCCATTCATTAAACTCTTCCTTTACTTGCTTCACTGCGTCATCGTAGGATTCCCATGTCATGCGCGGTTCCCACACGGTGTGAAATTCCTCTACCGCAAACTCAGCAATGCCCGATTTGCTGTCAGGTAAGAAGTCTGCAATTACGTAGGAGCTTTTGATTTTGTCCCATGGCACTTCCATCTTCAAATCACCAACTAGCGCTGTCAGCATGAACCTGCATTCATGGGTGAAACTGTTCACTTCCCAGCTGCTGGAAGTTGCTTGATACGCATAATCGTACGCAGCCGTGCGGAAAGTTAAACGAATTCCACAGTCATTCGTACGAATCCGAAATGTTCGGCGATTAGAGATACAAATCTCAGCGCTTAAGCCGGTCGGCGATTCCAACCGGATCTGCTCTGGGCAAGCTGTTGCCTCGAATGACACGGATTGACCGCTTTCATCTAACATTTTGATATGAAACGCTTCGCCGAATTTATCGTCTCCGCCACGAACGGTGCGCAGATACAGGCCTTGTTGTCTATCTTGGGCTTCAGGCAGAATCGAAATCGCTAAGAAGGATTCTCTCCGGCTGAAAGGTACAACGTTCAGGTCAAAGTTCATGATCAATTCTCCTTTACGAAAGCAGTATGCGCTTTCATTGTACCGAATGGAGAACAGGTGAGAGAACCGACAGTTGTTAGTGATGGATAGGTAATTTGTTGCCTACTGAGAGTTGTTAGGGGTCGAGGGGTCATTTTGTTCGGTCAGAGTAGTCTTATTGTTTGGAATAACTACGCCAATTGTTCAAATTGGCTGTTATAGAGCTCCGCGTAGAATCCACCTTTATCCAACAACTCCTCATGATTGCCGCTTTCGATGATGTCGCCGCCTTTCATGACCAGAATCAGATCGGAGTTTTTGATAGTCGAAAGCCTATGCGCGATTACAAAAGAGGTTCTACCTTCCGTTAGTTTTTCCATGGCTGTTTGCACGATGCGTTCGGTTCGGGTATCTACAGAGCTGGTAGCTTCGTCCAGAATGAGTAACGGCGCATTTTGAATCATTGCTCGCGCAATGGTAATAAGCTGCTTTTGCCCTTCAGACAGACTTGCCTTGTCGTTCAAAACGGTATTGTATGTATCAGGTAAAACTTTAATGAAATGGTGTAGGCCGACGGTCTTACAGGCATTGACGACTTGCTCATCCGTAACGCCTTGCTTGCTGTAAACGATATTTTCTTTGATTGTGCCTTCGAACAGCCATGAATCCTGCAATACGATTCCAAATTGCTGATGGACATTTTCCCTCGTCACCTGATTAGTCGGCATGCCATCCAGCAGGATTTCGCCGCCGTCCAACTCATAAAACCGCATGAGCAGATTGATGATAGTGGTCTTGCCCGCGCCAGTTGGGCCGACAATAGCTACCTTTTGTCCTGCCTTTATCTGAATCGAAAAATCATGGATAATTATTTTTTCAGGCACATACCCAAATTTAACGTTCTTAAACTCAACATTGCCCTTTACGTTTTGCAGGGTTTTTACCTTTTGGCTCTCGTCAGTAAGCTCTTGCTCATCCAAAAATTCAAAGACGCGCTCTCCGGCCGCTGCTGTCCTCTGCAGATTGTTCATTGCTTGCGCCAACTGTGAAAGCGGCTGCGTAAAGAGGCGGATATACAGCATGAACGCGACAATGACCCCAAAAGAAATGCTTCCGTTCAACGCTAAAGCTGCGCCTACCACGCAAACGGCTACATACCCGATATTTCCGATAAAGCCCATCAGCGGCATCATCAAGCCCGATAAAAATTGCGACTTCCATGTGCTTTGGTACAGATCTCCATTGAATTTTTCAAAGGTTTTCTTTGCCTCTTTGCCGCCGTTATAAACCTTCACGACATGGTGTCCAGCATAGATTTCCTCAATGTGTCCGTTGATGCTTCCGAGCCCCGCTTGCTGGGCGATAAAAAATTTTTGTGATATTTTTGCGATGATCATCATCAAAGCAAAGCCTATTAGACTTGAGCCCACAGCGGTCAAGGCCAGAATCCAACTGTTATAAAACATCATAATAAGCGAGCCAACAAACATCGCAATTGCGGTAACCAACTGTCCGATGCTTTGGTTCATGGATTGCCCAATGGCATCCACGTCGTTTGTGACGCGGCTGAGTATATCGCCATTGCTCGTTCTGTCGAAATATTTGAGGGGCAAGCGGTTGATTTTTTGAGAAATATCCGTACGCATTGATTTTGATATTCTCTGTGTTACGGTCGCCATGATATAGCTCTGCGCAAAACTCAAGATCGTTGAGCCTGCATAGAAGAACACAAGAAGCCAGGCAATGTTTACAACCGTATGAATGTCAATACTGCCCTGCACCGGCACACCTTTGATCATGGCGGGAAGCCCTTTGGCAATCTCGTTCGTCATGTCCTTGATTTTATCGGGTCCAATAATCTGCAACACAGTACCGCCGGCAGCCATCACAAGTGCAATTAGGATAGCTGGTAGATAAGACTTACAATACCGTATCAATTTTATCCAGGTCGCTTTGAAATTTTTCGATTTCTCAACTGGGGCGCCCATCCTGCCTTGGCCTCCCATACCGCCGGGGCCACCCATTGCTGGCCTGTTTTTGGTGTTTTCACTCATGACACAAGCTCCTCCTCACTAAGTTGTGACATCGCAATTTCTTTATAAACATCGCAAGTCGCAAGAAGCTCTTTATGCGTCCCCTTCCCGACCACTTTACCATCGTCGAGTACAATAATCTGGTCAGCATCCATAATGGTACCGATACGCTGCGCGACAATCATGCTTGTAACCCCTGCCGTTTCTTTCTTTAGTGCGCTGCGCAGCACACGGTCCGTTTTGTAATCCAGTGCGGAAAAACTATCGTCAAAAATATATATTTCCGGGTTTCGGCTAATAGCGCGGGCAATAGACAGCCTTTGTTTCTGGCCTCCTGACAAGTTTGTACCGCCTTGAGAAATGGCCGCGTCATATTGCCCTTCCATTGCTTCAATAAAATCCGTTCCCTGAGCAATGGAAATGGCTTTTTTTATTTGATCCGCCGTAGTGGCATCTTTTCCATTATCGCCGTATCCCACATTTGAACTGACTGTACCTCTGAACAGTACAGCCTTTTGCGGAACATAACCGATTTTATTGTATAAGGCTTCTTCGGCATACTCCTTCACATTCACGCCGTCAATTAGTACTTCGCCCTCTGTGGCGTCAAAGAAGCGTGGAACCAGATTGACGAGTGTCGATTTGCCGCTGCCCGTGGAACCGATAAAGGCGACGGTCTCACCTTGCTTAACTGAAAAACTGACATTATGTAAAACATAGTCCGCCGCTCCGGGATATTTAAAACTAACATTTTTGAACTCGACCTCACCGAACGACCCTGGCTTCCCTTCGGTTAGTGAACCATCGGCAATAATCGGCTGTGTATCCAGCACCTCATTGATACGCTTAGCTGACACGGCTGCTCTTGGCAGCAGGACAAACATCATGGCCAACATCATAAATGACATCACGACCTGCATGGCGTAGGATGAAAATACAACCATGTTGGAAAAAATAGTAAGCTTATCTGTTACTTGCGCCGAATCGATCAGATATGCGCCAATCCAATAAATCGAAAGTGACAAGCCGCTCATGATCATGCTCATCACTGGCAGCATAAATGCCAAACCACGGCTTGTGTACAGTTGAGTCGCCGTCAGTTCCTCGTTGGCTTTTTCAAACTTTGCCTCTTGGTAATCGTCAGCATTATAGGCACGAACTACGCGAATTCCGGTGAGGTTTTCACGGGTAACCTTGTTCATGTTATCCGTAAGGGTCTGCATTTTTCGGAATTTCGGTAATACAAAAATCATAATAAAAGCGATTACAACAACCAGAATCAACACTGCGCATCCGGTTGCTAGTGACCATTCATAGCCCTTGCCCGCGATTTTTGTGACCGCCCATACCGCCATAATAGGTGCTTTGATGATAAGTTGTAATCCCATTGTTACCAGCAATTGAATTTGCGTGATGTCGTTTGTAGAACGTGTGATTAAGCTGGAGGTAGAAAATCGATTGATTTCTTCCATCGAAAAAGAATCTACCTTGTTAAACAGCAAAGTGCGAAGCTGCCGTGAGAACGACGCTGCGATAAGGGAGGCAAAGAATCCTACAATGACGGCTGACAGTAAACTTCCAAGCGCGCAGAGCAGCATATATCCTCCGTGAATCCAAATGTTGCTTATGGCGCTGCCTGGTGTCTGTACCAGTCGGGTAATCTCGGACATATAATCCGGTAGCTTCAGATCGAGATACACCTGTGCGACAATAAACACGAGGCTGATCAGGACTTGAATCCATTCTTTTAATCTTAGTTTTGTAAAGATTCTTAACATCAGTAAAGCAATCCCCCGTTTTATATAATGGAAGTACTGAGCGTTTGTCATTGCTGCTATTGCGGTTTTAGTTCCGTTTTCTGGTAATAAACAATATTATGTTGCAGCTATCTTACAATTATTCAAATCAGCAAAGCGCAGCAATACTTCTTCTGCAATCGGAGCATAAAAAAAACCGCCATTATGGCGGTTTTGATTCGGATTATAAGGTACGAAGTCGTAGTTCAAAAAAATACTGCACAATCGGATGCTTTAACTTCATCTTATCGGTCATGTTCATCATTCGCTTTTTTCCAACTCTTCTGTCTACTAAAGCTAAAATATTCAATAAAATATCGTTGCTTTCTAAGCTTTCCTCTATAGAAATGGATAAAAACTTAGTAGCAATGACGTTAAAATTTGATTTGCTTAAGGTTGACTGTGCTGAAAAAAGCTCTTTTGCATAATCCGATATTTTTCTACTTCTCGCTATCACTTTTAAACGATCCTCCGGAACATTCCCTTTGGTCTCTTTTCTGACCGCTTCGATTTCATCATTGCTGATAGGAATTTGGATATCTGAATCATTCTTTATTTCCAATTCCGTCTGATACCATCTGATTAATGTATCACTCATGTTGAGTACGTTTTTTTTATCAACTGCGATATAACAAAGTCCTGCTTTGTCCGGTAAATAGCGATAGCTCGTTGAAAGGTATTCGACCCTTCCATGCAGCGCAGGACTGAGAAAACTCTCCAGTTGTTGTTTCAATTTACTCCAGGCCATTTCGTCCTCCTAATATTACAAAACACCTATTAAAGCTCAGTTAAATCGCAAAGCGGCTAAACGCTCTTCCAAAATCACACGCAGTTCATCAGGAATCCGTACATACTCGACCCCTTTTCCCAAAAACAAAAGCCAATCCGCATAATACGCAAGCGCCTCGTTATCTGCCACATCCAACTGAACATTGAAAGTCCCGCTCGACTGAAACATCCCCGTTAAGGACAAAATGATCCCAGGCGGGTGCATACGCTTATAGCGCTGAATCCCAATGGTATCAAGTTTCACAACTAGATTGGCTTCACGTGCACGAAGCAGTTTCTTGTCCAAAATCTCTTGTTCTGTCCACTTCATCTCCTGCTTAGAAATGGCCGAATCCCTCAGCATCTCAACAGGCAAATAACGAAACTCATCCGTATCAAAATCATATACCTCGACCAGCCACTTAGCGTTCGAATTAAATATATGTAGTAAATAAACATCCAGCAACTGCGGCCAGCCCAGATTCATTTCATAAGTCACACGTAAATGTTTATCTCGCACAGCAAGCGAAATCAGCTGGTTTAGCTCGGCAGGCGCCGCATCATCAAGCTCCAGAAGATTCGGATTTGCGGGATTTGTATTTTCGAAAAGCAAGATATTATTGAGCTCGATCAGCTCGTCTTGCTGAGTTTGCGACGCGATACCGATAAGTTTTTCAGTGATTGAGCGGCGATTATGGAGATAAGGCAGCTGCGAATTTTTTGAGGCGATAAAGCTGATAAAAATCGCTTTCAACTCTTCTGGCGTGAAGCGGGCAGCGGGCAGATACTGATTTTGCAGGACAAAGTATCCGCCACCACGCCCAAGCTCGGACGTCAACGGAAAACCCATCGCTTGAATCTCGTTGATATCGCGGATCGCCGTCGCGCGGGAAATCTTGAACTCTTGCTGTATCTCAGCAATTGTAAAGTGCGCACGGTTATTGATGTAACGCATGATCAGGTTCACTCGTTCTGTTTTTTTCATGATTTTATTATATCAAAAATGTAGCATTAAATGTCAGGACAAACGTATTTACATGTTCGGGTCCAATAAAAAGTATCACTTTTTGATACATTTGACTAATAAGATCAGTCTTGTAAACAATAACCCCCTCAAAGGAGAGAACAAAATGACTAACTACTCCATTAAAACAATCTCAGAAAACTACAAAATGACGGCTTTTGGTGTTTCATTTGATGACTACAATGACTGGGCAGGAAATGCAGCAAAAACTGCAGCGAAGAAAGCTGAAATCACAGAAAACGGCAAGCTTGCTGAGCTTCTCGCACTCGCTGACGGGCAAGAATATCAAATCAACTACAACCTCGACCGCAAGCCTTGGCGCGGCTTCGGCGTAATGGGCGAGTTCAACGTAGAAGGCGCAGTTGTCCTCGAATTCCTCGCTGGCGATTACCTTGTCGTGCCTGGCACAGGCGCTGACAAAGACCGCCTTGCTGACGAAATTACAGGCAAAGTTTTCGGGGGCCTCCTCCAAGAAATCACAGAATATAAATACGTTGGTCCTGGTAACTCAACATTCGTTAAAGCAATTGATACAGGTGAATTCTACGGGGAAATGTGGCTTCGTGTCATGAAAGTTGAAAAATAATCCTTGTCAAATCTTTCAAAATCAATACAATGGAGCCTGACTTCCCAAAAATTATATCGGATAAAAGGAGCATTCACATGGCAGAATACACACTTGAACACAAAAAATCATTCACATTAACCGCTTATGGTTTTTCAATCCAGTCGAATTTTCAAGACATGCCGGCTATGCAAAAAGAAAAAACCGAGTTTTGGGATAAACTTAAAGCTGACGGGCGTTTTAATAAGCTCAAAGACGCTGCAAAAGATGATCGCGAATGGTCTGTCAATGAGGTCTATCAAGGAAAACCATGGAATTATTTCGCAGTAGAAGCTGGAAAATCAGTGACTGACGCAACGCGTATCATCGAGTTTCCAGAGAGTGAATACATCGTGGTCGCAGGAAATGGCGAAAAGGAATCTTTATTTGATCAGTTGACTTACCGTGCATTTGGCGAAGTCTTGTCTCAAATCACAGATTATGCTTACATCGGTGGTCCAAATGCGACTTATCGCAAAGATAACCGTGACGGCACTTTCTACGGCGAATTTTGGGTGCCAGTGGTTAAAAAATAATCAGCATGACAAAGGCAGCCATTTTGTTGGCTGCCTTTTGCTATACCTGAGTTTAAAGCCTGCTTAGAATAAATCTGTAACGGCCCCTTTGGAAGCAGATGAAACTAATCTGGCATATTTACTGAGAACACCATGACTAAATTTCAATTGTGGCTGAACCCATTCACTCTTGCGTTTCGCTAACTCTTCATCTGAAACTTCAAAGGAAATTTCTTGTGTTTCACTATCGATGGTAATGTTGTCACCTTCTTGCAGAAGAGCAATGGGTCCACCTACTTGCGCTTCTGGCGCTACATGGCCTACTACAAAACCGTGTGAGCCACCTGAAAATCGGCCATCCGTAATGAGTGCAACTTCTCCACCAAATCCTTTCCCGACAATTAAAGCGGTAACTGAAAGCATCTCTGGCATACCAGGTCCACCCTTCGGTCCGCAGTATCGAATAACTAACACATCTCCTTTGCGGATTTGGTTTTGTACTATCGCCTCTGTAGCCTCTGCCTCGCTGTCATATACGCGTGCAGGACCAGTAAAACGAGCCTTTTTCATTCCTGACATTTTGGCAATTGCACCTTCCGGCGCCAAATTTCCCTTTAGAACGACCAACGGTCCACTAGTTTTTAGGGGATTATCAAAAGGTCGAATAATGTCTTGATTTTCATGCAAAGGTTCTGAAGCTGCCAGATTCTCTGCTAAAGTTTTTCCAGTAATCGTCATGCAATCCCCATGGAGAAGACCCTGTTCAAGAAGAAGCTTCATCACACCCGGTACACCCCCAACATCACTTAGGTCCTGCATGACATACTTTCCACTCGGTTTAAGATCTGCTATGTGCGGCACTTTGACGCGAATACGTTCGAAATCATCATAGGTTAACTCCACTTGTACGGAGTGTGCAATCGCAATAAGGTGCAAGAAGGCATTCGTAGAGCCACCGAGTGCCATTACAAGCGTTATCGCATTTTCAAATGCTTTCTTTGTCATGATATCACGGGGATAAATCCCCTTCTCAAGTAGTTCGAGTACTTGCTCACCGGCTTTTTCGCATTCCAATGCTTTTTGAGGTGATACCGCTGAGGTGGAAGATGATCCTGGTAAACTCATGCCTAATGCTTCTGCCGCAGATGCCATTGTGTTAGCTGTATACATGCCTCCGCAAGCACCAGCTCCAGGACAAGCGTTGCACTCTACGTTGTGAAGCTCCTCATCCGTCATTTTTCCATCATGATATAAGCCTACTGCTTCAAAAGCACTAACAATATCAACGTCTTTCCCATCTAACTTTCCAGGTTGAATGGTTCCCCCATACACATAAATCGCAGGCAAATTCAGTCGGCCAATGGCCATTAAACATGCTGGTGTATTCTTATCGCATCCGCCTATAGCAACAAGTGCATCGAAACGCTCGGCATTCGTAACAATCTCAATAGAGTCTGCAATAGCTTCACGGCTTGGTAAAGAGTACAACATCCCGTCATGCCCCATCGATATTCCGTCTGAAACCGTAATGGTGTTAAAAATCAGAGGAGCACCACCATGAAGTTGAATTCCCTTCTTCGCTGCAAGCGCTAACGAATCAATATGCATGTTACATGGGGTTACTTCACTCCACGTACTGGCTACCCCAATCATCGGCTTCTTGAAATCGTCGTCTTTAAAACCTACAGCCCTAAGCATAGCGCGATTAGGAACGCGATTGACTCCCTCACTGATAACTTTGCTTCGAATTCTTAAATCTTTTTGATCAAACATTCACATCAATCCTTTCAATATTAGATTAGGGCATACAGTTCATGCATAGGTCTTATTAAGTTTTGTTTCATATGTGCGGCAGCTGTTTCAGCGTCTTTCTCCTCCAAAGCTAAAATGATTGATGCGTGCTCTTCCACTGAAGCAAGTGTTCCCGTAATTGGCTGTTTTAAAAAGACATACTTAAATCTTCTTATATGGATTTGCAATGATGTACTGAATGACGCGATATACGCATTATCCCCTACATCAACAATTAAATTATGAAACTGCTCATCAAGTTCCATAGCTTGGTAGGTCTGTCCATTGTGGATGGCTTGGGCGAATTGCTGATTTATTGCTTTTAAGTCCTCAATCTGTTCAAGGGTAATAAGGTTTGCCGCGTATTCGGCAGCCAAAGAATAGAGGGCAGCGAGTGTCGGGTAAAGCTTAAGAATATCATCTTTTTCTATATTCGTTACTCTTGTTTCTTTGCCCGGAAACATCGAGACAAGACCTTGCATTTCCAAAAGCTGAAAGGCTTCCCTGATTGGAGTTCTGCTAACAGCTAAAGATTCTGCGAGTTCAGCATCAATTAATTTTTCGCCCGGCACAAGTGTCCCTTCAATGATCCATCTCTGAATTTGAGTTAATGCTCGTTCTTTCGCTGATATTCGAGTAGGTGAAGAAAAATTATGGGGTATTGGCATGAGCAATCTCCTTTTTGTTGCTATATGTATATGCAATATATCGCATTTCGGAGTTGGATGCAATGAGATATTTATTTTCCAGACTGTCGGGATTGTAAGGCGCGAAAAATTGAGTGAGTCTTTTAAATAAAAAACGGGCAATCCGTCATTGCGGATTACCCGTCACTTCTATTTAAACTTAGTTTGCACTAAGATATTTTACTGCCCAAGCACCATAATCCACTTTGAGCTTTGCTGCATCTTCCTTACTGATGGCACCCGCAGCGGCAAAACCGTTGATATCTTGGTTAGCCTTTTTCAGCAGGTTATATAAGAGTGAGTCCGGATCCTGATTAGCTGCTTTAGCTATGCTTTGCCCTCCGTCCAGATTCTTAAGTAGGTCAGCGGTTTCGATTCCGGAGACTGAAGCCACATCATCGATAACCCGATCCGAGCGGTTCGCCATATATTGCTTCGCATCCACTTGATCTTTGTAGCCCTGGCGGTTGATGGCATCCAGCACGAGGCTATCAGCTTCCGACTCGGTCGCCGCTAGATCAGCAGCGTTGAGCCAGCCTTTCTGCACCGCCTGCTCGATATAAGCATGTGCATTCTGCTGCAAATAGCTGCTCAAGTCATTCTCGTCTTTGCCCGTTGCTTCTACTAGTGTATGATCATCTGCCAAAGACTGGCGCAGATCAGTTACGGCAGCTTCTGCATAATTCGCACTGTCTTCGACAAGAGCTTGAATGCTTTCTTCCGCAATCGCATGGTTGCTGCTGCCACTAGCCGCTTGGCCGTATCCGTCTAAGTCAATGGCTTTGTCAATCGCCTCAGCCGCACTCTTCTTCAACTGATCTCGCAATTGTGCGGAGAGATTGCCTGCATTCCATTCATTGTCCAAGTCTCGGCTTATTGCATCCATAAGCTGCGCTGATAAATCTGAAGATGCGAGACCGGAAGCCGTAACCAAGCTTTGGCCTGCGGCTAATCCATCCGTGATATCCTTATAATCTTTGCCCGCAAAAGCAGCTGCAGCTTGAATCATCATGTCCGGATCCAGCTTCTTATTCAGCAGTGCCTGGCCGTACTTCTCCATCCATGGCGTCGTTTGCTCGTCGTAGCCCTTCTTCTCAATGACCTGCCAGATCTGATCTGCCCCGGAAATCGCAAGCTGGTCTCGTTGATCGACTTTCAGGCTTCCCGCACTAACCGCAGCATCCAAATCTCCACCCAGCAAGGTGTTCAATACGCTGTTTAATGCTTGCGCATCCATCCCTGTTGCCTCAACAATCGATTGCCCGGATTGAAGAGCCTGCCTGATATCGGTTTCCGCAACAGCTGAAGCCGTAGCAGCATCTGAGATGATATGGTTCAAGCGATTTTGAATGATGCTTTTTCCATCCTTAGGCAGGTATGAAGTTGCATTAGTCCCTGGCCAAGATTGCTGAACCCAGCTCGCTATACCCTCTTTGAACTGCTGCTGAAGATTAGCAGCTTCTTCGTCCGTAAGAGTCCCTTGCTTAACCTCATTGCTAGTATCAATCCCGAACTGCTCAATAAGCGACGATGACAGCTCCGATAAGGCAAGACCTGAAGCGGTCGCCAAGCTCGATCCATTATGTAACAAATCGCTAAAATCGCTCGTATTTAACTTGGCAGCTTCTGCTGTATGCACATCGAGTTTGCTAAGCCAGTTGTTCAAGAACATGGTGCTAAAATCTATAGTTGCCACCTGCGTATCAGGTTTCTCTGCATTCGTCTGCGCCGTTGTATTTACACCAGTTACCGCTTCATCCGCATAAGCTCCGCGCGGAAGCACGATTCCGCTTGTGGATGCGGCCAAAATGGCGGCACCCATCAATACCATAAGTTGTTTTCTCATCCTACTCCTCACCTCTCCGATCATTTTCGGTATGCCACTTGCTCTCGACATAATGAAGTATAGGCGTGCTTCCTGAACTTTACATGAACGAACCCTTAAACTGGAATAATTTCCCGGTTAAAATCACCTTAATTTCTGCAAGTCCACGCTGAAATTAAGCTGAAACTTCTTACTGCGACCGATTCCGTATTTATCAAACGCTATTTCGAGAAATAATGTCCTTGCTCCAGATCTGCGAGAAGCCCCTGTTGGACAGGCTTCCAGCCGAGCAGTTCCCTCGTCTCTTCACTTGATCTTGCTAAGTCAAGCGACGCGACCATGCCTAGAAAACCGAAGATCGCTTGTGCCTCTTCACGCGGGATGCTGACTACCGGCACATCTAAGTGGCGGCCTATGACTTCGGCAAGGTCACTGAACGGAATGCCTTCATCGTCCACGCCATCCAGTCGCGAACCAGCCGGCGCAGATTCTACAGCGAGGCGGAACAAAACTGCCGCATCCAAGCGATGAATCGCTGGCCAACGGTTTGTGCCGTCTCCAATGTAAGCTGAAGAGCCTCTTTCCTGAGCGATCCGGATTAATTGCGGCACGAAGCCTTTATCTCCTTCTCCATGAACGGATGGTGCTAGCGATACGATCGATGCTCTCACACCTTTTTCTATAAACGAAAGGGCTGCATCTTCCGATGCTTTACCATTCGCATGAGCTGTGATAACAAGTGGTTTACTGGTGCCTGCAAGCACCTCTCCCATTGCTTCAATGGCGCGAAGATCCGTTGCTAGTGATCCGGCGAAATTAGTGAAATCGTGGTTAAAAGCCAGATGAATAACGCCGTCTGAAGTTGCTGCACGGCTGCGAAGTAAATCCAGATCCTCTAAAACACCGCGAGCTACCTCAGCTCCCAAGCTTTCTAATACTTGAGCACCACTCTCTGAACGTGTCAAACCAACTACCTGATGTCCCGCACCGATGAGTTCGCGGACAACTGCTGTACCAATATAACCTGCTGCACCTGTAACAAATATTCGCATAATCGTTTTATGCCTCCTTAAGTATTTGACGAAGATATGACTCTAGTCTAAACTATGAAGTGAACTCTAAGGCAAGCGTTTGGAGGTGGAATATGATTTGAAAATTCAAGAATTAGCAGACTTGATGGGTTTAACCCCCCACACCATTCGTTTTTACGAGAAAGAGGGTTTGCTGGACAGCAGGCATATTCAGCGAGAGAAGAATAATTACCGCAACTACTCGGACGAAGCCATTGAACGGTTAAGGCTGATTAAGAAATTTCAAGGCATCGGCTGTTCGTTAGCTGAGCTGAAAACAATTTTGCAGGATCACGATACGAATGCTCGCACGAACCAAGAAGTAATAGAATGGATTCTTCAGAAAATCAATGAAATCGAGCGTAAGAAGGACGAATACGATCAAATGCTTGTAACGCTGAATTGGATGCTGACATACAGGAAGTTGCTGAATGAAGACCCACAGCAAGCTGAGGCTATGATGGCGGATTTACGTCTTCGAATGAATATCTAGCATCGAATATTTTAGAATCGAAAAAAGGGCTGCCACTTGGGCAGCCCTTCTGTTTTACTTCACAACGATCGAAGTGACGAGATTATTCGAACCGATCAATTCAACGAGATGGCCTTCACTGAATAGGCCCAAGTTCCCAGATAAGCTGACACTCGGCGATACATTATAGAGTGTGTTTTGATCAGTGCCGTTAACGTTTTGGGAGATCGTAATCGTCGCAATCACACCTTGTGCGTTAACGGTTGTGCTTTTCAAATACCCGTAAATATCAAACGACTGGTCAACGCCTGCGTTGCGCGTAACCTCGATGTAAATCACTTGATTGTTCGACGTGCGCAAGTTGACGACATCTCCGGTGCGAAGATCTGACAATGTGGCGCGCACTCCGTTACGGTAAACAACCACGTCAGGAGAAACCGTGTAGTAGGCAGGACTGCTGCTGTTTGTCGAAGTCACTTGCAGCACATTGTTGGAAACCGCAGCGTTCAGTGTTGCACTAGTGCTGAGCGTTTGCGCCATCTGTGTCACCTGAACATAAGTGACCAAGTTATTGGATGTGCTGATGTTCACCACGTCCCCGATTTGCAGCGCAGAGCGGCTAACTTGAACATTGTTGCGGTAAATGACAGCATTGGAATCCAGTGTATACGTTGTGTTCACTCCTGCTTTCATCAGCTGCAGTACGTTATCGTTCACAATCGCGCTGACCGTGCCGCTGTTTGTTACAGGTGTGGCGGATGTCGTTACGGAGATGTAGGTCACTTGATTGTTCGCAATGCTCAAGCTGACAACATCGCCCACCCTAAGGTCGTAAGCGGTGATTCTTGTACCGCCTCTGTACACGACAACGTTCGGATCAAGCGTCATCGAAGATGACTGCGTGCCATTCGTAATCGTCAATGTATTATTTGTAACCGGCACACTGACTGTACCGTTATATAGCACCGTATTCGGGTTAGAGTTCACCGGTGTCGTCACTTCAATGAACACAACCTGATTGTTGAAGAGGCTGAGTTTCACTTGATCGCCTACTTGAATCGCAGAAACGTTGACTTTAGCGCCGTTCCGGTAAACAAACACTTCCGGATGCAGCGCATACGAATACGTGCTGCCCGAGCGTGTCAGGTTCAGCGTGCTGCCCGTTACAGCTGCATTCACTGTGCCTGTCAACGAGTTGTTGTCCTGATCCGGCAGTTGTCCACCGACGCGATCCAACAGCGCGGCAAGTTGTGCACGCGTTACCGGTTGGTTCGGTTTGAAGGTATTGTCTTCAAAGCCATCGACAAGTCCCCGCTCCCGCGCGACAGCGACATAACCAACTGAGCCTGCAGGAATTTGCTTAGCGTCTGTAAACGGTAGCACCGTATTCATCTTGGCTTTGGCATCGGCGTCCAGTTTCAACGCTTTCACCAGTAGTGTTGTTGCCCACAGCCGGTCGCTGACTTTTTGCGGGTTGACCATGTCATCGCTTTCGGAGAACAGGTCATTCTCCAGAGCGACGGCTACGTAGCCGACAGCCCATGCTGGAATTTGGTTGGCATCTTTAAAATTTAGCTTTGTACTCATCTTAGCCGGCGATTCCGCCTGATCGCGCAGCCCCATTAAACGAACAGCCGCGGTGATCGCTTCGATGCGGGACACCGTGTTCTGCGGTTTAAAAGTTCCGTCGTCATAGCCTTCAAACACCCGCTTGGAAGCAAGGCTGGCAATATAACGCATCGCCCATTCCGAGTTCTTCAAATCGTTGAACGTCAAATGCAATTCGATCTTGTTATTACCCTTCCGATCGTCATCGTGTTTGCCTTTGTTTTTGTTATAGCCTTCTGCCATTACCGCCGTACCGCTGCCTAGCATCATGACGAGTGCAAGTCCTGCTGCGACTACCTTTTTCGAATGCAACATCCCGTTCCCTCTCCCTTATCATTAAAATGATTCATGATAACTAATGATCAATCAAATGAATTCGGCAGGGTGGATAATTATGAGAGGGTGCAATCGAATTTCTCTAGAGATTTTTCCTAATTATTTTCCAAAAGCAATGAATTGAACGAGACGTCCCGTTATTTGTTCCCGAGTTGTTCCGCCAAACCGATTAGAAGTCCATCTTTTCCACGTATGTAGCAGAGCCGATACGAGTCCCCATACTGAACAACTTCCCCAACGAGCTGTGCACCATGCTTAGTGACTAGTCTGGATACCAATTCGTCAATGCCTTCAACAGTGAACATGACGCGCAGATAACCGAGGGCATTTACAGGAGCAGTTCGGTGATCTGATACCGTAGGTGGGGTGAGAAATCGCGAAAGTTCAATTCGGCTGTGGCCATCTGGGGTAATCATCATAGCAATCTCCACACACTGTGAACCTAGCCCGGTTACACGACCAGCCCATTCACCTTCAATTGTAGCTCGCCCTTCCAGCTTCAAGCCAATCTCCTCGAAGAAAGAAATTGCGTCATCAAGTGATTCTACTACAATGCCAACATTGTCCATTCTTAATAATTTGTTTTTTGCCATAGTTTTATCTCCTTATATGTATAAATTTATTAGCAGATCATCTTCATATTGATTCTAACAAGAAATGCTAATTCCTTCCAAACGATTAACTCGCAGATGCTATTATTCGCATAATTGCATACTTTTCATCTTCTACTAGGAACCAATTTCGATCAATAAATGGCCGAAACATTTGATCCCCACTTGCGTTAATGTATATATCCTGTAATTCGACTCTGAAGAGCATTGGAGGAAACCTTGTATGCGAAAACAAACGCTTACTTTACTATCCCTAATCCTGCTTAGCGGATTGGTCCTCGACAAAGGTGTGCAAGCCGCTGATTCGAATTCCGCGCTGCTTCCATTACCGATTGAACTCGTTTTAAATGAACAACTTACGCCAGTGTATGATTCGATCGAAGGTCAGCGGCTATATTTCGCCTCACCTCAAGTCGTAAAGGTCGATGGGGCAGAACCAAGCTGGGATCGTAAATTGATTCAAACTCATGAGGCTGTCTGGTTCGAAATTAAGACGACTGACGGCGATCGCTGGGTTCACCTGCAAAATCCCGAGTTTCGGGAAGACTACTATCAACATCTCCTGTTGACCGGTAAGGAGAACTTCTATAATGACCAGAGCCACAGCTCTGGCGCTCGAAGCGCGGGTTCCGTTTCTCCTCAACTGCTGCGCGTCCTGTACGCCGATGATGGCAATTATTTGATTCAAACCTGGCTCGGCTATCGGTGGATGCGTCCGCAGCACCCCATCATTGACGATGTGCAGACATATGGTGCGAACAGCTCAGGCATGTCGTTTGAACTACCGACAACTTCTCCAATGTTCGATTCGCCAGACGCAGGCAGTCATGTGGCAGGCTGGCTTGCCCCGCAATGGTTCACATCCAAAATTGTATGGAACGATTGGTACTATGTGGATACTTGGGATGGCCCCCATTGGGTAAACCCGAAAGTCGGAAATCCTGCGGACTTACGCAGCGAAGAAACGACGCTTCGATTAGACCAAACGGCGGTTGTTTACGAACATCCTAACAAGGCTGCCCGCGTACTTGGCTCACTTGCTCCTCAAACCATTAATACTTTCGAGCATGGAAGCGGCTGGCATCATATTCATAGTTCGTGGCTCGGTGATTCATGGATATACGCTGTGAAAAAGGACCAGGATCCTGATGCTTACGTTCCTCCAACGAAGGTAGAGGTAAAACCGATTACAGTAATCAATCAAACGAAAACAATTACTGAACTCGGATCCGGGTCGCGAAATTATCCGTTTGATTTGACGGTTCATGTTAAGAACGAGGCCGGTAATATCTCTAGTGAAGCTTTTCAACCTTATGGAAAACAAGTCGGTATTGAATTCATATTCCGGAATGGGAGTGAGGAGGTGTTAACAATGCAGCCAACTGCCTTCAAAATCGACATCTCCCGTCGGGACAAGACAGATGGTTCGTTGACGCTTGTTTGGTCCGGTCAAATCGATTCGCCTGATGCGAAATTGGCAAGCGGCGAAGTACATTCGTTTGACTTTATCTGGGATCAGAAAGATTTCGACGGGAAGCAAGTCCCTTTTGGCGAATATTCTGTTGAAATCAAACTTCCGATGAGCATCAGCTACACGAAGGATGGCGAAAATGGCACGCTTCAGCACGAGGACGCCAAGAGTGCGATGCTTACAAGCTTCCCGCTGCGAATCAGCGCTCAGTGAAAGTTGCCTGACTGCCGAGCTCAGCAGCATTCACTTGAACATCTGCCGCTGCTCGGAGCTGATCCCAGTGTGACTGAAACTTTTGGTCAACGAGCTTGCGGTATACTTCATCCCGAACCTTCGCGAAGGCTTTGACTCCTTCCTCAAGCCGACTGTCGCAATAGACCATGACATAACTGCTCTGATCGACAAAAATAGGGCTGTACTCGCCCGGATGCAATCGGTTCGCCTGCTCGAATACGGCTTCCCGATATTTCAATAAGCTGCGCTTATTCTCCTCAGTTATCATCTCGTCGATGACTTGTATCGGCGCAGCTTCCGCTGCATTGACAATTACTTCAAGTTTGGCGCCGGAGACTGCTTCCTTGTGCAGCGCCTGCATGCGTTTCAAATCGCTTCCTGCCTCTGAGCTGATCGGCAGTTTCCAGACTTTCAACCGGATGGTTGGCTGGATCGTATACGCCGCTAAGTCCCTTTGATAGGCTAGCTGCAGGGCTTCTTCCGATGTGTCCATCGTTTGTGCGGCCATTCTTTTTAAGCCATTTTCCAATTGGGCGAACTCATCGGCGTAGAACGTTTGGTCCGAAAATCGCTTGGGGCCATAGATGACTGCCTTTTGTTCTGCTGCTTGCGCTCTCCGCTCGTTTTCCTTGTCTAGTTGGGCATGGAAATCTGCGAAGGAAGCGGATGCGAGCAGTCCCTGCTTCACCCCCTCCAGCTGCAAGACCTTTACCTGAATGGCCGTCTCGAGTTCATCGGCCTTCCGTCCCTCCTGCGACCCGGTTTGGGGAGTGGATAGCCGCCTCGCAAGCCCATACTCTTCCATCGTCAGGGGCTCGCCGTTGACGGTTGCTACAATTCGGACTTCCGATTGTAAACGACCGGCCTGCGACGACGTTTCACCCTGATCAGCTGGAACGCTTGTAGTGCAAGAAGTGAGAACAAGTAATCCCAGAAAAATACGGCTAACTTGCACGGATATGTTTCGCTTAGTAGCCTTCATGCCTGAACCACTTCCCTTCCCTTAGAAAAATAAGACTCCCCGCCAAGCTGAACGGAGAGCCCTTAGGTGCTCGCTTGCGTTATGACACTGGGACAAGCTCCCATTGCTGATTGTAGCTGCCGCTAAACGGCCACTGAATGATCGGCGTGCCATCGGCTGTCGAGCCCCCCGAAATATCGACGGCTTTTCCGCTTAGCTTGCTAATGAGTTTGTAATAGCCCTCAGCGGATGCAGCGGAAAGTTTCCACTGCTGATTGTCTCCTCCACTATATGGCCATTGAATAATTGAAGCCCCGTCCGTGGTGGAATACCCGGATATATCAATCGCTTTACCGTTTAGCTTACTGACTATTTTATAATTACCGCCGCCTACATACGCAATTTGCCACAGTTGATTGTCCCCTCCGGTATAAGCAAGCTGCTGCAGTTGAACACCATCGGTATTGGAACTTCCCGGAATGCTTAAGGCTTTGCTGCTGTTTCTGCTGATGATTTTGTAATAGGAAGATGTGAATCCGCTGGCAATGCCCGCACCATTATAGGCCCCTCGATTTGTCGATCCGCTGGACGCCACGGAGTTGCCCCAGAAATCTTTGCCGCTGTTATTGTTGACGAACACGCCGGAACCGATCGCCGGAGAGTCTTGCAGCAACTTATACCCGTTTAATGAAGTGCGTCCAAGATTCCCTGATCCCACATTTACAAATGCAGGGTCGGAAGTTAGTTTGTGCGTCTCATTGGGTTCGGAAGAAGGATGATTGCTTATAGAGGAAATGAGGATTAATCTGGCTTTGCAAATAGGCAAGCTCCGCTCTTCGTTTCACCAGTTCAGACTCGTACAGCAAGCGTTTGCCCTCAACCAAGTGTTCGGTTAATTCCTCAATCTCAGCCATCATTTCATTAAAACGCGTCGTCATCACCGTCATTTCCGCGTAGCCGCCGACTTGAATGCGCTTGCTTAATTGATTTTTCTGCCCCATACGCATCTCATTTATCAGGCGCATCATTTTTTTAGCGGCTGCAGGATGTTATTGATAACAAAAAGAAGCGGCACAATTAACAAAAGCAGAGCTACTGCGACCAGAATCAACTGCTGCTTGCGAATATCATTGATACCCCTGAGCAAGATTTCGTTAGGTATTTCGATGACAATTTCCCCTCCCAGATCGGGAATGCTATCTTTCTGAACGAGATATTTTCGGTTCGAACCCGCCAATACCTGTTCGGGAATAAGGCTGCCAAGCCGCGTGGATGGATCATTGGTAAAAAAAACATGCCCCATGCGATCCGACATATACACCTTCGCCCCGTTGAATAGCTTGTCTGGAAAATTCACATCAAACAAAGACTTAATCGAAATTGTCATCAGCACCGTACCTAGACGTTTGTTGCCTTCACTAAACTCCGTTGTAGAATACACGGGCGCTCCTACAACAAGAACTGGCATTGTTTTTGCCACGAAATCAATCTCTCTGTAGCCCGCATAATAGAACAGTGTTTGGTCCGGGATTTCATCGACAATTGGCATCAGATCATTCAGATTGCCTTGAATGTTGACTTTCGTGTTATTTCTCCCGACCAGCATGATGTCCAACAGACCATCCTTAATGCCCATCATATCCGACAAATAATTCCTCAATTGCGTGTACGCTTCAAACTTCTCAACCGGATCTGTCACGTAAAAATAGTTTTGAACCGTCTGTCCATTGTAAGCAACCGTATCCAAAATGCGAATAATGTATTCGCTATTGGCCGCAATGGTCTGCTTCAACTGGGAGATGCCTCCCTGTACATAATTGCTGTTGTCACGCTTTACCACCTCGACAGAGCGGAAATAATTCGTGACCATGATTAGAAGCATGGGAATGACAATGAGCGAAGTCAGCAAGGTCAATTGCCAAGCAATGGGAAGCTTCTTCAAACTGCCTTTCATCCAGCACTTCCCCTTCTACTAGGTGGTAGGAGCAAAAACCTTTCAGAGCATTTTATCGAAAAATTTCAAACCTGTCCATGGATTCTGATTAGATATGAAGCTAAGAAATTGATAAAGATCGATTTCTTTCATAAATATCTATCTGAGAGCGCTGTCTTTCGGTACAATGGGTATGATAATTACTATTCAAACAGTTAGAACCAGGAGGAACATTCAAATGAACGATCATTTCGAGCAGTTTTTTGATTCGCTTCAGGCACAACAGCTACTGGACCAAATGTACGGAAGCGAAGAACGAGAGAGACAAATTGACAGATACCGGAAGTGTATGGAAGGATATCGTGCGCAATATGGAGATAAGGAGTCGTTGAAATACTTCAGTGCTCCGGGGCGTACTGAGATAGGCGGCAATCATACAGACCATAACAATGGAAAAGTATTGGCAGCTAGTATCCAGTTAGATACGATTGCGGCTGCAGCAACCGTAGACACTGGAGTTATTTCGGTCATTTCCGAAGGGTATCCGGGCATGTCCGTCATCCATTTGGATGATCTAGCACCTAAGTCTGGCGAGGGTGGGACGGCTGCTTTGATCCGCGGTATTGCACATGGTTTCCAACAGCACGGGTATCAAATTGGCGGATTTAATGCTAGCATCAGCAGTAACGTGCTTCCAGCATCAGGACTCAGTTCCTCGGCCTCTTTCGAAATTCTGATCTGCCAAATGCTTAGTACGTTTTATAACAACGGAGATATGGATGCGGTCATGATGTCGCGCATTGGCAAGTATGCTGAAAATCTTTATTGGAACAAGCCGTCAGGAATGCTAGACCAGATGGCTTGCTCGCACGGTGGCATGATCACAATCGATTTCAAAGATCCGGCAGAACCTCAGATTGAGCGTGTTCCAGGTACCTTTGAAGCAGCAGGTTACAGCCTTGTCATTGTCAGTACAGGCGGTAATCATGCTGATCTCACGAAGGATTATGCATCAATTCCGAACGAGATGCGGGCGGTAGCACAAGCCTTTGGTGCAGAGGTATGCCGCGATTTGACGGCAGAGATGATCTATGACCGGCTCGCGGAACTCCGCGAAACTGCCGGAGATCGCGCGGTGCTGCGGGTCCTCCATTATCTGGATGAAAATGACCGTGTTGGGCAGCAGGTAGAGGCAATTATGGCGGGCGAATGGCAGAACGTGCTGAAATATATTACTGCTTCAGGTAATTCCTCGTGGAAATGGCTGCAGAACATCTACCAAGAATCGGTATCCCGTGAACAGGGGATTGCACTTACACTCGCCATTACCGAGCGTTTCATCAACAAGTTGGGCGACGGTGCTTGCCGAGTACATGGCGGCGGTTTCGCAGGCGTCATTCTCGCCGTTCTGCCACATGCGGCAGTAGCGGAATATCGGGAACTAATCGGGCGTACGACTGGGACGGAACTGTTCAAGATCAGCGTACGTGAAATCGGAGCGGTCTGTTTGAATACACTCTTGTAGATTCGAGGGTTTAATGGTCAATTGTATGCTCCCTTATACGAGAGGTTGTCTATCGTTAAGGGAGCATGCAAATGAATTAAACCTTAGCTTTCCACTCATTTTTATCAAGCTTGTAGTAATTATAACTCTCGTTATCTATTTCAATAACGCTTTGAAAATTAAACCCGCATTTTTGTATTATTTCATAATCCGTCAACCATATTTTACGTCGCTCTTTAGATACGCTCCAACCAGGCAAGTACTCATATATTTCAGGTTGCCAGATTAAAGAATGAAATTGATCGAGATCATCAAACGTGTACTCTTTAAGATACACATCCTTACAATCAATAGTAAAGATTCTGCTTTCGCTCAATGTCTTCACTTCATTGTTAGGCACTGTTATAGCCTCGCAAACGTGATGTAATCGACTTGGGCAGGCTCTGCTGATTCAATCCGAAGTGCCCGGTTGATCTGTCCCCGGTGATATTGACCATGTAAGAGGACCTGCAATAGAATGTCCCTAATTGACGTTTTGAACGGAACCCCGCTCTGGTTCGCATAGTCGATCATCTCGTCCAACATGGATTCCTCGAGCCCTTCAACATAGACGCGATATTGCTCGGCGTTTTCTTCGAACATCGTCCGGATCTCCTCCAGATTTTCCGCTTCTTCCCAGAGTAAATATTGTGTGGTGCCCTTGCCCTGCAATCGGGACAGCCAGACTCGTTCCGCGACCGCGACGTGCCGAACCAGCTTCAACAGGTCCTTGTTCTTCGTCTCACTCTCCTCGAGCGCGTCCAAGATGCGTCCGTCCGCCCAGTAAAGATGGTCCATCATGCACTTAATTGTTTTCATATTTGTTTCCTCCTGTTCGTCTCACGGATTAGTTGAAGCTGCTTATATCCGTTAGCGTAACGCCCTGTACTTACAATCCTATGTGTCTCAACTCTACTAGTAATTGATCGACAATCAAATTAACAGGCAACAATCCATTAATTTCAATGTCAGAATTCGGTTTTACGTTTTTTTGCATTTCTAAGTAAGCATCTCTTCCACGGACTAGGTAGTTGTTTAAGTCACTATTCAAATCATAAACCAAGTTCTCACTTTGATCTCGTAAAATCCTTCTCGCCATCGCGATATCCAATGGGGTATCAATAAAAACTGTTAAATCAATGTATCCACTCATAGAATCATTTAAATATGCAAATGGATAATCCAGAAGGATATATTCAATAGATTCATTCTTAAGATATTCTTGGATGTCTTTAATTAAAGGGGCCAGATTCCATTCGTTATAATTAGCTCCTCTACTAACCCAATCACAAATGTCTTCAGGACAATCTTTAAAGTCATATTCATCAAAATACAATGCTTTTGAATTATTCAATTTACCTAGTAACTGATTGGTAATGGTAGTCTTCCCACCTCCTGATATAGCAGCAATTGAAATTACATGAGGTTTCACGTTCATAATGGACCTCCAAAATTCTGACAATCTTCCACAAAGAAAATCGTTTTTCAGTGCAATATCTCAACCCTATTATACCAGATGTTGGTATCTTTAAAATGTTGTATTGCTCTTCTCCTAAACGGCATTCTACGGCATGTTTGTATTAAAAAATAAAAAAGGAGCTGCATCGCTGCAAACTCCACTCTCTTTCTTTAAACGTTGCGATGTCTCTGTCTTCTCATCCACTGGGTCGCTACCCATTTCTCCCCGACTTCAACTGGATTTCCTGCGTGTAATGTTAGTTCATTTAAGCGACTATCATTATAAAAATATTCAAAATAGACGGCACTACCTTTTTTCGGCGTTACTGAGAAACGAAGCGATGGGAAATGCGTTTCACCGCCTTTTTCCACGTCATTTAAGTACATCACCAAAGTGCTGATCCGATTGTTAACAACATTTTCGGATGTAAAATAGTCAAAATGAGGATGATACTGCTCCCCTACTTTATATTGTAAAATTTGCAGCGGTTCCGCATGTGATATCGGTATATTCATGAGTTCAGAAATTCTGGCCTCAATTCTTTGAATCATTTCATTTTCGCTTTCCTCAAAAAACATGTTGCTGCTTGTTCTAATATCGCTTACTACTCGAGACTTGCCGATTTTAGCTCTTTTCATTCTATTATTAGCTAAGTCTATCAAAGCGTCACACTCTGTGTAGCTTAATACATTGTCCAAAATTAAAATAAGCGGTTCATCCATTCTGCCGACAATAGGAATCTCTCTGTCCTTAGTAATAATTTTGTTTCCAAATGAATTAAAAATCGTCTGCTCTATAATGGCCATCGTTGCAACCTCCATTATTGATTACTGAGGAAGTACTCTGCATGATGTCAGTCGATTTAAACAGTTCTTCGTGGAATCAGATGTTCCTCATATTCTATAAAAATTATTCTATTACGCTTTATTTTAGAACAAACGAAGCTTTCTATTATATTTTTAAATTCCGTATAACTTCTAGTTAAAAACTATCCTTTGCGTGTATAATATCAAACAGGAAATGATAATTTATTTGAAATGGATGTGCTCACTCTGGATAAATACGACGATTTACTAATGACTTTGCTACAGGAAGAAATAGATCTCCAGTTTTCCGTTTTTACGAATGAGACTGCTTACAGGGTTGGGAACAGGATTATTGAAAAGGCAATGAAAGAGAATAAAGCAATCGTCGTCAATATTCGTAAAAACAATGAGCTGTTATTTTACAGCAGAATGAACGGCACATCTTCAAATAACGACGAATGGGTGACATGGAAAAATAACGTTGTCCAACATTTTGGGCATAGTTCCTATTACATACACGTATTACTGAAATCGACCGCTTCGACAGTGGAAGCCTCCGGCCTCAATCCGAATGATTACAAGGCTGAGGGTGGCGCCTTTCCGTTAATTTTGAAGGATGAAGGTATTGTAGGCACAATTTCGGTATCAGGACTGCCTGGTGAAGAAGATCACAACATGATTACTTCCGTATTAAAGGAATTACTTTTGGGAAAATAATCATTGGAAAAGGTTCGAATTGCAAGTGCTTCAGCTAAAAAGGAAAAAAACTTACAAGGTCAGTTTGCCAAGGCAGATTGGCCTTTTCAAATTTTCCCGAATCGAGAACGAATCTTTTTGTAATGAAAAATGGCTCTTCCGTTTTCCCTTAGGGAAGCGAAAGAGCCTAGAAGATTACATAAATCCTAAAATGATATTTGGCTGGAAAAGCTTCTAAATGACACGAAATTAAGAGACCTTAATGATGGTCAGAGCAGCGCCAGCAGCCCCGCTAAGCAACGTCGCGGCACCGAGTAATCCAAATAATTGAAGTGTGATTGTGTCACCTGCAGCTAGACTCAATATGACCAAGTTATTAAATTCAGATACAGAAGCTACAGGTGCAATAATGGTAGGCGTAGATGGTGTTCCGTTAATTAACAATCGCGTGCTGACCAACAAAGCGGCCGTAACATTTACTTGATACGAAATCATATAGTCTCCGGCTGACGGCACCGTAAATGTATCGTTTAAGCCGTTGACAGTAATGCCGCCATTAAGCAGTTGATTGTTAGGGAGTGGAACGTTAGTTCCGCCAAGGACAACAGCGATAACGGAACCAGCCGTATTCGCGGCAAAGCTGTTAATGTTCGTGAAAGCTGTACCTGTGGCACCAGTTGCACCTGTAGTGCCTGTAGCTCCAGTCACACCGGTAGCCCCAGTTGCACCGTTGGTTCCTGCTGCACCCGTAGCACCAGTTACACCGTCAGCCCCTGTTGCACCTGTAGCCCCTGTTACTCCGTTTGTTCCTGTTGCGCCCGTAGCACCGGTAGCTCCGTTTGTTCCTGCTGTACCCGTAGCACCGGTTACACCGTCAGCTCCTGTTGCGCCTGTCGCACCCGTTGCACCGTTTGTTCCTGCTGCACCCGTAGCTCCGGTTACACCGTCAGCCCCTGTTGCACCGGTAGCCCCTGTTACTCCGTTTGTTCCTGCTGCTCCTGTCGCACCCGTTGCACCGTTTGTTCCTGCTGCACCCGTAGCTCCGGTTACACCGTCGGCTCCTGTTGCACCTGTAGCCCCTGTTGCACCGTTGGTTCCTGCTGCGCCTGTAGCGCCTGTAGCACCGGTTGCTCCGTCAGCTCCTGTTGCACCTGTTACTCCATTTGTTCCTGTTGCGCCCGTAGTACCGGTTGCTCCGTTTGTTCCTGCTGCACCCGTTGCTCCGGTTACACCGTCTGCTCCTGTTGCACCGGTTGCACCGTTTGTTCCTGCTGCACCCGTAGCTCCGGTTACACCGTCAGCCCCTGTTGCACCTGTAGCCCCTGTTACTCCGTTTGTTCCTGCTGCGCCCGTAGCACCCGTCGCACCGTTTGTTCCTGCTGCACCCGTAGCGCCGGTTGCACCGTTCGTTCCTGCTGCGCCCGTAGCACCGGTTGCACCATTAGTTCCCGCTGCACCCGTAGCACCCGTTGCACCATTAGTTCCCGCTGCACCCGTAGCACCCGTTGCACCATTAGTTCCCGCTGCACCCGTAGCACCCGTTGCACCGTTCGTTCCTGCTGCACCCGTTGCACCGGTTGCACCGTTTGTTCCTGCTGCACCCGTAGCTCCGGTTGCACCGTTTGTTCCTGCTGCACCCGTAGCACCGGTTGCACCGTTTGTCCCTGCTGCACCCGTAGCACCGGTTGCACCATTCGTTCCTGCTGCACCCGTAGCACCGGTTGCACCGTTTGTCCCTGCTGCACCCGTTGCACCGGTTGCACCGTTTGTTCCTGCTGCACCCGTAGCACCGGTTGCACCGTTTGTCCCTGCTGTACCCGTTGCACCGGTTGCACCGTTCGTTCCTGCTGCACCCGTAGCTCCGGTTGCACCGTTTGTTCCTGCTGCGCCCGTAGCGCCAGTTGCACCGTTTGTTCCTGCTGCGCCCGTAGCACCCGTTGCACCTCTAGCCCCTGTTGCACCGGCGGCTCCTGCTGCACCCGTTGCACCGGTTGCACCATTCGTTCCTGCTGCGCCTGTAGCACCGGTTGCACCGTTTGTTCCTGCTGCACCCGTAGCACCCGTTGCACCTCTGGCCCCTGTTGCACCGGCGGCTCCTGCTGCACCGGTTGCCCCTGTTGCACCGTTTGTTCCTGCTGCTCCGGTAGTACCTGTAGTTCCTGTTGCCCCGGTTGCACCTGTAATTCCTGCAGGTCCTGTAGCTCCTGTGTTATCTCCAAAGAGTTCAGATGAAACAATCCGATGCGCTGTAACTATTTCTCCTGAGGCCGATTTTCCCCAAACAGAAATTTGGATTTGTTTTGCAGCGGTACCTCCTGTTGTAAATACGAATTCGAAACTATCAAAATTAGCAAAGTAATTTCTAGTTATCTCTTGATTTGGTAGAACGTCCAATACATCAAGAACATATAACGTTCTTGTGCCGTCTAAAACATAACCCTGAATGACCACAGAAGCAGAATTGACGGTATCCCGATTATCAATAATGAGCGATACTTGCTGAGTTGGTCTAACTCCGCTGACAGAACTATTATCAATAGGTCCAGTCGATAAAATAGCCATATAATAGATAACCTCCAATTTTTAAAGTTCAGATGTAACAAGCAGATGTGCTGTAACTAACTGTCCGGATGCATTTTTCCCCCATACAGAGACTCCAGTCTGATCTGCAGCGGTGCCTCCTGTTGTAAATATGAATTCAAATCTATCGAAATTTGCAAAGTAATTTTTGGTTAGTACTTGATTTGGAAAGACATCCAAAACGTCAAGTACATATAGCGTTCTCGTGCCATTTAAGATATATCCTTGTATGATAAGAGTTGCAGAATTAACAGTATCGCTATTATCTATTAATATAGTTACCTGTTGAGTGGGCCTCATACCGCTGATAGCATTGTTTTCTATCGGACCGCTTGATAAGACAGCCATTTATGTTTTTCCCTCCTATTCATATGGTTGAAATTAACTCTAGTTTGCAGAATATATCTACTAGCTAGTAAATACTACTTCTAAACTATGCAAATTCTTAAGAGATCGCTTGGACTTAAAAGAAAGAACTACCTAAATTTTTCCACAAAGTGGTAAATTCCAAAGTAAATCCTATCAAAACTAGTTGCTAAACAACGCGAAAAAGCTGCCCGTTCTCACGGCAGCTTCTAGTTTCTGACTTTGGTGTTTTCGTATATGTGTTTAATTATTATTCACTATTGCTCCCTAGTCTAATCAAGCCACTTTATAACTGAATGCTGATATATCGAATCGGCAAGAAACTCTTCAAATGAATCATAGAGCTTAATTATCCCCTTCATGCTTCCCTCGTACCATTCCATGACAGGAGGATTATCCCCTTCATCCAAATTAAAAAATCTAATTTCATAGCCCTGATGAATAGAGAATACAAAAGCGCTAGCAGGCAGCACGACCGGGTTATTATTCTCTCGTAATAACTCATTTGCCTCATCCTGAAGTTCTTTTAGTTGTGAGAATTGCATGTCTGTGCCTTGGAACAATCTTCCCGAATAATGGCCGACTGCAAGTAAATAATGACGATAGGACTCGGGTAACCTGACTCCCATTTCTTGCTCCAGTAGCTTTATCTCTGCTTCGCTACACCCATCGAAAGGACGATCCGTGTACAATTCCTTCTCTTGCAGGAGCTTTAATAAATGTTCCCGTCTCACTAACCAACCTACTTCCTTAAGGGGTAATCAAATATTATTTACATCTTTATTCGTATTGGGAAAGAGCTGTAAGTAATCGAACTTCACTACACATCCTTCACCAACTGGGCTCTGAGCAACTACACCAACTTTTAACCTTTGACTATTCTTCATTCCAAAATAACGCACTAAGGCCCAATCATTACCATCAAGAGAATAATGAAAAGCTATGCAATTATCATATCGAGACACTCTGAAGAAAGGTTTTACATTTCCAACATAGTCACCGATACAATCATCCGAAATATCTTTCGTTACAACACTAATAATGGAAGGTCGACCTCTAAAATCTTCATAACATAACTTGGCCCAGTTATTCTCGTCTGCCATGACCATCAGGCATGCGGAATCATTTCGGTCACGTATGTCTACGCTAACCCGAGTGGTTAAAATAAAATTTTCACTTGTTGTCGTGTACAGGAATGGAACAGAATTTTTCCTCGTTTCCTCTGTTGGGTTATGGAAGAAGTCTGCACGAGGTGGCGCAGTAATTATAAGTGCACTTTGTTCAGAAAATGTCCATTCATGTGGTTCATTCATCCATTGAAGGGAAGAATGTAGACTTTTCCCCACGCAGCTATTAAAAAGGTTCATACCTAACCATCGCCACCCATCTATAGTTTAAATAACTTCTACCCCTGGCATTTATTTGCTTCGCTTAGACGGATGATCTCGTCAACGACGTCCGTGATCGGTGCAGTAACGTCGATAATCATTCCGTTTTCCGGAATGTCTTCTTTCGTTTGGTGCAATCGCGCAATGAGTTCCCGCTCCGCTTTCTTACTCCCCCACTCATTTTCCGGTCGTTTGTCAAGCCGCCTGTTCAATGTGTCAAGATCGACCTCGAGGACAATACACCGTCAAATAAATCTAAGAATTTCGAAATCTTCCTGGAACCACCGCAGAAAAATGTTACCGCCTCATCTTGATTGGCGACCAAATCTTTTACTTTATCTACGTGCCATATATGGTGCTCGTGCGTAACACCATCCGTCCGAGTACCTGTTTCTGGATCGCCTTGATAAGCTAATTCTCGGTCACCGTGAATGGCATGGTAACCGCGCCGCTGTAATTCATTGCAGACCGAAGTTTTACCAGTTCCGGAAACGCCTTCAATTAGATAATCCCTAATGCCCATGGCTTTTTTTAAACTCCTTCGCCAGTATGGTCTATGTAATTGTAGCACATTCCGGGACAGGAAAGCGCTTTCTAATACATTCTCTGCGAGTTCCCACTCTGTGGTACATTCGTGTTTATTCATTAAAAAAGCCGCTTCGTATGAGCGGCCTAACATTCCGGACTTATTAAACCTACTTTCACTTCTGTCGCACCTTCTTTTTCCATAACGATCTCTTTGGCTTTTTCTATGATCTCCGACTCCACATCACTCTCGATGTCAATTTGAATGGATCCTTTGTTTATTTTTACCCCCTGATCAGGTTTGGTGAATTGATAATCAACAATGTATTTCATTGCTCTTTTACCTCCTAAAATTTGGTGTTTTTACATTATCGCATTCTAAACAAAGAGAAGCAAATCGCATCTTTCAACAATAAAAAGAACGTCCTACATTAGGCGCCATTTTTATCTATTTAATTGCTATAAAAATCTGCAACTGTGTTTGCTCGGGATCTAAATTTCTGGCGTCATACAGCTCATAATCTCCCGTAAATGCCCTTACTTCCTCTGATTCCTTAAAATATTCCCAAATTTTCCCCCACGCCTGTGCAACCACTTCATAAACAGGGCCCTTTTCTGTTGTAAATACCAAGTATTTGCTCGCTGGCACTTCAACGGTATGGAACTTGTCCTCATCCCGCAACTTAACGCTGGCTACTTCGTGCCCGATCAGTGTGGTATACGCGCCTGTAGCATCACTTTCATAATCCGTATAGAGCGCATAGATCAAATGGGAATTGATTGTCGGGGTTTGTGACGTGATTTGACTTTGAAAATATGTTTCCCATAGTTTCGGCAATCGCCGATTTGGGCCCGCTTCCTCCGCGTTTGTTGTTCGTACTTGAACACCTGTTAGTGTTATTGCTGGTTGCTCGGATATATATGTACGCATAAATTCAACCTCGTCTCCTTGTATTTATCATCAATATACAGGGAGAACGTGGACACCTATCTGTCCAGTTTCTGATAGAGCTCCATAATTTTTCGTGCCCGATTTACCATTTCTTCGGCTACGTGGATCGGTGCTTCGACTCTGACATGTTCACCGTAACTCAGCAGCATGCTGTAAAGCCATTCATCTTCGGCGAAGCGCCCTTTTACCTGTAAGGAACCATCCTCCTGTCTTTTAACTTGTCCCGGATCGAAGGAATCCCCCACACGATGCCGAACTTTCGAATGGAATAGAAATGTCATCTCTTCCATATTCGTATTCGACCAATCCGACTCCCACGCATAGCCCTCTAGCGAAGGGGCTTGTTTTCTAACAAAGGTTTGCTCCAACACCCGCAACTCCTGTATACGAGATAATCGAAACACTCGAAATTCACTTCGAAGTGTGCAATAAGCCTGTACATACCATAGGTATCCTTTTAAAATTAATGCGGCAGGCTCGACGACTCTCTCACTTTCCATACCGTTCATGTTCAAGTACTTGAAACTAACCTTGCGTGTATGCTCAATCGCCTGCCTCAAGCTGTTCACTTTATCCCGTGCACCAGGTCCTTGCCCCCACGGATTGAAATCGAAAACAAGTCCTGTTCCCTGCTGCTCCATTTGAAGGCGATCTACTCGACTGAGCAGCGCCTTTACTTTATCCAGCAGAGTATCAAATATACGATCATCCACGGCGGTATGTATCCCTTTTACCGCCGCGACGATCGCTTCAATTTCACCGAGCGTTAAGAATTGCCGAGCCATGGCGTAAGGTTCCATGATTTCAAATCCACCGGAAATGCCTTGATAAGCCACAATTGGAATACCCGATTGATTCAGGGTCTCCATATCACGATAAATCGTCTTTGTCGAAACTTCAAAACGATCAGCCAATTCTTTGGCACTGACACGCCCGCGATTCAAAAGCAGCACCGTCATGGCCAGCAAGCGGTCAATTTTCATACGAAAAACCTCACTAGATTATTGTTTTCTTACCTTACTACCTACCGGTATACTCTGAGCAAAACGAAACACATTATGAGGATCATACTTTCGTTTCACCTGCTTCAATCTGCCTAAGTTCACACCATAATACGCCTTTGGCCAGTTTTTCATCTGCAAATCGGGAAAGTTCACATAATCCCCCTTAACAAAAGGACGTAACGCTCTGCGGAATCTTTCCACCCATTGAATATTCCGTTGCTGCTCGCGGTTATTCCTCCAGCGAGCTGACAGTTCATAAATGGTCTCCGCTTTTCGATGCGGATAGGCCGTTGCAGTAGGCGATATTCGACTCACCGCGCTTCCTGCACCACCTAAGCTTTGACTCCACACGGTAGAATTCCTATTGGGTGCTTTGGACAAAAAGTCACGAATGATTCGCACTCCTTCACGAGGCAATGGTTGAAACCCGTAAGCCCCGCTTATTTTAAATTTCGGCTCCAAATGTAAGTCCGATTCGGCAAAAAATTTAGTTGCTTCAATGAAAGGCACTGTCTTCACCAGCACTTTCACCGGATTGCCTGCACGCAAGAGCGGTCTAATCAAGCTGCGCAACTCCTCAGCACCTCCAAGTAATTGCCCGGTTGATACAATAGTACCTACCTGCTTGGCAGACACCTCGATGGTTGAGGTTAAGCGGTTCGTGACGGATGGGGCCCAACGCTGCCAAACCGGTAACACCTTCTCCAAATCGCTCCAATTCCATGTGACGCTGTATATAGAAACCTTTGAAATAGGTCTAACCCGAAACGTATAGGCTGTAGCAACGCCAAAGTTTCCTCCCCCGCCTCCTTGTGATGCCCACAACAGATCGGCATACTGCCTCCTGTTTGCCACAATGGTCTTTGCTCCATACCGCCCCGAAGCTACGACCATCTTCACTTGTTTCAAGTTATCGCACGTAAGTCCATATTTCCGGGACAAAAGTCCAATGCCGCCGCCCAGTGTAAGCCCGGCTACGCCTACGTCAGGCGCAGTCCCAGCCGGCAGCGCGACACGCTTAATCCACAGCTTTTTGTAAACACGAGCAAGTGGATTTCCCGTTTGAACAATGGCTACCCTATTTTTCCGATCAACCTTAACTTTATCCATCTCGCTCACATCGATAATAATTCCGCCATTGACAGCCGAAAACGCTTCATAGCTGTGCCGGCCGCTGCGCACTCGCAGCCGTACGCCCCGCTCGCGAGCCCATTTGACTGCGTTGATCACATCCTGAGTTCGCCTGCAAAAAACAATGACCTTTGGAAATTTGGAAAAGCGTCTATTGAACTCCATTCTGGCTGCATGGTATGTCGGATTCCCCGGAAATACGAGCCTTCCGGTTAATCGTGTACCTGCTTTTTTCCGGCTTTGGGTCATCTATTTTACACCATCCCTGTTCATGGCATATACCTTTCTCATCAGCATATGTCTATGTAGGGACACCTGTCCTAGTAACGGCAAATACCTTGTTTAAATCGTAATATTCCGAAAAATAAAAAATCCGCAATTTCTGCGGATCGAACATTTAGAGATGGCTTTTGATTTGATCAATAAGTGCCCCGTATTGTTCCTCAGTTAGAAGAAGATTTCCCGCTGGGTTCATTTCAAACATTTTTCCCCAGGTGTAGCCATCTTTATATTTCGGTACGATGTGAAAATGTACATGCGGCATTGTATCACCAAATGCACCGTAGTTAATTTTATCCGGTTGGAACGCTTTTTCAATCGCTGCTGCCACTTGCGCTACATCACGCATATAAGCGTCTTGCTTCTCCTGTGGCAGATGAAAAAACTCTGTTTCATGCTCGTTCAGCGCGACAATACAGCGCCCCCGGTACGTCTGTTCCTTAAATAAATACAAGGTTGATACACGTAACTGGCCGATTTCGATCATAAGATTGTTCAGTGCTTCGTTTTTACTGCAGTAATTGCAAATTGAACTCATGTCTGACACTCCTGTTCGATAGAAATGGAATAAAAGGATAACGATATTATACCAATCCTATATTCCCATGTATATAATTTCCATGTCTACGACAGGCTTGTCTACTTACACAGAGTTTGTTCATTAAAATATTGTCGGTACCATTCCCCCATCCATTCGGATAGGCGAGCCTTTGAACGCGGAGGCATACGGACTACAGATAAATGTAGCTAGTCTACCTATCTCTATCGGTCGTATGAACCGCTGGATTTCGGATTGCGGCAAATTCTTCGCCATAAAATCCTTCTCTTTCGCCTCGAAGGTCATCTCTTCGTTCGAATACATGCTTTCGATGATCATTTGTACATTCTCGGAGAGCGTCGGCCCGGGCATGATCGTATTCACGGTGACTTCTGATCCATTGGTCAGCTTTGACAGACTTTTGGACAACGAGAGGAGCATCGATTTGGTCATAGCGTAATGAGGCATCAATCCCGAAGGCATGATGGCTTCCTCACTTGCGATAAAGAGGACGCGCCCATAATCGCCGCTTAACATGGAAGGCAGATACAACTTCGTCAAACTGTTCGCGACAAGCACGTTCGTGCGGAAGTACTTCTCCCACTCGGCATCATCTAAATCATCATAGGACTTAATTTCGTAGATGCCCATATTATTGACCAAGATATCGACTTGGGGGAACCTCGTGAATAAAGCTTCTCTTTGCTGCGCATCTACAAGATCGGCTGCGGCACTTTTAGGCTGAGTGTTAGGAAATTTCGCCTGAATCTCCTTCACTGTAAGCTCAACCTCTTCATTGCTCCTGCCATTTATGAGAACATGAACACCTTCATTGGCAAGTTCTAAAGCAATCGCCTTACCGATTCCCTTGGTAGAGCCCGTCACTAATGCCGTTTTATTTCTTAAACCCATATCCATCTGTCTACACTCCTTATGTTGTGAATACAGATTATGATAGCTGGTTTCGTCTATTCGGTAACTAGCGAGGAACGCCAATGTTCTTGCGCAATACGCCAATTGGCGGGAGTTTCTCCTTCCCACGAACGGAAAGCCCGGTAGAATGAATTCTGATCCTCGTAGCCGACGAGAAAAGCGATCTCTTTGATCTCCAGCGACGGGTCTACCAAATAATTGAGTGCCTGCTCATGCCTGGTTTGCACCAACAACTGCTTAAAGCTTGTTCCTTCTTCTGTCAAACGTCGCTGCAAGCTGCGATCACTCATTCCCAACTCATTAGCTACGGTTTGAATGTCGATACGCCCTCGCGAAAGGCAGCGCGACAGAATCCATTTTACTTTATTGCTGATCTTACGTTTGCTCTGATGTTCATCCAAATGACGATCCAAAGTAGGAGTTAGAATCTCGAGAAGTTCTGCATTATAAGAAACAAAAGGACGTTCCAGATCACTACCGTATAGCGTAAGCCGGTTGCCAGAGGCATCTACCCGAACAGAGCAGCCGAAAAAATCTTCGAGAACTTTCGAGTTGCCTATATCATGGACGAGCTCAACAGAATGAGCTTGGAGAGGACGTCCGGTTCCTCGTCGTCCGAGTTCCAGGAGATAAGCAAGTGTAATGCCTACCAGTACCGGCGGTCCAGGCTCAACGGCATGCTGCCAATCCAGTTCGACGACAACATGTTCTCCTTCTTCACGCAAACACAAGTTTTCGGGAGGACACATTTGTTTGTAACGAGACATTCGCGTAAGAGCATCTCGGAAATCTCGGGCATGGAAGGTTGCTAAAGCGGCCGGTGGATATTGCGCTGTCTCGAATGCAGTGGCCAATTTGACGATAGACGTGGCGGCATCGCCAACAAGTTCGGCATAAGCTTGCCAGATCGCATAGTATTGGGCCGTCGTAATGACGGGGTCATTGATAATAGTCAGAGGTAGACGGGCATGCCGAGCTACTTCTTGAGGGGATATCCCTATGAAGAGCAGACTGGACCAGAACCCTGGCGCGAGCTTCACTCGATCGGCTGCAGTAACTTTCTTCATGGTTCACCTCCAGGGTGGTATGCAATGTGCGGTTTTACCTCCTATAATAAAATAGGGTTAAAATAATTACCATGACTTCTAATCATCATTATCATGTTGCCAGTGGGTATCTATATACCCTCTTTTTATAGACCACTCAGCAAGCATTTTGGTCTGACGAATCTCTAAATCCCTGTAAGGTGCTGCTTCAATAGAAATTTTGCTAAAACGGTCTTGAAAATGCGGTCCTTCTACAAACTTTCTCATCGCCCCCATGTCTCGATCATTTGCAGCCCAAACGACCCGATTAATACTGAAAGTTAACAGAATTGTGCAACTGCACATGGGACAAGGCTCACAAGTAGTGTACAGGGTATAGCTTTTTTTTAGAAATTTCTTGGTCTCAGCATCGAGCATTCTTGCTCCAGCGTTTCTAATGGCATCGACCTCAGCGTGAGCGGTTGTATCTATTAGCGTAAAGACCTTATTATGTCCCCTGCTAATCATCTTACCGTCAGAATCCACGATTACTGCTCCAATCGGATAGGTACCTGCCTCTTTGGCTTTCTCAGCTTCAAGAAATGCCTCCAATAAAAATTTACGATCATCCAGCATGAGCTAGTCCCCTTTTAAAAACAATTGTATTTTAAACTTTCGATATGCATCCAGCAATTCCTGTCTATACAATCATTCAGTAAAAAAATGAAAGGTGTGTGAAATGATGGTAATAGATATGAAGATTATCATTGCTGTGGGAATGCTATTCACAGGACTGGCTTGGCGCGGGGAGTAAGCAAATGCAATAAAAGCGCTATCTTTTGAAAAGTGGATTTCTCCTCAGGGTGTCAATTGGTACCTATTTCAACTTACAGAGGCATCGTGTGGGTTTCTGATACCAATGGAAGCCAATAATCTCTGCTCTGCACCACATCGAACGCAAACTCAAATCGTAATGAGAATCAGTCCCCATAAGTTTTATTTTTTTCTCAATTAGTAACGTGATCAAACGATTGAATGTCTCTTTCCAAGTTTCTGTCGATACTTTCTGGTTCCTCCTATAGAATCAATGGCTGCATCAGCACCCTGTCCATTCGTTAAATCCATAAGGGTCTTCTGTAAGGGGACTTCAGAGGTCTTAATGACAGAAGCGGCACCAAGACTAAGTAAAGCTTCCGTATACTTATGATTTCTCGTAACCGCAAAAATGTGCCCGATCGCAGAGCCGCACGCATTAACTACCAATACATCGTCCGGTTCTAATGCCAACTCTTCCGTACAAATAACCCATGCTGTAATTGGATTTATATATAGCTGGGCAGCAGTAAAATGATCAATGGAGCTAGGAATGGGCACGGCGAAGCCAGCTGATGTTTTAACAAATTCTTGCCACGTTCCTTCTCCCCGCAATTGAGTAAGAACCTCTAATCGGTATCAAATCAGATGGATTAATCGGTCGTGCCAACATTCGCACAAGGACTTCGTTATCCTCTGGGGGCCGTATGTTTTTATAAGCGACTTTCAACACGTCTTTAGGGCTGCTTTCAAAGCCATGCTTCTCCTCGATATCAAATAATCAATTAAAAACAAAAAGCCGGCCATTGAGGCCGGTTTCAAGTTTCTTTCATATTGTACCAAAAGTTTATTTTTTAAGCCAAAATAGCTTCAATTTTATCGAGTACATCCGATGAAAGCTCGATACCAGATGCCTTCGCATTTTCCTCTACCTGCTCTGGACGGCTTGCACCCACGAGCGCACTCGCAACATTAGGCTGTCTCAAAATCCAAGCTAATGCGAGTTGGGCTACAGAGATTCCCAGCTCCTTAGCAATGCCATTGAGCTGTCCGACTTTGGCGATTTTCTCCTCTGTGATCCCGTTTCTCATACCTTCCAGTTTGGCGGCACGGCTATCTGCAGGAATTTCGGAGATCGAAGTATACTTCCCGCTGAGAAGACCTTGCGCAAGTGGCGAGAATACGACTTGGCCGATGCCTTTCTGTTCGCCAAGCGGAATTACCTCTTTTTCGATATAGCGGTTGAACATGTTATAGACTGGTTGATTGACGACGATGCGATCAAGCAAATATTTATCTGCTACTGCTAGTGCTTCCGCCATTTGTACAGCTGTCCATTCGCTGACTCCAGCATACAAAATTTTGCCTTGTCTCACCATATCATCAATGGTGCGAAGCGTTTCCTCTACAGGAGTTTCTGGATCAAAGCGGTGGCAATAATAGATATCGACATAATCCGTATTCAGACGCTTAAGGCTGGCATGCAATTGCTCGTAAACATGCTTACGGGACAATCCCCGGTCATTGGGACCAGACCCCATAGGCCAAAACACTTTTGTCGCAAGTACATAGGAATCGCGGGAGTAACCGCTGAGCGCCTCTCCTACCACTTTCTCAGCTTCTCCACGTTCATACACATTAGCTGTATCGAAAAAGTTGATACCGAGATCGTATGCGCTGTGAATGGAATCTACTGCGTTTTTCTTTTCAACGTAACCGCCATATGTAAGCCAACTGCCTAAGCTAACCTCACTAACCTTTAGTCCCGATTTGCCTAATTTCCGGTATTTCATGTGCCCAATCCCTCCATTGTGATCTGCTGACTTGTCCCCCTAATGATAAAACACTCCGTATCCTTTTAAAAGTACTGAAATTTTATTTACATACTTTACGACAGTATAGTAAGTAAACTCTTTGAAAATGGGATGGTTGTGTTACACTAAGTATAATTAGCAAGGCAAGATGAAAGATTCAGACCAAGGGAGACACCTCACCAAATGAAGAAATGGTTGACCATCTGCATGTACCTCGTGCTCATATTCACTACTTATGTATTCAAGGACGAAATTTTGAATTGGATGCAGCATGGAGATGCGCCCGTTCTGCTTATTTTTTTGGCCGCGCTCGGTTTTATTATCGTACCTATCATCCCTTACAAAATAGTTATCGGCTTGCTCGGGTTTATGTACGGTCCATTGATGGGCGCTTTGATCAGTTGGACTGCTGCCTCAGTCGCGTCTGTCATTGTATTTTGGCTCACACGCTACTTATTTCAAAAACAGGGTCGTGCTTACTTGTCCAAGTATGAAAAGCTGGAAAAGCTCCAAGTTGCGATAGAAAAAAATCCGTTCCTGACGATTTTGCTAGCACGACTGATCCCGGTTATCCCTCAGGCTGTCGTGAATGTCATTCCTGCCATTACTTCCATTCCCGTCGTTACATTCGCCGTAGCCTCCGCATTGGGCAAAATTCCTGCAATGCTATTGTTTGCGTTCATCGGCAGCAATCTATTTGCTGGCACCAGCAAGCTCGTTTTGTCCGTCGGCGTGTATGTCCTTTTTTTGGTATCCGTCTATGTCATATACCGCGTCTGGCTCAAGAAACGATGGGTTTAAGCAACCATGTTTCAGGTAGTAAATAAGAAAACGGCGGCCCCAACGGCTGCCGTTTCTTAATTTCAGTTTTTCTCGCTTTTGTACTCCAAAATATCTCCTGGCTGACAATCCAAAGTCTTACATATCGCTTCTAATGTTGAAAAACGAACCGCTTTTGCTTTCCCATTTTTCAGGATGGAAAGATTAGCCATCGTAATTCCGACCCTCTCCGCAAGCTCCGTTACGCTCATTTTCCGTTTTGCTAACATCACATCAATATTGATGACAATCGCCATGTTATTCACCTCAGATTGTTAAATCATTTTCAGATTTTATATGAATTGCTTCCTGTAAAAGTTTTTGAAGAACTGCAGCGAAAACGGCAATCACGATAGAAGCGAAAATAATGACCCACCCGGTGACTGTGATTATTGGAGGGTCAACTCTCCTCGCAATGAGATAGTAAAGTGGCATACCTAGTAGATACAAAGCACTGATTGTAATGGCACAGTATTTTATATTCTTTAAAGCCGTTACGGATAATTCCGAGAACGCTTGGTTCTTATCAATATAACTTAACAGTTTAAAAGCCTGATACAGAGCAATGTAAAATGGTATCGCTGCCGCGTACATATCGGTTAATACGAGTGGTTTCATATAAGCGAAATCTGGATATAATCCTCCAGCAAAATTCCCGAACTTAGGCACTAAAAATATGCACAAAGCAAGAATAGGAATTCCAATAAGAATAACTGCTATCTTCAAAAAAAGTGTTGTTCCCCGTTTCATTAAGAGCACCTCGCTAATTTATTTATAAAATGACTTTATCATATAATTTATTGTTTATCAATAAATTAATATCGTTTTAAATTAAACTGTTATTGTTAGTTGGGCACAATAATATTTATAATATATGCTATTTTCCATCATCATACTGGTACTCTTGATTTTCAATCAGTTTCGGACGTGATGGCATTTTGCGTTATACCTCAACAAAGGCTGCCGACATTAATGTCGGCAGCCCTGGGCAAGATTTTTTTATATGCCTATCAGTTGTTCGCGTCTAGGCCCTACTGAAACATACTTTATTTGCACATCAATGGCAGATTCAATGAACGCGACGTATTGCTGAGCAGCGATAGGCAGCTCGTCGAAAGAACGCGCTTTTGAAATATCACATTTCCAACCCTTAAAGTGTTGCAAGATTGGCTTGGCCTTATCAATCTTGGCGCTTACTGGAAAATCGGCTGTTACTGTCCCATCTTGTAATTCATATCCAATGCAAACGGGAATCGTATCCAAGTATCCAAGCACATCAAGATTCGTCAAAGCAACTTCCGTCGCACCTTGTATCATGCAGCCATAACGAGTAGCCACAACATCGAACCAACCAACACGGCGAGGTCGACCCGTCGTTGCGCCAAACTCCCCCGCATCCCCTCCTAATCGTCGCAGTTCATCCGCTTCTGTTCCATCCAATTCGGATACAAACGGCCCTGTACCTACGCAGCTTGAATAGGATTTGACCACGGCCATGACCTTCGAAATAGCATAAGGAGGTATGCCTGCACCAACGGGAGCAAATCCCGCAAGCGTGGAAGATGATGTTGAATAAGGATAAATGCCATGATCTGGATCGCGCAGTGCTCCGAGTTGGCCCTCTAACAGTATCGACTCTCCGTTCACATAGGCCTTATGTAGCATGGTGGTCGTATCGCAAACAAATGGACGGAGTTTCTCGGCTTGCTCTAATAATTCCGCTAGCAAATCCTCTGGTTGAATCGGTTCCCGCCCATACAGGTTCTCAAGTAGGACATTCTTTGCCTCTAGTGACTGTTTTAATCGCAATAATAACCTCTCTTTATCGTACAAATCCGATACTTGAATGCCAAGCTTTGCATATTTATCCATGTAAAAAGGCGCAATTCCGCGTTTTGTCGAACCAAAGCTGCGAGCACCTAACCGTTCTTCTTCCAGCTCATCTAATAATCGGTGTACAGGAAGTACGATTTGAGCACGATCCGACACGCATAAACACGGCTCAGGAACCCCTCTTTCAAGTAACTCTTCCCGTTCTCTTGTGAAAGCATCCACATCTAACGCAACTCCAGGACCAATCACATTCATCACATTTGGATAAAAAACTCCTGAAGGGAGCATATGAAGCGCAAATTTTCCGTAATTGTTAATAATCGTATGCCCCGCGTTGCTTCCGCCTTGATATCGCACAACATAAGACGATTCTGCAGAAAGGACATCCGTCATTTTACCCTTTCCTTCATCTCCCCAATTTGCTCCTACGATTGCCGTAATCGTCAAATTCCTCGCCTCCGTCACTTGTATTGGTCAACATCAGTGATTATAATTTGTGGTAATAACATTAGTAAAATTGATATAAATAATACTCATCATAAACAGAGGTAATAGCTGTGGAATTCAATATGGAATGGTATCGAGTTTTCTATTGGACGGCTAAATTCGGCAGTTTGACGAAGGCCGCAGAAAGACTTCACATCACGCAACCAGCGGTTAGTCACACACTGAAGCAACTGGAAGCGAGCCTTGGCGGACTGCTTTTTTTTCGAACTACCAAAGGCGTAACATTAACTACTGAAGGTGAAGTGCTCTTCAAATTCGTAGAACAGGCGATCCATTTTATTGAAATTGGCGAGAAAAAAATCGCTGAAATGCAAGAACTTATGTACGGCGAAATTAACATCGGTGCAAGCGATACACTCTGCAAGCATTACCTGCTGCGGCATTTGGAACAATTCCACAAGCAGTTCCCTGACATCAAGATCCGCGTGACCAATCGAACAACACCTGAAACCATCACACTTCTGAAGGAGGGGAAAATTGACTTTGGAATCGTGAACTTACCTACGAGTGATCCTAACATTAATTTCCGTATAAGTTCTCCCCAGCAGGATTGTCTTGTCGGAAATCACGATTATGCAGCACTAGCAGAAAAACCATTCCCTCTGGAGGAGCTTCATCAATACCCTTTGCTGCTCCTTGAACCAGGAGGCAGTACACGAAATTTTCTTGACGAGTTTGCCATATCTCACGGTGTACGACTGAAGCCAGAGTTTGAATTAGGCAGCCTTGATCTTCTTGTACAGTTTGCACAAAGTGGCTTTGGTCTTACTTTTATTGTGCGCAATTATGTAACGGAAGAATTATCTTCAGGCAAACTGGTTGAAATACCTCTGACCCCTCCCGTTCCGGAGCGTCACGTTGGAATTGCTACACTTAAAGGCGTGCCGCTTTCAGCAGCTTCAAAACGCCTACTTGAATTTTTACCGTAAAATATTCTGATCCCTTAATAAACAAAGCAGTACGCTAATGCGCCTGCTTTGTTCTACGTTAACGTAATCTTAGTCAACATTACTTACGCTGAAGTAGCAGGCGCCAGCTGTCAGAACGACTCAAAGCTCTGGTGTTATTGGCTGTATTTACAGCACTAATTAACAGAAAGATCGTCACTTCCGAACCACTTCTATTGTTAACCAGCACCTTATTTGGGCTTAAGTCGCCTGCCCCGCCTCTTGCGATAAATACACCTGGGGAGGGCTCAGCCTCAATTTTGATAGCAAAAGCTTCGTTATTAAATAAAAAATTCAGGTTTTTCAAAATGAGCTTTTGGCGATTTTTTACTCGAATTACGATCTGTTGGAGGAGTACCGTTTCTCGGGCTCCCACTGCAATTGGAGCTTTTCCACCTACGATTCCGTTCAGTTGAATCAATATCTTCACCCCCAAGGAACTTGTACTTTAGCATATTCAGTTAGATCTCTTAGGGGAGGGCTTTTGGAGGAACAACCTTAAAAAACAGTATCCAAGTAGACCTCCAAAAATATTCAGGATGATATCATCGACATTAAAATTCCCCATGGAAAAAAAGACCTGCAAAAGTTCAAGAGTAAGCTCATTCCCCGTGATCTCCACTTCTCTATACCACTTCTAATAAGGATACGGAAAACAATTTAATAAATAATCGGGGTATTATTAAAGTTTTTGGTTAAATTTCATTTCATTTACGGTCTTGTCATTCCACAAACGAAGTGATATTCTGTAAAGGACCAATCATCCTACGTTTAAGAGGAGCGGACGTTATGTTGAATAAGACTAACCGACTGTCACTTGCCGAGCAGGCATCCATGCAGATCGAACAATTAATTGAGAGTGGCGTGTGGCAAGTTGGGATGAAGATTCCTACTGAGCCTGAGCTAATGGAAGAACTTCAGGTCAGTCGCAATACGTTAAGAGAAGCTATGCGTGCATTAACTCATTCAGGATTATTAAAGACAAGGCAAGGTGATGGAACTTACGTATCCTCATCCAGCGCCCTTGGCCCTGTTCTAAAAAAACGGATTCAAAGGAGTGACATATTGCAAACGCTCGAGGTTCGCCATGCACTAGAGCGTGAAGCGGCGATTCTAGCTGCTACTCGGCGAACAGAAGAAGATTTGGAGGATATTCAGCAACACATAGAGTCTTGCAAGCTTGCCGTACATAGCCGTGACGACGCAGCATATGCCATTGCAGACATAGCTTTCCACCGCTCAATCATCGCGGCTTCCCATAATCCCTTACTGATGGAACTTTATAATCATATGACCGAAGGCGTTCGCGAAACCATATCGGATGTTATGGAATTAAGCTCTCACAGTTATTATTTGCAAAATCATGAGATGCTTCTTCTCGCCATCAAACAACATGACAGTTCACAAGCTGCGGAAACCGTACGTATCTACATCGAACATTCCAAAGAACATTTTCAGCAACAGAGAGGTTAAAATATGATGAAACACTTACAACCAGCGGCTCATATAAAGAGCTCTACAAACTTGACACTAGGATGGTTAGTTGTCCTCGGTATTATTCTGGTCGCTGCCAATCAGCGGGCGCCAATTACTTCAGTTGGCCCTTTAATTAGCTATATTCGGGAATCAACCGGAATTTCAAATACGGTTGCAGGCATGTTGACGACGGTCCCTTTACTCGCATTTGCTTTCATGTCGCCATTCGCTCCCAAACTGGCAAGGCGTTATGGCACGGAGCGTGTCATTTTTAGTGCATTGATCTTTCTGTTTCTGGGAACGGTATGCCGTTCACTTCACGGTGCCGGAACATTGTTTGCAGGAACAATTTTGATTGGACTTGCAATATCCGTCTGCAATGTGCTTATACCCAGTCTCGTAAAAAGGGATTTTTCCCATCAAGTTGGGTTAATGACAGGCGTTTATTCCGTTTCTATGAATCTGTGCGGAGCACTGGCATCCGGAATCAGCATTCCCCTGGCGCGTGATGCGGGCTTCGGCTGGCAAGGTGCTTTAGTTTGTTGGTGCATGATGACGATCCTGGCCATGATTAGCTGGTTCCCCCGTCTACGCAACACGAAACCAGCAACTGCTGTAGTCACGGTTGTTGCTAATGATAAAAAGCCGAACTTGTGGCGTTCCAAGCTTGCTTGGCAAGTAACAGCCTTCATGGGTTTACAATCTATCATTTTTTACATGCTAGCTGCCTGGCTTCCGGAAATCTTGGTCAGCCGCGGGATGTCGGAAGATGTTGGCGGTTGGATGCTATCTCTTCTTCAATTTTCCATGCTGCCGTTCACACTCCTTGTACCAATCATCGCAGGACGCATGCGCAACCAGAGGCCACTGGTCCTATTAACCGCTGTGCTTTATCTGCTTGGTATAGGCGGCTTGTTTATGAACACCAATGCATTAGTACCGCTGTGTGCGATCATTATAGGCATCGCCGGGGCATTTTCATTTACGTTAGCTATGATTTTCTTCAGTCTACGAACTCGTACTGTTCAAGAAGCAGCTGAATTGTCCGGTATGGCCCAGACCGTAGGCTATATTATGGCCGCCATTGGCCCAATGCTTTTCGGTTGGCTGCATGACATCACAGGGACTTGGGATCTTCCATTAATGCTCCTAATTGTCGCCAGCTTACTAATATTTGCATTTGGTATGGGGGCTGCCCGTAACCGCTTTGTGAATTCGCAGGAGTCTGAACCGACTGAGAAATATTCCGTCTCTTGATTTTAGTTTGACGGATAAGCTCATTGATATAGAAACGGCAGCCGATCGTATGATCGGCTGCCGTTTTTTTGAATAAACTTTACCCTCCAGTTCGCTCCGTAGACCTATGCGAATGGTCCTCGCGAATTTCTTTTACGAATGGCTTCTTCCGTTCGCGGGACAAGAAAATCTACAGACATTTCCGCGGCTGCTTGCACTTCTTCGATGAAAGGACGGAAACTCTTATTGTATTCTTCGAACGCAAGTTCAAAATTTCCATGGCACTTTTGGAAAGCATCAGCCAAAGCGGCCGCCCCATCTATGGCTAGTGATCCACCCATGCCAGCAGCTGGAGAAGCGCAGAATCCAGCATCACCGACTAGCGCTACCCTGCCTTTTGTCCATGACGGCATTTTCATTTGGCACAGTTTGTCAAAGTAAAAAGTCTTAGAGTTCTTCACTTCTTCCAGTAATTCAGGCGTTCGCCAGCCTAGTCCAGAAAACTGATCCAAAATGATATTCCGCTGCTGTTCTTCGTTTCGGTAGTCGTAAGGAATTTCCTTATCTGAAGAAAAGCAGAGAACAATATCGGTTTTATTATTGTAGGCGTTCAGCATGATAGCCTTGCCCGGCTCATTGTACATCTGTGTCGTATTCTCCCGGATCAACAAGCTATTCACGATCGTGATGGAGAAATAAGTTTTCAGAAAATGCGAAAATTCAGCCTCTTCACCGAAACACAATTTTCTGACGATCGAATGAATTCCATCGCAACCGAATACAAGGTCATACGAGCGGTTTTGACCCGATTTGAAAGCTACGTCGATGCCGTTACTTTCTTCTTTCAACAAAACGATGCTATCGCCGAAAATAAACTCGACATCATCTTTGACAGCTTCGAACATGATATTCAGCAAAACATCTCGCTCAATTTCATATTCATCTTCAGAATGCTCCTCACGTAACTCCATTCTTTCAGTAACATCATCTGCATTTTTAAATTCCATCAATCCCATGTTTATATTGTTCGACTTGATTTGGTCGAGCAGCCCCATACGTTTTACAATGTCGACGGTATTTTTGCCGATATTTACTGGCGTGCCGCCTTTTTTGAGACCTTTGGAGATCTCAACAACGGTGACCTTGTACCCCATTTTTTTCATCCAGTAGGCTGTGGAGAGGCCTGCGAAACTAGCCCCACTAACTAGGATTGTTTTTTTCATATTAGTTCCTCCTGTAATCCACAATATTATTGATGACTTTTGTATAGAATAAAATAGCTTTATAAACTGAATATATACAACTGTTGCAGAGCCAAGCGTTGGAGCCAGGAGGAACAAAAGGCAACCAATCCACTTGGGCTGGCTGCCTTTTCATGTATATTATTGAACTCTCGTTCTCAGTTACTATTATGGTTGTAATCTTGAGTAAGGTAGATTTAAAAGCGTAGGTACTTCTTCTGGAAAATTTGTAAGCCTTAAATAGAAGTTGTATTCATTTATTTTAAAATTAAGCTGACGATCTTCTTTGTTTTCATCAAAATGTATACATTTTGCAGATAAGCTTATTTTGACCTTATCCATAAAATCAGAACTACTTACCCCAAAAACTACTTTCATCGTCGGAGGCAAAGCAGTCATTGCAATTGGAATCCATTTTCGTTTTTTAGAAGTAACAACCGCATGTGATGTTCCGCCTATAGCAAAAGTAAAGTTATCCGATACCTTATCAAGTTTAAAATTAAAAATTTCAACGAAAAACTTCCTAAAATCAATTACGCTATCGACTGGGAACCCGATCTCTCTAAGATACAATATTTTCAACTCACCAGAAGGAGCTAGTATTCCTTCCTTGATGTAATGATGTGTAATAATTTCTAATAAATTGCCATCTCCGTCTCTGAAGTAAACATTCATTCCAGTTTCGAAATCGTCGATAATTCTGCCATCCGGCCATTTTAGAAGGGTAACACCCCCTGCACTTTGGAGCCAATTTACAACGTTTTCGAATTCAGAATAAGGGACTTCAAAGGCAAAATGGGCTGGAGCTAGAGACTCAGCGGCTTCTATAAAAGATAATGTAAAGTATTCCGTCGGCTGAAAGGCTATTTCATTATCAGATTCGTATACAATAGGGAAACGTAATTGTCCATGATAAAATTGTTTAACGCCTTGCACGGAAACTGTATTTAATTGAAGCTGTAAGAAGTGTGTTATCATGGAATCTACGCACCTTTCTGATTTTACAATTATTAGATTGTAAAATTGTATCAATAATTTAATTCGAATTAACAATCTCAATAATTGTATTAGCTAATTCCGTCATTATTTTATTGTCCTCATTAGTTGTGCAATCTGACCAGTTATATTCACGAACCGCACCATTGATTTTAACTTTTAAATAGAAATCTGGCTTCTCCGTGCATGTTGCAAATTTCTTTTCACTTAGGAAATTGGATAACACCATTTTTTTATAGATGTTTTGCCGTTCTTCATTACTCAGCTGAAAATCACTCACACCTTCCATTTGACCATTTTTTAGGTCCTTCACCAATTTCATATCTATCGTATTAATCTCATTTGCTTGATTATCACCATATTTAAGTTGGAATTGAAACAGGTCTTGTTTCGATACGTCATATGAAAGGTTTAGAACATCGATGCTTTGAACATCACTAGAGCAACCTTTTAAGGTATATTTCATTTCTGTATTCGTTTCGGTTTTTTCAAAGTTTTCACAGGAGTATGTTGTTACTTTCCCTGCTCCAAATTTATCTTGCGTAGTATCATATTGAAGCTCGAATCTGCCATCGCGGTACTTGATGTTGTGATAAATAGGGTCGCCTTCAATCGTATAATGAGAAATACTAATAGAGACGTTTTCTTTTTCATTAACTTTTTTTACAAAGTCATCCATCTTGAAAAGATTAGAAACACTTCCGTGAATATCAACCACATCAGCATTATTTTTTAATGTTCCTTTCGGCTGGTCAATGCCTTTTATAGTTGAACAACCTGACAATATGCTTATAGCAAAGGCAAATATCATTAACTTTTTGAGCAATTTAAAACCTCCCTAAAACGTATACATTATTGACGTGCAAAACTTACATTTTGTTCCAGATAATGAGCAAGAAAATGCTTATTTCTTTTCCGGGTTATTCCATTATCCTTCCATATACTTAATGGACTCAAAAAAAGAGCTGCTTGAATGCAGCTCCTGCGCTATTGTTTGGATAATGTACTGGGAAGCAGCTCACTTAAATTTTTTAAGCCGGCCATCCCGAGATTCAAATCAAAATCGGCTACTAAATTTTCCATAAAATGTCGAGCTCCAGTTTCGCCAGCAATAGTCAGACCATAGAGATATGGACGTCCGATAAATATCATTTTTGCCCCAAGGGCCAGTGCTTTAAAAATATCCGCCCCGTATCGGATTCCGCTATCGAACATAACAGGAATGCGTGCTCCAACAACGTCCACAATGGAAGGTAATGCATCTAATGCCGCGATGGCTCCATCCAAATGTCGTCCACCATGGTTGGAAACGATAATTCCGTCTGCCCCGTAATTTATTAGCATTTTGGCGTCCTCTGAATGTAGAACCCCTTTAACTATAATTGGAAGTTTCGTGAGAGAGCGTATATAGCGAAAATCCTCAACGGATATATGTGGTTCGCTTGTCAAATAACGCATTGTTTGAGGTGTTAGTGGGAGGCCATATTTTTGCTTTACGATCGGGTCTGAGATAAAGTTCCCAAGCCCGTAATGGAACATAAACGGAGAAACGCACAATGATAAATTCTGGGCTCTCCACCCTTCCTCTGGTCGGTCAAGCGTGGGAACAATGGCGGAAAAACCGGCTCTTTCCGCGCGTAGTACTAAACTTTTTAATACGTCGCGATCTTGCCCTATAAACAAGTGAAACCAACTGCCTGGATGCGCAACGGCTACTTGTTCCAAGGAATACGAAGAAACCATGCTTTGAATAAAGGGAATACCCAAAATCGCTGCCGCCCTTGCAGATGCCACTTCCCCCATCTCGTGAAACATCGCTTGCCTTCCAATAGGAGCAAAACCAATGGGGAACGGAAACGTCTTCCCGAAAAGCCTTACCGAAAGGTCTCGATCGGCTACGTCCCTTAGTACCCTTGGAACAATTCGCCAACGTTGGAACGATTCCTGGTTTGCCCGAATAGTTGTCCCCTCGCCGGCGCCACTTGAAGCATATGAAAAAGACCGCGGATCAAGAAGCCTTCGTGCTTCCTGTTCCCATTGCTCAAACGTAATAAGCATCCGCCGTGTTTGGTTACATTCTCGAATGCGTGCCGTTTGAATGTAGCTTCCAAAATTCATGCAACCCCCTCCTCCTCCCTACTATATGATGTATCGGCAACGGGTATCCGATTTGCATCATATATTATGTCCGATGCCTCTTCATATTCCAAAATAAGGATATCAGGAGTATTCCTAAACAAAATCCGGAAATTGGCGCTACGACCAAGATTCCAATGAAATTGCCACTTGAGGCAAATATTAGCTTGCATATTGTAATGAAGACCGCGCTCATTATAGCAAAACTCCAATAATACAGCTTTTGTTTGTACGTAATAGTTGAAACCATTTTTTTATTGGATACTGTCTTAGACAGAGCTAATCCTATGACGCCAGCTGTAATCAATATCCCTATCATCGATAGAGTATATTGCAATATTTTAAAAACCGGCAGGTTCCCAACAACAATATTCTGTAAAATGATAAGATTCCGAACCATATAACCACTCTCATGCGTGAATGCATCAAGCGTTATGTGTGAGAGAAAGCCGATGATGACAGATATGATGTAAACAAACCAGTCCCGAAACGTGTACAGACCCCATGATAATAATAGATCGTACCCTCTCCGGTTAATCTCTAAGATTGATGGCAGGTGCAGGACAAGCGATTCCTTAACATAAAAGTGAAAAAGATATGCAAACAATAAACATAACGGGATCCCCTGAAGAAATAATCCCGTGAACGAGTGGCCAATCGCCTGATGCGGTTCCAAGGTGAGAAAATATTCAAAATCAGGGGCCATACTCCCCAGAACGAGGCCAGTTGTACTGAACCATCGAGGGTTGATGAATTTTAAAGGAAAAGCAAAAGCTGGGTGCGAGAAGGTAAAGGGCATCGCTTGCATACTCCTTTTTACTTATTGAAGAAGTCTAGACGTTGGAAACTTGCCTTAAATGAAGTACCGAAACACTTCCCCGCTAACTTAACGGCTCTTTAATTATTTTTACTTTAGACAATACGTCATCCCAGTCAGTCTGTTCAGGCACAGATGACAATATCTTTTCGTATTTCTTCACTTCCTCGAGGAACTCATTGTTATTTTCTTGCAACCTCTTCTTATCTATGAACACGTTTTTGATCGAATTTTCGAGCACAAACTTAATTTGAGTTTCCATATTAATTGCAAAAATTCTTTATTGAAAGCTGTAACTCACTTATGAATTTATCAAATTCAATAACGTACTCACCCTTCATAGTTTCCCATATGTATATCCCATTTTCATCCTTGTAATCCGCTATCCATCTAATATAAATTTTGTCTTTGTTCTTGAAAAAATATAGATTTGGTGGGCCGATTAGATAACCAAAATCTAGTCTCCTATCATGAATCCATTTTCTTGCTTGTAAGTATATGTTTTCGAAATCCTCGTCACTTTCGTTCCACTGATTCTCTACCCAGTCCGATAAAGACCGAAAGTACGATTCAAAATCACCAAATGTACGAATGTTATCAAAGACACTTTCAGGTATTGGGTTTAAAACATTGAGGATAATATCCGTTAAGTCCCAAAATACTCGAGCGAATTGATAATCATTGTACGGAAGATTTTTATTTAATTTGTACTGGTTAACAAACCCATCACTGTAGCGCAATAACTCTACATCACCAAAGTCAAACCAATAATAAGAGTCTGTTAATCCAAACCAATGAAGCATAAGATTATTTCCTTCGCCCCAAGGTGATATCTCAAAAGGGTTTTTAAGTACAAACTTTAACATAAGATTTTCTCCATGAGAACAGAATAGAAAATTATGGAAGGATCATTGCTGCATCCGTGTTATTTCACTCAATAATTTACCAGTAGACCTTATCGGGGCAAAAAGCTAATAATTCTAAAATAAATTATAAGAATAGCGGCTAACCAAACTAACAGTTCCCCCCACCAACTCTTTGTCCGGTGAGATACTACAACTTCCGAATCCCGATCCCATGTTGTCATGCCCAGATCATATTTCAATTGCTGAAAACCTCTCAAATGAAAGATTAGAGAGACAATCGGTAAGCCCGCCCCTTGCCCTCGCCACCATACGAGCACACTTCGTTGAAAGGCCTTTCTAAACTTCGGTTTCTGACCCGCCAAATCCCGAATGCTGATGCCAAGGATCCATTTACCGGGGGTGGTTCCCCACAACTTTAAAAGGCATGCTTCAAATGGGATGGATAGAATAAATGTCGTAATTCCCAGAAAAAATCCATCTAAACGGGTATTGAAGGAAATCGTCGGTAAAATGCTCATAAGAATACCCATTAGAAATCCTAGGATTAACATATCAAGTCCTCGTGCCCAATAGCGAGACCAGGGACGTGCAATGCTATTTGCTAATTTTACGAAATGCAGCTCTTTGAACGATTCCGCAGCATTCCATTCTTGTCCAATCCGCTTAACACTAGTAACAAGCTTCAATTCGCCTTTTTGAATCAGGTTATTCATTTCTTCCGTTGTGAAAGGGCCATTTTCCTGAAGACCCTGCTTATAAAACCATTTCTCATCGTCCTGTATCATTCGGACCCCCGTATAATTAAATTAAACCCTATGGTGCTAGGAAAAACAGAAAATTCACTACTTGTCCGACAATTTATTATGGCATTAGTTTCCCTCCCAAATAGAACATACCATATATTGGATTATTCGAGGAGATATTTGTATAAAAACTATCTGGTCTTTATGAAGCTAACCTAACTTAAGTAGTTAATTTCCATATCATTTTATAAGAAAGAAATTGTGCCGTAGTCTCAAATATCCTAAAGTGTTATACTTCAATAATCAATTATGATTTTCTGTGTTTTTAGCAACCAAAGGGGTGATCAGTATGCTGATAGCTGAACGCTATTTGACTTTATATGACCGTTTTGGCGGTGAAAACTCAAATGGCGAAGCTGTGGAGGTAACTCTGGAAGAGTTGGCAAAAGCGCTATTCTGCACGTCAAGGAACGTGAAACTTGTGCTGAAGAAATTAGAGGAAGAGTGTCTTATAAATTGGCTGCCTGGCCGCGGTCGAGGCAATCGATCCCACATCATTTTCAAGGTGCATAAAGAAAAATTCTTGCTCAACCTGGCTACGTCCAAAGCAGATCAAGGCGATTATCGCACATCGTTCGAAGTGCTCAGCATGTACGGTGAAGGAACAGAAGCCAAGATCAAGTTCATCGAATGGCTACAGGGAAGATTCGGCTATCAGAAGGAAACGGTGAGAGGTCTTACTGAATGCGATACGCTTCGTTTTCCCGTCTACCGTAGCGTCCAAACGCTCGATCCTGCTAAAGTGAATTATGCCTTCGACTCACACATCATTCGGCAAATCTTCGATCGACTAGTTACGTATGACGAGACGGTAGATCGGATAGTTCCCGGAATAGCTCATACGTGGAACGCAGATTCGAAGGCAATGGAATGGACTTTCTACTTACGTAAAGGTGTCTTGTTCCATACGGGTCGTGAACTGACCTCTCAGGATGTAGTCTTTACCTTCGAACGGCTTCGCTCTCAAAACATGCCTAACCGCTGGATGATGAGAAACCTTTTGGTTGTTGAAGCTCTAGGACCGCGTACTGTGCGTTTTGTACTCTCGCAATCCAATCGAATTTTTGACCGTTTTTTATGCTCAGCCGCTTCTTCCATCTTACCTCTGGATTTGAACGGACACATGGAAGAAGACTATTGGCGACTGCCGACGGGCACAGGACCTTTCCAGCTAATCTCCTTTTCTCCACATCGCATCGAGTTAGCTGCCAATACCTCCTTCTATGCGGGAAGACCCTTCTTGGATGACGTCGATATCATCATCATGCCGGAAGATTGCCAACAGGAGTCTACAATCGGCTTGCCCTCCGTGATACAAACTCATGACGGGGATAAGTTGGTGCAGGAAGAGAACCCAGAAGAAAATTGGCAATCTCTCGTCCGCTTGTGCGATGGCTGCACCATGCTGACATGGAACGGCAATAAAGAGGGATGGACACAGAACGAGAACTTCCGCAAAGCCGTAAGTCTCATGCTCGATCCAGTGGCTATGCAGGCCGAACTAGGCGGAGAACGCGTGCTGCCTGCTTATTTTTTGCGTCCTGAAGATAGTTTGCAATATGAGCGCAAAACTGCAACCGATTCGGAAATCTATCATGCACTGTCCCAATCCAGCTACGACGGGAGCGAGCTTCGACTTGTTGTACACGAAAAGTATGAAAGAGACGGACGATGGATTGTAACGCGCATGACTAACTTTGGCATTGCAGTCGAGCTGTTTTTGGCGAATTGGTCGCAAGTTTTAGATCCTAAAATCATATCTAGCGCTGATTTCACTATTTCGGGGATCATACTAGCCGAAGATGATGTCTGCGAGATTGACATGTATGAACATGAGGAATGCATCTCCAGTACCTATCTAACTCCTTCACTCAAATGCTGGATTCTTTCCAAGATCGACTTGGCTCTTGGCTCTGAAAGCATTCAAATCCGCAGAAGCCACATGCGCGATATCGAGACACGTCTCAGGGAAGAGTGTCATATCATTTTCCTGCATCATCGACAGCTGAATACTTATATGCATCCTTCGGTTAGAGGCGCTTCGTTCAACTCTAACGGTTGGATTGATTTTAAACAACTTTGGCTTGAAAGTTGATCAAAAGATATTCATCTGGTCCGATAACAAAAAAGCCCGCGATTTACGCGGACTTCACTCAGACATGTTCTTGGCAACCGACATCTGTCGTTCTTCCTTCTTTGGATTGCCGAACTTCCTTTAGGATCTATCTACAGCATACTTCAATATCCTAAAAGGTGCAGCAAGGAGCGACATAATACAAGCTGCCGGGACTATAATGTTATATAAGAACCGGAGTTTAGTTCCCCTTGTATCTTCATCAATATCTGATGTAACTTGCCACATCAACCGCTCAGACCATAACATAAACTTGTAAGCAGCAATTATTAGTATGACATTCATGTTTTTCTCCCTTCCCGAAACAAAAAAAACGCACTAACCCTCTTAGAGAGTTAGTGCGCGTGCTTCGCGTTTAGTTGTATTAGGTTTATTTAGAAACTGAATATCTACATTAAATGAAGATATCCTTGTAGCAATTATATCAATATTTAAATGTAGTGTCTATCAAATGTCCCCAACTCTATTGCCCGTCGCTTCACCATCCGAATGGTTATTGCATTTATTTTTCATTAATTCAATAATCCTTAAGGGCTACCTCTCGGCAGCCCTCTAAATTATGATTTCGTCACCCACACTTTGAAAATCACGAAACCAACTATAGCAAGAATAATCATCCAACTAATCGGACGAGCGAAGTTTATTGTCCAACCTAGTCCTAATCGTTTAGGAACAAAAATTGACTTATTATTTGGATTGTAGTAGAAAATCCCAAGTTTATAATGTTTACGGTCTTTATCATCCATAGTCTATGTCTCCAGTTTCATTAAGTTCATTGATCCCTTTCATTAACCAAGCGGTCGAAGAAAACTCGAAGTGGGTTTATCTCTCCAAATGTTTGTAAACGTTCGGAGATGGCACGAAAATCGGTGTTATCACTGATCTGGTCAATGCCACCAAACCCAAAGACAGCAAGCTTGCGCAGCGTTGGGTCCTCAATTTTACTCACCAGTGCTTCCGCAAAACGACCACCGCCAATAACCGAAAAAGGCCTATCATAAAAGAACTTCACCGCCGAATCAAGCGGTTCTGTCAACTGTAATTCGTTATGCATCTGCGCGACGATTTGGTAGGCTTTTGCTAACGATTGCTCTCGCTCTCTCCACTCGTTTGTGTTTTGCGCCTTTTGTAGATGAGGTAACAACTCGGATGAACAAGTAAGCTGCCGGAAGGCAGTACCGAACCATTTCGGATAAGGGGTATAGCGACGCTCGATTAGGAAACAAAGACTCATTACGTCCCGTATTAGACGAGATGCAATTAGAGCAGACCCGAGTTCATCTCCCACAAAGCCTGCTCTAGGCATCAAATGTTCCTCCTGCCCAATCCTGTTCCATACGGATGCCATTAAGAACAGCCATACATCCTTAGGATAATATATCAATTGTTGGTGAACAGTCGTTAACTCACCGATATCATCTCGGAAGATGGCCCCACCCGAAAGCTCTGCCAAAGTTTGGGATGGAATAGTCAGCCAGTCGACCAGATTCAATCCTTCAAACAATTTAGTAGGGTTGACACCAAGTCTTCTACCGAAGTAACTCGGTACCGTCGTCACGATTGTCTGATAAATATCGACGGGATAGTTATAAAACGATATCGGAACCTCATGCTGAAGTGCTGCAAGAATAGCTTCCTTTTGAGTAATATCGGACTCACGGATGAAAATTAGCACACGAGGTCCCCAATCATGATCACATGACATCGATGTATCGAATCCAAGCACTTCGCTACCAGGACCAACAAGTGCTGAAGCGTATGAAAGTGCTGGCATAGTGGACGATAGACGCGGTGCGATATAGTGCTCATGGAACAAACGGCTTAACAGAATCCCGGGGATGTGGCTACTCAATTTGTGATACTCCTTTCGGTAAGAAGTTGTCGAGGTTATATTCTAGGTAAAGTTAAATCGATTTCAACTCCGAATTTGGTATCCATTTAACATCTGTTTGTTTAGTAATTTACCAAAATGGAAAGTACGATTGACATCATTTACTACGCACAATATACTTCACTTATGGAAAGTTAACTTTCCACAAGGGGGTATACGCACTGAACAACCGCTTAGAAGAAATCCGTAAGCAACGCGGTATTAAGCAAGATGAATTAGCATTAGCTCTTGAAGTGTCAAGGCAAACTATTGGTTCGCTAGAAAACGGACGCTATAACCCATCGATCCTCTTAGCATTCAAAATTGCTCGTTATTTCAATATGAGTATTGAAGAAATCTTTATTTATGAGGAGGATGAAAGTGTATGAAAAATCCTATTTCGTATTATTTTCTTTCCTTTGCAGGCGTAGCACTATTATCAATGGGTATAATCTCCATTAAAACGATTGAAGATCCACAAGGTATACTGCGAGCGTTGCCTTATATCTGTGTGGGGCTTGGCTGTGGGATTTTCGGTCACGGTATGGGAGAAATAATTAACCGTCACCTTATGAAGAATAATCCTGCCGCAGCAAAGCAGATGGAGATTGAAAAAAATGATGAGCGTAATTTGGCAATCGCTAATCGGGCAAAAGCTAAAGCCTATGACATGATTGTTTTTCTATTTGGAGCTTTACTATTAGCTTTTGCCTTGATGGGCATAGATAAAATAACGGTATTGATACTGGCCTTTGCCTATATGTTTATCCTCGGATATAACGTTTATTACCGTGTAAAGTACTATAAAGAGATGTGAATACGACGTAATATTTACAAGTTATTTGCTGGAATAGCTTAATGAGAATAAGGAGCATCTGCGATAATAGCAGAACTACTCCTTATTTTTGCTCTAATCTCTCGATTCGAAGTAGTGGATTGGACGAATCTCAATCCCCCATCCAAATTGCTCGCCCGAAGCAACCTGTACGGTAGGATGTAAGGAAGCAATTCGGATGGCTTCCTCCATGTCTTGTGCTTCTATGAGAAAAGCGCTACCAATCATCTCCTTCGTTTCGATAAAAGGACCATCGGTTATTTTCACTTTCCCATTTGTTCTTCGCAAGCATTTCGTTTCGGATGAGAGACCTGCATCTATAACAACTTGGCCGCTATCATAGAAATTTTCCAGGTGATGCGAACATTCGCTCATAATAGTATCAATCTCATGCTTTGGGCGGGCATCCATTTTCTCGGGTTCCAAGTAACCTAAACATAGGAATTTCATTATGAAGTCTCCTCTACCATTGGATTGAAGCATTCATTCTTGCCTCTAACTAGTCGACGAACGGTATATAAATTAATCGACATACCTATAAAATATTTTAAGAAATGCCATATGGCACTCGCTTTATTGCTAACTCAAGCATGGGCAAGGTAATAAAATCAAATTTCTCAAGCTCTGTTAGAGGAATCCATGCAATTTCAATTATATCTAGGTTATCTTGATTGTCAGTATCGAGAAATAAATCTCCTCCAACTACCTCACCGATGAAACTATACTTTTTGTTTCTTTCCTTCAACAAAACTTTCAGTTGAATATCAAATCCCGTCTCTTCTCTAACTTCTCTAATGCACGCCTGTTCAGGACTTTCCCCTTCTTTAATGCCACCTCCAGGAAAATTCCAAACAATATCTCCCCGTTCAACGTATTGTTTTACCATTAGCACAACGTTGTTTTGTATAATAATGGCTTCGGCAATCAAGTTTTATAACCACCTTCTCTACCAGTGACCCTTAAAAATTTCACCATATTGCATCAATCTTCATGAGCAAGAATGTTAATAAGCTTACCAAACGGGTCGCGAACATAGAATCGTCGAACGCCCCAAGGTTCATCAATAGGCCCGTATTCTATCGGATATCCAGCTCTCTTCATGCCTTCCAAAGCAGCATCGACATCATCGACTTCAATCGATAGATCAGGCGTAGGCGTTTCTGAGCCACCCTGTGAAGCAAAGCTAATTTGAATGCTCATCTCTTCGTCTAAACCATATGTTTTAATCCAACCATGATCCATCATTACGTCAAGACCAAGTACATCCTGGTAAAAGCATTTAGCTGCCGTGATATCCTGCGTATTTATATTGGCGACGATTCGTTTAACCTTCATTTCAGACCTCCTAATCATAAAGAGCTTGTCCATTCATAGAGTATACATTCGACATGAAACAGTTAAATCTTTTTTAAGATTAACAAAATTCTCACTTTGTAACGGCAAACAAAAAGACCATCCTTGCAGGATGGCCTTGTCTAAATTAAAACGTATTATAGACATTTTCACATTCTTTGGCTGTTGGTTCATAAAAACAGTGCTTCTTCCATCGTCCTGCCAACGGTTGATTATACCAAGTTGACGGACAGGGCCCGGGATTTTCGAACGAACCTGGTCGGAAATACCATAAGGAGAATTTGCCTGGCCAATTACGCTCCCCATTCACGGACCGTTGCGCCAGACGGCGTTCTCTCTCTCGCGCGTTTTGATAGTACAAACCATGTTGCAACGCTTCGAACGCATGTGGCTGGTTAATCATTTGGGGAATGGTCCGGATTCCTTTAAAATCGGAGCAATTCGCTCTAATTCGGTTAATGCCAACATTTCCAACAAGGAGCATGCCCATTTCGCCTTCAGTCTCAGCTTCCGCTCGCAGCAACCTTGCCAACATATCAATATCCTGTTTCCTGGCTTTTACGACTGCCATTAGATCACCTCTTTATCTTTCTAAACTCATCATATTGTAGGCAAAGCGGAAGTGTTACGCCGTCAAAATATTTAGAGTGCCATTCCTCGGTCTCAAAGCGAAAAACCCACCGGAGCGGGTTCTCATTCCTTCAATCATTTGTTTTGCGATAAAGATTGAGTATGCACCAATAGTTTTACCGTAAGAATGGTATCCTCCATGTTAGGCTCTGGAACCGTCTGCTTCTGGAGACTGTCTATAAATTCATACAGCTGTTGCTCAAAACCGTAATAGGAATAATTACTTAAGTTGCCGTGATTCAGATTCCACATCAGTGTGTCTCCGCCATCCGCCAACTTGGCAAATTGGAAGCCATCCCGCTTGGGGGCAGGACGGTTGTACGCAACATGCCGGATATTGTCTACAATGACGTTCGTACCGACTCCGGTGATTTCCACCCGCTCCATCGGATATTCAATCTTTTGCAGGGATCCCGATTGGATGACACCAATAGCACCGGACTCCGCGACAAATGAAATATTGTATCCGATTTTGTGCGCATCGAGCTTAATTTGATCGACATGCAGCGATCTTATCTCGCCCAGCAAAAATCTAGCCAAATCGAGATGATGGCTCACATGATTGAACAGGAACAGCTCATGCGATGCGCTGTCCGAGCCTTGGAATTTGGACAGAAACATCGTAATCCTGCCAAATTCCTCCCTTTGGATGATTTCCTTCGCCATCATATAAGCAGTAGTAAACCGTTTGTTATAGCGTGACACCACATATTTACCCGTACGCCGCTGCAGCTCAAGGAGCCGTTCCGCCTGCTCGATCGAAAAACAAGCCGGCCTTTCCATAAACACATGAACATTAGCTTGCAGGCATTCCTCAGCAATACGGAAATGAGCGTATTCATCGTCCGTGAAGCAAATAACGGCATCCAGCAGCTCCTGCTCCAGCATTTCCCGGTAATCCGTATACGCTTTCGGAACCCGGTATCGGTTCGTAAACCGGGTCAGCTCCCCTTCATTTTCATGAGAAGCAGCGATTAAGTTGAATGGAATCCTCTTCAGGCAATCGTATACAAAATGATACATCAAGCTTCCGCATCCGATTATAGCTATTTTTACTAATGAGTCCATGCATAGGTCCTCTCATTCTTCTTGGATCAACGGCAGTTTCATACCTAATTAAAGCAGCGAAATCATCTTGATACATACCGGCATCGGCACCTTGATGCTGTGTCCGGTAGGACGCAGCGTACCGGTCTGACGGTTCAGCCTAAAAGCGACGATGTTGTCCGTATCCTGGTGCGCCGCATACAAGTAGCGACCCGTCGGGTCGATGATGAAACTTCGAGGCGCTCTGCCTAGAGTCGGCTCATGGCCTACAAGCTGGAGCATACCCGTATTAGGCTCAACCGTATAAATGACAATGCTGTTATGCCCGCGGTTCGAGCCGTAGACAAAGGTTCCGTCCGGATGGACATGAACATCGGCGCAGAAGCTCGGTCCGGCATACCCTTCCGGCAGCGTGGCATGCGTTTCCTTAAGATGAAGGATGCCTTGGTCCGAGTCATAATCATAGTTCATCAGCGTATTGCCTAGCTCATTGATTACATAAACCCAACGTTCATTGGGATGAAAGACAGCATGACGAGGCCCCGAACCCGCTGCTACAGTCATCGACGGGACGGCTGATGGAAGCAGCTTCCCGCGTTCCGCATCCAACTGATAAACCCGCAGCTGATCGGCTCCGTATTCAGCGGCAACTGCATATCGGCCGGCTGGATCAAGCGTGACCGAATGAACGCGAGGTCCCTGCTGCCGCGTCGGATGGACGCTGGAGCCGGAATGACGGATGAAATCCGTCATCGCTCCAAGACTGCCGTCCGCTTGGATCGGCAGAACACACACGCTGCCGTCGCCGAAATTACCGGCAAGCACGAATTTACCCGTCCCGTCTACAAGCAAGTGAACGGGCTTAGAACCCCCAGAGGGCTGACTGTTCATAAACGTCAGCCGTCCCTTGAGGGGATCAATGGAGAAGGAGCTGATCAGACCCTCGCCTTCAATTGTATTGGCTGCATAAAGATACCGTTTCGATGGATGGATCGCCAAGTAAGTAGGATTTATTCCAGCCGCAGCCGAACTCAAATATTCCAGTTCACCAGTAGACGGATTCATGCTATAGACATATATCCCTTCACTGCTGCCGTCAGTTTGCGTGCCGATATAAGCAAAAATCGCTGCGTGCTTATTCATAAATATTCTCCCTATTTATGCTTATTTATTTGGAGCCGGCAAGGCCAAGACCTTCCTCAAGCGGCTCAGAAACACTATCCGCCAGCTGAGCGGTCAAGCCGCCATCTACGACTAGAGCATGGCCAGTGACGAAGGAGGAATCGTCCGATGCCAGGAACAGTGCGGCCAGACCGGCTTCGCGCATCGTTCCCGGCCGCCCCAGCAGGTAGACTGCTTGTTGCCGGCGAACCTCCTCCGGATATTTTTCCAGGAAATCGATCTTCCCTTCCGTCACAATCCGACCCGGACAAATTGAATTGACCCGAATGCCGTACTTCCCGTAATCGACCGCCATCTGGCGCGTCAGATTAATGATCGCTGCCTTTGCAGCGTCATAGGAGGAGTGCCTTCTTCCCCCTAGCAGCCCGTGGACCGAAGCGGTATTAATGATGGAACCGCCTCCTGCTTTTATCATACCGGGTAGCGCGTATTTGCTGCCCAGAAATACAGCTTTTACCGAAGAGGCGAATACCCTGTCCCAATCCGCTTCCTCTTGCTCTAATACGGAATTGGTGTGCCCTCTGTAGGCGTTGTTCATCAAAATATCTAATTTGCCGAATTTCTCATATGCAAAATTAATCAGCCGCTTTAGTTCTTCACCTTTGAATACGTCCGCCTGAACATAAACGGCCGAACCACCGTTCGCATTGATGCCATCGACAACCTTCTGCCCTAAACCTTCACGTCCGCCATCGTCATTGACAATGACATGTGCTCCTTCTTCAGCGAACACCTCCGCGCTCGCTCTTCCGATGCCAGATGACGAGCCTGTGATAACGGCTACCTTGCCCTGTAATCTTGTACCCATATTGATAAGCCTCCTTAAAATTTAGAATGAATAAACCGAAGAGATTTCTCTTATTTTTTCGCAGTTTTTTCCTTGTACAAGTCATTGAGCTCCTTTAAGTGCTTCTGATACGAGGGGTCGTCTTTAAAATTTTGGACAAATTTATCAAAATCTTCAAAGCTGTTTTTGCCTATTATGACATTTGTTATCATATCGTTGATTTTTTTATTCCAATCCGCACTTTTCTCCAAGGCCGTCGGAGTGACAAGCCCAAGCGCCGGATTCGGGACGGACACGGTTGAAATAGTGTCAACCAATTTGTGGTTGTAGGCCTTCGTTTCCGGCGTCATTCCCGGCAAATCCGCTTTTACGTATTTATCATAGTAGCTCGATACCCATTGCGCCGAAGTATCGAAAGCATAGCCCTTCTTTTTACCCTCGTCTGTCTGGGTGATGTCCCCTGCTTCGTTCTCGTTGTAATCGACGCCTTTAATACCGTAAGCAACCAAATTGTACGTTTCTCTCGTGGCCGTATAGTTGTAAACTTCGAGAATTTTTTTCATTTTTTGTTCGCTAACCTTTTTATTGATCATGAAAATACCGAACGAACCCGGTGCCGCTTCCATATAAACCTTACCGTCTGGCGCTGCTGGGAACAAATAAGGCTTGATAATCGCGTTCGGATTGACCTTCTTTAAGTCATCGGAATACAAATGGCCGTCATACACGTTACTAAAACCCATACCGACTTTGCCTTGAGTCATAAAATCGCGGGTTTGGCTCGTTTGCAGCAAAGGAAGATCCGGCACCATAATGCCCGCTTTGTTCACTTTGTTCCAAAAGGCCATCGCATCCTTGATTTTGGGATTGAAGAAGCTAGGCTGCACCTGGCCGTTTTCATCCACATAATGCTGCAGACCCGCGCCAAACATCGATAAGAAATAATTAGATAACGTTGGTGTGCCTTGACCGACAAATCCGTACGTATCGTTTTTGCCGTTACCATCAGGATCATTCTTTGTAAAGGCTTCCATAACCTGATAAAACTCATCCATCGTCGTTGGCGCTTTCAATCCTAGTTTATCTAGCCAATCCTGGCGAATGAGCAGCGACTGATGCCCGTCAATGGGGCGAACACGCGGAATCCCCATGGTTTTCCCTTTAAAGGAGACATTTTTATAAATTTGCTCCGGATATGCTGCCAAATTAGGATAATCCTTGATATACGGCGTTAAGTCCCAGAATGCTCCTTGGTTTGCCGCGTTGGCAAATGCCTGCGTATTGATGTCCCAAACCAGGCTCACATCGGGTAGATCACCCGAGGCCAGCATGACGTTCAATTTGTCCTGATAATTATTGGCCGGAACGTAGGTCACATTGATTTTGACATTAAATTTCTCGTTGATTTGCTTCAAACTGTCCAGATCATTACCGGGAGCCGAGTTGTAGGTTGTGGTCAGTATATTGATCTCCGTAGGTTCCTGATTGCCCGCAGCACCGCCCGACGAATTGTTCGCTCCTTGCGGAGAGCTACAGCCAGCAAGCAGAACAACCGCCGATGCGGCTCCAAGGTACATTCTTTTTAACCATCTATTCATCTGTATGACCTCCTTAAAATTGAACTTAACCCTTCACAGAACCGACCATCATGCCTTTGGCAAAATATTTTTGCAAGAACGGATAAACGATAATAATCGGTAAGGAAGCCACAACAACTGCCGACATTTTGATCGTCTCCGGTGGCAGCATCTGATCGCTCTGCAGCATTTGCGCAACAGACGGATCGCCTACCTGTGTTGATGCTTGAATGAGCAGCACTTGCAATACGACCTGCATTGGGCGAAGCGTATCTTTGTTAATGTACAGCACCGCATTGAAATAAGTATTCCAATAAGCCACGGCGAAAAATAAGCCGAAAGCGACAAGCGCCGTTACAGAAACAGGCAGCATAATCCGGAAAAATACGCCGATGTCCGTACATCCGTCCATTTTGGCCGACTCTTCCAGCTCCTCAGGAATTTCCTGGTAAAAGCTTTTCATCAGAATGACATACCAGGCGCTGCTCAGCACCGGAAGAATAAGCGACCATATGGTATTGACCAGCCCCAACTCCTTGACCAGCAAATAGTTCGGAATCATCCCCGGATTGAACAACATGGTGAACAAAATACCAATCATGAACACCCGCTTCAGTCTGAACTTTTTGCGAGATAGGGTATACGCAAGTCCGCTTGTCAATATGAGACTGCAGGCCGTACCGACAATTGCCAGAATTGCGCTTACGCTAAGTGAGTTCAAAAAGGTCCGTGTTGACAGAATGAACTCATACGAAGCCAAGCTCCAATGTTTGGGAAAGATGACAATGGGACTGGTCTGATACTCGACAGGATCGGTAAACGAAACGAGAATAACATAAAGAAACGGCAGCAAGGTCGATAACCCAATCAGTCCAAGAATCGCATAATTAAAAAAATCAAACACACGCGAGCCCCAACGCAGTTTCATCAGTACACGCCCTCCTCTCCCAGCTTCTTAGCCGCTCGATCTGCCAATAGAACAAGAATCAAGCCAACCACCGATTTGAAAATGCCGACAGCGGTCGCAAAGCTGAATCGGCCGTTTTGAATCCCTACCCGGTACGCGTAAGTATCGAAGACATCGGCAACCTCTGTCACGGCCGAGCTGGACATCAAGTAAATATGCTCGAATCCGATATCCAGCACCTGGCCCAAACGGAGAATTAATAAGATAATCACGGTTCCTTTTATGCCCGGAATCGTCACATGCAGCATTTGCTTCCATCGGTTCGCACCGTCAATCTTTGCCGCTTCATATAGCTCGGGATTAATGCTGGCTAAAGCCGCCAAAAATATAATGGTTCCCCAACCGGTTTCTTTCCAAATCGTCTGGGCAGTCAATATGCCCCAAAAGGTTTCGGGATTCGTTAAAAAATTGATGGCCTGCCCTCCCGATTCGACGACCAGCTTATTGATAATTCCACTGCCGCTTAAGGTCAGAAAACAGATCCCCACGATAACGACCCAAGATAAAAAATGAGGCAAATAAATAGAGGTTTGCACCCATTTTTTAAAGGTCGCGTTTTTCAGCTCGTTCAGGAGCAAAGCAATAATGATAGGCATTGGAAAAAATAAGATGATATTTAGGAAGCTGATCGCTAAAGTATTGCGGAATAGCAGCCAAAAATCGGGATTGGCAAAAAAACTTTGGAAATGCTTGAATCCGACCCACTCGCTTTTGAACAAACCTAGGTAAGGAGAGTACTCGGTAAAGGCAAGTGACAGCCCCCATAACGGGATGTACTTGAAAATAAGGAAATACAACAGTCCCGGCAGCGCGAGAACATACAGATACTTTTCTTGCTTCCATGTCGGCTTCCAACTTTTCAGCCAGTTTAGAAAGCGGTTACTTGCCTGTTTCGTCTGCAGTGGCCTCTTTAAATCTTCGGCGGATACCGCGCTTCTAGGTTGATCTGGCAATACGCTCATCCTTTCTATACAATTTTGATTGTCACCTAGCCATCCATTGCTCCATGCTTACTGAATTTCCATGCCGGCAAACTGTATTCTAGGGATGGTTCCAGTAATTCTCAATAAGCCATTTGTGCATGCTCATTCTGTGACAGCCCGACCCCGCGTCACAAAACGAGTACTCGCTCTACTTAAGCAAAAACCCCCTATGCAGCGGGAGTTTATCTGATCTCCAGCTGCATAGAGGGTCGTTCAACACGGCAGCTTGGCTACCCGCGTTCCTCACGGAATTGTCCGGGAGTGATCCCTTCCATCTTTTTAAAAACACGGATAAAGTTCTGCGTATGGAGATAACCTACCTTCTCAGAAATGTCAGCGACGGGAATATCGGTTTCACAAAGCAGCTCTTTGGCCTTCTCAATCCGGATCTGTGTTAAATAATCGCTAAAGGCAACCTGTTTGAATTTTTTGAACTGCTTGCTGAGATGGGTTCGGCTGACGCCGAAATTACGCGCGCACTGATCCTGGGAAATATCTTGATGGTAATGATCGTGGATAAAAGCGGTCACTTTGTCGATAATTTGCCCGTGCTCTACAATCGTTTTATTTCGTACGAACTGCACAATTGGTGTTATCAAATGCTGGAGAAACCAACGGTTTAAATCATCCATGTTTTGAAATTTACGTAAGTAGTCGTAGGGTTCTTCCCCTTTAAATAAAGTGTCGGGTTCGATGCCGAGCAAATACATGGTGCGTATCGTCGTACCCAGGAGCTGCGTGTACGACATTTGAATCACCTTGGCAACATGGGTCGCACCGATGACATATTTCGAAAACTCATAAAGCATCCGTTCCGCTTCCTGAAGATCTCCCTGCTTCAAAGACTCCTCATAATGCCGCTCCAGCTCAATGGGGTAACGGTAACCTTCATTCGACTTGAGGAAGTCGTTATCCGGAGCAATCACTTGCTCTCCACCAACGACAAGACGTGAAGTAAGAGCCGAAAGCGCTTGCCGATACGCGAACGGAAGATTGCCGATCTCGCTCGTTCCTCCGCCGAGCCCTGCCGTTACCGGCAGCCGTAAATAATTGGCTAGTATATTTCGGAGCTCCTCAACAAATGCCCTCACAGAATTCTCCCATACCTCTAACGTTTCATGCACGGTTTGATGATCCGCTTCCACATGATGCCAGAGCAGTACAGCCATCTGATCGTTTAAACAATTGACAGTAACCCCAAGAAACGGCCGTACATTCGTTTGCACCATATCCATAATGATATTTTTCATAGCAAAAATAACTAGATCACGATCCTGCTCATAAAATTTCGCAATATCAGGACCGCTTCTGTCATAAGCCATAATAAAAACCGCAAATCGGGTTTGGTGGGGAATCCCGTACCGCACGAACAACTGTTCCAACTCGCTTTGCGTGTAATGCAAATAGTGCCCGTGCAGCATCTGTAAGACAAACGATTCCCGCAGCATAGGCAGTTGAATAGATAGTTGGTGCTGCAACTGCCTCGTTTCATGCTTTAAAGCCTGCCAGCTTTGTTTCATATAACCCATTTCGTCTTCTCCCTCATTATTGCCACCGGATGCCTCCCGGTTCAGGTAATTCATAAGATTGGCAATGGGACGGTAAATCCATTGCGTTCCGAGAAGCGTGAGCACAAACGCCAATAGAAGTACGACAGCCAAGACTATGGCTGTGATGACACCGATTCCCGCCGATTTGGCATTTAATTCTTGAGTCGGGATCAGATCGATATACTGCCAACCGGTATAGGGAGATGTTAACGTCGTAACCAGATAATCACGGTTGTTCCAATTATAATTGAGCTTATGATCGGATATATTTCTATGACGAATCGTTTGGAGCAGTTCGCTAGGAAGCGTAAAAGTGGAAGAAGCGGCAACGGTTTTTCCTTCTTGGTCGACAATCACTGTCATCTGACCCGGATACACGGTCGAGCGTTGAAGAGAATCCTGAAACAACTTCTGATCAATACGGACCAGCATTAGCCCGATTGGATTAGGCGCTTGAAGAGGCAGTTTGCATATAAAGGTAACGCCACTAGCTTCATCGTTCTCCCGGATGCGAAAAACGGTGTTGGTCCACTCTAGCTCCTTCGGAGAAACCATCGCATCGTTTAGCCTGTTGTGGTCGTACACCGGGGCAACCTTAAATAAACCGTAAGAGGAAGAAAGCAGATAGTTGTCTTTAATGTACATGGATATATCAAGAATTTGCTTATGATTATACTGAAAAGTTGAAAAAAACTGCGAAACCTGCAAGTTAAGTTCAAATTCATTGCCCTTAACGCCCCGCTGTAAAGCTTCATTTGCAAATAGAGGATGAAATAACATCTGCAAGGTGCTATCTTGCATGTTTTGTAAATCCCGGTCAATCGTGGCCGAAGTATTCTCCAGCAGTTGAACATGGGCGCGGTTGACTTCGTTCTGCAGCGTCGAAGTGGAGAAGAGATAACTGCTGATGCCTACAAGTATAGTCGGCAGGATAGAGGCAGCCAAGGTCAGCATCATCATGCGATGAAGTAATGCTGCCCGGCTGCTGAATATTCGCCTCCTGGTGAGGTTGAATCTCATGTTCCTCCTCCTTTTTAGGCATACAGAACAACATGCTCCTCTTCAACAGACACCGGGAAGGTTTCGAGACTTTCCTCCAGCGGCTCTACAGCCACATCATATTTTTTGACCAAACATTGATGAGGATTAAATAGTGATTTCCCCGTGGTGACATCAAACTCCCACCCATGCCAAGGACAGGCCAATATTTCGCCTTCCCTGCCGTATCGGTGGCTGCCAGGCATCGACGGCAGCGTCGTCCCCGTCAATCTGCCCACACACAAAGGTGCTCCCTGATGCGGACAGCTGTTGCGCAAGGCGTAATACTCCCCGTTTGCGTTAAATACGCCAATCGACCTTCCGCCAACTTGAACGATTTTTCGTTCTCCCGGCATCAATTCGGTCGCTTTACATACTACGAATCGCTCCATGATCGGCAGCCTCCTGTTTAAAGGTTGTAAAACTCCTTCGCGTTCTCATAAAAGATTCGCTGATGAAGCTCGGCCGGAAGCTTCGGAAACGCTCTTCTCGGCGAGTCGAAGTCCCAATGCGGGTAGTCGCTGGCAAACATTAGAATATGTTCGGCATCCATCGCTTCCAACATCGTTAACAAATATTTGTCGTCATCCGGTCGCTCGATTGGTTGACTCGTAATGCGCACGTGGTCTTGTAAAAATTCGCTCGGCCGCTTTTCAAGCCAAGGCACTTCATAGCGGAGTCCCTTGTATTCCGCATCCAGCCGCCACATTAATGGGGCAAGCCAGGATACGCCTCCTTCGACAAGCGCGATTTTGAATTTAGGAAACTTCACGAAAACCCCTTCGGTCAAGAAACTGACCAGATGCGCCTGGAAGGCAAGCGACAAGCACGTATGAAATTCAATGTAGCGGGTAGATGGCCCGGCGTTGGCTGATGGTTAATGCCCATTCCATCCGTACCGGGATGAATTGCCAACGGAAAGCCATATTTTTCACAGGCTTCATAGATCGGATGATACTGCTTCTGACCAAAGGGCGCCCTTGCCCCGGAATCAGTCATCACCTGTACGAAATGAGGATGGCCAGCCCATCGCTCAATCTCTTTAGCCGCTCCGATAGGGTCCTGGGTAGCGATATACAGCGAGCCTTTGAACACGCCGTCATGATTATATTTATCCAGCCATGTATCGGCAAGCCAATCGTTATAGGCAGCGGCTACTGCGGAAGCCATATCGGGGTCCGGCAGGTTGTTCAACATCGCGCGGGGCAGCAAAATCGCGTAATCGATTCCGTACTCGTCGATCAACTGCTCCCGTAAAAAGTCGGGATCGGTTCCCGCCCCTCCACCGTTTGGCGGCTTGGCATCCACACGGTTTCCCTGAATGTTGCCGTAGGCTCGCGTCAACGGACGATACCAGTCCCTCCATGGTTGTGGTAAATACTTATTCAGCTCTTCCCGAGATTTAGGGTACACATGAACATCGCAGTCAATAATGCCTTTTTTTCCCGTCGTTTGCTTTGAACTCACCTGAATCCCTCCCATTATGCGTTAAAGTAGTGCATGGATTGTGATGAAAAGCTTCGCAGCACCTTCCTGCTGCGAAGCTTGGAGATATGAATTAACGGCTTTGGACGAAATAATACGGCTGATTCGAGATGTCCTCGTTCAAGCCGGGATATAGCCGGGCTCCGCTGTCGCTTTCAACAACCTCAAAGAAGTAGAGAATGCCGAAAGGCGACTTGGTGTAAGCTGCCGGAATTTCGGCAACAAAGCTCGCACCGTCCCGACTCATTTCTGTGACAACATAATGCTCGCTTTGGTTGGCATGCCGATAATGCAGCACCACTTTCAGGCCATCGGAAGCACCCGGCAGGTCGAGCTGTACACCAAGCTTGTCGCCTTTGGTAAAATGAGACGGCGCCTCATGTACGAATAGCTGCCTGCGGTCAACAGGAGAAGCGGTCAGCACTTTCATGGCAGCCAGCAGCTTTCCGGTATCTACCGTCCGACTGGCATCTGTCCGAGCTGTCTGCAGTTGGCGTTCCATAGCCTGAATATCCGCTTCGATAGCAGACAGCCGGTCCGCCCAGTGTCCTCTAACCGCTCCAGAATTGCCAAATGCTATATCCGCCTTATATTTATCCTGCGAAATGGCAATGACCTTGACCCAATGCTCTCTGGCCAGTTTATAAAAATCCAACGCCCGTTCCAGTTGAGCCGTGTCCCCTGTTCGCTCGGACAAAGCGTAGCTTAACGCTGCCCGGAATTTGTTCGCGAAGAACTGGCCGATATGGATCAGCATGCGAGTATCCGTAACAAACCGCTTAAAATTCGGAGCTTGTGAATCTACGGCCAGCTCTACAGCTTTGGACAAATATTGAGCGGCCGTTGTCGCCATGGACTCCAGTCTATCCGCTGTTTCAAGCGGAGAATACTTCCCATGACGGAAACCTTGAATAATATCGTCGGCAAAATCGTCGATTCGATAAAATAAGGCAGTATCCAGCGGACTAGCTGCACCAAACGTTCCCGGTTTTGGCGTATCGAAGCCAAACGGCGACGGCAGGTCTGGATCGGCAATCGGCTGGTTGGTATGCATTTCTGGCCAATAAACGAAGTTCGCAGCGGACGGGCAATAGGCTGCGGTAACTAGAGGCAGGATGCGGCTCGCAAACGCAAGCGCCGATTCATAGCTGTTTGCCGCCTCGCCGAATTCGTAGCGCAAATATCTGCGCCATATGTCAGGAGTTGCTTCCGGGTTATAGAGCAGCCGTCCCCACAACCGGTACGTATATTTATACTTCTGCCAATCCCGGTTCGGCAGCTTCAGCTCTTCGGCATGATAAGGCTCCCTTCCGCCCTCCGTGCCCGAGCCTTTACGTCCCTTGAACGTCAGCGGCTCGCACAACTCGATACCTTGCGTTCCACTAAAATGAGCATGCCGTCCGTAGCCAGCAGCTAGCGCGGGGTCCCCCCACATTAAAAGCTTCTGAGTTCCTGGCCACAGCCGGAACAAAATGCCTATTTTGCGATCATCCTGCAAATAATCGGCATACCCGTACCGTGTAAAACGGCGCGACCATGCGGTAATCGCCTGCATATCCATCGTCTGGTTCTTCGGCAGAGAAAATTCGTTATCCCGGATTGCCGCCTGATGATAGCTTGGGCCCATATGCTCCGCCCAATATTTGGGCGAGATAAATATCGGCTGACGGGTGTCAAGCGCAATCTCAATCAACTCGTCATTAATGCCCTTCGCATGCATATCGATTTCGACCCTGCGGCCTATGTCCTTCGTTCCTGCCAGCGCAACGCGCCAAAATTCGTAAGCGGGCTCTGGAATACCGCCTTCATAATGTACGCGGAAAGTCAATCCGTCGATCTCAGTAAACTCGTTCAGCAGCTGGCTGATCGCATCACGACAATAAGGAGCATGATTTTTTTCATCGAGACCGGCAATCGTATAGTCCATATTCGGACTTTCCGTAAACATGTAGGAATGATTCCAAAGTCCAAGCTGAAAATGCATCCCCCGCCGTTTGGTTTCCTGGCCGATGTAATGGAGCGTTTCAAAGTTTAGCCTTCTCTCCTCTTCCGACAGTTCAAGCACTTTCACCTCGTAGCCAGGCACATCAAACAAAAACGGGTATGCAAAGCAAAAATAGTTGTCGCGTACATTCAGATCGTGGCCGTAATCATACCCCATTCCTAAAGACAGGGTGAAGCGGTTAAACCGCTGTGTCGCCAGTTCCGTCAAATAGCCATCCCAGAACGACTTATCGTAAAACCATGGCTTATCTTCCGGTTCGCAAGTGAATAAACGAGTTACGCTCCGAATCTCGTTGGCCGGCTTGTCGATAAGTGTTTTAACATCCAGCAATTCCCCAGTTATGTCACCGGTAGCATGCTGAATTCGATCCGTCAGTTCAAGAAGAGCGTACACAAGCCCGCGTCCATCTGGTGCGGTGAGTACGATTTTCCCTTTTGCGGCAAGAATCGCAAGCGATTCCGCTTCCTCCGGCAAAGCAACGCCAAGCTCACTGCTTACTGCGATGGCAGTCGGGGAATCGTTACCGGAAATAATAATTTGCACCTTGGCGGATTGCTCGGCCTTCATCTGTTCAAATGCGACAACCACTCCGCGACTTTCCAACGTGTCGATCAAGGTTTGCCTCGCCCATTGGACGGATGGCTCTGAACCTAGCGATGTTTGATGATCCTGTACAATGATGATGTCAGGCAATTTATTCGATTGATTTGTTTGTGACACGGACGATCTCCTCCAATTCGTTATATGCATGGTTAGTTGTTTATCCCTTTAAACCGGCTGTAGCAATTCCTTCAATAAAATATTTTTGCAAGCTCAAAAAGATAACAAAGATCGGCAGCAACGAGAGTACGGATGCCGCCATGATGGCGCCATAATTCGTCTGCTCCTCGGTTTGAAACTGCAGCAGGCCAAGCGGGATGGTGAATTTATCCTTGTTGCTTAAGAAGACCAGCGCATTTTCGTAATTGTTCCACGAACCGACAAACGAAAAAATAACTAGCGTAGAAACGACCGGCATGGATAACGGAAGTATGATTTTTGTAAACGTTTTAAAATGATTGCAGCCGTCCAACTTCGCAGCTTCCATCAATTCATCCGGTATCGTCGTGAAAAACTGCCGAAATAAAAAGGTGCCGAAAGCACTGAAAATACCGGGAAGCATCAACGCCCACAGGCTGTTGTACAAACCCATTAAACGATATAAAACAAATCTTGGAACCAATAGCATCTGGTGCGGAAACATCAGGGTGGCGATATACATGACGAAGGCAGGCTCTCTGCCCTTAAACTTGATTTTCGCAAAAGCATATCCCGCAAGTGCGCTTGTAATCACCTCTCCGACGACACTGACCACGGAAACCTTGACCGAGTTTAAGAAATACGTTTGAAAACGAGCGAACCATACGGTTGTATAGTTATCCCAAATAAACGTTTTAGGTATCAATCGGACCGGGAATTCGAATACTTCCGCAGTTGGCTTGAAGGATGCAGACAGCATCCAGATAAAAGGCATAACGGATAGGAGGGAAAGTAAGAGCATAACTACAGTCAAAACTGTTTTTTGCGTTAATTTAAAAGATCTCGCACTCATCTGGATCCTCCTCTCCCTCTAGTTTACATGCGAGTCTTTATTGGAAAACTTCCACTGCAGCGTCGTAAAAATGAAGACCAAGATGAACAGCACCCATCCGATCGCGTTGGCGTATCCAATCTTGTTGTACGTAAAGGCAGCTTTGTAGATATAGTAAACCAGCACTGAGGTAGAAGTACCTGGCCCTCCCTGCGTCATGACGTTCACCTGGGTGAACACCTGAAACGACCCTATAATGGAGATCACCGTTACGAAGAACAATGTTGGAGAAAGCATTGGAATCGTAATCTGAAAAAATTTGCGCAACGGGCCTGCTCCGTCGATTTCCGCCGATTCGTACAATGTACCGGGGACGCTCTGCAGCCCAGCCAGCAAAATAACGGCGTTGTACCCAACAGCCTGCCAAACGCTCATAATGATAATCGAGATTAGGGCCCACTGGGACGAAGACAGCCAGCCCGGCGGGTGTTCGATCCCAATTGAAATCAGAAACTGATTGATTGGACCGAACGTGGGCATGTACAAAATACTCCACACCACGGAAATCGCAACCATCGAAGCGATATTAGGTAAATAAAATCCTAAACGAACTAAGCTTTTAAAGAAGATTTTATCGTTTAGTACTACTGCAAGAATCAGAGCAAGGAATACAGAACACGGAACCGTAACTGCTGCGTAAACAATGGTGTTTACCAAGGATTTAATGAATACGTCGTCCGTCAACAAATTGATATAATTTTTAAATCCGATAAATTTGATTCCTTTTAAGCCGGATACCAAGTTCCACTCGCAAAAGCTAAAAATCAACGAAAGAATAATCGGAATTAATTTAAAAATCATGTAACCGATTAAATTAAGGGAAAGAAACAGCCAGCCCGCTATATTTTCATGCAGGATATCCTTACGAATCTTCTTTTTGCGTTTAGGTGCTATGAGTGAGTTCTTCTTTGCCAGTTCCATCTAGCATTCCTCCACACATCTCCTATTTCCCTGCTTTTTTGATTAACTCATCGGACTGCTTTTTCAATTTGGCTATGGTCTCCGCCGGGGTTTGATTGCCCATTAAGCAAGAAGTAATTTCCGATTTAACCATATCCATCATTTCGGCTTTTGCCGTGTTAATTGTCGTCAAATATGGGGTGAGCTTCAGCTTATTCGTAATAAATGTTTTCATGCCTGTAGGCTGATCAAAATGCGGGTAATCAAAAATGATTTTGCCTACCTTTTCATTGACAGAAGCATCCAAGGAGGGAAGATTGGCAGGCGTCATCGCTTTAGATTGAGCGAAAATTTCCGGTGCCTCCAAGCAATAAAACTTGAGGAACGTCCAGGCCGCCTCTTTATTGGGTGCACTTGCTGGTATGCTGAAATCGCTTAAATAGTACACATTGCTCAAGCTGTCTTCTTTTTTCACTTTTGGCAGATTGGCAACGCCGTACTCAAAATTGGTAAAACCATAGGACTCCTGCGAGCTGTACTTGACGATAAATGACGGCTGAATATACATCGCAGCCTTCCCCTGCATAAAAATGGCGTGAGGATTGGTATCGATCTTGAGCGCCTTGTATTCCGAAATCGGCCACGCCGATTTATCTTTCATTTCCATATCATAAAAATATTGCAAGGCGTTCAAGAAGGCAGGATTGTCCCAATTCGATTCCTGTCCGTTATTTTTATAGACATAGTTAAGACCGAGCTGTTGAATAGCGGGAAAAGCCCATTGGCCGGTGTAGTCCGGTAAGAAGCCATAGATTTTATTAGCTCCGCTGCCTGAAGTCAATTTGAGCGCTGCCGCCCTGAGATCGTCCCATGTCCAGTCATCGGTTGGATACGATATCCCGGCTTTATCAAACATGGCTTTATTGTAGTAAAGACCGTAGGTTGCCATACTGTATGGAAGTGCATAATGGTTTCCATTCACTGTTTCCAACTCATTAATGGAATCTCCGAAAATTTGCTTGTAGTCCATTTTGTCTTTTTTCAGGTACTCATCTAACGGCTCGTACATGCCACTTGTAGCCCTGACCCGCATATCGTCAACCGAGGCTTGCGGGATAACGTCGATGGCTTCACCTGAAGTCAGCAGTGAATTCGCCGTAGCCGGATTGGAATCCGCCATTTTCGTATATTTCACTTTGATATTCGGGTATTTCTTCTCAAATGCTTCGAAAAATGGCTTCATGCTATCCTCAACCGTCCAGCTGTAGACATTCAGCACGGTCTGCCCCGGCGCTGCATCGGATGACTTGGCGGCCGTGCCCGCACTTTGACTTTGGCAACCCATTGCTGCAATCGTGCTTCCGATAAGCATTAGAGGTACGAAATAACGCTTTACTCTTCTAAAAGCTGAATTTTTCAACATGCTCACTCCCCTATTCGCAAAGTTATGTGTTCATGTCTTCATTATAGAAAGCCGAAAAGGATGTTAAAATGTGATATCTAAAGGCATCCATTGTTTTATATTACAAATTAAGCCATCCAGTTAAGCTGAATCCGAAGGTACTAACTATGTAAATTTCGAGCATTGTCTTTATTCACGATCCGTTGTTTTATTTAACGCATGAGCTGCATTCATTATAAAAAAACAACCCGCATGGGGCTGTTTCACTTCTGAAAATTTCTATATTCTTGAGGCGTTAAACCGGTCACTTTTTTGAAAATTTTACTGAAATAATAGGCATCCGGATAGCCGACTTTCATGCCGATTTCATAAATCTTACTGCTGCTGTTTTTAAGCAAATGCTGAGCTTGCTCAATCCGGACGTGAATGAGAAAATCAATAAAGTTTTCATTCGTTGTTCTTTTGAACAGAGAGCTCAAGTAATTCGGGGAAATGTTATGATGCTGAGAAACTGACTTTAAGGAGATATCCTGATCGTAATGCTTCAACATATATTTCTTGGCGCGGGCTACGATATTTTTCCCGTCGTCGATATGATGCAGCAGCGAAATTACCTTGTCTTTTAGCTCCAGAATCCAGTTTCGATAATCATCCAGTGTACGAAACTGCTCTAAGCTTGCCAAAGGTGCGGTCCTATCCGAATCTTCACCCGTGAATTCCTTCTCCCAAACCGTCACCATAAAAGTCAGTGTCCAGCAGCTGCCACGCAGCGACTCCTCCGATTTGTTAAAGCGGCTGTCATCGATTTTCCTCACAAATTGGTCGAATGCTTCCGTAAGCATCTCCCCATCGAGCACGTGAAAGGCCTTCTCGATTTGTTTAAACTCCTCTTCAAAGCTAACCGTATGGCCGGCATCTAACTGCCGCTGATAATGATGAATGGTGCGCTTCAGCTCCGAAAAGCCTTGATCAAGCGCTGCACTTGCCTGGCGATAAGCCGACTTCAGCTTTCGAAGTCGGCTGCATGACCCGCTGATCCCGATTCGGCATTTGAAGTTAAAACATGTTTTTAATGCGCTCTCTACATGAACGGCTAATTTCTCGGCAGCATATTTCGTTTCAGACTCTGAACCGGCCTTGATAGAATGAATAATGGCAAACTCCATGGAATTGGTTGAGGTGACGTAAGCAGGAGGATAATTTTGCAAAACTTCTTCAATCATATTCGTGACGCCATAGGTTAGCACATACCTGTCGTCTACTCCGTATTTTTCATATAACTCCCTGTTCTCCACTCGAACTAACAAACATACCAGATTCTCAGGATGCAGCTTGATATCCAGATAATTGAATTGCACTTGAACTTCATCTTCATTGAGATAGTAGCTGAACAGCAGGTTTTGGAACAATTTTTCCCGCAACGCAGGTAAATTTCGCCTTTTGTTCCATTCGTCTGCGCGCTCTTCCTTATGCCTGCTTCGTTCGGCTTCAATCTTCCCTTTGACTTTGTTCAGCAGTTCGGCAAACGGCTCCGGTTCCATTTCCAGCTTCAATATGTAGTCCTCGGCACCGATCAGCATCGCTTCTTTTACATAATCGAAGTCGCCGTAGGAGCTTAATACGATAAATTTCGTATCCTTCAACTGCTCACGTAAAGCGGAAATAAGCTCCACTCCGTTTATTAGCGGCATCTTGATATCGGTGATGATAATATCCGGCTTTAATTGCAGGGCTAATTCCATGGCTACTTTGCCATTCTCCGCCTCTGCCACTAAATTAAACCCGTATTTCTCCCAGGGAATCATCGTTTTCAATCCAACTCTGGCCAACGTTTCGTCATCTGCAATCATTACACTGATCATAGGAGTCCTCCTGCCTCGAAATCTGCATCCACAGGAAATCGAATCGTTACAGACGTAAATTGCCCTTTTACACTTTGAATGGTGACGCCGTAAACATCCCCATATGTCAACCTCAGCCGTTCGTCAACGTTCTTAATTCCTATCCCATTGAAGCGTCTACCGTTACCCTTGTCATGTCCCTCACACATGATTTGCTCTACATCCATCCCTACCCCGTCGTCAAAAACGGTTATGACCGCCACATTCCCAGTCAGCTTCAACCGAATACGAATACAGCCGGTACCGCTTTTAGGCTCAATCCCATGGAAAATCGCGTTCTCTATAAACGGCTGTAAAATGAACTTCACGCATTTGACCTGAAGCAGCTTAGGATCGATGTCAAAATCAACTTGAAATTTGTCCGAGTATTTGACCTCTTGGATTTTGATGTAATCCTTGACGATAGCCAGTTCCTCTTCTATCGTAATCATGGCCCCGCTTTTGCTGGTGCTGTTCGCGAGCAGTCGGCCGAGTGCCTCCACCATTTCTTTAATGTTGTCCGCCTTTTGAATCATCGCCATCCAGCGGATGGAATTAAGCGTGTTATATAGAAAATGGGGATTAATTTGAGCTTGCAGCGACTGGTACTCCATATCCTTTTTCTTTGCTTGCTCCTCAACCATCCTGGAGATCAGCTCTTGAATTTTCTCGATCATATAGTTAAAACTCGAGCTTAAGAGGCCAATTTCATCCTTGCCCGTATATTCGGATTTAACGGCCAATCCGTCTTCTTTCACGCTTCGCATGACATATGCCAGCTTCTTGATCGGGTGGACGATACCGGACGCTACAAAATACCAAATAATTCCTGATAATAGGAAACAAATCAATACAATGCCAATCGTAATATTAAAAATAATTTTATTATCTTTCAGAAGCTCGCTGAGAGGAATGCTGTCCGTTAACCACCAACCGTAGCGTTCAATGTGGTAATACACCATTAGCTGCCCGTCCTTGGTAATAAACGAACCGTGGTCTCCCTGCTGCTCTCTCAATTTATCCACGCTTGGAAATAGCTTCAGCAGCATGCTTTTATCGGGATGGTAAACGATTTGCCCGTTATCATCGAGGACCACAAACTTCCCGGCTTTCTTCATATTGCTGTCTTCAAACAAGCTGTCGAACAAATCTCTTCTGATTTTAATGTAAATGACTCCAAGTTTCTCTAATGTGGCGCTATTGCGAAAGGTCTTGATCATGGAAGGACTGTACGTATTCCCTGATCCAGTTGATCCGTCTGACTCTTCGTTCAACGTACCGAATCTAAACTGGGGCTGATCCGTCTGAACCGCTTGCCGATACCAGAGCTTTTCCTTGAACTTCTTGTCGTCCGGATAAATATCGCTTGAAGCTCCGGTAAAAAGAATGATGCCGTTGTCCCCAAAAATCTGGATGGAAGCCACATTGGAAACAGCAAATGCTTGCATAGTAAAATTATTAAGCGATTGCTGCGCGCTTTGCAGATCATAATACCCTTGTATGGAAGGCGATTTGAAACTTGGAGAAAGCACCTTCTGAATATCCGAATTATAGAGAATATAATCAGCGATTTGTTCGAATTGCTTAAACTCCATACCGATGATGTTCTTGTTGTAAGCAAGATTATCCAGAAAAGACTCACTGACTTTGCGCTTCAGCAAGTCAATGGAGAAATAATAGGTGCTTACGCTAATTAAGGTTGTCGGTAATAACATAACTAACATAAACGAGATAAAAATTTTACGATGGATGCTGCTTTTTATCCCTAGCCAATCGATTAATTTCATGCCAATCACCGGATTTCTGCGCAGCAAGGTCTGAGAGCGCATTCATAAAATGCTAATTTTGCTGCTGATTTTTGGAAGCAATCCATGCGTCGGATCTCTGTTTCATATCCTTTAATGCCTCATCTACACTCCATTCTCCGAGGAATGCCTTGGTGACATCTTCGCTGACCACCTGCAATATTTCTTTCTTGGCGACCGTAATGGTTGTCTCCGGAGTCACATATCGCGTATTCGGATCTTCGAACACTTGCTTGGCTTCTCGCTCATCAACCCCGGGCGCACTGTAAATCAACTGATTGACCGATTGGATGACTTGGGGGTCAGAGAGTGCAGCCGCAGGCATCATTCCTTTCGGAGCCACCGTTTCATCGGGACGCGTCAAACAGTAAAATTGAATGAACTCAAACGCCTCCTTCGGATGTTTGCTATTTCTCGGAATACTCATGTCACTAAAGGTGATCGGGGAAACTGTAGGAGCATTAGCGTCAATTCTTGGCATCTGCACTACTCCCATTTGGAAATCATGTCTATATTCCGGAAGACGACTTCTCCAAATATTATAAATAGGCTCAATAAACATCGCGAATTTCCCTTTGAAGAACAAACTCGTCCGATTCGTCCCTATGTCAAGCTTTTGCCCAGGAAATTCGGTGAGTGGCATAATGGATTGATCTCTATTCTGCATATCGATAAATAACTGAAGGCTTTGTTTGTAGCTGGGATGATCAAAATTCGTTTCGTGATCGTTCTTATACATGCCGTTTAAGCCAAGTGTCTGAATGGCTAACGTACTCCAGCCGATGTTTGTGTCCAGCGGATAGATGACGGAGCCATATATTTTATCCGGACCCTCTCCTTTCGTCAGAAGCTTGGCAGTTTTCATAAAATCCTCCCACGTCCAATCCGCTTTAGGGTAAGGGACATGCGCTTCATCGAACAATTGTTTATTATAAAACACGGCAAATTTATTAACCCCATAAGGAACACTGTAATAATGCCCATTGATTTTGGTTAAATCGTTTATAGCTTTGCCGAAGGTCTGTTCATAATCGATATGGTTTTCTTCCAGAAAATCATCGAGAGGCAAATATAAATTATTTTTCACCCTCTCCCTAAGGTCATCCGGACTAAACTGTGCCGTGACATCAATGGATTCGCCGGAAATCAGAAAAGAATTAATTTGGGATGGAATGTTCGAGGTGCTGGGAAACTGATGGAAGATAGCTTCAATATTGGCCTGCGACTTATTAAACGCTTCGAACGCCGGTTTCATTCCCGGCTCTGCTGTCCAGTGCCAAATATCAATTTTAACCTTATGACGAGCAGCCGTCGTTTCTTGCTTATCAGCCAGCTGCTCGTCAGAGGAACATGCGGTTACGAGAAGGAACATTGTCAGAACACTTGCTGCCAGCATCATGACTGGTCTAAGGTTCATGGTCATAAACTCCCTTCCACTTTGAAAAAAAATGGTACGTACGACTATTCTTCATCCTTATACATTCGAATGATTTGATATTTGGAATCGTCAAGCGCCGGCCCCACTCCAGGGTCTTGCGGCACGGTCAAAATCCCGTTTACCGGCTCCGGGGAATAGGTAAAATAACGGTTTCGATCGGGAATGACCTGATATAAATATTCGGTAAACGGAGATAAGATCTCGGACTGCGCTGCGATAATTTGCGATGCTGCCAAAACCATATGACCGTGCGGAACTACACGAACATTAGGGTAAGAAGTTTCAACCATCTTGCAGATCGCGATCGCTTCGGAGATGCCGCCGCACCATTCCGGATCACATTGAACATAATCCAGCAGTCCTTTATTCAGATATGGCTTCAAGCTCCAACGGGTATAAAGATGCTCCCCGCCCGCCAGTACCGCCGATGGATTCGCTTGTTTGATCCTCATGTATCCTTCAAAGTCATCTGGCGACACTGGCTCTTCGATCCAAACCGGCTGGTAGTTCAGCATTTCCTTGACCATTTCGTTAACCCAAGACAACCTTAGGGTCCTGGTGGATGGATCGTCCAGCTGATCGCTTAACCGGCTTAAGTCATACATCACCTGCGCGTCCTTCGGCAACGATTGGTGAAGCGCTTCCATGATATGAAGATTGTTCTTAACTCCTGCAGCTTCTACCGGTCTGTGCGGAAGGAAGCATTTATGACGCTTGAAACCTTTGTCATACCAAGTGGTCGCCTTCTCCACCGCTTCTTGTGGTGTCTTACTGCCCATGCAACTGACGTAAGCCTCAAGCTCGGTGCGTCCGCCCAGCAGTAGCTGATGCACAGGTTTGCCGCTCGCCTTGCCCCGCAAATCCCATATGGCAATATCGATTGCGCTGAAAGCCGTAATGATTTCCCCTGTTGCGGAATGTCTGGACGTACGGTGCGAACGCCAACTATTGTCGCCGCTTAACGGATCTTTCCCTTGCTCGTACGATGACAGCGAATGTTCCGGATAGACAGCATCCCACAGGGCAGCAAACTCAATTTCGGGATCAAAAATATGACGTTTGGCAAGAAACTTGTTAAACACATGAAGCCGATTTTTGACGGCAAGAAATTGATATTGCCCGTCCAACGGTCCAGCATGCCCCGTTAATCCTCCATAGCAAACAATTTCCACGTACCTTTGCTCATTTTGCAGGTTATGATCGGCTATTTCGATGATTCTGACTTCCTGAATGGTCGTTTCAGCATCCAATGTCATAGGAAAGCGCCTCCGTTTATCCCTAAAATTTTGTTCGTCATTTTGAACCAAGTTTATCAAATTGAACTGTATTGTCAATAGTTAATTGGAATCATCCTTAGGAAATAAAAAAAGAAGCCTGCCAACAAACCGTAGCAGTGCTTCTTCAGGATATTACAACTTCTATTTCAAGTTGATTTTTTTGATTTTCTCTATCTCAATCTTCGGTTCACGCTGAATGGTTAATAACCCATTCACTTCTTGCTGCACATCGGTCAGCTGCGTATAGCAGAAGCCGCTAACATAATCCAAGTTTTTGATAGCCTGGGTAATACTTTCATAACGTGCCAAAAACTCTTCTTCATTTTTGACTTGGTTGCCGTAACCCCAACCTTCCTCGCTCTTGAACGCGATGCCGCCATATTCACTGATAATCACCGGCTGCCCCTTATAGCTATAACCGTTAGCAAAAGGATATCGATGTTTGTCATGCGGAACTTTATTGCTTAGCAGCACTTCTTGATCCTTATACCGAGCTTCGAATACTGCTCCTAGCTCCTCGTAATCATGCAGCGTTATAATATCCGATACGGTGTGCTCCCAACCGTCATTCACAATGACAGGCCGCATTTGGTCATATGATTTAGTCAAATGATAAATCGATTCAGTGAACTGCTGCTGCTTACGGTCCGTAGAGATGCTCGAAACTCCCCACGATTCATTGAACGGAACCCATGTGACAATGCTCGGATGATTATAATGCTGGCGCACAACTTCAATCCATTCCTTCGTGAACCGATGTACCGCATCATCTCCGAACTCATACGTGGATCCGAATTCCGACCATACCAAGAGTCCTTTGCGGTCGGCCCAGTACAAGAACCTAGAATCTTCCAGCTTCTGATGCTTACGAACACCGTTAAATCCGAGGGCCAATGTATTCTCGATATCTTCAATCAGAGCTTCTTCGGATGGCGGTGTAAGATGAGTATCTTCCCAATACCCTTGATCGAGCAACAGACGTTGATAATATGGATGATTATTAAGTAGTACCCGAATGCCCTTAATCTGAATGCGGCGCATGCCGAAATAGGTGTAGACCGTATCGACCGGCTGCCCGTCCTTCTTTAGAACAACTTCCACATCATACAGATTCGGATGATTAGGATGCCAAGCGTAGACTTTCCATTCACCTACATCGTTCATGACGCTTAAATCCACCTTCACAAACTTCCTATCTACATTCGTTTCGGTCGAGCGAATCAGCTTGCCATCGTATCGGACTATTGTCTGCAGCGTGACTCCTTCGAAAGATCGAACGGTGCTTCCCAGCTCATATTCGAACGAAACGGACGCTTCCTCCAGCTTCGGTGTGATCTTCGCATGGCTTACATAGTAAGCATCGACATATTCCAGCCATACGGACTGCCAGATCCCTGTCGTCTGCACATACCAGCAGCCATAGTTCTTGTCGGTCCAACGCTGCTTGCCGCGCGGCTGCATCGTACTGTTTCCATCCTCAACCCGGACGGAAATGCGGTTATTACCGCCTGCCTCCACAGCATCCGTAATATCAAAAGTAAATGCGGAATATCCACCCTCATGCGAGCCGATATAAACGCCATTCACCCAGAGCTTAGCTAAATAGTCGACAGCTTGAAAATGAAGCATGATGCGCTTATCTTTCGTCTCTTCCGGAATAGACACGATCCGTTCGTACCATACGCATGGATGGAACTTCTCCTCACCGATTCCGCTTGCTTTAGTTTCGTATGTAAAAGGAACTTGAATGGTCCGATCTGAGTTGAGATCACTGTTCCAGTTATTCCGTTCTCCTTCGAACGAATCATCAAAGCGGAAGCTCCACTCTCCATTCAACAATTGCCATTCGTCGCGGACCCATATTGGCCGCGGATAATTTTTAACATACTTATGCGTGCTGGTCATGTTCTGGTTACTCTCCTTTTAATTAACTTAATAATTAACTAAATAATAAATAAAAGAACTATTGGTGTCATTATGATAAATTGCTGGCATATTGTCAACAACAAGTTTATTAGTTAATTAACAAGTTACGGATAAAAGAGTCGAACATATGGTTATTGCTGTTATATTGAACAAGCGTTGAAGAAATTCATTTACAATGACTGTTCAAGTCCTTCAAAATTGCACCGCCAATCAGAGTTGTGATTGCACGATGAACAGCATTTCTTTTTGAGTCATAATCATCGTTACCCATCCTTCTTCTTGTGCAAGAAAATGCTCAGCAGAACCCGATTTCCGATATGAGTCACTGCGTAGATTACGGCGGTAAGAAGATGCTCTGACCAAATTAATCCGTAAGCTGCTGCTCCGACAAGCAAAAACTCGATGAAAACGATTAAGGATATTGGTAGAGAGAACCTGGCTTTTGGAGAAATAAATAGTCCCCATATGATTGCGGCTGCTAATGGAAGCAACAGCATAAGGATGAATCTCGCAAAAGTTCCACCACCAAGATGATACCCCCAGACACCCAAAGAACCGAGAAGAAACAGTTCAAGTAAGAACCGGATAACTAGATTGAATGAAACAAACATGGATATTACTCTCCTTTATAAATGAATATAACTGCTGTTTCGTTTATTAAAGTTTATTTTAAAATTATCATTTCAAGATCATATAATCCATAAATTCCCATGCGTTGAGGAAAAAAGAGAGCTCCTGTAATCTCTCAAAATTAAAATAAGGATCTTGTCAAATAGACTTTGACAAGATCCTTACTGTTTTAACTAATATTTAAGCTTCGACTCATTTATAGTTCGACGCAATCGTCTCCAGATATTGCTCGATTGGAACCGAGTTACGAAGGGCCATCAAGCCTTTTCCTGCCTCACCAACGATCGTACGGAATTGATTGCTTTCACCGGTTGCTTGAGCAGCAATAGCATCAACAATCGTTTGTGGATCATCCAGTTGATCTTCAGGGGAATTTGCCATCATATGGCTTACTTTATTTTCTAAATCATTATAAGCATCAATGTTCTCGTTTTTATTCCAGATGACGCTATGCACGAAATTATTACCCTTGGAACCGCCTTGCTCAATAAGACGAAGTTCGATGTTCAGCTGTTTGAGCTCGTAATAAAGACCTTCCGTCAAACCTTCCAAAGCAAACTTGGACATGTTGTACAGGGAACCTAGCGGTACTGCCGTGGTTACACCCATGAAAGAACTAATATTAATAAACATCCCGCCGCCTACCGCTCTGAAATGAGGCAAGAATTTACGAATGACGTTAATCGGGCCGCGGACATTCACCGCAAATTGCCAATCGATGGTACTCTCTTCGGCTAATTCCAACGCCCCGTACGATCCCATCCCTGCATTGTTTACAACAACGTCGATTTTCCCGAAGGTTGCTATCGCATCGTTTACGGCCGAGTTGACTTGGTCCACATTCGTAACGTCAAGCTTGAAGATTTTAATATTATCGTAGGTTGTAAGCTCGGTTTCCTTCTCAGGCGTACGCATCGTCGCGGCCACATTCCAGCCAAGCTTCGCAAAATGAATCGCCGTTAGTTTTCCCAATCCTGAGCTTGTTCCAGTAATAAAAATAGTTTTCTTATTCATGATTAAATCTCCTCCAAATATTATTTGCACAACTGATTTTTTTCAGTCTTCGATGAGCACTATTCTATCGAACATTCAATCTAGAAATGACAAAGCAATGGGTAGGCCTCACAACCATGCACGCTCTTACTTAGATCGAATGTTCATTCTAATAGTAACGTATGACACTATTGTTGTCAATCCAACAGTGGGTTGCACACACCGGGAATTCTTGTTAATGCCCTTCCCTTATATTCAGCTGATTTAAGTGGTGGTGAAATCAGAAAAACGTTAATTACAGACTACACAGTCTAAAATGATTAATAAATTAGTTTAAAATACTCGTCGTTATGGACACAATACCTTCTAAGTAGGAGACGACGTTTAGGCTAACGCAAAAAAGACCCCGTCGTAATGACAAAGTCTTTCTTGCTGCATGAGACACAAACAACATTACCTTTCAAAATCCGATGCATCATGAAAGTTCCTCAGCACCTTTTTGGCTTCATGACGATCTTGAACTTGAAGCTTATTTAAAATATTCGTAACATGGTTGGCGACCGTTTTCGCACTCAAATGCAGACGGGTTGCAATTTGTCCATTGGAGTAACCGTCCGCGATCAGCTCAAGCACTTCCGTCTCTCGGCCCGTCAGTTCGGAGAGTGCCGGATTTAATGGCTGTGATTGCTTCGGCATCGTAAAATAATGCATCATGCGTGAAGCGATATCGGAGCTGAATACTGCCCCGCCGCCACCTACGATTCGAATGGACTGCAGCAGTTCCATCTCCCCGGCATCTTTAAGCACATAACCTCGTGCTCCCATTTGCATGGCCATAAAAACGGACTTGTCGTCTTTTAGCATCGTTACGATGAGTATTTTTTGTTCCGGCTGCTTCTCCCTAATCATCCTCGTCGCTTCAATCCCGTTAATACCGGGCATCCGAATGTCCATAACAATGACATCAGGTAATAAGGAAAAAGCCAGCTGCACGGCTTCTTCCCCGTTCGACGCTTCCCCTATGACTTGCAAATCTTCTGTAGTTCCGATTAAGTTTCGCACGCCTCCACGAAATAGCGGATGATCGTCTGCGAGCAATATTCTCACTTTATTTCCTCCCCACGCAATAACGGCAGCAGCGCCATGACGCGCGTACCGCCCGATTCCATTCTTTCAATTAGGCATTGACCGCCGATCTCTCCCGCTCTCTCGCGAATTGAGGTCAATCCAATGCCCCCATTTACTGATGGCTTTATCGGAATAGGAATGCCCTTCCCGTTATCGATAACTTCGACTTGCAGCTCTTGCGCCGGCGTCAACCGAATATATACATCGCAAGCCTTTGCCTCAGCATGCTTTATCACGTTAACTAAAGACTCTGTTACAATACGATACGCCGCGACCTCCACCGCTGCTGGTAAAGCTGGAAGCTCTTCCAGCACGTGTAGATTCACACGAATTGGATCATGATTCCGTGTAGCTGCCATTTGCGAGGAGGTCTTTAAGATCTCGTCAATACGTGCCTCAATTGAGCCAAGCAGCCCAAATTCATCCAGCGTCGGTGGACGCAAATCGTGTACCATTGTACGGATTTCGTTAACGGTCGTTCGGATGACCTGCCTTAGCTCTCCCAGTAGTTCGATCGCCGTATCCGGACTTTTTCGAATATACTGCTCAGCAGCCGCTGCGTTAAACGCGAGCGACATCAAACGCGGAGCAAGCTCGTCGTGAAGATTTCTACGGATTTGCCTTCTCTCCTCTTCACGAGCAAGCACTAGACGTTCGCGGGATTCCTGTAAATCTTTGGCCAAAAGTTTCATTCCAGCGGTCATTTTTATATTTTTGGCGATTGGCACGGCTTGACGAAGCAAAACATCCAGCAATCTGCTGTCTTCCGAGCTGAATGCCTCTCCTGGCGAACGACTCGACAACCAGAGCGAACCTAACTCTTCACCGCTGTGAATAAGAGGAAATACGTGCAAATCGTATTTTTTTTCACCGACGGATATCGCCATCGTCTCTTGACCGTTCATTCCGATTGAGATACTGACATGCGGAAGCCGAAGCGCATCTTGAATGCTTCGAGCAACGGCATCTAGCACTTTTTCGGGCGCCATCGGTTTTATCAGACTATCTCCCAACTCGACAAGCACTGCAAACGGATCATCGTGTCTGCCTTTCATCAAGCGATTCACGATACGCTGAAGCCATTGTTTAAGCGGAGCGAAGAGAATAGCGACGATGGAGGTGGCGATCAGGGAGATGATATAGCTTTTCTCCGTACGAAACACGCTGCTTAAATATAGTACAGAAGCAGAATAGACGAGTACAATGGCAAGGGACAATACGCCGTAGACAAGAGTCCGATTGACGAGTGGATCGATATCCCATAAACGATGACGAAGGACGGCAAATGCGAGCGTCAAAGGAATAATGGAGACAAAAATATGTAAAGCGATGGTTAAATACATATAAGATATCGGGCTGAAAGCCGCATCTGAAACAAAAAAGGCACCTATTCCGAAAAAACCAAGAAACGAAATGGTAACGCCATAGACAACCCATTTCGTCTGCTGCTTCTGCTCAGAATTAGAAACCTTCCTATATCGATAAATTTGCGAATAAATCATACTGCCGATGGCAGTTAAATAATACAAAAACCTCGCAGTTGAGGACCATTGTTGCAAATCGATACCGGTATCCGGAAATAGAAAGCTGGCAATCTGTAGTAAGCTAAACGGGATCCAAACGAAGAGTGTCCAGAATGGTGTTAACTTTCCGCTCGGAAATAATAAGAAAAACAAAAATAACGTTAACCATCCGATCGTACTGATGGCATCCGGCCACCTCTGCAGCGCCTTGCTCCCTTCAGATGCAATATAGACGAGCGAGGGAAACGTAGTACCATACGCAACGAGCGCAAGCATAGCAAGCTTGCCCATCATCTCACGCCTGCTCTTCCAGAGTATGATACCGGCGCCCGTATAAAAGAGAAAGGCAAGACCGCTGTCTATCGCGACCAAAGCCGCTGCATAGGAATCAACCGTTAAACCGTACTTATTCAGAACTTCTAAGGTTGTCGGCGGAACTGGAGCCGATCGACCGCATGACTGCAGGATGCATTGATCGCGCAACGTTTCATAATAGCCTGAAATACTGCTTATGAAGAAAATAACAAAAATGGCACTAATCGCAACCATAAGCACCTGCAATAGCCGCTCCATTTGACTACTCAGTTTCATTCTTAAGAGTCTCATCTCTCCTCCTAAATGACCAATGAAAGCTATATGGAAATTATAACCGTTGCCTCTGAATCTGTATATGACTTGCGGCTTGCTTCCCGGATCTACCCATAAATCTTCCTGTCTTTACTAGGTAGGGGTTACTCTCGTTGGCAGGAACAATCATTTGGTACAATTCGTAACAAGGAAGTCAATAAATATTGGAGGTTGGTCAAAATGACTGTAGACAAAGTTGTGAAATCACTCGGATTTTTTTGTTTCATAGCAGGCATTGTTCGAATTGGAATGACACCATCGTCGCTCATCTGGGGAGATGACAGTACGCCGGAAGTAATTTGCGGGTTTATCGCTTGTATCCTGATGGCAATAAGTTCTATCGGACTATATATGGCACAATCTAAGGAGACCGGCGTTTTGGGATTTATTTCTAGTTTGCTTATCATGATCGGTAATTTGCTTGTTGCCTCTAACTTTTACGGTTTGTTTGCATACGGCGAATATGCGAAAAAAGGGCAGCTGTTCGTTGATATCACAGGTGCTTTCTCCGGCATGGGGATGCTGCTTGGAACTATTATCCTAATGATTGTTACTTACAGAGCTAAAGTATTTCCACGTTGGACGGTTATCCTTTTTATTCTCATGCTCATATCGTTCGGTATGCCCGGGCTTGAGAAATGGTTTGCGTTCTTCTGGGGCTTGGTGTATGTAGGAATGGGCTATATGATATGGACAGGAAATTTTTACACTAAGGTGAATACAAAGGAATTAACCGCATAATTACTAGCAAGGTACTCTGGCCGTGAGGTCAGAGTTTTTTTTGCATATTAGGAAGGCTTAACTGTACTGCATGCAAAAAGACTGCCCTTCGGCAGCCTAATCGCATGTTTGAATCACGATTTAAGGTATCTTAACGTTGAGTTCAGCGAGATAATTGGTTGTAGATACTCCTATTGGAGGACCGAATTCGAATTCAACTGACGCTGCATATTTGCCGGTAGAATCACTAATCTGTAAGGAAATTGGCGCATGCCCTTCTGGTACCCATCTCGCAGTAGCCTTGTAACGTCCAATTGGTATTTGATCAATACCCGCTCCATTTGAAACCGGACCTCCGCGTTTCGTTATCGTTTGACCGCTACTACCATCGAGCAGTGGACCGACGGGTGTCAGCGTGATTTCCAGATCGCTCATATCAAACTCCGGCAGCGAATCGTCCGATGATGTAAAATTCGGATACATATAAATCAGTCCATTAAATTTGCTCCAGGTAAAATTGCGGACGGCTCCAGTACTTCCCGAAAACGGAAGATCCTTATCAGCGTCTAAGTGGAAAGTGTAATCCATTTCGTTAAAGGACTTAGTTACATCAGCACCCATATGCCATGATGTAGCTACCTGAGGCAGCTCGATCCGATAGTGTCCTGATTCATCAGTAACCCCAAGAATATTGCTGTCGTAAAGCATTGTGTTATCGGCGAAAACAACAATATCAGAGAGAGGCTGCCCTTTTGCGTCACGCACATACCCTTTAACGACATACGGCTCAGCCACCTCTACCACTGGATCAGGGATTGGAGCAGGGGAAGGCACCGGAGTTGGTGTTGGTGTTGGTGGCTTTGAAGCCTCATCAGCTTCATCAATCCGAACTGTTGCCTCGTTACCATTTCTGGAGTACGACACCTTGTACCCACTGTTTTCCGCTACAAATCTAAGCGGGACTAAGGTGCTCCCATTCACGATTTGAGCAGGGACATCCAAGCTCACGTTTTTTCCATTCACGACTGCGGTGGTACTGTTAATTGTCAATTCAATCGTAAGTCCATCTTTGATTCCGATCGCTTTTTGGGACCCTTCAGTTTCTTTCCACTGAACCACGAAACCAAGCGTTTCAAATAATTTACGGAATGGAACGAGTGTTGAACCATCTTTCAGTACGGTACTGACTTGATCAAACTGAATCTCTTGACCATTAAAAAGCACGTGAATTAACGGACTATCTGGAGTTGGAGCTGGAGTTGGAGCTGGAGTTGGAGTTGGGGTTGGGGTCTGAGGTGTGGGTACAGGTTGCGGTGTCGGGCTTGAAGAGCTAGTACCCTCCCCTGTTGTCATTGGACTTTTATATTTTATCGGTTTGGAAACGACGGTACCTTGCGGAGTCAAGATTTCTAAGACATAATATTGCGTTTCCTTGATCGTGCCGTTATCGCTGGCGTAGAGGTCTAAGTTAAGCTCTCCTTCGAATTCACCCACGGGCTCTTTAATATCCTTACGAAATCCTGGGTTAATGATGATGCTTTCATGTGATGTACCGCTTGACGATGTAACGGTTTTATCCTGCATAATGCCGAGCAGCCACCCCGTTGTTACATGGTTGGTTCTCCATACCCCTTGGTAATTATCCTTGCCATATGCATCCGTGGAACGTAATACGACGGAATTAATAACCGTATTCTGAGCTAGATTCAGCCGCAGCTTGAAGTGACCATCTTTGTTGCCTTCAGGTGTAAAATCAGCTGCACCTACGATATCAGATGACGTATCAAGCAGACTGAACTCCTTAATCTGCACGCCTGCAGGAGGCGTCTCTCCAAAAGCACCGGCGATACTACCGAACCCCAAACAGCCCGCCAGTAAAAATGTGATGGCTGAAGTTTGTTTTCGCTTGTTGAACTTCAATGTCATAGATTCAATTCTCTCCCTTTGTAATTTACTTGTATTTATTCAAATACTTCCAGTAAACGGCTCTTTACGCCTCTGGTCTCGCTTCTGGTTTGGCTGCCAATATCACTCCCGGTTTTGTGGTTTTCATTGCCTCTGGTTTTGCTTCCGGCTTTGCACTAACCGTTGCGGGAACAGCCATTGATGCAAGAATGGCAGCCCCTAAAATCCATTTCAATCCTTTGTTCACATTGATCATCTTTATTACCTCCAACTATTGAGTTTGCTTGCTGGATTTATCATACAACACGTGTAATTCACTTATCTTGAGGCACAGTTGGGAAATGTTTGGGATAAATTCGGGAAATACCTAGGAAGATTTTCGGGAATCATAAATCACTTACCTAATAACCTCGTCTTACAACCTGCTAAATAAAAAAGCGTTCACTCGGTAGAGTAAACGCCTCATTTTTTGGAATCTTTATTAAGCTCACATTCGGCCGGGTGTTACGCTGGAGAGAGTAACCTGGTTGCCTTGAAGGGTGAGCGACGCATTGTAATACCCCCTCCCGCATGCAGAACTGTTGCATCGGCAGTTGTAGGCTCCGGAACAGCCGCAAACATAGAATCTCGTTTTAGTAAATCCCGTATAAATGGTGGAGGTATTTTCAAAGAACGTGTGCGCATGATGCGTAAAAATGCCGAGCACTTTATCCCGGACGCTTGCGGGAATCGCATTGAAGAAATGCCCCGTCTCCTCTGCGCTCAGCACATGTGAGGAGTCCACCGTAATGCCGTTCACACGTAGCGGCCAGTGACAATCGATCAAGTAGTAATAGTTAGCGCTAAGCGATTTTAGTAGGGATATGCTGTCATAACTGAACTTGCCCGGTGCATTATCAAGCCAGACATACTTTACTCTGCTACCCGTTCCTGGAAAATTCGTCATCCCAAGCACCGGATTCAAATATTTCCGGAATTGCTCCCGCGTATCGTCCTCCCAATTACCGATGGATGCCTTGTAGGGAATGCTGGTCCCGAGCGCGCTCGACACAGCATCCTTGAACGCCTGGTAATCGCTGTCCGCCTGAGTGCCTTTCGACCCATGCTTGTTATCTCCGCCAAAAATAACAAACCTCGTACTGCCGGGACGAACGGCTTTAGGCAGTATGCTTTTAAAAATACTCAGGCTGTTCGAATAGCCGACATGACAGTCACCAATGATCGAAAAATTGACGGTCTGGGCAGCTGTAGTTTTGTGGTTTGGCCAAAGGACCTGACCAGGAAACGAATACAGACGGGGCTTAGACTTGCGGACTTCCCCTGCTCTCATAAATAAATCACCCTTTCGGAGACGCCATAAGCAAAATAATATGGTTATAGACTTCTTTTTTGAGTAAGGCATATAATACAATTTATGAGTTAGTAGTCGAAAGGATGTGTCATACAATTGGCCTCAGCAAGCAGTTCAATTCAGCAAATTCCCTATTATAAGAACTATTGGGTATCCCGGATGTTATCCTCAATTGCCTTTCAGATGCTGTCTGTAGCAATCGGTTGGCAAATGTATGAGTTGACCCATGATGCCTTCAGTCTCGGTCTTGTTGGACTAGCCCAATTTCTCCCCATGGTTCTGTTGACCTTGGTCGTTGGGCATTTCGCAGACCGCTATGACCGGCGATATATTGTTTTTCTCTGCCAAATCGTAGAGGGCCTTATCGCCTTACTGCTTTTATCAGGTAGTCTTACAAATTCGTTAGGTCAGCATCATATCTTACTAATGGCAGCCGTTCTAGGAGCCTGCCGCGCATTCGAAGGTCCTTCCTCCTCGGCTTTATTGCCTCAATTAGTACCAAAGGAATTCCTTCAACAAGCGATATCCTGGAACACCTCGGTCGGACAATTATCGCAGATACTTGGACCATCGATGGGGGGATTACTTTATTGGGCAGGCTCATCTTTCGTTTATACGGCTGCGTCGCTAGCCCTTTTAACCGCGGGTGTCCTAACCTTCTTCATCCGTTCAACGCCTATAGTGCGCAAATCCGAGCCGGTATCTCTACGTTCCCTCTTCTCTGGCATCATGTTTGTTTACCGCCAACCGATCATCCTTGGGACGATATCACTTGACCTTTTTGCTGTACTGTTGGGTGGTGCAACCGCTTTATTACCAATATTTTCACAGGATATTCTACATACGGGACCGTGGGGACTAGGATTAATGAGGACCTCACCAGCCATCGGTGCTTTGTTAATGTCGATAGTCTTGGTCTATTATCCACTGAAGAAAGCTGTTGGCTACATTCTGTTTGCAGCCCTCGCCGTCTTTGGATTAGCGACTATGCTTTTCGCCGTTTCGAGCCATTTATTCATTTCCCTTGTGGCATTATTCTTCATCGGTGCTTCAGATGTGATTAGCGTCATCATTCGGTCATCTCTCGTACAACTACAAACTCCGGATGAAATGCGGGGGCGGGTCAATGCCGTTAACTCCCTTTTTATCGGTACTTCTAATCAGTTGGGAGAGTTTGAGTCGGGGACTTTAGCCGGATTTATTGGAGCAGTTCCAGCCGTATTCGTCGGTGGTCTCGGTACGATTGCAATCGCTGGTCTCTGGATGTTTCTATTCCCATCACTTCGAAAAATGCGGACTTTATCCGAGCCGTCGTAAATGTTTCAATTCGCTTCTACTGCCAGAAATAGAGTATAGTAGGAGTAGTTGAAAATATATTCCAGGAGGCTATAACCATGTCACAAGACATTTGGATTAACTTGCCGGTCAAAGATGTTAAGAGGTCAACCGCCTTTTTTAATGAGATTGGATTCCAAGCAGTGAGTATGGGGAACGAGAGAGCCAAGCTTTCTGTAGGCCAAACAACGATATTGCTGTTCCCGGATGGAGTTTTTGAGCAATTTACAGGTTCAAAAGTCGCAGATACTTCCCAAAACGCAGAAGTCATATTTTCTATTGGCGCTAACAGCAGAGAAGAAGTAGATGCCTTTATTCAAAAAGTAGAGTTTGCCGGAGGAAGTATCTTTGGGAAGCCAAGTGAAACGGACGGTTGGATGTACGGCGCAGGCTTTGCCGACTTGGACGGTCACCGCTGGAACCTGTTGTACATGGATGAGAGCAAAATGCCTAAACGCTAATAGGAAACACCGGTCACCTGATTAAGGTCACCGGTGTTTTTTGTCTCTTTTAATCTAGTACGGCCGACATATGTGCTTTCGTTACGGACCAGTGGGAGGTAGCCCAGTACTTGGCTTTATCCTTGATATAGATCATTTGCGGTGATTCATGTTTCACGCTCAGATCGTCAGCGATCTGGTTGGATACCGGACGGGATTGAATCACTTTAACAAGTGTGTAATCGATATCCGGGTTCGGATTATTTGTTAAATACTCTTCGTATTCCTTTAACGCATTCGCGCTAACAGGGCAAGTCGTACTATGCTTTAAAATAACTTGTCCGCGTTCAGATGATTTCATAAATAATTCATTCCATTCTTCCAGTGTAGATATTTCTCTCCAAACCATAGAAAGTCATCTCCTCTTATAAAAAAGAAATAATTACTTTTGTTGCAGTACTTGCAGCATTGCCGCTACAACGCCGTTATGATTAGATAAGTGTGCCGCGGTTGTAAGAACAAGCTCTCCGAAATTTTCAGCCTTTTTAAAGTTTTCAGGTACTGACTCTTCTAATCTGTCTTTCGTGGAATTATAGAGATGCTCGCGTTGTTGTTTCAATAATTCAATCATTGTATCCCAGTCAGGCATCTGTTTTTGTTGATCTTGACTCCAATCGATTGCCTTTGTTCCATAGTCGAACAGGTCATAGTAGAGATCAGGCACGACTTTGAGCGTGGGCTGTTGGGCAAGTGCAAATACATGAAATTCAGTAACTCGAAGCACATGGCCTAAATGCCAATAAAGGCTTGTGTTGAAACCATCTGGGATGGTTTTCCTTTGATCTTCAGGACATTTAGCTAGCAATTTCAAAAAATTGTCATGCTCAACATTATAAAGGTGAAATACAAATTCTTTTCTCATATATAGTCTCTCCCTTAAGTTAGCATTTTTATTAACAGTAATATTTTTTCACAGTTTCGATTACACTACTTCATGACCTTCCTTATTTACTCACTTGCGACGCTGAGCCTCACCACCTTTCGAATTTTAACTTACTAGTAGATAAGTTTTACGTGATAATAAAACCGCCTTTTATGATTTAACTAGACGGTTAATTTGTGTCTGAACGAGCGATAACACATCTTTGCCTAATGCTCGCTTATATTGCAAAGCACCTTTTAAACATGACAGTACAGTATAGACTACAGCTTCAATATCTTTGGATTGGTTTGCCGGTTTAGTTCCTTGTTCATCCGTTAAAATAGTTGTTATTACCTTAATTTCAAATTCACTTAATTCCTGTACCTTTACTCGTATAACATCTGGCAAGGATGCAAAATCAGATTGTAGAGAAGAAATAGGACATATTTCGTCGCTGGACAAGGGTGCGTACTGTCTTTCAAAATATAGCATCAACTTCTCTTCGACAGTCATTACAGAGCTCTTAATCAGCTTCAAGAACTGTTCCAAATTCTCTTGCACCTTCCCCATTAGGGCTAAGCCTAAATCCTCCTTCTTTTCAAAATGATAATGAATGCTTGCCTTAGTTACACCTAGTTGCTTGGATAAATCGTCGTAACTGATAGCAACATAACCTTTTTCTCGAATAAGCTGCAGCGCCAGGTCAACAATTTGTGTTTTTCTGTTCTTCATATCTGTATATTACTTACTAGTAGGTAAAAAGTCAACTAAAAAAAGCTGTTTATCAGCTCAACTCCTCTTTCGCATGTTCACTATCTTAACTCGATAGCCTGATATCCTCCAATGACTAGTACAGAGACTCTCCTCGCTACTTCCTCTTGATTCATTAAAACGTTGCCAGAAGCCCATTGAATTTCACCTTCATTTATCATGTTTGCAAAAACAGGCACATAAAGTGGTACGACCAAACCAATATAGCTGCTGCGGCATTTTATTTTCGGTTGTTTATAAAAATAGCATGCACATGAAACGAGCTGTTTTATATTATCCTGATCGAATTTCACAGTACCTGATGTATATTCCACTATAGCAGCTGAAGCTGAGTCTCCAATCATGTAGTCCAATAACTCGTACATATCATTGAAATGCGCATAGAATGTAGCACGATTCACCTGTGCTCTTTGGGAAATATCCGCTATTCTTATTTTTTCGAAATCCTTTTCAGAAACTAACTGCAAAAAAGCGTTGATTAGTGACTGCTTAGTTTGTGTATTTCGTACATTCAATACTTTAGTCCCCATTTTCATCATGATGACGATCTGTCCGACTGTTTTGTTCGACATAAAGGAGTCGATACTGATTGACACTGGTATGCCTGGATCTGCCCCGGGAATCCTTGAGCTTATCCAGCGAGCGGGCATTAGACAACGACTAAGCACCATCCTTTTAACCCATCAAGATATTGATCATATCGGAGGCCTCCCAACCTTTAAAGCGGATATTCCGGGGCTTCTAGTTTATGCACATGAAAAGGATCAGGCAGTTATAAATGGGAAGCAGCCGATGGTAAAAGTACAACTGGAAAGACTAGCCGGTCTGTTGGCTACACTTCCAAAGAAGACGCAAAGCGATTTTAAAGCAGCTTTCGTTAAGCCAACGAGTGCAAATGTTAATCGTATAAAGGTAGACGGAGAAACACTGCCATTTGCTGGTGGGATCAAAATGATTCACACGCCAGGCCATACACCTGGGCATGTCTGTTTCTATCATCTGCCCAGTAAGACGTTAGTCGCGGGAGATGCTATGGTGATCGAAAATGGAGAACTCAAAGGCCCCGTTGAAGCCTTAACACCGGATTTGAGAACTGCGCTTCAATCATTGAAGAAGTTCAAGATGTATGACATTGAAAATGTCATCTGCTACCATGGTGGGCGATTACGCGGCAATATCAGAGAGAGGATTGCTGCTTTGACGGACAGGATATAGAAAAGAATCAGGCAGCCGCTTATTGTCGGATACACATAAATATGAAAAAAAAGCATTCTAATCTTCTCTTTTTTGGCTTTGAATCTTTGTGTAAAGTTGGTATAGATTCATATCTGATTTTTCAAGGGAAAGGGGCTTTCAGATTGCTGGGGATATTCGGAATATCGGGTCTTTCTTTTTTGCTTGTAGCGTTATTTACACCACTTCTCATTTGGGGGCTTCGAACCTTGAAGCTTACTCAACCCATTCGCTCTCAGCTTCCTCCTGACCATCAAGCTAAGCAAGGGACACCGCTGATGGCTGGCCTCATTTTGCTTATCGGTGTGGCAACTTCCTTACAATTTCACCCTGCACCATTGATGCTTTTTTTGAGCGTTACATTTCTCTTATTCAGTTCAGTCGGGTTTATGGATGACTTCAAAAAGGCAGCGAAGCAAGATCCATCGGGCATTTCGGGACGGACAAAATTAGTGTTTCAATTCGCATTTACCGGAATTTTACTGGTCACTTTGTTCAGTTCCTTTAATCTGACAAGCGAAATATCTTTGTTCAGTGGTTACCAACTGCACTTGCCCGTTTATGCGTACATAATTATCATGTCATTTTTTGTGGTTGGATCTGCAAATGCTATTAACTTTACTGACGGTTTAGACGGGCTATTGATTAATGTTGCAATACCCACTTATTTTTTCTTTTTTCTAATCTCAAACAAACAGGAAGTACAAATATTTTCCCTCGTCATGATAAGCTGTCTGCTTGGATTATTTTTCTATAATATTTACCCGGCCAAAGCGTTTATGGGGGATACCGGATCGCTTGCTATTGGAGGCTCCCTCTCCTTCTTAGCAATAATTGAAAAGGTAGAGTTATTAATTCCAATCCTGTTTTCGGTTTATCTAGCTGAACAATTCTCAGTCATCTTGCAAGTCTGGTACTATAAACGCACGAAATTGCGACTATTTAAAATGGCACCTATTCATTATCATTTCAGTTTGAAATATGGCTGGAGCGAGAATAAGATCGTCATGATATTTGGGTTCATTTCTTGGATGTCTGCTCTTATCTGTTGGTTTATTTGGAAATATGCACTATAAATGTTTAAACGCTACTGACATACTGTTGTCAGTAGCGTTTTTATATAATCGGAATAAGTAACCGAAAGGAGTGGAAGATAGATGCGAAGTCTTTTAACACAAAAAGATGTGATGCAGTTTTGTATCATTTATTATAGGAAGGGTGGTATTTCATGAATTTTGCTTCTGTACGCATCATTACCGACGGCGTGGATCGTCTTGTTGAGTTCTATGAGAAAGTTTTGGGTGTCTCTGCGGAGCGCCCCGCACCTGTCTTTGCCGAATTTGTTATGCCATCATGCACACTGGCGATCGGCCACTCCCAGACAGTGCAACTGTTCGGCGCTGGTTCCGCCGTGGCGGCCGACAATCGCACCGTCATCCTCGAGTTTCACGTCCACAATGTCGATGCCGAATACGAACGCTTGAAGCCGTTTGTCGTCGAGTGGGTAAAAGAACCAACCACGATGCCGTGGGGGAACCGTGCTGTGCTGTTTCGCGATCCCGACGGTAACCTGATTAATCTCTTCACACCGGTGACCGAGGATGCGATCAAACGGTTCAGCGGTAGGCTTTGACGAACAGTTAAAGTTGAATGAGGTGAAATTTCGTAGTTAGTTATTTTACTGACAGCTTTATAGTAAGAGACCATAACATCGAGCTATGGTCTCTTTTTTTGTCTAACTTCTTCTTTATTTATGTTCGAAGAATATATAAACCTTTAGAGTAGACTTAGCTATCATCCTACATTAATCATATGTTTGATCATTGACTAGTCCCCTAATAAAAGTTTCAAAATCTTTCGCCAGAAACGTAATATGATAATTACCCTCTTGATCTACGTGCACTACTTCCGGCTCTCCGTCTTTGCCGCACTTTCGATAATCAAGCATGATTACATCGTGACCAGCAGACGGACAATCGCAAATTACTATGCCAATAGCTGGATATTGCCATTCATCAATCATAAATTGACTCCCGAGATTTCCGCATAACGAGTAATTTTTGGTTCGACCGATACCCATAATACCTGTAATTGCAATGTGGTCTTCCGCCCATGATGTAGGACTCGTAGTGGGAAAACAAGTATTTTTCGGTATTCCACCATTCTGTAATTTCATTAGACTTACATAAGAAGTCGGTAATTTGTAATTCAATTCGTTTTCGATTGATTTAATAAGTTCGTCTGATGGATAATCTTCCACATAGGCTTTTAATGCATAGTCACTTTTCTCCCAAAAGTCGGCAAGATTAAAATTCATAAAATATTCCATGGCAAGGTATACCCCCAGTTTTTGAGAACCTAAGTTAATTTAATAACCAGCTGCCTAAATGCTTCACAATTTAACAAGTATTCATCCTCTAATCCAATTTCCTAATCAAATAAGAACCAAACTAAAAGCAACACAATAACCAACAGCAAATGAAAAAGTGGAATGGCCGAAATGAGTAACATTCCTTGCTTTCGCTTGACGATCGCGAGAATCAAACACACCAAATACGTAATCAAATACAGGCTGGACACGATTACAAATGCGTATACGACAAATAATAACAGGGCGCTATCGCCTTCCGACCGAACCCCAGCTATCTGCATGATGTTTGCAATCATCAAGAAAGTATAAGGCAGCAATGCAAGTCCGCCTATGACAAGGAATATGATGCTTAACGCTTTTTTGTTCATAATGATGCTCCTCTCTTCCCTTTCCCTATCACGATTTCAACCTCGCTTCATCCTTTTATTCCAAAAATTATTATATCACAGCACAACACAATGAAATGAGAAAACTGTCAAAGCCAGAGAGCGTTTATACCACTTTAGGTAACGAAAAGTTGGGATATTCTCACTTATATAATATATTCGTAAAATGAAGCAGGACTTTTGGCCCAAAGCTAGTAATTATAAGAATATTATTATTACTTTAGAGGGTGTAAAATGGATTTTTTGTCGTTTATTGACTTAACTTTGTTTTTACTTTTGTTTGCATTATTTGTCTATGTATTTGCTTCCGTTACAATCACGATTTTGCACAAAGTTTATTTAACATTCCATTTTTGTATGATGTTCTGGCCTATCTGCCAATTTGCCATTAGAGCGGTGGACACTCCCAAAGTTCAATTATTTTATTTAAAACTATCTTTTATCGACATGTGCTTGATTGCCGTCGGTTGGCTTCTTTTCACTATATTTCTCACTGGACATGCACAATTTCTGAGAAAAAAAATATCAATATTGCTTTTTGTTCCGGCTCTATTCGTAGCAATCTGCGTCATTGCCAATCCAAATGGTAAGTTCGTTCTACCTTTGCAAGGTAATTACATCCACAGGTCTTATGGACTCCTTTTTTGGTATCTCATTACGGTCTTAATTGGCTATATTGCCGTTTCGTTATATCTTATGAGTCGAGCATTACTATCCGACAAGGCACCACGTATCAAAACGCAGGTCAAGCAAGTGTTTAAAGGAATTACGGTAATGACCGTTTTCATATTATTAGATATTTTCTTTAATGTTGTCCTTAATTTACCTTTACCCGCCATTCCAGGGTTGACATCATTAGGCATATTACTTTCTGTCATTTTCTTTGTTATAGCCATTCATCGCGATAAAGCATTTGATATTGTGAAAATAGCTCATCAAGATATTATAGACACAATAGATCATGGGATTCTGGTACTCGATGATAATGAAGTAGTTGTGGAAATAAATCGCGCTCTACTTCCTCATATTGACTTCCGAATAGGATCCCTTTTTGATATGGCCAATCTTCTCTCTAAAGGGCAATCTAGGAGCAATATTCACTTGTTCCTTCAAACGTATCAAAAGCACCCTTTGAAGAGAACGCAGATCGAAATGAAGTTCCATAATGGAAAACATGTCAATATTCAAACGGCACCTATCAGCGTTGATAATGAAATAGTGGGACGAGTTATCACATTTCAAGATGTGAGTGAACTTTATCGTCTTATTCATGAAACGAATTTTCAGAACGAAATCCTGCAAGAACGCAACCAATCATTAATTATCAAACAAGATGAACTCTCTCTAACAAACCGGAAACTTGAAAAGATGGCCATAACGGATGGTCTGACAGGTATTTATAATCGCCTTTACCTGACACAAAAGTTAGAGAAAGAAGTAGTGAATAATATCAAACACCAAATCCCGTTCTCAGTAATTTTATTAGATATCGACTATTTTAAGTTCATCAACGACAGTTACGGCCATTTAGTCGGTGATCAAATGATAATTAGCACAGTGACAGCAATCCAACAAACCCTACGGCAAACGGATATTTTGGCTCGTTATGGCGGGGAGGAATTTATCATCTATTTACCGCGAACGGGTCAATTACAGGCAAATCTCTTAGCTGAGCGAGTCAAATCCACCGTTGAATCCAATAAGATGATCGTTAAAAATTCACCTCAATCTTTATCGATTACAATCAGTATCGGATTACTAACGATTAATAATTTCACTATGGAAAGTCTAAGAAGTCCTCATACATATTTAAACGAATTGCTTGAATCTGTAGATAAAGCTTTGTATAAAGCAAAAGAAGAAGGCCGAAATCGGATCGTCAGTGTTGTAAGATAAAAAAAGATTGAACTAACGTTCACCCATTAGTTCAATCTTTTTTTGCTTTCATATCATTCCTCTCCAAGCTCGTGCACGTTCTTTCATTTCCTCTACAAAAGATCGCTTATAGTTCTAATACCCAAGTAAGGTGTAAAACTTATCTCATTATTTCTTACAATCGAATAAATGGATACAATCTTTAAAGCGACTTTTTCTCGAATCGTTAATCAGAGGGCTTTCCATGTGCTACAAGTCCGTTTTTATTAACCAATAATCATTAGCATCCCATTTAATAATCTTTATAGATACACCAACAGTTTGGCGGCAAATATGTTTTAACGTGCAAAAAACCAGCAAACAAAAGTTTGCTGGTTTCTTCTCTATCCCGTCATGATCCGTTCGACTGGATAACGATATTTGGGGTCGTCTTGCTTGCCCCGAAGAAAGAAGAAGCAAGTGGTTAAGCCAATTCTTCCGAGAAACATGAGCACCATAAGGAGACATTGAGAGAACATGCCAAGATCCGGCGTAACGCCAAGAGATAAGCCCACAGTGCCAAAGGCAGAGCATACCTCCAATATAATCGCGATTAGCGGCAGTTCATGATTCACATTGCAGATGGCAATAACCGATATCACGCATAGTACAGTGGCGAGAAGAAAAATGGCGAGTGCTTTCAGAATATCTTCCTGATGCACCTCTCTTCGGAATAACTTGATGGAGCGATAGCCTCTCGAGAACTGATAAATGAAAAGCATATTTAAAGCAAACGTTGTGGTACGGATTCCTCCGCCTACGGAATTGGGAGATCCCCCGATAAACATATATAAACTCATTAAGAGAAGTGTTGGTACGGATAAATGATTAATGTCCATCGTTGTAAGCCCTGCGCTTCTCGTTGTTGCAGTTTGGAAAAAAGCATAGAAAAACCTTTCCATCAAAGGCATGTCTTTTAAAAAATGATCGCTCTCAAATAGCAGCATAAGGATCGTCCCGAGCACAAGAAGAAATCCATAAGTAACTGTCGTTATTTTTGTAAAAAGCGAAAAGCGAAAGATCTCTTTAGACCTTGTTCTAAGATGGGTGATAAACGCCTTTCCTTCAATTAACACGGGAAAACCAATAGCTCCGAAAATGATCAATGCAACTGTAAGCAACTGTACAAAGTAATCGTTCGCATACGGAATCAGCGATTGTCCGGTAATATCCATACCGGCATTCGTCGTTGCGCTGACTGAGGCAAATAAGCCCTGAAGAAACGCATCCTGCCATCGATCATAATACGCTAAGAAACGGATCCCGAAAATAAGTCCCCCAATAAGCTCTGTAAGAAGGGTAATCACTAATATTTCTCTCATCATATGTACGAGACCTGACATTTCAAACCGATTATTATCTGCCATGATGAGACGGCGCTGGCTTAATCCGATTCGTCGGTCAAACAGGAGCCAAAAAAAAGTGCTCATCGCCATAATACCGATTCCCCCAAATTGCAAAACCAGCATGATGACAAAATAACCGAAGACGCTGTAGGTTTCTGCAACATTAAATACGGCAAGTCCCGTATCGCTTGCAACACTTACTGCGGTAAAGACTGTTTGGAAGAAAGAAACATGAACGCCAGGCTTTTGTACAGCAGGGATACTAAATAATACAATGGAAATTATCATGGCCAAAAAATAATAACCAGTAATCACTTGGGCGGGTGATCGTTTTTCTATCCAATTTCTTAATCTGGACCGTCCAGAGCGCATGTTCCTCCTCCTTAATCACTTGTTGACGCAGAATAGTACTACCATTTTTTGCCCAAATATCATAGGTATTATTCTTCTCATCAACAATTAACCGCGGCGTCTGCTCCCTTATCGTGATAAATGCATCATCAGTCCACATTCATGCTAAAGTGTTCTATCTGCAAAATCCATAAAGCACTTCCAGTCATAGCGAGTAATGTCGTGTTTTCCTTCTCTGAGATGATAGCCCACTCTCTCGCTGCACACAGGAGAATTCATAGGCGGCATCTGGTCAGTATCTAAAGCGCTGAATCCATAAAGCGTATAGACCGGTTGCGCAAGAAGTAAACCTAAAAACTCGGATTCAGGATCAGCCCAATTGTCTTCTGAAGCGCTGGCTACATAGAGATGACGGGGGGCAATGAGCGATAGCAATAGATGTTGATCTATCGGCAGTTCATCTTCCCGTTCATTAAACTTCTTATAGTTATCGTTAAACCAATGCAGATTTCCACGGTTAATGTTCAAGAGCCTCTCTCCTGTCTTGCCTCGCGAAATGGCTGCTCCCGAACAGCCGGAATCATTGCTGACAACTAAGGCGAATCGCTCATCCAACGCACCCGCCCACAAGCAGGCTTTACCGCTTCTGGAATAACCGACAATGGCTACCCGCTCTGAATCAATACGGGAATCCGTCTCCAAATAGTCCATGACACGGCTCGAGCCCCATGCCCATGCGGACATAGCTCCCCAGGCATCCGGCGATCGTGAATGATCTGGCGAATCGAATACACCGTGGACCCCATTCTGATAGCCTTCATCATAAAAATCCGGGTCCAAATCTTCCACATGGTAGGAAACAGCCGCATAACCTCGGGAAACAATATCCTTCACCGGCCAATAAGCCGAACATTCCTCTACTTCCACTTCTGACACACGTTGACCTTTGATTGCCGCGTAGATAAAAGCAGGTACCCTTGACTCGGTTACTGGGATATAGAGCTGTAAACGAATAAGTCCTTCGCCGCCTAGCCCTGTAAATTTGATATCGATCTGTTTATGTACAACTGTTCCCTGCATAACCAGCCTTTCCATCACGACATGAAATCGTAAGGAATCGGGACGGCCAACCGGCTCTCTTCCATACACATATTCACGATATAATTCGATAATTTCAGGACGTCTGAAACTTCTCCAATCTTCAACAGTCTTAACACGACGGCCATTGCTGCTTTCAAAAAGCTCTGGTAGTGATCTTTTTCTCTCCTCCATCCGATTCCTCCCCCTCGTATTTATTTCTTCGCTTCAGCAGTTAAAATCTTGATTTAACCTTATTACGGATCCACTTCGTATGAATTAGGGGGCTATTTCATTTTTATAGGTTATTAATTCCATCTTTTTCTAAGTGTGATTGCAGGTGACGTAATCGAAGGTTTATTGGGAGTGAAAGAACAAGGTTACGAATTAGGCTCTGCCGCGGCAAATCCTCGTTTAGAGAAAGTCGTAGGAAGTCGTTCATGTTTCCTCCTCTTTCCTTGCAACAGTGTCTAACAAGATAAATGAGTAATGTTAGCAAACTCAAATAATTTAAATTCTTTACCAACACAACTAATTCTAGTTATAGAGCATTCTGCAATCAAATTGCTTTGTTCATTTATAAAATTGGAGTGTGTATGATTAAGCTCATCTTGAGAGAATTCATTTAACAAAAAGTCTGTTATCAATCCGCCGTGAGTAACAATAACGATACTTTCACATGGAAATTCAACTGATAATTCTATTAAGCATGAAGATAATCGTTCGCCTGCTCTCCTTGCAGAATCACCGATAGGTGGCAAAAAGTCTCTTTCCCTCGTACATTGGTTCCACATATCTACAAATTCTTCAAAGGTTTGTCCTGGCAGGTCCCCCCAATTAGCACGCTCTCGTAAGCGAATATCCTCGACAAATGGTATTTTGGCTGCCTTTCCGATAATCTGAGCTGTTTGTTTTGCTCTTTTTAGCGGACTGCTGAATATTCTTGATATGGGAAATTTATTTAGATATCTTGCTGTAACATGCGCTTGCTCTAAACCTTCAACTGAGATGGAGACATCACCAGCATCCTTTTCTTTAATCGCGTGTCTAACAAGGTAAAAATCAGTGCTCATTTTATCACTCCACCAGGGACCATTTTGATGTCAGTCTAATTAGTCAATTATCTAATTAGATTATAAAACAATTCTAGATCATCAAAAAGATACAAAGGGTTTATTTTGCCCGTTAATTCAAAAAACGGCAGCCATTTGCTGGCTGCCTACTTCTTTTGATAATTAATCCATATATTGCTCGTCTGACTCATTTAAAGCTGCAAACAAAATTTTCTCTGCGACCATTTCAGGAGTATCTTTTGGAGAAGAAGAACCTTGTTGTTGCTGCTCATGAGCCCCTAGAGCGTTCTTGCCAAAATCCGTTGCGGTTGAGCGCGGATAAACGGTTATTAGACGGATATGATCTGAGGCTAACTCATCTCGTGCTGTATCGGAAATCATGTTCAAAGCAGCTTTGGTTGCAGCATAAGCACCCAATCCAGCAATATGCATCTTGGATACCACAGAGCTTATATTGATGATCATACCTCCCCCTTGCCTTCGCATGACAGGGATCGCAGATTGCATAGCTGCTATCGGTCCTAGTACATTGAGTTCGAAGATCTTGCGGAAGTCATCAGGATTTAGGTCAGCAACCTTGCCAACTGCAGCTTGTCCTACGTTATTGATGACCACATCCAGGCGGCCAAAGTGGAGCACCGTTTCCTCGATGGCTCGTTGTACTTGCCTGGGATCACTCACGTCAGCAGGCATAGCGACAGCATCAATACCCTGGTTCTGTAATTCCTTGGCGAGATGATTTAGTACATCGGCAGATCGGGCTACTAGTGCTAATTTAGCACCGGCAGCAGCAAATTGTCTTACTGTGCCTAAGCCGATACCAGCAGATGCTCCAGTTATAAAAACGACCTTGTTACGAATTTCCATAATAAATATTCCTTTCTTGTAGGAGATTAGCCTAACCGCTTCTGTGAAGAAACCGATCCAGCAGTCCTGAAAATGAAATCAATGCATGATATCAGCAAGCTTCAAAGTGCTTTGCTCTTTTCATCTCTAATGTTACAGTTGAAGAACTTGATACGGAAGTTCAAATAAGTTAGCATGGTATCAACTATTGGTTTATGCAAAAGGGGTCATAGAATGCTAGAACAATTGAATACATTTATTCAGGTCGTAGAGTCCGGTAGCTTTTCAAAAGCAGCTGAAAAACTTTTTATTTCTCCTACCGCTGTGATGAAGCAAATGAATCTATTGGAAAAACATGTAGGCATGCCTCTTTTGATCCGCACTAATCATGGAATTGAACTGACCAAAGCCGGAAAATCCTTTATCAAGGATGCGACATTTATGGTGCAGTATTTCGAAGAAGCTTTGCTGCGAATGCGTCAATTCGTACAAGCAAATCAACTTGTAATTCGCGTGGGAACCTCTATGCTTAATCCCTGCAAGGTTTTGCTGGATATGTGGAATGAAGTCAGCAACCAATTCCCGCAATTCAAAATCAATATCGTGCATTTTGAGGATGATTCACATACACTCCCAACCACTTATCGTACTATCGGCAAAAACTATGATTTCATCGTAGGGCCTATCCATACAGAGAATTTAAAGGAATATTTCCAAGTACTTGAGTTGGGAACTAATCGTTTTTGCTTTGCTTTATCTCGAAACCATCGGCTGGCTTCTAAAAAAACAATATCTGTGAATGATTTGTATGGAGAGGAATTGGCTGTAGTAAATGGTGGAGGTAGCGCAGTAATTGATGAAATTCGTGATTTTATGATAAAGAATCACCCTAAAATCCGAATTAAAGATATTCCGCGTCTATATGATATTGATATTTTTAATCGATGTGAGGAAAGTGGTGTTGTCTTACTAACTTTAGATGTATGGGCAGATATTCATCCGTCCCTAGTAACAATTCCTAGCGACTTGGACTTCGCAATCCCCTATGGCTTGATGTATCCCTTATATCCTTCTGAGGATGCCAATCAGTTTTTAGAAATCATTAAGGAAATACGATCTCAGCAGAATTAACCGGTACATAGTCTACCACATTGTCTGTAAGTCCAATAGATGAAAAAAGACTGCCGAATGGCAGCCTTAGTAAGAGGTACACTTGCGCAGAGCTTCTCCAATGACAATGAATTGGGCTATAGCGGAGACTCCCTCTTTTCAAATCTCACTTAAATCCGTTTCTTCTTTGGAACAGTTGTTGTCAAATAATCTTCATCTTTCAATATCTTCGCAATATATAAAATCTGCCCCATGTGTTCCGAGAAATGAGTTGCACTCTGAATAAAAATCTCTAAGTTGGTTTGTTCACGATTACCTGTTTTTTGAGTTTGCAATAATCCTTCGTTATCCATTGCCATTAATGTCTCTTTAACTTCATGAAATGAAGTCTTAATATTCTCGATTAAATCATTTTTCGATATAAAATGCACTTCAAACTCCCCATCACGGTCTCTCGTGAACGGTATCTTATTCATTCCTTTGCCAATACGATCGTTTATATTGCCGCTAATGTGAACGATTAAATTCGAAATACTATTACTTGACTCGTTAGGACGCCAATTTACTTGTTCATCGTTTAGCTGCTCCAAAACCAAAACGATCCTTCGCTCAATGACCTCAAATCTGTCATTTAACATGTTTTTTATCTCTTTCATATAAACACCTCATTTGAGATTATAGTAAGATACACTTCTTAAATGTTCACATATGACATATTGGCCTTAGTATAACGTTCACCAGCAGTGATGCCTATTGGCGCGACTTCATTAATCTGCCTTAACTCATCTTGTGTTAGTACAATATCTGCGGCAGCAGCGTTTTCCTCCAGGTATGAAATCCGACGAGTTCCGGGAATCGGGACACACCCCTGAGCGATCGTCCAAGCCAATGCCAACTGTGAGGGTTTGACCCCTCTTGCATCAGCAATCTGAGTTAAAGCTTCAACGATACGCATATTAGATGCCAGGTTTTCGCCGCTAAGTCGAGGATCCGTTTTGCGAAAGTCCGTTTGATGAAGTTGGTCCGTCTATTAAAAGGTAGGATTACATATCAATTCACAAGTACTAATACTTTTGTTATGTTGAAATGCTCATCTCTACTATACATTGAAACTAGCAATCATTCATAATACAGATATGAGATGTTGTGCATCTAATAAAATGATAGCTAGAATTTCATCATCCCGTATTTTGTTATAAAGGTAAAAATAATGTGCCAAGCATCGTAATTACAGCGAGTACTAAGACCCCCCAATAGACACTGTGAAGAGCAATTGTCAAACCGCCGGGATTTGATGCGTTTTCGAAGAGTCTAATACTTGGTTAATCGAATTTATCGAAACGGCATTTCCCAACGGATTATCAGAGCTTAATACAAATCTTTTAAATCTAAAGTTCAATATTCCACCTAACAAAGCAGCGCCGACTGAGCTACCTAATAGACGCATGAACATATTCGAAGCAGTAGTGAATCCTCCCATTTCACCGACAATGCTAGGCATAGCGGTTGAAATAATCGTCATTTCAATCGCAGCCATAAACATGGATATAACTATAGTCATTTGCAAGCTTATTCAGGCTTGATTTTTGAGCCAGTGAGCTGCTCGCTAAGCTGCCATAGGCGGCCAGCGGCAACAGGATCGATGGCGCGTGGTCGTACGCCAAATCTTTCCATTGATTCATCGTTCGGTAACAAAGGGGCAATCTCGCAATTGACACAATAAACGCCTCCCAAGCCTTCCAATCGAGGACTAGTCGCACACCATACGCTTGTTGCCGCACCCTGCTGTGGAGTTTTCCGATCTGCACCTTCAGGGTCGATAATTGGCTTACCGTTTTCATCAAAAAGTTTAACAGCATCCAATTCCGTCTGTGACAAATGTCTCTGCAAATCCGTTGCAATGCCACCTGGATGGACCGAGAAAGCTCGTACGCCTTGACGTTGCCCAATCGAGTCTAGTGCCACAGCGAACAAAGCGTTTGCGCTTTTCGCCTGACCATAAGCAGCCCAAGGATGGTATTCCCGATGTTCGAAATGAGGATCATCAAAGTCAACTTCACCTCTGATATAGCCATAAGAAGATAGGGCTACAACACGCGCTCCTTCCGCGCGAACCAGCGCCGGCCAAAGACGTACGGTCAGCTGAAAATGTCCAAGATGATTAGCTGCAAACTGGGATTCATTGCCGCGTTCGTCACGAGCTAGCGGCGCAGCCATGACGCCAGCATTGTTGACAAGAATGTGCAGCTTGTCAAAATGTCTAAGGAAACGATCTGCAAAAGCATCGATGGATGCGGGGTGAAGCAAATCCATGACCTCTATAAGGACATCCGGCATTTCAGCGAGAGCAGCCTTAGCCTTATTTATATCTCGAGCGGGCACGATAACTTTGGCCCCTGCGGAGTGGAATGCACGAACGGTTTCTAACCCGATGCCGGAATAGCCTCCAGTAACCACAATGATTTTACCAGTTAAATCGATCCCTTGGATGACCTCGGCTGCTGTTGATGTTGCTCCAAAACCGGAGCTAATAGGAGTTTGCTTCGTTGCCATAAGGATATCTCCTCCGTTTGTTGTTTTAGCATGAAAGCCTTGGCTTCAGCTTCTACATTATGCAACGGATTTAGGACCGATCGGTATAAACATTCATCTCAATTGATTGCCTATTCCTATCACATCCATTGCAGTTGAAAGTGACTGTATATTATGATTGGAACAACTATCGGGTATGTTAAGGAGGATGAGATTATGGATCGCCAACTCGAACTGCGTGAACATATTGTTAATCTTATAGAACGTCATTCACGACAAAATAACGGCTCGCACCCCACTTCGATTCCATCTTTGATTCTCTTTCGTCAAGATAAAAGGACAACCCCCACTCACGGGGTACATGACCGCTCAATTTGTTTTGTTTTTCAAGGTAAAAAGGAAGTCACGTTAGCTCAGGAACTCTATCGCTATGAGTCAGCTGAATATATTGCCGCCTCCGTCGATTTGCCAGTAATCAGCCAAGTTATCGAAGCTTCCCCAGAAGCTCCCTATCTCGCGCTCAAGCTGAAATTTACACCAGAACAAATACTCGAGGTCATTCAGGAGTCCAAAATCCAGACACATCCGGAAGAACACGCAAAGCGAGGTTTATTTGTCGGAAAAATGGAAGAGGCATTATTGGATGCTGTTAAACGATTCGTGCAATTGCTGGATCACCCGGAAGAGATCCCCTTACTTGCGCCGCTCATTACAAAAGAAATTCTGTTTCGCGTTATACAAGGAAATCACGGGATCGCATTGGAACAGATCGTCAAGGATGGGAGCGGTGCATACCGAATCATCCATGCCATCGACCATATCAAACAAAATTTTGAAAAACCATTGCGTATCGATGATCTTGCGGAAATAGCCAATATGAGCGTTCCCTCGTTGTATCGACATTTTAAAGATATAACCGCAATGAGCCCAATTCAATTTCAAAAACACCTGCGATTGCAAGCGGCTCGAAGCCTTTTATTAAGCGAACCTACTAAGGCTGCTGAAGTCGCATTCCGGGTAGGTTACGAGAGCCCTTCTCATTTTAGCCGAGAATATACTAGAATGTTCGGTCTCTCGCCTATTCAAGATATCAAACGTCTGCGAACGTTGAATGTGTGACAACCTTGTCACCCGACGCTTATTGACATTATAATGAGTTCATTATGTGAAAATTAACCCAGTGTCAGTAAACGCCGAAAGGACGATTGATGAATTTCATGAATACTCGAATTGAACAACTAGTTGCTTATATGGATCAGCGAGCGATTGATGCTGTGCTGATTACGATGCCGAAACATGTGTATTATTTGACCGGGTTTGCGAGCGACCCACATGAACGTTTTCTCGGTTTGCTAATCCCACGCGGCGCTGAACCGCTGCTAATCGTACCGGCTCTGGATCTTGAAGCAGCGCAAGCCGCATCGACCGTAAAGGCAATCCATACTCATACGGACACCGATAATCCCTATGAAATTCTCAGCAAGCTTCTGCCATCCGGCATTCGAACGCTGGGACTGGAGAAGGACTATATGACGGTTAGCCGGTTCGAGGCAATAAGCCAAGCGGTCGGTGCAGCCGTCTATGCCGATATTGACGAGCCGCTGCGCGAGATGCGCGTCATTAAAACTCCGGATGAAGTTATTCGCATGAAGCATGCGGTACGGATCATTGAGGATGTGCTACAAGCCGGCATCGCTCAAGTGAAACCAGGCGTTACCGAAATTGAACTTGTGGCGGAGCTGGAGTACCAGATGAAGAAGCTCGGTGCGAGCGGACCTTCCTTCTCGACGATGGTACTGGCGGGTGAGAAATCTGCGATGCCGCACGGCGTTCCGGGTTCACGGGCCGTCCGCGAAGGAGAGCTGCTTTTATTCGACCTCGGCGTCTATGCAGACGGATATGCATCCGATATTACGCGAACGTTCGCGGTTGGCGATATATCGGAAGAACAAGCGAAAATTTATCAAACGGTGCTGCAGGCGAACCTGCTGGCCATTGAAGCGACTCACCCCGGCGCTACGCTCGCCAGCTTGGACCAGGCGGCGCGCGATCACATCACAGTCGCCGGTTACGGGACGTATTTCATGCATCGACTCGGGCACGGTCTTGGTATGGATGTGCACGAATATCCGTCCGTACACGGCCAAAACCAAGAGCTGCTGCGCAGCGGCATGGTCTTCACGATTGAGCCGGGCATCTACGTTCCGGGCGTCGGCGGTGTGCGGATTGAAGATGATGTGCTCGTCACGGACAGCGGCGTCGAGGTGTTAACCTCTTTCCCTAAGGGACTTACCGTCATAGGGTAATGTTTCAAACATAGGCAGGTGATGCCGGCTTGTGTATCTTGTGTGCAATAAAAAACTCTTGTCCGCCATGTAAAGGCAGCAAGAGTTTTTTACTTTCAATGGCTGACAGTTACCAGGCGTAAATGCCCTTCTCATCCAAGAATTCGGCATTATGACGTTTGCCATCTGTCGCATAACCCACAATAATCGCAGCAGCAGCTTCTTTCGATTTACCACCTGCGGCATTGCCGTTAAGATCTGTTGATGTGAACCCAGGCGTTACCGCGAATACTTGCGCTCTGCTGTTTCTAACTTCGTAAGCCATTGAAAGTGTCATGGCATTGTTGGCCGTTTTCGATGAGTTATAATCGAATGCATTTAAAGTAAACTCAGCATTTTGCATATGGTCCAGTGAAGCCATATCGGTCGATACATTGACGACTGTACCTTCGTTATCTTTGATTAAAGGGAATAACCGCTGGTTCAAACGAAAGGTCCCGAAAAAGTTAACTTCGAACGCATTCCTCAGATCTTCCTCTTTGGTTTCCATAAAAGAGCGGGAAAAAGCGCCTGGCATACCTGCGTTATTGATCAGAAGCTTCAATTCCGGATAACGCTTGTTGATCGTATCGGCTGCAATTTCGATGGTTTTCAAGTCTCGCATGTCAATTTGCACAAATTCTACGTCCAACCCCATGGAAGTTAGCTCGGAAACAGCTGCTTCACCGCGTTCGACACTACGTGCTCCAAGGATGACTTTCCAGCCTGCTTCGCCTAATTGCTTAACGATTTCAATTCCGATTCCTTTATTTGCTCCAGTCACTAAAGCGATCTTTTTCATGCGAATCCTTCTTTCTTTCATTTGAATTTTATTAACTATTTAAAAGTTACTATGCTACACTATGTGTAGGTCAACAATTAATTTTTCATAAAAAGAGGGTATGTATGTTAACGATTGGAGAAGTGGCAAAGAAAGTCGGAATCAATATTGGAGCGATCCGATTTTACGAAAGAAAGGGACTGTTGCAACCTGCGGCCCGAAACGAGTAGAATAACCGTCTCTACACGGAAAATGATCTGAACTGGCTAATTTTTATCAAATGCCTTCGCGAAACGGGGATGAGTGTGGAGGACATCAAAACGTATTATGACAAAGTGAACGAAGGAACTTCAACCCTGCCGGAGCGAATCAAACTAATTGAAGATCAGAAGAAAAAGCTGTTAAATGATATTGCGGAGAAAGAAGCGCAACTCGTTCATTTGGAAGAAAAGTTGAAGCGCTATTATCGCGGGGAAAATTATTAATATCGTATGTAACTATTCACCCGTTAAAGAACTAAAGACAGCCGACTTGTGCCGACTGCCTTCATCTCTTCATTCAACTATGTTTTATGAGAATCGATACGTCCAGAATCGTTCCGTTCCGAAGCGTGCCAAAATTTCAGGATCGGATAATTTCTTGTTACCTAATAATTCTGCGGCTTGGAATTGAGACTTATGGGATTGAATAGAAGCCATCTTCTGTTCCAAAAAGCTTTTTACATCATGAACGATATCGGGTTTACCAATTTCTTGTTCATGATTTTTGGCGAATGCCATACAATGCACAGTTGGCCTTCGGTCGGCATGCATTCTGCCAATGGTTCGGATTACCGCCGCTCCGCATGCTTCGTGATCCGGGTGAACACTTAGGGTCGGGTGGAAAGTAATGACTAAAGAAGGATTAAGCTCTTTGATAAGTTCTTCGATGCTTCCATCCAACTTGGCTTTATCCTCGAACTCGATCATTTTATCGTGAAAGCCGAGCATCCTGAGATCCTGGATGCCAATGGCGCGGCAAGAAGCTTCAAGCTCCTGTTTGCGAATGACAGGCAATGTGACCCGATTGGCGAAAGGCGGTATGCCCATATTGCGGCCCATTTCGCCTAAAGTTAAACAAGCGTAAGTGACTTCTGATCCTTGGCTAAGATGCATGGCAAGCGTTCCTGACGCGCTGAATGCTTCATCGTCCGGATGTGGAAGTACAACTAGAATGTGTCGTTCCATGTATGTTCAATCCTCCTTTAACTTAGAACGGTTCCCGGCTTAATTGCAGCGCCACGACAAGTTTTCCCGCCGTATCATGCCCCGCAAGGATAAGCCTTTCGGAATCCGTTTCTTCATAGTGAGTAAGCCCTTCGGAATAAACCCAACCTTGCTCCGTTTTCAAGCCGATGCGATAAGGTCCATTGCCCGAAATCGAGCCGTGAGAATAACGAATAACAGCGTTCGAAATAAAGGTCGCGGCCGGATGTTTCGTAGAATCCAGATGCGCGGCATAAGCCCCCGTTGTCATCTCGAGATGAATATATAAATCCTGATTAATAAGGATATCGATAAACTGCTGGACTTTCGTCTTGTCGATAAGCTGCATATACTTCCCTCCAATTGCCTTAAATAGATATCGTGCTTCGAAGAAGTTTATCCGATATGACATTATTTTAGCATATCTTGCCTGCGAAACCATATCGACAAGAGAATGAAGACATAAAAAAAATGCCACATCCTATGCGGCATTCATTGATTTTAAAAAACTCGCTTACAGTTTAATCAACACTTCCGTGCCGTCCTGAGCTTTGACATCGACCAGAACCGTCCCTTTGTAACGCTGCAGCTCCTTGATGAGCTGTCTAATGGCTTGCTTCGTATTTCGGTTTTGGAGAATCGACAACACCAGTTCGATCCCGAACCGACTGCTGTCCACTTCGAAATCATGCTTCCGATTCAATTGCCCTTCCGAATCTCCCCCGAATTTGTTCAAACAATCCTTCAATATGCGGTGAATTAAATTGGAAGTCAGAATACCGCTCCCCATGTGCAGGACTGTATAAGGGACAGGAATCGTAAAAGCGTGCTCCTTACTCTTAACCTTCACAATCATCATGACCTGTCACTCAATCACGACGGTGACGGTGTCTGATACACCGGAGCGGATGTCAATGATTTGCCCGTCGAGCTCGTTCTCTATGGCATCGATTAGAAGGTCGATATCGATATCCTTCACATACTTCGCAGCCTGCGGAATATTGGACGCGATGCTGTGCCCCGCTGCGAGTACAGCTTTCACTAGTTTAATCGGCAAATTGATGTTCACATTATCATTTTCGTGAGAAGTTACCCTTATTTTCAATGTCTTATCTAAATAACCACCGGAAGTCGATGACAGTTTCTTCGAAACGTTGGGTTTCCCTAGCATCTGCACGGTATGCGAAGTAGGAGCCGTTTGTTTCTCCTTAAGTGCGTCAATCAACTCAGAAGCCTTGACCGAATCAATTTTACCCTCCTGCATCATGGACAACACTTTGCTGATTTCTTCTTTCATCGTTATTCCTCCTTATTCATCCTTCAGCATTTTGACCGCTTCATCCGCAGTGATTTCGCCGTTCTCCAGCATGGCAATGACCTTCTTCTCATCGACTTCTGGCTTCTTCCGCGTATCGTATCCGAGGGCTGAAATGATATCATTGAGCTTACCGCGCACCGTCGGGTAAGATATTCCGAGCTCTTTCTCCACTTCCTTAATGTTGCCCCTGTTCACTAAAAAGGTAATCACAAAATGGAGTTGTTCGGGCGAGAGTAGAGCCAGATTGGATAATTCAAATGTGTTCTCTATGGTTGTCCGGCAATGTCCGCATTCCAGCTTGACGGCGTGCAAATGATGGTCGCATACAGGACACTGTGTGATGATGGGATATTTCATACTCGGCCCCTTTCTTTTTCTAAATTATAATTCATTAAGTTTAAAATGTAAATCAATAATTATTAATAATTACAAGCATAAAATTAATTTTATTAATTTTATCATTAAATATATTGAATATCAGAAATCGCAGAATTCGATTGAAAACAAATAATCCGAGTATTGCTCAGAAGCAAGCAATACTCGGATTCAAAGATAAACCTTTTTATATAAAATTTCTGAGGAACTTCCTCAGAAGCCGGCCGTCCAACCTGCGTCCGCAGCGATAACTGCACCGTTAACAAAACTTGATTCGTCAGATGCGAGGAATAGAGCTACTTGCGCAATTTCTTCCGGTTGACCAGCGCGCGGGATGACACCTTGGGTAACCTTTGTTCGAGAAGCACCGAACTCGTTCACGTTAGTCATGGTTGAAGCGATGTTTGTAATCGTCGCCCCTGGCGCAATCGCGTTGCAACGAATCCCTTTTTGAGCATACATAAAACCGGTATTTTTCGTAATCCCGATAACAGCATGCTTAGAAGCCGTATAGGCAACGCCTGCATGAGCACCACTAAAACCGCCTGTTGAAGCTGTGTTGATGATGACGCCTTTTCCTTTTTCGAGGAAGATGGGAAGAGCTTGCATGACAGATACCTTCAAATTTTTTTTGAACACGGGGTTTCAGAAAAACATTTGAGCTTCTGCTAATTCCTTCGCATATACTTGCCAATCCTTCATGTTTTATCCAAGTGTAGGATGAATAATTTGCCAACACTAATAAGTAATTGTAATCACTTTTGTCGTATCGTCAAACTTCACTTTTGCTCCCAGCACTTCAGACATCAGGCGCACGGGTATCAATGTAGTACCATTATAGAGTTTCGCCGGTGTCTGCGTTTCCCGCTCCTGATTTCCATCTGCATACGCAGCTTTATTGGTAAAGAAGGTAATGGTTTTACCTTTTTTCGTGTAAATAGCCGCTTGCTTGGACTCGTCCCAGCTAACTGAAGCACCAAGGGCCCCAGCCAGATCCCTGACCCACAAGTAAGAAGATCCATCGATAATAACCGGCTCCATGCGGGCAGTCAGCTTAATCCCATCGAGTGTAAAGGCACTTTCCTGGAGTTTAAATGTAACAACGTGCGGTACATCCCCAGTCATTTGCAATTGTTTGATATAAAGCTCCGAGTCCTCATGCAGCTTTTGCTTGCCAACAGATGGAGCAGGTTCCGTTTGAAAGCTCCAGTCCTTGTCCAAAGTTTTTGCTTGACCGTTGTCCATGAACGATACTTTGACATGAGCGGTGTAGCGCGAATCCGGAAGCAAGGGTTTCGTCGGGATCAGCATAACGGCATTATCCAACTCTTTATCGCTGTTGGGCGTATCGTGTAAGATGCTGATCGCTTTTCCTTCACTGTCCACTAGAGAAGCTTCATCCAGCATGATGTTTGTTACGTTCTGGCCGGAGATCACAGCCAACAACGGATAACCTACTGGATAGCTGGCAGCACCGCGATGAATTTGTAGCGGGTCAGGAGACTCATGTCCATTAAAATCAATTGGAACATAGCGGTCGCCAGGTGCCGGTGATACGATCATCTGTGTTGATGCTTGCTGTTTGAAGCCAAAATCCATGACCACATAGCTGCCTTCGCGGTCAATCCCAATTTCGGTCGCTTCCGGCATGAGAAATGGAATGCGATGGTAAGGTGCATCAAACAAGCTGTCAATCGCGTCAGTTATATTGCTCCACCCGTAGGATGCATCCTCCCCCATCCCCAAGCCGGTATAATTGACATACCGAGCGCGCTGCGTCAGAGTTTCTCCGATGTAGCCTGCTTTGGCGTTGTCTTCGACATGGAGAGAAACTTTTTGAGCGTCCACTTGATTATTATGCAAGTAAGAAGCATGGAGTTGAGCGGCTTGCGACAGTTCCTGGCTCCAATGCAGTGGCTGAAGACCAAATAATTTTCGGTAATCATTTACGGCGTTCAGCCCTTTTTGTTGCTCGGCTGTGGGAGATGCTGTCACTGAAGTGTCAGCTTTTTTGGCAATGATAAACGTCCAGCTTTCCGACATTGGATGATAGCCGGACATATTGATGAACAGATCTACATGATGTTCGCCAGGTTTCAAATCTACTTGCGGCAAGTATGTATAGCTATTTGCATCTTGATCCCAAGTTCCCTTGACCTCTTGGTTATCCAACAGCATTTGGAAAGAAACGTTTTCGACTTTGAAAGTCGTAGTGACAAATGTAAATCCAATCTCAGGGCGTGAAATTCCTACGGTTAATTCCGGGAATCGCTTATATTGGAAAGACGATGAATCAGCGAAAGCTCTACCATTCGGGACAAAACTGACAATCAAACAGAAAGCTAACAGAAATGAAAATAATCTAACGGGGAAAAAACTGGACTTGAATTGCATAACTCCTCCTGGACAACTGAAATGTAATCAGACAGCTTGGATGCTGAATGCTTACACTTAATTCAACAGAAGCAAGTAATTTCCTGCTATATTTACAATTCAATCCTATTTCCTCCTGAAGAGTTGACCCTTCAATACTCAGATTTCTATACGACGACCAAACAAATCATGTTGATTCAATACCGTAAAAGCCCTATCCGCTTTCAAAAAATATTCATAGTTACCGAATCTCGCTTTTGCTTCTTGGTCGGGCAGCCATACCCATTCGTCTATTTCAGTCTGGCACCGGTGGTCACGAAACGCGGCAAGCTTGGCATCCAGGTGCGCATGCACATCAATTTTGACGACATCTTTACGGGCATACCCATATCGTTCCGGACGCTCCATCACATCGCCGAACGTAATAAAATACAAGGATCCCCGTTGGCCGGTTTTTTCAAAAGCAGCTGTCGTCGCTTTCCCAATGGCACAATGATCGGGATGACCACCCAGCTTCTCATGAAAAGTAAGCACGACATCAGGGTCAATTTCTTGGATAATAGCTGCAATGCGTGATGTCAAACTATCCTCATCGACAAACTCAACGGTCTTATCGCGGATATCCAAAAATTGCAACTGCCGTATTCCCAAGCTATCGCAGGCATTCCGTAGTTCTATTTCACGAGCAGCTGCCATCGTTTCACGATTGAGGTAAGGCGGATTGCCCATACGTCGTCCCATTTCTCCGCGCGTTGCGCTTACTAGTGTAATGTCAACCTGTTCACTGGCGTACTTGGCGAGAGTACCTCCACAAATAAATGACTCGTCGTCGGGATGAGCAAACACCGCTAATAGCTTTTTCGATGGTGTATTTTGTGGCTTGTTCATTCTGGAAACGGCTCCTTTCCTACATGCAGGGCAACATTCATCCGACCTCTGTCATCATAACCAGCCAATAAAAGACGACCATTTGCATCAATCTCATAATGCGTTAGCGCTTCCATTCGAAGCCATCCATGCCCGTCAAATCGGAGAGCGGCACGAAATGGACCTTCCCCCGCTACAAACGCATGGGTAACCTTGACCTTGAAATTGCGTACGAATACAAAAGACGTTGCTTCACTGTGAATATAAACATCAGTACCAATGAAAGCTTGAAGCTCTTTTTCTACGTTTGATCGGTTTATTTTGATCATTGCTTTGACTCTCTTTTCTGAAAATATTTAAAATGCTATTTCTAGATAATCGTATCACAGCTCATTATTTAAATAAAATACAGACGCCAGTTTTGTATCTCAAACAGACGCTTCCATTTCCAGTTGATCCCCATCGTTCGGCTCATAATAATACCAAAACAACGCCACTGCTGCAATACAGATGATAGAACAGACCATAAATCCTGAGCGAATACCAAACCAGCCGGCGTACAGTCCGCCTAACAACGAACCTAATGTGCGACTGATGGCGTTCATCGTCAAAGAATTCATCATTTGACCGCTTGCTTTCAACTCTTTGGGCACATGTGTGCTCACGTACTCAGCCAGACATAAGTAAAAGAGCATGAACGTCCCGCCATGCAGCACCCACGTCGCCAGATAAACGGCTGGACTTAGCGAACCGCTGAACAGCAACCATCGTACGGCAAGAATAATCCCGGAGCAGAGCAATATCTTAAAGATCCCAAACCTCCGGTAAAGCGGCTGAAAAAACAGCATAAATGGAAACTGGCTGATCGAACCGATACTGACCCCAATGCCAATCAGCGCTGTGCTCATTCCCTGCTCTTTACTATAAACGGCTTGAAATGTCGTAAAAAAGCCCAGCGTACAGTTTACCACGAGCGTGTATAAGTAAATCAGAACAAGCTTTCTGCTGGTGAACAGCTGTTTCAGTTGTACCTTCGCCTTGTGCTGATGGCCTTCCACCTTAGGGATGCCCCAAGCCAGCAGAAAGGCAACGAACACGAGCCCGGAGAACAAAGGGAACATATAATGCAGATTACGGTCCAGCAGCCAGCCGGCTATAACCGCCATCAAAGCATAACCGACGGATCCCGCTGTGCGGATGCGGGAAAAATTAAATCCCGACTTGCGGGAAATCTCCAGCGTAATCGTGTCGCCCAGCGGGTTAATCACGCATTGGACGGCCCCGAACACTACTGTGCACGCAAATAACACCCAGAATTGACTGCCTGCCGCCGGTAACGTCCAGACGAGAATTGAGGTAAGCAACAGCGCTATAAGCAGCAGACGGTTTTTCGATACCGCTCTGTCGGCGGCCAATCCCCATCGCGGTTGAGCGATCATTGCGGTAATCGCTCCCGCTGTCGAGAGCAAACCAATCTGAAAATGATCAAGATTGATATCGTTGTAATAGATCGGAATATAATTGCTGAAAGCGCCTAGCGCCATAAAGACAAGCGAGTAATACATAGACATGTACACATAGGTTGTTTTTCTTGCCATCTGATTTTCGCCTTCCTCATATGTAGTCGAAATTGCCGTTACATGGTAGTTGCCGTGCTTTTATAGTAACATCTTACAGATTCAAACGCGTGCCAGGCAGCTGCTTCATATATCATTTTATTTGGCAATTCTTGTTCCTGAAATACTAGATTCATATGATTTTCTAGTGTGTCCCTAATGCCACAAATCGTTTTATGAATGGAATCTATGTAAGGCAATTAATCTTTTAACAACTCCTGCGCTTTTTCACTGCCTTCATGAATGACTAACATCGCCTCGTCTTCAGGTACCTGATAGCATTCTCTCAATATATCTTTGATTCCATCCAGTAACTCGCTGTATTCGTCCTCTTTTAGAGTCGATAAAGGGAAAGTCATTCTATATCCACCTCCGTAGGATGTGATTCATAATCTTTGCAAGCAACATTGCCACCAAGAATGGCTACAACGTATAATTAAAAGGTATCGACATTCCTATCATAGCTTATTTTTCGGCTAAAATAGTTATCTTCTTCCGTCACAAAATAGCACTCAATTGATATTTTGAAAAGCTGGCTGGATGGTGATCATCATTGAAAAACACAAAACAAATGGATGAACGTGCACAAGTATTTCATGTCCTTAACAACCGGGGAATAAGACTTAAATATAGGGCCGTGTCCTACGAGTGTCCTCCGTTAACTTACCATTATCATAAAGGGATCGAAGTCTTATTTGTCCATCAAGGAAAGGGGACCTTGACCCTTAACCGCAAGATTTACAATTTAGAGGCTGGCTGTGTAGTGATTTTACAACCCTTCCAGCTGCATCGCATTCAATTTGATGCCAATCCTCAAAATCCATATGTACGAACGGTTCTAACCTTTGAACCCTCAATCGTTGCACCTCATCTCAAAAACTTTACTGTCCTGTCTCGCTTTTTTGATCAGGTATGGAAGGAACAAATGTCCAATCAGGTGTTCCGCGAGGATCGGGATTCTACGTATATGTTAGGCATTCTGGAACGATTCAACGAATTGGTTACGGGGTGGAACGAAAAGGGTGAAGACCACGAGACGGCGTCGATGTTGATTCTCAACATTTTAGACTATCTTAGCTCACTGCACATTGGAGGTTTTGGAGGGGTAGCACGTCCAGATAGCCATGCCGAAAAAATAATGAATTGGGTCGAAGAACATTTTACGGAGCCTTTTGACTTGATTGAATTAGCAAAGGAACTGCATCTCTCCAAAAATCATGTATCGCGGTTATTTCGGACCGAAACAGGGGGAAGTATCACCGAATATGTCATTGCACGTAGAGTAAGACAGGCTTGTTGGTTATTGAAAACGGAATCAAAATCTATTGAACAGATTGGTTCATTGGTTGGCATACCTAATTTTCCTTATTTTTGTCGGATTTTTAAAAAGATCACAGGCTTTACGCCCATTCAGTATCGTAAAAGCCAGTTAAATTAAAACAACAGGGAGCAGTTGCCATTGCGGCAATCTACTCCCTGTTTTCATTTCCACCGTACAATCAACTAACATTCGTTAGATTGTTTCTCCAGAAATGCTCGAATGGATGGATCCGTGCACAGTCCTATGGCCCGGCTGTATAGGGCACGAGCCTCATCGTACCTCTGCATCCTTTTGAACAAATGAGCGCGCAGCGCCCAATATGGCTGATAGCTCTTAACCGCTTCTGCCGGTATATCATCCAACAGCGCCTTTCCCGCCTCTGCGTCGAACGCTTCAGCAACCGCTGCTGCCCGACCTACGATTGCGCCAATCGTTGGAGCAATGCTAACCAGCCCCTCGTACAGCAGAGCAATCTCTTCCCACTCTGTACGGTTCGTCCAAGCTCGCTGAGCATGCACCGATTGTATTGCCGCCTCAAGCTGGAACCGCCCGATGCGATTTCCATGTGCGGCCATACGGAGGCAATGCTCAGCCTCTTCGATCATTCCGATCGACCAGCTTGAATGATCCTGATCGGATATTGGAACATAGTGCCCGGTCTCATCGCGGCGTGCATAACGGCGCGCTTCGCAGTGCAGCATTAGGGCAAGCAATCCCAGTGCTTCGGGTTCCCCTGGCATGAATCGTACAATCAGTCTCCCCAGGAATATCGCTTCTTCGGCAAGCCCCTTCCTGCGAGGATCAACGCCAGCTATATCCTCCCAACCGCTTCCATAAGCTGCATAGACAGCTTCAAGTACGGCTCCAAGGCGCTCCGGCCATTCATCCTCACCGGGCAAATCAAATTTGATTTCATCATTCTTTATTTTTGCTTTAGCACGAGTGAGCCGCTGCCCCATCGTTGCCGGTTTAACGATAAAAGCTGAAGCAATGCGGGCCGCGTCAAGGCCAAGTACGGACTGAAGCATAAGCGGCGTGCGAACAGCAGGATCGATTTCCGGATGTGCGCAAATAAACAGCATCTTCAGCCGTTCATCCTGGAAATTCATCTCGATTTCGACACGGTGACTAGCCTCTTCTGCTATGGATAGTAAGGCATGCTCGGCGCCGGCTTGCACGCGGGCATGCCGGGTGCCATCGATCAACCGGCGCTTCGCAGCCGTAAGCAGCCATGCTTCGGGTTTGTCCGGCACTCCGCTCGTTGGCCATTTCTCCAACGCGGACAGAAACGCGTCCGCAAGCGCATCCTCCGCTGCCGCCAGATCACGAAAGCGGACAGCCAGGAAGGCAACCAGACGGCCGTAGGATTCCCTGGCCGTCTGTTCGATGATTGGGTGAGCTTGCCCGCTCATTTTGAAATCGGTTTGAGGTTGGGACGAACCTCAACCGAGCTGCCAGGGCAACGTGCCGCCCATTCCAATGCGTGATCCATATCCGGCACGTCAATGATGATCAAACCGCCGATTTGCTCCTTCGTTTCCGTGATCGGACCATCCTGAACAAGCAATTCGCCGCCTTTGCGGCTGAGCGTGGTCCCCGTCTCCGGTGACTGGAGACCTGCGCTGCTTACAACAATGCCGGATTCGCGCAAAGCTGTAACATAATGAGCCCAGCTTGCCGCATAAGCCTCCTTGTGTATCGGGTCGGTTCGTTTGGCGAAATCCTCTGTTGTTTCATACATGATCAGTGTGTAATTCATCGTTACTGCTCCTCTCAACGTTCATATTGGAATAGCTTCATGCCGCCTTCACAATAATGACGAGCCAATTCACTGAATTTCTACATCAAACAAAAAAAATTATTATATCGGGCTGTCAGATCCCTGACTCCGCCAGTTTCTCGTCCAGGATTTCTTTTTGCCGCAGATGGTGCCTACTGTGCATACCAACCATTTCAAACCAATCACGGGCGTTTAGCCAACCGAACCAGCCATGGCGAACCTTGCATGCCGGATTCGCTTCCTCTATTCGGGTTGCCCAATAGGCCAACATCACTTGAACTTGCTCCAGTCCGGCTAAGATTTCATCCTTACTTTCGGGATTTCTTGTCTCATTGGGCGGTTGGTCAAGTTTCACACGGATATTGGGCCACTCTTTTTCTGCAATCGCTTTCATTCCGTCTTCTGTTCTACCTTCTGACTCTTCCCTTGTTGCCTTCGTGCATGTTTCAATATGCCCGATATATTCTTTCGCCACTTCGATCACATGAATATACATTTGCCCGATTGACCATACGTCTTCCTCGCTTTTATATCGCAGCTGCTCTATCGAATACTTGTCCAGATTCTCCATGTATTGTTCGATAATAGCCGCACAATTGTTCAACATCAAATCCTCTCCCCACTAATCCAAGTTATTTACAGCAACCGCTAATAACGGATAAGCCCACGTATAACTCTATTCACATTTTTTTACAATCTACTTGGATCATACGAATTGACCGTTCTATTGTCAATGGCTGCCGTCAAGTTGAAGTGTATTTTAAAATAAAAAAAAGACCCAACCAAGTTATTAGAAAACTTGGTTGAATCTTTTTAACTCCTTACTGATTGTTAGTTAGCTCATAACGATCTGCATTCATTACTTTTACCCAAGCTGATATAAATTCACGTACAAACTTTTCTTTGTTATCATCTTGAGCGTAAACTTCAGCAATGGCACGTAGAATAGAGTTTGAGCCGAATACGAGATCAACGATCGTCGCCGTGCGCACGACTTTACCTGTCTGACGATCAGATCCTTCGTAAATGCCACCGCTAACAGGCTTCCACTGCACTCTCATATCAAGCAAATTAACAAAGAAGTCGTTCGTCAGTTTGCCTACTTGCTCGGTGAACACGCCATGTTTTGTCCCATCGAAGTTTGTACCCAGAACACGCATACCGCCTACAAGCGCAGTCATTTCTGGCGCAGTAAGGTTAAGCAGATGTGCCTTGTCTATAAGGAGTTCTGCAGCATTTACACTGTAATTCTTCTTCTGGTAGTTGCGGAAACCATCGGCCACCGGCTCTAGTACGGCAAAGCTTTCTACATCCGTTTGTTCTTGAGTGGCATCGCCGCGGCCAGCAGTGAAAGGAACCGTAACATCATAACCTGCATCCCGTGCAGCTTTTTCAACGGCAGCGCTACCACCTAGTACAATCAGATCAGCCAAACTTACTTTCTTATCAAGTTCAACCTGAATCGATTCCAGAATAGCAAGTACTTTATTAAGTTGTGTAGGCTGATTCACTTCCCAATCCTTCTGAGGAGCCAGTCGAATACGGGAACCATTCGCACCGCCGCGCATATCCGTCCCCCGGAAAGTGCTTGCCGAAGCCCACGCCGTTGTAATCAGTTCGCTGATTGTAAGACCGGAGTTTAGGATCTTTGTTTTAAGATCTTCCACTTCCGCATCCGTTAATTTGGTATTTACAGCATCTACAGGATCTTGCCAGATCAGTACTTCTTCAGGAACTTCCGGACCTAGGTATCTTACACGAGGACCCATGTCTCTGTGTGTAAGTTTGAACCACGCGCGAGCAAAAGCATCTGCAAATTCTTCCGGATTCTCATGGTAACGGCGAGAAATCTTCTCGTATGCCGGATCCTCACGCAATGCTAAATCCGCTGTCGTCATGATCGTCGGAACGCGAATGGACGAATCTTCCGCATCCGGTGCGAGGTGCTCTTTATCAGGATTTATCGGAGCCCACTGATAAGCGCCTGCCGGGCTTTTCGTAAGCTGCCATTCATATCCAAAGAGCATATCAAAGAAGCCATTGTCCCACTGCGTCGGATTCGCAGTCCAAGCACCTTCAATACCGCTGGTAATCGTGTCACGACCTCTACCGGAACCGTGCGTATTGATCCAACCTAAGCCCAGCGCTTCAACTGGAGCACCTTCCGGTTCTGCACCCACATGCGCAGCATCTCCTGCACCATGTGCCTTGCCAAATGTATGGCCGCCGGCTACGAGCGCGACGGTTTCTTCATCATTCATTCCCATGCGCTTGAACGTTTCGCGAATGTCGCGTGCACTTGCAAGTGGATCTGGTTTACCGTTCGGGCCCTCTGGATTTACATAGATAAGACCCATCTGAACAGCAGCAAGCGGATTCTCAAGCTCGCGATCACCAGTGTAACGTTTATCCCCTAACCATTCTGTCTCGACACCCCAGTAGATATCTTCTTCCGGATGCCACACGTCCACTCGGCCGCCACCGAAACCAAAGGTCTTGCCCCCCATAGATTCAATTGCGACATTACCTGTTAAAACGAATAAATCCGCCCACGAGATCTTATTGCCATACTTTTGCTTAATGGGCCAAAGCAGTCGACGGGCTTTATCGAGGTTTCCATTGTCTGGCCAGCTATTCAGAGGAGCAAACCGCTGGTTTCCGGTTCCGGCACCGCCGCGACCGTCACCTGTACGGTATGTACCTGCAGCATGCCAAGCCATACGTATGAAAAATGGACCATAATGTCCATAGTCAGCAGGCCACCAATCTTGACTATCAGTCATTAGACTTTTAAGATCCTGCTTAAGCGCTTGATAATCTAACTTTGCAAACTCTTCTGCGTAATTAAAATCCGCACCCATCGGGTTGGATTTCTGATCATGTTGATGAAGTATGTACAAGTTGAGCTGATTGGGCCACCAGTTTCTATTCGTCGTACCGCTTGATTTGTGACTAGTTGCGCTGCCGTGTGGAAACGGACATTTGCCTTCGCTACCGGAAGTCAAATCCATAGTATCACCCCTACAATAATTAATTTTAAATAATAATTGTTCTAAATACAGTTATAAAGCTAATTGGAATAAAAATCAACTTTTTTTTGCCAATCGATCCCTATTCTTGTCCTAATTCATACATATGAAGCAATACTGAAAATTAGTATCTCATCACGAGCTCGTTAGCTTACTTTCCAGACGAAAGTATTCGCCTAGAAAGTGCAAAAAAGCTGCAGCACCTTGTCCACAGCTTAGGAATTTTAGATCCAAATCCGAAAGACAATCCTTTACGTTTCATCCCAACTGAACAGGTTGTACCAATACTAATATTTGATTGGGTCCCGTGCGCTTCATAACCCGATATCCTACAGTTGAAGAGGTAGCAATCCCTTCATCATTAGGCTTACAATATCCCTTTGGAAGGCATGTCCCGTCATCTCGAACAAGAATTTGTCCTAATAAGCCCACGGCGACCCATTCCAACCTCTGCGACCTTGCTTTGTAGCTTTGCGCAGCATTATAGTTGGGATTAATCCGCGGACGGGTTTCCATATGTTCGGGAATGATGACTTTTCCTTTTTTATCAACCACTGCTGGTACGAGAACATTTTGCAGTAGGACCCTGCCCCATTCATCGGTCATAAATTTGTCCTTCCATCTCAGTTCACCGCTATTTGCCAGGAAAGAAGGATTTGCACTCGTTATGCCTAACAAAAAATGATCATTCGATTTCGCTTTTCGTATTCGATCGCCGTCTCCATCCAAAGTCACCATGTATCCAACATCGATAGGCTGACCATCCATGGTTTCAAACATCTCGGCGAAGTCAGCACCGCCTCCAAACCAACCGACATCCGCAAAACCCTTCCCATTATTTATGCCTGAACCAATGATTTTGGCCGCCAAATTGTTTCCGGTTCCATCATCATTAAGTCCATTGGCTAAAAACCAGGAGAAATCACTGTCCGCTTTGCCGGTTGTTCCCATAATATGGGCACCTATATGTCCATTAGTGCTTGTCTGTATTCCTTCCGAATGGGAAGCCGTACCACTGGACGTTGTTAGTATCCCCTCTGCGTGAGAATTTAGTCCACTGGCTATCGTACCCGCACCTTCAGCATGGGAGACAGGTCCACTGGCTAGTGTACCATTTCCTTCGGCATGTGACGCAACACCGCTTGCTATTGTAGAGCTTCCTTCCGCATGCGATGCTTCTCCGCTCGCCGTAGTTCCTTCTCCTTCTGCATGGGAAGCCACTTCACTGGCTGTTGTACCTTGACCTTCCGCGTGTGAGGCAATTCCACTCGCTGTTGTCGTAAAACCTTCTGCATGCGATGATCTTCCACTGGCTGTCGTTAACCGTCCTTCTGAATGTGAAGCTAATCCCCTGGCTGTTGTATTAAATCCTTCCGCATGAGACGCATCCCCAATGGCTCTAGCGATTTGTCCTTCTGCATGTCCAGCGAAGCCGCTGGCTGTTGACTCCGCACCTTCGGCATGGGAACCATCCCCACTTGCAATGACAACTACCCCTTCGGCGTGTGCAGCCAAGCCACTAGCTATATTTCCAAGACCTTCTGCATGGGAAGAATTTCCGCTTGCCAGATTAGGGAAAGGCCTGCCGATAGAATCCACACCTCCACCTTCTACATGAGAGGCTCTTCCACTCGCTGTATTCCCTTCACCTTCCGCATGCGCATTTATCCCATCGACCGTTGTTTTGGTTTGCGTTCCCTCCGTGTGGGAGGCCGAGCCATAGGCAACTGTTTTGCATCCCTCGGCATGGGAAGCGAACCCGATCGATTTCGTGGATGAACCCTCGGCCAATGAACACGGTCCTATAGATTGTGTATGACAACCAGGAACAAACGCCGGACCCTGGGGACCTTGTGGTCCACGAGGCCCTCGAAATCCACGAGGCCCTTGAGGTCCTGCTGGCCCTGGAGGACAGGGGCGGCATTTATTTTTTTCTTTATCTTTATTTGACATAAGCCACCTCCAAAAACTACTAAATAATACATTCTATTTTCTAGCAGCAAAGGACGCATCCATCACTTGCAGGTGGCGACTAGTGGAATTTCTCGAATCTCTTGTCTATCTTTCAAAAAATAATAGACCCACAGCAGTAGCTGAGGGTCTTACTAAAACGCGCGGTGCTAACACACGGCACGGCATTTATTCAAAAATTGCAACAGGCCTTGCCCAACCGGCACTTGCACGCTCGATCTTCATTGGAAAGCAGGAAACTTTGAAACCATATGGCTTCGGCAGTTGATCCAGGTTTGCAAGTTTTTCGATCTGGCAATACTCCCTATCTTTACCTAAATAGTGGGCTGCCCACAGGACACCGTCTCTTGGATTGTTTCGGTAATCCTCGGCTTGCAGGTTCAATGGAATATCCCAGCCCCAGCCATCCGTCCCAACAACCTTTATTCCACATTCGAGCAGCCAAAGTGTCGCTTCAGCTGAGACACCAGCATGCAGGAACGCATAATGCTCGTGGTACAATCGTTTATCTGCATCACTACGGATGAGCACAATATCGAATGGTTTTAAAGTATAGTTGATCCTCTTCAACTCTGCGATGAAATCATCTTTCGTGATTTCATAACCCGGAGGTTTACTGCTGAAATCAAGCAGCACGCCATCTGAGTAAAACCACTCCAATGGAAGCTCGTCAATTGTTCTAGCGGGTTTGCCTTCTGATGTGGGCCAGTAATGCCAAGGTGCGTCAACGTGTGTCCCCGAATGCGTATTTAAGGTAACTGTCTCTGTGGCCCATGCCTTCTTTTCCGGAAAATTCTCAGGTGCGAGCCCGAGCGCTGCAGCTGCCTGGACTGCTCCCTCTTCATGGGTGGAATAATCAATTTTAGCTGGGAGTGGTTCACGAATTTGGGGACTGATAGGAACGCTTAAATCAATAAGTTTCACAATAATTTACACCTCACATTGTTCAATGAAAATAAAATATCAATCCTCGATGGCCTGATATACCGTGGTCCAGAAATCGTGGATAACCCTCGCCGAATCCGGAGTCGACATGCCAACCTGAGTAAGCAGGATTCCGGTAAGTTGGTTGACTGGATCGGCGTAGGTCGAGGTGCCGCTTCCGCCGTCCCAGCCGAATTGACCGATTGGCGCGTAGTCACCCCGATAGGTGCGCACCGCCATCCCAAATCCCCAGCCACCATGCTGCCCTTGGCCGAATGACAAATGAACGTTGTTGGTCGCCATGGCGTTTCGGACGGCTTGTTGCTCAGGTGTGAGTCGATTGGTGGTCATCAACTGGACGGCAGGCCGGGATAAAATCCGTTCGGTCCCGTGTTTCCCTTGATTCAGCAGCATCTGGAAGTAAGCGTGAAAATCGTCGACGGTGGAAGTCAGTCCACCACCGCCACCCTGGAACGCCGGATCTTGGCTGTAGCGTCCCCCTTTGGCTTCGTCCCACACGTTGAACTCGCCAGTTTGTGGATTCGGCGCGTAAAGAGGCGGCATCCGGTCGATCTTATTGGCAGGCACATGAAAGCCGGTATCTTTCATACCTAGCGGGTCAAAAATGCGTTCGCGCAGAAACGTCTCAAACGTCTGACCCGTGACCCTGGCGACGAGCACGCCGAGCAGATCGTTGCTGATGTGGTACTGCCAGCGCTCTCCGGGCTGATACATCAATGGAAGCGTACCAAGGCGGCGCATCCACTCATCCGGTTCGGGCATCGGCGTCGGCAGATCGGGCGTGAGCCCCTGCTCGAAGATCGCACTGAGAATCGGAGTACCGAGCAGCGTAATATCCATGCCGAGCCCGAATGTGGAGGTCAGCAAATCCCTTACCGTGATCGGCCGCCTCGCCGGCACCGTATCGTCCAGCGGGCCGTCAACGCGTTTCAGCACCCTTCGGTTGGCAAGTTCAGGCAGCCAGGCATCTACCGGATCATCCAGCCGCAGCCTGCACTCGTCGAGCAGGATCATCACTGGCGCGACTGCAACCGGCTTGGAAGTGGACGCCATCCGGAAAATCGTGTCCCGGGTCATCGGTGCGCCACCGTCATGGCGCATCGTACCGAGCGCTTCGACGTGTGTTTCACCATTCCGGCTGACCAGAGCAACGAGGCCGGGAATCTTCCCGGAGTCAACATGCCGTGCCAGCACATCGTGCAATCTATTCAGCCCTGCTTTGGAGAAGCCGCTGTTACTTTGTCCCGTTATGATCTTGTTCATTTGATTTCCCTCCTTATCGAATTGTAACCTTGGATACATCGGCTCCCATACCTTTGAGCACCGCATAGGTCAACTTATCCATCGTTGCCTCGTCAAAGATAACGGTTTTGATCATTCGATAGTATTTATTCGTGAGAGTAAACCCGGGCTGGAATGAAACATTGTTAAATGTAGCGCCCCTGAATGAGACTTCAGTTAAAGCGGCTTTGTCAAACTTAACGCCGATAAACGTCTGACCATCAAAACGCTGCCGGGTGAGATCCGTGTATTTGAAATCAACTCCCTCAAATCGACAGCCTTCAAAAATCGTCTTTCGAAGATCGGTCATTGACAACGTCACGTCAATCAGTCTGACACCCGTGAATTTGGCACCGTCAAGCCCCGACTTGTTGAAATTCGTACGGACAAGAATCGTCTTATCAAAACTTGCATTTGACAGATCAAGCGCAGACAGACTGCAGTCCGTCAAATTCGCGCCGTCAAAATTAGCTTCACGAACGTCACTGGCCTTAAACGAACTGCCCGTCAAATCTGCTCCGGAGAAGTCGGAACCGTGCAGCGAGCTGCCTTTAAACTGTCCTTTATGAGCCGTAACGCCTGCAAAATCGCTTTCCGACAAGTTGCTTCCATTAAAGTTTGTCAGCACTTGCCGTTCCAGCGAACGGGAGAGGTTGGCGACCTCCAGAATCGTTTGCTCGATGTCGCCGATACTTTCAATGGTCATCGCAAACGCTGTTTCATCGTCCTTGCCATCCGCTTTGAGTTCACGGTATCGTTCTTGCAAATCGGTATGCAGGTCGTCTTTTAATTCGGAGACACTTTTTACACCATCGTATGGAGTAAAAACGCTGTTCAGATAATCCGTCAATTTGGGATTCATCATATTAAATCTCTCCTCATACTAAGTTTTCTAAAACGCGTTTGGCATACTCCCAGTTGCTTTTGTTGCGATCGTAAGTGTTCTTGCCCTTTTCCGTTATCCTAAAATATTTACGCCGTCCGCCCTGTGACTCATCGCCCCAATACCACTCGATGTCACCGTCTGCTTCTAGCCGCCGGAAGCTGGAATACATCGTGGCTTCCTTCAGTTCATATTCGCCGCTTGAACGCTCGGCGATCAGCTTGACAATCTCGTAACCGTAACGATCAGCTTCGGACAAGAGCCGTAAAATCATCGTATCCGTATGTCCGCGTAACAGGTCGGATGTGATCTTGTTCTCGCTCATACAATCACCTCCATGACTGTATAATAAAACATATTACTATGTCTGTCAAGGTACTATTTTGATTACACTACAAATGTCCCTTCGTTATACGAACTGAATGTCACATTACGAAAAAAAGGCCACCGGATAAATCCCGGATGGCCTATTCTTCGCTTATAGAAGCTGCCAGTATGGGTAACCGGCGACTCAATTAAATCTGTAAAGCTCTGCGCAGCATGGCATTAACCGTAGCCACGTCCATTCCGATTCCAGGGCCAGTCGGCGCATAGATGACGCCGTTTTTGATTTCAATGAGTCAATATTCCGCAGTAGCCTCTCTGAATCGGCAGCGACTACCGCGCTAGCTAACTGTTCCGATGCCGGCGTCCACTGTCGTTGCCTTCATGAGACGACCTTCCTTTCTGCATGGTGCGTTTGAATAAAATGATCATAGCATCGTATGGAGTAACCGAATACAATCATCAGAAAGCTAATTGTATACGCTTACAATATTGGTGTTTTCAGCAGTCAATAATCATTAGATAACATCGGATAATCATTATAAGGCTTTTTTTTTAGTCAAAAAAAGAGACCCACAGCACTTGGCTGCGGATCACATTTCTATTGGGTTTAACAATCCTTAAGTGGAATAGAGAATTCAACATAAAATGGATGATGTTCTTCATTCAAGCAATATTCAATTCGTTGTCTGAAATTCCCCCACGTTACCATCTCTAATGCTGTTTCAATTGGAAAAAATCCCACTTCTAAAGACTCGGCTGTAGTGGTTAATTCTCCTCCGGTTGGTCTTCCTAAAAATAACGTGTTACAAATACTAGCGTTTACATTTTGAAAAACGCCACAAAACTTGGTTATCTCAATATCGATTCCGCTCTCTTCCTTTGTTTCCCTTATTGCCGCATCCTTCAGGGATTCACCCTCTTCAACTTGGCCTCCCGGCATTTCCCATCCTCGTCTAGGTCCTTTTATCAATAGAATTTCGTTGCGTTCATTTATGACAATGGTTGCTGCTGATACTATATGTTTTGGAACCATTTGATTAACCTCCTCAGTCAAGTTTCATGAAATCGTTTCGCTCCAGCACCAGTACATAGCCGCGAGTTCCGTCCAACCGAATTCGGTCTCCATCGCGAATGAGAGTCGTCGCTCCATCGATGCCAACAACCGCCGGCAGCCCATATTCCCTGGCTACTACGGCGCCATGTGTCATCAAACCGCCGACCTCCATAACCAGCCCGACGGCGGAATGGAACAGAGGCGTCCAGCCTGGGTCCGTAAATGGGGCGATCATAATCTCCCCCTTGTTCAGCTTCGCCTCCTCAGGCCGCAGCACCACACGAGCGATGCCCTCGATGACACCGGCGGATACCGGTGTTCCGACGAAGGCGCCCTCGGGAGCATCCTGCAATTTACGCCGGCCGATAACGATTTCTCCCTCGCTCGTCATCAACCTTGGTGGCTTCATGCCCCGGAATCGCTTCAGTTCCTCCATCCGCTGCTCGAGCAGCGCCGCAACACCGGATGGACGTTCGCCTTCAGCCAGTTTCAGCAGCTCGTCGAGAGACAAATAAAATACATCATCCGCCCGCTGTAGCACACCCTTCTTGACCAGCGAGTTCCCTTCGTTAAGTAATCCTTTGCGCACAAGGTAGAAATGCTGCATCATTAAATATTTGGGATGCTCCCGCAGCCCCATCAACCCTCTGAACACGCTCACTAGCCGTGACATGAGCTTCGCCTTCAACCTGCCAAAAGGTTGAGCACGCAGCCGATTTAACAGGTCGTTAGCCGCAGCCTCTGCCTGTAGAGCGCCTTCGGCGAACTTGGCACGATGCTCCCCAGGCTCCATGCTCCGCATATGGCTGCCAATTGAGGGCAGCAGCGTGCTTGGATCCTCACACCACCGGGGGCGCGTAATGTCGATTTCACCAGGGCACCTCATGCCGTAAAGTTTCATGAACCGATCCCATTGCTCACCGAATACACTGCCGCCTTCTACCTGTTGCAGCTTTTCCCTAAATAGAAGCGGATCGCCGTGCAGGATCAGGTCTGTCACTTGCGGGTAGGGTCTAGCCGCATCCGCTAAATCGCCGATCATGAGTCCCATCTCACTCGTAATGTTACCTGACAATCCTCGGTTCAGCACATGGATGACCTCGGAATCGCCCAACCATTTCATGGACAGTGCATTCACCAAACGCGACGAAACAATTCCAGCCAGCGGATAAGGGATCAACTGTGGGAAAATGGTCAATAACAGCGAACCTATATGCTCCTGAATTCGGACTATCCGCTCTGGACCATATACTCTGGAAAGCTGATTTTCTCCCTTATGGATCGATGCCTCGATGTACGCATTAACCTCAGGATGTGCATCGGAAACAGGAGCATAGAGCAGCTTGCGCAACACTTTCAGCAGCACAGGACGAATAAAGCCGATAACGCCTTTTCTCACGCCAGGGGCTGAAGGCAGATGTTGAACGAACGATTCCTGCTTCACAATCTCCGCCACGCCAAGGCCCATCATTTCGTCGATGTTGGACAATACCTTCGGCAAAATAACACGGGCCTGCTTCAGCGTCAACAGCTTTGTAATATCTACATAGACCCTTCCTCCAACCGCCGTCGTATGCTCGTTCATCTCCCGAATGCCCGTTTTCCCGAAAGGAAACAGCGTTCGAAGCACAGACAAGCCCATAGGCTTCATTGCATCCGTCATCATCTGCTGATGGCCGAAGGATAAGAGCAAGTGCGGACTTTCCCCCGGCGGAATGCTCAACTCCGGCAGCGGATACAACGAGGTGATCGGTCGGCTCTGAACGATGTAGAAGTTTCCTTGCGCAAAGCACCATTCGATGTCCTGCTCTGAGCCGTAATACCGCTTAATTTTCTCGCCGATAGCTGCTAACTCCAGGATCCGCGCATCATCCAACGCCTGCATGACCTGCTCTGCCTCCGGCAGTTCCTTCGTCACGGTGCCCCCCTCCGCCAATGCGAAGATAGCGAGCTTCTTGCGGGAGACCGTCTTCGTGGACAGCTTCCCAGACCGCACCTGATAGAGGTCAGCGGAGACAAGCCCGGACACAAGCGCCTCTCCTAAACCGAAGCTCGCGTCAATCGACACCGTGTTTCGGCTACCCGTAATCGGATCGGCGGTGAACATGATGCCGGACACCTCCGGGAAAACCATGCGTTGTACGACGACGGATAGCTGTACAGCACGGTGATCGAAGCCGTTGCGAGCCCTGTACGATATCGCCCGATCGGTGAATAATGATGCCCAGCACTTGCGTACGGCGTGTAGCAGCGCTTCTTCCCCTCGCACATTCAGGTACGTATCCTGCTGACCGGCGAAAGAAGCAGACGGCAGATCCTCTGCCGTGGCACTCGATCGCACAGCATAGGCTTGATCCGCTCCGGTCTGCTGCCAAGCCTGAACAATGGAGGTCCGAATGTCATCAGGAACCGGCATGCTTACCAGATGCTCACGAATGGACTGCCCGAGCACCGTAATTTCCCCTAGCTGATCCGCCTCAACGCCATTTAATTGTTGGAAAAATTCATCCATAACCTCACTTTGCTTCAGAAAAGTAAGGTAAGCATCTGTGGTGACACAAAAGCCTGCGGGGATGGGGAAACCCGCCTTCGTCATTTCCCCCAAATTCGCGCCCTTGCCTCCTACGAGTGGAAGACTGCTTCTATCCAATTGGTTAAAATCAAGCACATAATCGTTCATGGGTGCTCGCTCCTCCCTTTGCATGAGTCTGTGCGAAGACCGTGCATAAACAGACCAAACAATGTTTCGCCCATCTCTACCATCGTAACTCCGTACTTGGCGGCCACATCCGGGCGGGCCATGCGTTCAATGCTTTCCAGCATGATCGCGGTTAACAGTTTGGGATTAACGTTTCGGATATGCCCTTCCTGCATGGCTCGCCCGAGCAGCTGTTCGATGAATATGAGCTGAGCACTGCGAAATGCCTCCAGTTTAGCCCATAATTCGGGGATATAGGTTTGGATATCGTTTAAAAATAACGGATGCAGCTTGGCAAGTTCTCCCCTGATCCCCATAAATACGCGCTCGAAAATATCAAGTGGATGATCTGAAGACTGCATTTGCTCCTTCACAAGAAGTGTAATCGCTTTCAAAACAGATTCCAGCACAGCTTCGGCAATCTCTTCTTTTCCGTTAAAATGCAAATACAGCGTCTTCTTGCTCATCCCAAGACGTGTCGCCAGCACGCTTAGCGTTACGCCGCGATAACCATTGGCATTAAACAGATCCGCTGCCTCCTGAACGATACGCAACCGGATCGAATCATCCATACGTACGATTCCTCCTATCCGCAATGGAAACCAATTTTGCTTTTCTGGTTTCCATTGTACCTAACAGGATTACAAATCGCAAGCAGAAAAGCTCCGCTCAGAATCCGGCTGACCAATAGATCAGCACAGGAAGATATAGAAAGCTAGCTGCCGTCGTCATCGCTACGTTGACAGAAACAAGTTCCTTATCGCCTCCGTATTTCTCCATAAGCACGACAGAATTAATAGCGGAAGGCATGGATGACTGAACGAATAAAACGGAGGCTTCAAGACCATGAAGTCCAAGCATTTTTATGGTTAGCAAAGATAAAAGCGGCACACCTACAATTCGCATGATGATCGAAATCCAAAGTTCGCGTCGCATGCTCGCGCGCCAGTTTGTTTTTTTGAGCTGCATACCCAGCATAAGCAAAACGATGGCAGCATAAGCCCCGCCAATCAGCTCCAAACCGGCATGCAAGCTTTTGGGCAGCGGAATTTTGAATATATACAGGACTAGTCCTATAACAGCAGCATAAATCAGTGGGTTCTGCAGCATTTTGGCACCGGCTTGCCGCGGACTAAAGGAACTCCGCGAGGCAATGTACATACCAAGTGTATTCACAAGGACGATATGTAGGATAACATTCGTGACGCCAATGGCGAAGCCAGCATTGCCAAATGCAAGAAGCAGCAAAGGCAACCCGTAATTATTCGAATTGGCAAAGATCGTCGTCAGTTCCATTGCCCGTAATGATGGAGCATTAAATCGAAATAATTTTCCAACAGCAAGGGAAGCCGCCCAACAGAGAACAGTCTGAATAACGGTAAATATGGCAATATGAGCAAAAGAGGAGCTATTTAACTCGCTGCTCGATACGGCACTTACAATCAGGCATGGTGAAAGCACAAACAAACTTAAGTCTGCCAGCACCTTCGTATCGGGTGACTTAAATTTTTGATACAGATAACCGAGAAAACAAGCCAGCAGAATGGGTACACTTACGGTCCCAAACAAAGATACATAACTGCTAATGACAATGACCTCCTTTGGTCGAGCTATTTCTGAACGACTTTGATTGGTTAATTCATACATCATATATCCAAATTATTTATTGGTCTAATATATAATTAAAATTAACTTTATAGGTAAAAGTAATAAATTAGTCATTTCCAAAAATTTCTTCTCAAGGTGTTTCAAATATATCCCAACTGGTTTACAGATGAATTATAGCAATCAAATAAATCATACCGTAGGGAGAGTGTACAATATGAGTTCATTCAAAACAAAATTGATTCTGCTTCTTGCAAGTTCGAGTTTAATGGTTCCGAGTGTCATTAGTGCTGCAACTGAGACGGCAGATACGCCCCCCTATACTTACAGTAATGGTTTTATCCAAACGTATGTACATGGTACTTATGTTCCGGGCTATTATTTAAATGTTGATGATAATACGGTAGCAGCCTATATCCCCGGAGGGGTAGGATTAGTTGCCGTCGATAAGGATGCTGTTTTGCCGGAAGGTTCCAGATTCTTAGAATAGGATAGCGTCGAGTCTCAGAAAAATAAAAAAACAAAGGGGCGAACCGAGCCCCTTTGTTTTTTATTTAGCCTGCCATGTTATTGACCGAATGTTTGGTATCAAACACGGAAATATGGTCTACTTTCCCACTTGATTTAGGAATAATAAATTTTAATTGAAACATATCGGATGCTTTATAAATATAAATCGTGTCATCCCCGTTTACTTTTGTATCCGATGGCTTTCCTAGCGCTTGTTCAATTTGGTTCAACGTTAAGGTTTGCAGTTTTGGATCGCTGGAACGAATATCTATAATTTGATCGCCTTTATTGAAGCCAATGACTGCATTTTTCTTAGAGTAGGTCGCATATATACTGCTCGCCACGACATCTGTATGATCCGCTTTCCCCCAAGCTTTCTCCACGTCATCAATAAGTTTAGTTTCTGCGGCAAACTCAATACCCGCCACCTTGCCTGACTTCGCTAATTCAAGCATATCTTTAATTTGCTTAGTCACCGATGTCGTTTCTGACGATACAGGTGTTACATTCACGTTACCACTAGGCGTAGATGCCGGCTTGGAAGAAACCGCCGGTGTTGCGCTAGGTGTAGCTGAAGGTGTTGATGTAGCTTCTACAACTGGACTAGGAGATGAGCTAGCTATTGGATCAGCAGCACTCGCTGCTGGTTTTTCATTTGATGTGCATGCCGTGAACACCAGCATACTTGCTATTAACATTGGATAAACCGCTGCTTTTTTACGATAAATTTTCATAAGTTGCCTTCTCTCTTGAAAGTTTGAATCACTACAAATATTCAGACGATAGAAGGATTAAAATTGTTGCAAAAAAATATGGCATGGAGCAACTTATGTAAGGCTAACTTGCAAACGGCTGGCGAAGTCATTTATTCCATTTTGACATGGACCTGAAAATTTACTTTTAATTTAGGATAATAGTCTTCTCTCCAGTTTTTTAATTCATCATAAGGAATTTGATTCCGGAAGTGTTGGCCAAATCCGAATATATCTGTTTTGTTTTTTTGGGCTTGTTCAAACAAATTGTAAAATCGCTTTTCAACTAGCTTCTCTAGCTCTCTTTGGATCTGATCATTCGTTGCGCCTTCTTTTTTTTCTAAGACTTCTATTTTTAAAGATAAATCACTCGATACCATCAGATCGTCAGCTTTCTTTGACGATTTTATTTGTAATGAACTATTTTTCACCATGATGCTGGCATAACCCAGACTCTCAACCTTTCCTTTAGCAGGTTGGTTTTGAAACAAATTCACGAATTGATTTTCACTCGGACTAATTTGATCGATTATCTTTCCGTTTTTCAATACCGCGGATCCCTCAAAGCTTAATAATGTATCTTTTCCAGCATTAACAACCGGAATGGCGATATCTTTTGTATATGAGAATAAGCTCCGATAAACTTCCCAAATACGTGTAGTCGAGATCTCCGGTGCCCAATCGGCCCCTTTATGAAAATAGTCAATGACAGAGGTTGCGTGCGCATCAAGTTTTTCATTAATAGATGAAAACATTTTCTCTATGTTTTCATCTGTTATAGCTAGTAAAGCTACTGGAGGTATTTCTTTAGATTTCATTAAAAACTTAATTACTTCACTGACATCCTCTTTTTCCTTTGTCAAATTGTTTTGAATGATAATTAAACGTACCTGTTTGTAGTACAAGGCATCTTCCGTATTTGTTTTCAGTTGTTCCAAAATGCTAGAAACGTTTGTACCTTTCTGAGTTATCGTTCTTGATAATTTACTGCCTTTCTCCGTAATTGGTATATACAATGTCACTTTGTATTGATTATCGTTTTCCTTGCGAATCCCAATAATTAAAGGAATGTCGCGCTTATCTATTTCTTTAACATCCCAGCATCCGACAAGAAGGGTTAGAGACATAAGAACAAAAGCACTCATATAATATCTATTTTTTTTCATGGTCCAACCTCCCCCCACCGGCAAAAACACCATAGATAAAAATGGTAAATGGAAGAATAACGATTAAAAGTGCATTAGCTCCTGCACTCCATAAGGCAAATTTTTCTATCAAGTCCAAATTCGGAATTGAGATAGCCAATAGGAATGCGGTAAGTGAAAAGACGTAAATCCAATAAGAGGCTTTTTTCTTTTGCCAATTGAATAATTTCTGTATGATTTGGCTAATCATCCATAGTAATACCGCATTTAATATAATGGTGAACCCGACCATTGACATACCAAAAAACATGGTTTGCTGATTGAATACAAACCAATTCATATCAACGGAATCCGCGGCTTCTTTGGCAGGAAAAAAAAAGGTGTCGACCGTTTCTTGCCCAAAGATAAAAAGGGGAATATACACAACAGTTAGATAGAAGCAGATCACGTAAGCCCATGCCCCAAAAAGTTGACCGGTCGTTAAATTGGTTCTGGATGGTACAAATCCTAGAAATAAAGACGAAAATCCCAAAAGATAGAGAAAATTTATATTCGGCACAAAATCAAGAGATGGCGGTAAAATTGGAAAAGCGTTCTTAAAATCAAAATTCACAAACGAGGTAATAATAACAAAGGCCACCATAATATTAACGATTAAAAAAATAAAAACGGAAGAACGTAATATCGTGCCTAAACCTTTTATAGCTGTATACGTTGAAATGACGAGGAGAAGAATCATGATAGCCCAAATAGGTGTCCGAATTAAAAAAATCGACGCAATGACTTCAGCATGGTGCCGAAAACTCATCGCAATCAGCGCCGTTAAATTGAGTGCATAGGGGATTAAAAATATGAATGCTACCCATCTTCCCATTTTCAAAAAAATATCAATCATATCTTTTTGAGGGAAATAATCTAATCCTTTCTTGCAGATCATGATTAAGATCAGTTGTAGCAATCCATAGGAAAGAACTACTCCCCAATGACCGGATTTCGTTAATTTATATATGAGACTAGGATACTGTAAATAACCGAATCCCATATGCATGATGATAAAAACTAAACCTATCTGTAACCTTGAAGTCAATTTGAGTCGCCCTTTCCTTTTATGCGAAAAGTCATATACGGAATATCACATGACGTTAAACTCGCCAAATATATGCATACAAAAGTTAAACCGGCAAATACTCCAAGAATACCGTAGACAGATGCCAAGATTAAAATGGGGTACTTTAATGCACGAATGTACAAGGAATTTTGCACGCCTACAACCGATGAACTTGCTATCAGCATCGCGGTAATTACAATAACCAATAGATTACTGACTAATTTCGCTTCCACCATTGCCTGGCCAAGTATGATTCCTCCAACCATGGTAATCGCAGGACCAACGCTTTTCGGGAGTCTCACAATTGCTTCAATGATTAAGTCAACGATCACGACCATTGTAAGAGTTTCAATGATAGGTGTTAATGGAATGCCTTCTCTACTTTCAGAGATAAACAAGGCGAGATCGACTTTTAAAACATCAGGGTTAACGGACGTTAAGGCAACATATAACGCAGGAAGTATAAGTGTTGCCAATGCTCCCAGTCCCCTTAATACTCGAATCATTACTGACAACCCATTAGGGAAATTTCGGTCGTTTACTGTACTCAACATATCCAGAAAGAGATGAGGAAAAACAAGTGCGAAGGGATAATTATCTAAAAAAAGAACAATTCTGTTCTTTTTTAACGATTCAATGGCTTGATTCGGAATTTCCGTTGAGAATAAATAACTAACGGGATTGAACTTGCGCTGACCAAAATGCTTATTGAGGTCATTAATCGTTTCGATATCCGATTCAATTTCTTTTAAATGTCGATCTACTTTTTCAATAAGTGCATTAGGTGCTTTTCCTTTAATATACAGCATTGAAATTCTTCGTTTAGCCAGTTCTCCAACAAGATAAGAATTATGGCACAAACGTTCCGTGCTCAGCCACTTTCTAAGTAACCCTACGTTTATATCAATATCTTCACCAAAAGCATCCATAGGACCAAGAATGATACTTTCATTTTTGGGCTGATCAATACTTCGGCTTAGGTTGCGGCTGACTGGTTCCAGAACGGCATTGCGCTCCTTATCGGACAAAAGTACTAATTTGCCTTCTACAACTGCTTTAATCATTTGATCCGTATCAACGTCAAGTTGATCACTGAGGTTCGTGAATAATTCATGTACGGTTGATGACATTTTCGCCATTTGCCGAATATACAAATTTGATTTCGTGAAATCTATGAGCGTTTTATACCCTATAAGAAATAGGGCTGTTTGATCAAATTGCTCTTCCTGAATGAATAAATCATCGTGATCAGCGAATATGGATTTAATTTCCTGAACCGAATTAAGCATAAATTAAACCCCTAATGTTAGACATGGTCATAGTTTGAGCGGTGATTGGAACTTTTATGCAAAATAAAGGCTTAGGCGTTTCATGAAAATCTCACAGAAAAGACAGCCGATAATCGGCTGCCTCGTGGTCTCTTTCACTCAATCATACTTCTTGTAGCATTCCAAAGTGCTTCAGTAGCCTTGTCAATGTCGTCTCGTGACATGCGTAAACGAGCGATCGCGCTGCCGTATGAAATTTCCTGCTTACCTTCGTTCAAGCCTTCGAAGATTCCATTAGCAAAAGCATCCAGCGGTTCCCCGGTTGTATGCAACCCCGCCCCACCTAAATTTGTATTAACCGCGGGAGGTGCAACCTCAATGACTTCAATAGATGTATCCGACAACTGTTGTCTCAAACTCATCGAAAATGAATGAAGCGCCGCTTTCGTAGCCGAATAGATAGGAGCAATCGCGAAAGGCGTAAAAGCAAGTCCTGAAGTAACGTTAATAATTGCCGCCTTTTCTTTGGAAGCAAAAAACGGTACAAATAGTAAGGCTAGATGGATCGGCGCATCCAAATTACTGGTGATTTCTTTGTTGAAGTAGCCCCAGTTATTCCTTGCATCTACTTTTAAAACGTTAAATCGCTGTTGTATCCCAGCATTGTTCACAAGCACATTAACTTCAGGGTAGTTCGATGTTACCCAATCAAATAAAGCTAAGCGATCGGATTCGTTATCCAAATCACATACACGAGTAATAAGACCAGGGATCTGTTCTTTTGCTTGTTGTAGGGCATCCTCACGTCTTCCGCAGACAATCACTTGATTGCCTAACTTGGCGAATCGCTCAGCGAAAGCTAATCCAATTCCTCCGCTTCCGCCTGTAATAAGTACCACATTGCCTGACAACTTCATCCTAATACCTCTTTCATTGTTTAAATTCAAGTCTTTTCAGACCACATTTTGTATTTTCACCCTAATTAGGGAATATTACCTATCATAATTTGAAATGTGGGGGTTTAGAAGTGGAGAACCGTGTAGCGTTAACCGAAAAAAGAATGCAAGTGGCATTGCACCAATTTATCTTCCCTTTTTCCATCAATCTAAATTCTCAAAATCAGTTTAAGGAACAATTGCTCAAAGATGAATTTATTCCATTTTTTATTGGCGAGACAAAGCAAGAGGATAGGTATTATGGAGCCGAATACAAGGTGTCTCACCGGGAAATGGAGCGATATTATCTTCCTTTCACAAGCAGCTTCTTATTTCCACATGAGGAGGATAATGAAAAGGGGTTTAGGCGTTATTCCAAACAGCTGAATATCGTATGCTCCCTTCACTCGCCATATTACAATTTAGCTTTTACAATTCATTCAATTGACGTTATATTTTGTCCTTTTGATCTTGGATTCATTACGATTCGCACGGAACTAAAATGCGAGGAGGTCAACTATTCGTTGGCACTTGAATTCGCGAAGCGATTTCGAGTACTTCAAAATATGAATAAGCAAGATGACGAATCCTACATTCAATATAACGATCTGACCTTTAAAGAAAGTGAATCGTTTATTTTTCATATCCTAGGGCCAAATACCTCGGCGTTCCTAGACCATGGACGGTTGGACAAGGTCTACTTTGAGAAACTGCCATTCTTTCTTGATGAATGCATGTATGTGGCATGTTTTTACTCGCTGGTAGAAGACTCAGAAATTTCTTTAGTAGATATTTATCGAGCTGCACGCATCGACGGGTTGAATAAAGAAGGTAAACCTTTTATCGGCGCAACAAATTTGAACTATATAAAATCATACAGCGAGCTGCATGCTTATGACAGGTGGGGGCCGGATACTTACTTTATTACGGATGAAAATGCCTTTTCTTGTATCACCAAACAATCTCATGCTGTCGCGGTTAAAATAGCCAATAAAATGTACGGTGAGTATTATTATGGACTACTGCTTAATTTGTTTCACAAAATCGTGCTTCTCAAAATTTCCAACCAATACTCACAAGTTCGTTTGGAGCAGAACCAGGGTAAAATTGAAGAACTGATTCGTTCCATTACTGATTTTTCTGCCAAATATTATTTTATTGAAGTCGTTTCCCAGTCCCAAGGAAAAGAAATCTTCCTTCAGCTGCGCAAATTCTATGGGAATGATGAGCTGTTTGTTGAAGTTAAACGGACTCTCAACGATCTATTTGAATATCAGTCCAATTATACGAATAAACGTGCCAGTTATTTGCTTCGCATTTTAACAATCTATACGGTAATAAGTGGCATATACGGAATGAATCAAGTGATTGAAGATTTAAAAGGTCCTATTTCCTGGAGAAAAATGCAAGATTATTCGGTTTTTCAGTATTTTGCTTTAATCGTAGCTCTCTCAGGAATCCTAATCGGAATTAGTCTGGCCGTTGATTCTCTGCGGCAATTAATAAAAAAACGCAAATATTAAAACTGCGGCAGTCATTTAAGGTTAACGTTCCACTGTTTTGAAATAGTCATAAACCTTTTCTAATTTCTGCTGCTGTTTACCTCGTGGACTCTCCATACTCCCAAATTCAAAAAACTTAACCTTTTTAATTCCTACATAGTTAAAGAGTGCTTTTTTCATCAAAACTTTGTGAGCGTTATTCAGCCAATACAGCGGATATAAGACCGGTCCCTTCATACTTGAAATACACACCACCGACTTCCCTTTCAGAAGCCCTTCCGGCAGCATCCCTCCCTTATCCTTATAGGCAAAACCGGAAGAAAACATCTGGTCGATATAACCCATAAGCATGGCTGGAGGTCGCCCCCACCAGATCGGATATACAAAGACAATTTTTTCGGCCCAGCTGAGTTGCTCCCTGTAGATGGCTAGATCAGGGTCGGCGTGCATATCCCTCCTACGCTTATGTTCATTAAAAACCAGGACCGGATTAAATCCTTCCTCGTATAGATCCAAAACCCTCACTTCACTAATTTTCGGATTCTCCCTACTTCCTTGAACGACCTTTTGTAAAAAGGCATAACTTAAACTTTGATGATTGGGATGTGTGTAAATAATCAATGTTTTCATTTCAACACTCCTTTACTTATCTTTTGATAAGTAAAGCGTAGCACACTTTATTTTTTATTGTCAAATGATAATTGTTTATTGATAATTATTTTGCTATTATTTTTATATGAGGTGATCATGTGGAGAACAATGTCCTATTCCAGAAATTCGTGTCCTTCACGGCCGCAGTCCACCAAGTAACGCATGAAATGACCAAAGATGTGAGATCAGAGTCGCTTACTCCCGTTCAATATAAGATTCTAGAATACATTTCCGTCAGCCAGCCCGTTACGCTCAGCGAAATCAGTGACTGTATGCATATGTCTATGCCAAATACAAGCCGTGAGCTTAGAAAACTAAGTGAAAAACAATTGTGCGAGAAGATTACCGATACTGAAGACCGTCGCAAGCAATCGATCCGCCTTTCGAAAGAAGGAAGTGCGATGATGGGCGACATTTTTCAGCAAGTTGAATCTCAGTTCGTCCAGAAAATCGGAAACGTAACCGAAGCAGATTTGAAAGAAATTGAACATGCGTTGGATGTTTTGATGAGAAGAGTATTCTATTAAAATGACAAAAAAAGCCGCTTGCTGGAAATAACAATCCACAAGTGGCTTTTTGTTAGGAATCGATGTGGTGAAACCCCCACCCGTACATATCGGTCAGAATAGCACTTAATGTTCTTCCATGGTCACCGTACCGTTTGGTCCCTGAAAACAAGGAGAACCTAGCTGATGGCAATACTAAGGTTGCAACAACATGACATAGAAATAGCCTTCGTTGCTGTAACCCGGCCCCCGCGGTGTGGCTACCGGACGATATAACTGCACTTGATACAATCCGTTGCCATTGCTTAAAGTAAGGGGCATCTGGAACTTGCCGTCCTTCACTTCCACCTGTACCGGAGAAGAAGCTCTGGTAACGAGACCTTGACCCTCTTCAAACTTGGAGACTCCATACGCAAAGCTCGAATCCGCCTTTCCAGTAAGCGTATTAGTCGAGGCATCCGTTTTGATATAGCCCACTTCAGTCTGATCCAGCTTGAAACCAGGGATACCAACATTCAGTGGAACGGCTTCATAGCTAGTCTTTACTGGGTAGGAAGCCGAGTACAAGATGCGATCACCTTGAGCTAACTCAGTAGTAATCCGATTATCTCCTAGATGCAGTCGAATCGGTGCCTCCATCCAGGAGACTCTTTCATCGGCAGCTCCTGTTTTCTGCATTGCCGTATTGAGATTGCCGAAGATATTGTCGTTATCCAGCTTCAGGGCCATTCCTCCGTTTAACGAGAAGTCCCACGGCGGCTCCGTCACAACAGCCTTCACGGTCAGCTTGTCGCTGGGCTCTTGAGTAGGGAGGCCATAATCTTTCACATCGTAGCTCGTATACCGAATCAAAAGATTCCGAGAATCCTGGTTCCATTTACCAATGTATCCGAATAAACGCTCCAAATCTATGCTGTACAAATAAATGTCTCCATCTTTCACTTGCGGAGGGAAGATCAACTCAGACGTGTGCACAGCCTCCCCGCCCCAATACGTGATCGCCTGTTCGCTCCCAGGTTGAATGGAGAAAGAATAGAGACCATCGCTAAGCTCAGTGTTCTTCCGGTCTATATGCTTCGCGAACCCAAATTTGTCAGCGAAAAAATCCAGCTTCATATACGGCAAGCCATTCTCTCCGAACCCCACCTGTTCATCCTCATAAAACTGTCCCTCTTCCCTGAAATCCAGGGAAAAGCTAACATTCTTTACCGAGTGGAGCATTAGGTTCGCTCCCGCTTCCCGCCAGGCTTCCTGCGTTCCCGACTCCGCAATTGGCTTCGCTTGGAACTGGATTGTGCGTTCCACCTCGTTCCAAGTTACCGTACCGAAGGCATAGAGATCGTTCAGGAGGATGGCCGTCCGCCCGTCAATGTTGAAAGAACGAACCGGCGTATCGCCATAATAGGCTTGGATGTCCGTGTACAGCACATCCTTCAGGTGCGTTCCGATCGGAAGCGTGGCGGGTTCCCTCATTAGCGTCGTATCCACTGGAGCCTGCTCCCCTACCGCCTTCGGAGCGATCCGCAGCGTCCTCGCGCGCGGCGACCACGAAACATCGAAGCCGCTCTCGCGTAAATCCTCTACCGCTATAGCCGTTTCACCCGCGATATTCATGGATGGTATCTGCTTCCCATTGACATAAGCGGCGATATCGGTGGATACCACTTCACCAACCCGTTCACCAACAGAGCTGGCCTCCGCCAGAGACCGGCCGTTCCAGATAACAAAGCAGCAAGCCAACAGCATCACAGCAACCTTTCGATTTCTCATGATCTTTGCCTCCATCTTCTCAAACATTCTAAGACATTAGACTTTTGAAATCAGGAAAGGTTGCTTGCTTTACCATAAAAAGTGAAAATTTCCCAGTGAAAATGTTAGTTAAGTATTTTGGTCATGATAATATCGATTTGTTCATCATCCCCCATATAAAAGGAGTGGGCTCCTGTTTTTACAAAATCCATTTTTTGATAAAAGGCTATTGCGTTCTCGTTTTGTTCCCAAACCCCTAGCCAGATCTTCTCTTTATTACGTAGCCTCGCAATTTCAATAGCTTTATTCAAAAGATATTTACCAAGCCCCTGTTTGTGAAAATGTTTCCGTATATAAATCCTTTCGATTTCCAAAGCATCTTTTCCCATTAATTCCGTCTGAGCATCGAGGATGTTTACCTTTAAATACCCTGCCACTTCTTCATTCGAATAAATAACATAAAATTCTGAGTAGATATTTGACAATTCTTTTTCTAATTGTTTCAAATTAAATGCTTTATCGAGGTAATCTCTCATATTATCAATCGAATTTTGATCCTTGAAAGTCTCTGTAAATGTTTCTATACTAATTTCTTGCAGCAATCCTAGTTCCTCGAAAGTACATCGCTTTATATAGGTAGTCATGATGGTTTTCCTCCAATTTTCCAAATCAATAATTTCGCTTGTTTCCTTTTTTTACAAACTCCCAATCTTTTTCAACATTTTTTCTGACTTTTTGCAGTAGGTTAAAAATGGTTTCTATTTCACTATCGGAGAGTCCGGACAGTGCGACATTATTGGAGTAATCGTTCTCCCTTTTTATATACGGGTAAACCGTTCTTCCTTTCTCTGTTGGAAAAAGCTTTTTGATTTTTTGGTTGTTCTGATCATCCGTCTTTTCAATAAATCCATTCATCTCCAGCTTTTGAATCGCACGGGCAGCTGTCGTTCGGTCTACCTTTATCATTTCAGCTAACTTTTCTTGAATAATTCCCGGATTTTCACAGATTCGGACAAGGTACAAATATTGACCCTTTGTAAGATCATATTTTTTAAACTCAATATTACTAATAGAATCTAACGCTCGAGCAATCATTCCAACTTCACGTAAAATTTCTTTCATCATCTTGACTCCACTACTCATGTATTTTTCATATGCGGTGTAAAAACAGTACAACACTTTTGTTGTATTTGCAACATAATGCACGCCATTTGTTTTAGTTAAATAAAAAAACACCGCCAATTTCGATGGCGATGTTTGTGACTTGCCGGTTGTATCTACTTCATTGAGATTCACGAATCTGGTCAAGGTGCTCCTGCGCGGTCAGCTCATGCATCGAAAGTTTGGCCCCTATGGATCTGAAGCTGCCAATAACGTCTTCATAACCGCGCTCAATGTGTTCAACACCGGTAATATATGTATGTCCCTCTGCCGCTAATCCCGCCATCAGCAAACAAGTGCCTGCACGCACATCGGAGGCATGCACCCATCCGCCTTGCAACGGGCGTCCACCCGTAATAAAGGCACTTTCCTGCCGTAACTCGATCTCGGCGCCGAGCCGCCGCAGCTGCGCAACATGAGCGAGCCGCTTAGGGTAGACACGATCTGTTACTATGCTCTTACCCTTGGCTTGCAGTAGAAGTGCAGTCATGGGTTGCTGTAAATCGGTAGCGAAACTCGGATACATGCCTGTACGAATACGTGTCGCTTTCAGTGAATTCGTTCCATATGCCGTAATATGGTTTTCGCCGCATTCCACGTGCATCCCTATTTCCTGCAACTTCGCTAGACATGAACCAAGATGCTCCGGGATGACGTCCATGACTGTAACCTGTCCCCCATGAAGTCCGGCTGCCATCAGAAAAGCTCCGGCAATCAGCCTGTCTGGAATAACCGTGTGCGTTCCCCCGTCCAAATAGGAGACGCCTTCAATGCGGATATGTTCCGTTCCTGCACCATAGATGCGTGCGCCTAATCGATTAAGGAAATTTGCCGTATCGCAAACTTCAGGATCCATCGCTGCGTTATGCAATTGTGTCCGCCCTTTGGCCAGCACAGCAGCTAACATGGCATTAATCGTAGCGCCAGAAGTAATGGTGTCGAAAAAAATGTCGGCACCTTTCAGCTCGGCAGCTTCGACGACGTAATAATCTTTGAAGAGATGGACCTGCGCTCCAAGCGCTTTGAAGACTTTAATATGTTGGTCAATGGGCCGTGAAACAAAATCATCCCCACCAGGCAACCCGATGGTGACCTTGCCGAATTTGGATAGTAGAGATCCTGCAAAATAATAAGACGCCCGATAGCTCGAAGCTTTGCCTGGATCGATCACAGAACTGTGAATCCATCGCGGATCAATGATAACTTGTCCGCCATCCTGGTGCAGCTTCAATCCGATATCACGGCCAATTTCGGCAATGATACGGACATCATCGATTAATGGGATGCCTTCTAATGTGACGATATTGTCTGCCAGACAAGCTGCGGCAAGTAAAGCAAGGGAGCTGTTTTTCGCTCCAGGAATATGTACGGTTCCGTTAAGTGAGCCAGAATACTCAGCCTGTATATATTTCAAGAAGTGTCCCTTCTTTCCTTATGACGATTTCAGTTCTGTTTCGAGCATATAACCGCTACCGCGCACCGCGCTAATCAAAAAGGTAGCTTTCCCGTATTTTTTTCGCACCCGATAGATCAGGGCATTCAGTTCGTCCAATGTCACATCGGAGAAGCCTTCTGCACCCGTTGACCGTTCCGGCCATACCTTGGATTTGATTTCCTCGAGCGGAACGAGCCGGTTGGCATGATCATGCAGTACACGAATCAGTAAATATTCTTTCTCGGACATGAGGATTCGCTTGCCCTCCACGACACATTCTCTTCTTTCCCAATGAATCGTAAGCGGCAGTTCAGGCATTTCTAGATGACTGGTGATGCTGAGCGGTTCGAATTCTAAGGTTTGATCGGCAAACATATAAGAAAAGTGGATGACGGTCATCCCCTTAGAAAGCTTAATAATATCGAAATTATTCAACGTGTATGGCGTGTGTGGCGTTAGCAGCACGCCGTTGATCTCAGTTCCATGGCGACTCCCTAAATCATATAGCACAGCCTTGTCCTGCTCCTTACGGATGACAAAATGCTCACGTGAAATAAAAGCGTTCGTAAAGGCTAAATCAGGAGTTAACTGATTGGATACCCGGCCGACCAGTGTTTCATCCTCACTGAGATTCACGCAGGTGCCCGGTCGATAAGGTTCGCCGCGTACGATGTATAAGCATGCAAAGTTTTCCAGTATGCTTCCCTCCATTTGCTGATGCAGCTTTACTTCTTCTAGTGAAAAATACCCCAACAATTATCGTAACCCAAAATGAGACGGATGAAAACCTCTTGACACTGACGCCTCGCTCACATTTCGGTAATAGAAATCAGTTTTAACCAATTTGAGAGCAATCTATCATTGATTACAAAAAAAGACCCACAGCAAATGAGCTGAGGATCTTAATTCAAGACTAACCTCCAAATAAAATATCCATTATGGTTCCTAACTTACCTGACTTATGTCCTTTCAATACATCCGGGTTATAGACTTCTACAAAGCCGCAGTTCAAGCAAGAAACGAATAGAAAGTGATTGTATTCGATATCCAAAATCTTACTAAGACCCGTACCATTCATTGAAATTAATTACTCCTGAAGAACCGCCGGTTGAGGCTTATTTCGTTTCTCTTTCAGTACGAAAGTAAGCGGAATTGCCACAATGCAAATAAATACGGCAATTAAGAACACATCTTGAACTGCTAACGTCATGCTCTGATCACGGATGAACGACGCATCTCCACTCAGCCCTTTCTGGTGAACAAACGACCTTGCAGCAAGCAGGGAGCTGAAAACTCCAATCGAAAGCGCCCCTGTTGCTTGCCTGACCCAGTTCGTCACAGACGAGGCATGCCCCGACCTCTCTTTTGAAATAGACGACATCCCTGCATTCATAACCGGCATGAAGGCCATGGAAATCCCGACATAACGAAGGGTCATCCAACCCGCGACATACACGTGGGAAGCATGCAAACTAATATGGCTCAACTCCCAATTGGACGCGATTAGCAGCGCTACACCGCCCATGATGAGCGGAAAAGGCCCTGTTCGGCTGTAGAGCTTGCCGACTACAGGGGAACAAAGCGCCATGACGAGCGAACCGGGCAGCAGCACGAGAGCTGTAACCAGCGGGGTCGAATGCTGGACGTCTTGCACAAATACGGGAATCAATAGAGTGCCCGAGTATAACGAAGCCGTAATGATACAGTTGATGATCAAACTGTACGTAAAGCGGTTCGTTCGAAACACGCTAAGGTTAAGCAGCGGATTAGCCAGACGCAGCTCCCTGCGGATAAAATAAATAAGCGCCGAAGTCCCAACAAGCAAACAGACGAGTGTTTTCCAATCGGTCCATCCCCAGCCGTTCCCTTCGGTAAACGAAAGAATAATAAAGGAGCTGCTGAGCAGAACGGTAATAAATCCCGGAAAATCAAACGTCTTCGATGTGTTGATACTATGATAAGGCAGGCATTTGAACGCCACGGCGACAGCTGCAATTCCGAGAGGCAAATTAAGCAGAAATAACGACTGCCAGCCGAAATATTCCGTTAGCAAACCTCCCAAGGTCGGTCCGAATGCCGGCGCCAGCATGGAGGACAAGCTCCATAAGCTCATTGCGAACGGCTGTCTGTCTTTTTCGATAAATTGATAAATCATTGTCAGTGTCGTTGGAATAATTAAACCGCTGAATACGCCTTGCAGGATTCGGAAAAGGATGAGTGAATCAATGCTCCAAGCTACCGTGCAAAGGGCAGAAAACAGCGTAAACCCCGACAGTGCGAAAATATACAACCGTTTATAGCTGAATCGGTCACCGAAATAGCCCACAATCGGAGCAACAACTCCCGTAGCGAGCAAAAATCCGGTAATCATCCACTGAACCTTGCCGAGCTCAGCGTCAAAGTCTTTCATAAATATCGGGAATGCCACGTTGATTGTGGTCGAGCTGAGAATCGACATAAAGTTCCCGAAAAAGACAGCTAAAATAATGAACCAGAACGCCGATCGGCCGGATGAGCTGCTCGTCACTTCATCTCCCCTTTCCACTGCATACGAATGGTTATTATGGAAATGATTGTATAGTGCAATTATTGTTAATATATGTATTATACAACTACATCCCCAATAGTCAATATAGGTATGAGGTCAGTATTTCCTTTTGCCAACCTCCTCCAATGCCATCGTCTCCGTAAAAACGCTCTCAGGGGTTACAATTCTTTTCGGCAAGCTCCGTCCTTGCATAAGTTCGTTGACAGCTTGCATCAAGTTAGGACCTAGCAAAGGATTGCATTCCACGACACTATTAATTTTGCCCTCAGCCATTTTCTCAAATGCTTTGTTCGTGCCATCTACAGAAATAATGATAATATCCTTTCCGGGACGAAGTCCGAACTCCTCAATCGCCTCGATGGCGCCTATAGCCATATCGTCATTATGTGAATACAAAACATTAATTTCATGACTCATCGTATTAAGAATGGACTTCATGACTTGCTTCCCCTGCGCAAACGTAAAATCGGCTGATTCACTTTTTAAAATCTTAAAGTTCTCATGTTCCTTAATGACATCGCGAAATCCTTTCCCTCTGGCAATCGAGGGGGTCGACCCTTCCGTGCCGACAAGCTCAACGATGCCGACGGTATCTTTTCGGCTGTTCATTTTATCAATCACGTATTTCCCGGCTTTTCTGCCCTCTTCGTAAAAATCTGAGCCGATATAAGTCACGTATAAGGAAGGATCACTTACATTTACTAATCGGTCCAGAATAATTAACGGAATGCCAGCTTGTTTGATCTCTTTTAAGATCGGTTCCCAGCCTGACTCGATAACAGGTGCGATCGCGATCACATCTACTTTTTGTTTGATAAAAGTCCGAATCGCTTCAAATTGCTTGGATTGCGATTGATCCGCATCCTCAAAATGCAGCTCGATGCCTGCTTCCTCCGCTGCTTCTCGAATAGATATCGTGTTCGCATTCCGCCATGCGCTTTCTGATCCCAACTGTGAGAATCCCAGTACGATCGGACGAACGAGCCCCTGATCTTGGTCACTGTGATTCACCACGTTTTTAACAGCTGTTTTCTCCTCGCTGGATGGAAAACCGGTGGAGGAATTATGCATAGAATCAAACATGTATAGAATTAAAATCATGCCCAAAAACAGAATAATCAACAATTTGCTTTTCATTAATGAGCGGAATGATCTTCCCAGCATTGGAATCCCCTTTTAGCAGAAATTTCCTTCCATTTCCTTTGGTTGTATTATAAAACGCTTTCAATAAAGTAACAATATGCAAGCAAAAAGACTTTGCTAGACAATTGTTCATTGCCCTTCAAAGCCTCGGGTAAAACCGATTACATGCTTTTTCTGGTAAACCAATTCCGTTCACTTAATGCCTTTTGAAGTAAAATAAATAAACAAAGCAGCATGCCGATCGCAATTTTCGTCCACCACGAACTAAGTGTTCCCTCGAAACTTACGATTGTCTGAATCACCCCTTGGATCAGAACCCCAAAGAAGGTGCCAGCGATATAACCAACTCCCCCTGTCAGAAGCGTACCGCCAATCACAACAGCAGCGATGGTATCCAACTCCATCCCCATGGCATGCAAGCCATAGCCAGAAAGCATGTAGAATGTGAATACTACACCAGCTAACGCAGAACAGAAACCACTGAACGCATATACGCCCATCTTCGTTCTAGCAACAGGCAAGCCCATCAGGATCGTCGACTGCTCGCTCCCTCCAATGGCATATGCATTGCGTCCGAAGCGCGTATAATGAGCAATGTACATGCCTATTGCAACAACAAGCAAAGCGATGATGACGCTGATCGAAATAAAGTTGCCGCCAGGCAGCGGAATTTTAGTCTGGGCTATGCTCGTGTATATCGGGTTATCGATGGTAATTGTGTTAATGCTGATCACATAACATAACCCTCGTGCTAAGAACATCCCGGCCAACGTGACGATGAAAGGTTGGATTTTGAAATAGTAGATGATAGCTCCCATTCCCCACCCGAACAGCGCGCCTAAGAGGAGTACAAGCGGAATAACAAGGACGGGAGACCAGCCTGCCTGCACCAGCGAAGCCGAGATCATGGTTGTTAAGGCGATTACAGAACCGACCGATAGATCGATCCCGCCGGAAACAATGACGAAGGTCATCCCCACAGCCGTTATCAATAAAAAGGCATTATCGATAAGCAGATTCAGCAGAACCTGCAGGGAGAAAAAACCTGCGTACCGGAAAGAACCTGCGATATACATCAAGGCGAATAAACAGATCGTTACATAGATTGGAATATATTTACGATTAAGCAACATGGCTTTTGACCTCCCGTTCGGCCGGATAATGGCGACTCTTCCAGCGGGTAACGATGGATTGGCGGAAGGCCTCAGATTGAATTAAGCAGACAGCCAGCACGACAAAAGCTTTCACGACCAGCGTAATTTCAGGCGGAACACCAATCATATAGATCGTAGTGGTCAGCGTTTGAATGATAAGTGCTCCGATCAGCGTACCGGTTAAGTAAAATCTTCCCCCATTCAGCGACGTACCGCCGATGACGACGGCAAGAATCGCGTCCAGCTCGTACCACAAACCAGCGTTGTTGCCGTCAGCGCTGGACACGTTCGAGCTCAAGATCAAACCGGCAATTCCCGCACATATGCCGCAGAACATATAGACAGCGAGCATAACCGTACGAGAGCGGATGCCCGCTAATCGGCTCGCTGTTGGTTTGCAGCCGACCGATTCAATAAACAGTCCGAGCGCTGTTTTGCGCGTCAATACAGCTGCTGCAGCAAACACGATAGCAACCAGAAAGATGGAGAACGGCAAAGTGGCTAGAGAACCTGCGCCAATATATTTGTACGTTGAGCTCGTGATGGTGATGATTTGCCCTCCCGTGATCAGCTGGGCAATCCCTCGTCCGGCGACCATCAGGATCAACGTAGCGATAATCGGTTGAATGCCCGCGTTCGCAACCAGGAAGCCGTTCCACAAACCGAGCAGCAGCGATAACACGAGTGAAATCGCAAGCGACAGCAGGAGTACGCCTACGCCGTTCTGATCACTGCTTTTGCTAATGGTTAGACAAGACAGCGCACCGGAAATGGCCACCACCGAGCCAACGGAAAGATCAATGCCTTTCGTTGCAATGACCAAGGTCATTCCTATAGCCACGAGAATGAGCGGAGATCCGAAATTCAAAATATCAATTAAACTTCCATATAAGTGCCCATCCTTCATTTGAATCGAGAAGAAACTGGGCGAATAAATGAAATTGAACACAAGCAGCACGGCTAACACGCTTACCGGCCAAAACAAATGATGCTTAACCATGTTCCTCAGCCTCCCGCTATCGCTTTCATGACATTACGTTGACTCATGTCTTCGCCAGACATCTCCATCACTTTCTTACGGTCCCGCAGTACGGCGATACGTTCGCTGACGCGAAGCACTTCTTCGAGCTCGGAAGAAATGAAGAGCACGGACATGCCCTTTTGAGACAAGGAGAGGACAAGCTTCTGAATTTCCGCTTTGGCCCCGATGTCGATACCCCGAGTTGGCTCATCCAAGATTAATAGCTTAGGATTCATGAGCAGCCATCTGGCAAGCAATACTTTCTGCTGATTGCCACCGCTCAAATTTTTGATAAGATGTTCCGGATTCGGCGGGTTAATATTCAAAGCGCGGATATATTCGTCCGCAATTTCATTCTGCCGCTTGCGGGGAATTGTATTGAACCAGCCACGAGTTGCCTGCAGGGCAAGGATGATATTTTCCCGAATGGTCAAATCGTCAATGATGCCTTCCGTTTTGCGGTTCTCGGAGCAGAAAGCGATGCCCTGGTCAATCGCTTGCCTCGGTGAGTGGATCGGATCATCCGAATTCGTGAACTTCAGCTTACCGGAATCGGCGCGATCCGCTGCAAAGAGCAACCTCGCAAACTCGGTTCTTCCGGATCCCAGAAGCCCTGCCAAACCAATGATTTCACCCTTATGAATGGTCAAATCCGTGGCTTCAATGGAGCCCTTTTTCCCCAGTGAATATGCCTCAATTAATGCCTCCGCTTTCATTCTTTGAACGTTCGCGCTTTTCGGAAGTTCCTCCAGCACATGCAGGTCCTTGCCAATCATCTTGGAAACCAAATCTATGCGGGAGAGCTTCTCAGCCATATACTCTCCAACAAATTCTCCATTACGAAGAATGGTTATTCGATCTGAGATTTCATACACTTGATCAATAAAATGCGTCACAAATAGAATCGCTAAGCCTTCCTTTTTCAGTCTCGTCATGACGGTAAATAGCTGCATAACTTCTCCTCGGTCCAGACTGGACGTAGGCTCATCCAAGATAAGCACCTTAGCGGAAATACTGACAGCTCTCGCAATCGCAATTAATTGCTGCACAGCGACCGAATAGTGATGCAAAGGCAGTGTCACATCAATTTCCAAGTTCATTCTTTTCTTCAGCAGATCCACAGCATCCAGGTTCATTTTCTTCCATAAAATACGACCGAAGCGACGTGGCTCGCGGCCAATAAACATATTTTCCGCTACAGAAAGGTTCGGACACAGGTTGACCTCCTGGTACACCGTGCTGATACCCGCATGCTGCGCATCCAAAGGACTGTTGATCTTGATAGGTTTCTGATCCATTTCTACGTAACCTTGGTCAATGGCATATACACCGGTGAGAACTTTAATCAAGGTTGATTTTCCAGCCCCGTTCTCTCCCATCAGAGCGTGAACTTCACCGGGGAACAACTGGAAGTTAACACCTGACAGCGCTTTGACACCTGGAAATTGTTTGTGAATATCCGACATTTGCAAGATCGGCTGACGTTCACTCATCGAAGGACTCCTCTCCATATAGAGAAAAGCCACTCCACCGGCTACTTGTATGGAGTGGCTTTCTTCTTTTCTCTTTAGTTGTTAATACTGGCGGTCAGCAAGAACTTTCTTCGCGTCTTCCGAAGTAAACACGCCCTCTTTGGTTACGATACGTTTCTCGATTTGCTTGCCGGCAATCACATCATTGACAGCTTGCATCAATTGAGGTCCAAGTAATGGGTTACATTCTACGATAAAGTTGATTTTACCTTCGCTTGCAGCTGTCATACCGTCTTTAACCGCATCTACGGAAATAATGGTAATGTCTTGACCTGGTTTGAGGCCAGCTGCTTCAATCGCTTGAATGGCTCCAAGCGCCATATCGTCATTATGGGCATATAGTACATCGATATCTTTATGAGCTTTCAGGAACGCCTGCATAACTTCTTTTCCTTTTGCCCGAGTGAAATCGCCTGTTTGCGAGGCAATGACTTTCAAGTGAGAGTTTCCTTTGATCTCTTCAGCAAAACCGGCTTTGCGATCATTAGCCGGAGCGGAACCTGTTGTTCCTTGAAGCTCAACTATGTTCACATCTTCCTTCGCATCCTTGAACTTATCGGCAACCCATTTGCCTGCTTTCTTGCCTTCTTCTACGAAATCAGAGCCAATAAAAGTTACATACAAAGAGGTATCCTTGGAATCAACCGCACGGTCTGTCAGAATGACCGGGATTTTTGCGTCCTTTGCTTCTTTCAACACCGTATCCCAACCGGACTCAACAACCGGCGAGAAAGCAATAACGTCCACTTTTTGTTGAATGTAAGTACGAATAGCTTTGATTTGATTCTCTTGCTTCTGCTGTGCATCGGAGAATTTCAAATCAAAACCGGCGTCTTTGGCTGAATCCTGAATCGACTTCGTATTCGCTGTTCGCCATCCGCTTTCCGCTCCAACCTGAGCAAAACCAAGCGAGATTTTCTTCCCTGCCGCCGGTGTTGCTGGCGCTGCAGTAGCTCCTGCGTTTGCTGCTGGAGCCGTTGTGCTTGATCCTGTGGTAGCGCTGTTCCCGCAAGCTGCTGAAAGCAGCATTAGACAGGAAGCCACAACGAGAACCCCCATTTTTTTCGTAATAATCATGTTTTTTCCTCCCCATCGTTCACCTCTTGTTCGGTGTGACCTCATTATAAAACGCTTTCACGTGCCTTTTATACGGAGTTTCACGCTCATTTCTTGTAAATTTTTTAGTGATTTACCCTGACTTTTTCGAGAAAAGTTTGTTTTTATAAGAGTAAATTGTTATTTGTGGTTGTATGTATACGTTACCATTTCCGCATGCAACACAATTTGTTATAGTAAGATAGAGGCAACTATCTCCGCATTAGAAAGGTTACTTAACCATTTATGAGATTAATCCAATGGATTTCCTCGAGCTTGCAAACCAAATTGCTCACCATGTTTATCATTCTGACTTGTATTCCTCTGATTGCGGTTGGACTTATCTCCTACCAGAAATCATTTAAAACGGTTTTCAATAACAGTAAAGCAGCCGCCATGCTTTCCGCAGATCAGCTTGCCCGTGATCTGGATACGCAATTTATTGATACGAGAAAGCTGCTTGAGATTAGCAAAAACACACAAGTGCTTCGATTCTTATTCTCCCAAGAAGATACATACGAGGATACCAAACAAATCCTAAGAACCATGGATTCCTACAGGCAAACGTACCAATATGATAGCGTTCTCAATATAACCATGATTAACTTGTACGGCCGTGGCATTAGTGAGAGGAAGGGGTTGTTCCAGCTTGAGAAAAATCCACTGCGCAACCAGCACTTGACTCATTTGACTAAAAATCCGGATGAGGTCTTGATTGTCCCTCCTTCCGAAGCCTCAACGCTGGACAGAATCGACGGTTTTCAGTATAGCAACACGAATGTGATTTCTATTATGGCCGCTGTGAAACAACAAATTACACACGAAGTCATTGGCTTTATCGTCATTGACGTCGATGATAAAGTGGTCACACAATTTTGCGATAACGTTACGATCGGTCAGACAGGGTTCTACTTTGTTGTCGATTCATCGGGCACCCCTATCTTTAAGCCATCAACGTTAAAAGCAACTGTCAAACTTCCGCTCCCCTCAGACTTAACACACATTCTTAACGGAACTGACACGAATTACATCGACTCAACCGAAGGCAAACCGAAATTCGTCTACGTAGCTCCTTCGCTGATGACAGGCTGGAGTATCGTAGGCTACGTGCCGCTTCAAGAAATTGTTGAAGAAGCAAATTCGATTCGACAGCTCATCATCATTACGGTTGTGTTAAGTTTTATCTTTGCCGTATCCCTTCATTTTTTCATTTCAAACCGCTTGATCCACCCTCTTCACCTTTTAAAAAGTAAAATGCAGCTTGCCGCTTCCGGATACCTGGAAGCCAAAGTCGTTCCCAAAGGCAATGATGAAGTGGCCTTATTGGGTAAAAGCTTTAACATCATGCTTAGCAAAATCCGCAAACTGCTCGAACAAAGCATTAAGGAGCAAGAGGAAATTAAAAAATCGGAATTACGAGCTTTGCAAGCGCAAATTAATCCCCACTTCTTGTACAACACACTGGATTCCATCGTTTGGATGGCAGAAGCGGGCAAGAATAATCAAGTCATTCAGTTGGTGCAATCACTATCCAAGCTGTTCCGAATTTCTTTAAGCAAAGGCAGAGACTGGATTATCATTAATAAAGAAGTCGAGCACGTGCATAGTTATTTAGTCATTCAACAAATGCGCTACCGCGATATTTTGGATTATGAGATTCAGATTGACTCCCGGTTAAACCCGTATCCGATCTTGAAAATGATCCTGCAGCCCATTGTAGAAAACGCTTTATATCACGGTTTAAAAAACAAGCGAAGGAAAGGCATGATTCGCATCAGCGGCCTGATAGAGAACGAGGAAGATATTGTACTGACGGTGGAAGATGACGGGATCGGAATGTCGCCGGAGAAGCTTGAACAGATGCGTGAGTATTTAGCGAACGATCAACTTCCAGAGCAAACCGGCAATGAAGTATCCGGAGGGTTCGGCCTGCATAATGTACAACAAAGAATTAAACTATATTACGGGGACAAATATGGTGTAAGGATCGACAGTATTCAAAACGAGGGAACGACCGTTTCCATTCGAATCCCCCTGACAGGAGGTAACATGCCATGAAAAAAGTACTGCTAGTTGACGATGAAATTTTAATTCGCGAAACGATTCGTGATACGATCCAATGGGAACAAGAGGGATTTATTTACTGTGGTGATGCTTCCGACGGTGAAGTTGCGCTGCCGATGATCGAACAGTATCAGCCTGATATTCTCATTACGGACATTAAGATGCCCTTCATGGATGGCTTGGAACTCAGTTCCTTTGTTAGGAGAAATTCACCGGATATCAAGATTGTCATCTTGAGCGGGCATGGGGATTTCGAATATGCGCGAACAGCTCTGCGTTTGGGCGTAGAAGAATATTGCACGAAGCCGATCAGCTCAGCGGATTTGCTCCAAACCCTACGTCAAGTGAGCGACAAGATCGATGCAGCGCGTCTGGAGAAATTGGAGATCGAGCAATTGAAGCTGGAAGAGAAAAAGCAAACCGGTTTATCGCAAAGTAAGCTGCTGAACGATTTATGCAGCGGATTTATTACAACGTCGGAAGCCGTTCATTTGAGTTCTAAACTGAACCTGAATCTTCTCTCCCGTTACTATGTTGTGGTAACCGCAGACTTCCGCAAACTAGCTCCTTCCGATTCTGCACCGGATGGCATCTCTGAGGATATGAAGCAAGCCGAGCATCTGTTGAATCTTAAGCTTGAAGGGAACAACCACTTGGTGTTCAAGCGAAGTAAGACGGAATGCGTATGGATACTGAAGTATGAATCGCAAGAGCAAATTAAACAAGCACTAGAAACGGTTCAGCAGGTGCAAAATCAGTCCATGGAGCATCTCTCCTACTCGATTTCCGTTGGCATCGGAAGTGTTCAAGACCGGATGCAGGGCATTCATGTTTCTTTCCTGGAAGCGATGGAAGACATGCACTGGCGCCGTTTATCTCGTCAGAATCGCCATGCGATGCTGGAGTCCAGAAACGGTTCTTTTGAACAGTCTCTCTTCTTAGACCGGGCAAAGTTTGTAGAATTTCTGAAGATCGGCTCTCCTGCACATGCAGATACCTTTATTCATTCTTTCGCTTCCACTCTTCAGCATACGGAATGGCACTCTTCGCTTATCGGCTACTATATTTTAAACGATTTGACGTTGGAAGTATTTCGATCAGCGAGGGATTCTTACCCCAACATAGCAAACTTCGACATGACCCTTCAGGAATTGCAGAAAACTATTGAATTAATAAGGACCCTGGATGAATCGCGCACCTACTTAATCAGATTAGCTGAACAATATTGGCAATGGCGTTCCGAAGCATCTGACAAACATGGGGATATGCTGATTAAAGTGAAAAAATACATCCACGAGCATTATGATAAAGATTATTTTTCTCTGCAAGACGCTGCTGATCATGTCAATTTAAGCTCAGGCCATTTAAGTAAAGTGTTCAGCCAGGAAAATGGCCAAACCTTCATCGAATACTTAACGCAAACAAGAATTCGCAAAGCGATGGAACTGCTTCAGACGACGCAGGCCAAATCCTATGAGATTGCCTTCCTTGTTGGCTATAACGATGCTCATTACTTTTCAAACCTGTTTAAGCGAGTAACGGGTATGACAACAAGAGAATTTCGCAAAAGCGGCCAGCTGAGCAAAGACCTGCCTGCTTCTGAGAGAGAGGAGCATAAGGGCTTTGTCAGTTACTCTTAAGAAATCCCTTCTCTTGTTCGTGTTTTTCTCACTATTTACAACCGTGGGCTGTTCGGATGCTAATTCTTCACCTGGTTCCTTATTCGCTACGGTAACCCCTTCACCACAAAAGAGTGAACGTCCTCCCGCATATACATTCGGGATTATATATCCAATGGCGCATTCTTTTTATGAAGTCATTACGCAACTTGCCGAGAAGACGGCTGCTTCCAATTCCGTTCAGTTAATTGTCAAAGCGCCGGAAGAGATTAGTTTAGAACAGCAGATACGCATGATGGAAACCATGATAAAACAAAAGGTAGACGGTATTGCGATTGCTCCTATTGACCCAGATGCACTTGTTCCTGCAATCAATAAAGCTGTGGAAGCCGGTATTCCTGTTGTTTGTTTCGAAACCGACGCCCCCTTAAGCCGCCGCCTTTCCTATATTGGTCCAGATCATTACAAAGGCGGGGCTTTAATGGGTGAAGTCGTCAGCAAGCTCATGAAAGGCAAAGGCATGGTGCTTGTTGAATCAGGCATATCTAATACACCTATTCAGAAAAACCGGCTTTCCGGCATGCTCGACTACTTGACTCGTAATACGGCTATTCAAGTGCTTGAAGTGGGATATAATGAGGGCTCCTCCGACAAGGCACTGTCTGACATGGAGCGTATGATCGATGACCACCCGCACTTTGACACGCTCATTACGCTTGATATTTTATCCAGCTCGGCTTCGATCCTGTTATGGAAAGCCAAAGGCTTGAAGCGGAATGCTCTGTCCTTCGGGATGATGCCCAATGTGAAACAAGCCCTTATCAACGGTCAAATTACCTCTGTTATCTCTCAGAATGAACAAGTATGGGGCGATTATATTATCGGACAATTGCTGCGTGCAGCACGTGGTGAAGCGATACCTGTCTATATGGATACCGGCAATAAAGAAATGACAAAAGATTCTCTTGCATTGAAATAAAAAGAACCCTTCCGGTCATGAACGGCTGGAAGGGTTCTTTTCTGTATGAACGAGTAGATTCGTTGATGCAAAGAAAAAACTGCCCCAGCTATTACACCGCTGGGACAGCCTCTTATTATTTGTTTATTCTTCCGTCAGCCACTCGTCGATAATCATTCTAGCAACTACTGCCAGATCTTGAATGTCAATCGAACCGGAATTGTTCATATCTGCTTTCTCAATTTGACTCCAGTTCGCGTCTGTCGAAGTAGTTCCGTAGTACTTAGCGATCATGGACAAGTCATTAATCGTAATTTTCGTTGCGCCAGGCACCAACGTAATGATGCTGTTCGAGAACACCTGCAGCGCTGAAGCCAATTCATCTTTCGCAGCATCCACTTGGGCTTGAGTTGCGGAAGCGTTATCGAATACAGCTTTTGCACGTGTAACCGCTGCCTGTAAAGTCGCTTTGGATTCACTTGCATATTGACCAACCTTCGTACCAACGACAACAGCATCGAGCTTGCTCTGAGCGCTGACCAGCAATGCGCCAAGGGCTTCTTTGTCTGCGTGACCTGGTTCAGGATCGGTTGAAGTGATCACCGAGTTAATGAATGTTCTTAATGCTGCGTCTAAGCTGCTCAGAGCTGATTGCACTTTCGCTTCCGTTGCTGCCGCATTGTCACGAACAACTTTCGCGTCGTTGATAGCGAGCTGCAACGTTTGTTTGGAACCGCTTGGATATTGACCGATATGAGTTCCCTCAACAGCCGCATCATGCTGGCTTTGAGCCGATGCAATCAGAGTGCTTAACGCTTCTTTATCCAAAACATGAATTTGAAGCGACAAGGAAGCTCCATCCAGATCTACATTAGTACCGTTTGAAGATACGGCGGCATCAGACACATAAACATTCGTCGTGACGGATGTGGCTACTTGGTTAGCCTTTGCATGCAGGCTAATTAAATCACCGCCGGCTACCTCATTCCCTGATCCAATACTGGACATCAGGATTAAAACTTGACCTTTTTCCGGCTTCACTCCTGTGACGAGCACCTTGAAGTTCTCTTTCAGCGAACCGATCGACGTCTCCGCCAAAGAGACAAGTCCATTATCCGTCACTGTTTCAAAATGCAACAGATTCGGATCATAATTCAATACGACATTCAAAATAGAGAATGCAGAGGATTGATTACTTACTCCCAGCTTCAAGTCGACAGGCTGACCGCCTAGGACAGAAGATGGTCCTGTCAATGTTGCCGACGGTGATCCCGTACTTGCGAGTTGGAAGCTTCCGGCATATGGAAGTGCTACGCCTTCACCGCCGATTTTGAACGTATACGCCCCCCCCAACCAACCGTTTGGCGAGTACGCAAAAGTAAAATGGCCACCTTCTCCACTGCTGGTTTGGTTCAAATACTCGAGTTGTCCTTGAGGATTGTTGACCATTATCGTGACATCTTTCCCCTTACCAAGACTGATTTCTCCATGAAAAGTGACCTTTTGTGTTGTTTGATCTACCGCAGTTTCTACGTAATTGATCTCAGCCGTTGCTCCAGCTGCTGCTGCTTTTGGCGCAGGAATAATTGCCAGCATACAGATGAGCATTGCCAGAGTTGCGACAACAGAAATGATTCTTTTAGACACACGTTCCCCTCCTTCTCGATAACTCATTACTGATTAAGTTTGAAATAAGCATGATAGGCAAAATTATAAGCGGTGTACATAGGCACTAACGTAACTCCGTTCGTTGTAAAATTCAGCGGTGTGCCGGCCACTGGTGTGATAGATTGTGAAAGATCAGATTCGTTCAAATTCAAGTTGATAAACTTCGTGCTGCTGCTTTTGCCAACCATGAGAAGCGGACCATAGAATATGCTGCCCATCGCAGGATCGTCCGGCGTTTTTTCTACACGTAAGCTATACGGCATGGAAATTTCAATCTTGTCGTTGTTTGCCCATACTTTACTTAGCGTGACATACGTGCTTGGTGTTGCCGTAATCGTTTGCTCAACCCCATTTACCTTGACTGTGAAGACTTTAACAGCCCAGTAAGGTACGCGAAGCTTAATATCCAGCTGACCGCTGCCTTTTACAGTAAGCGTACTGCCTTCCTCACTTGGGAAGTTCGTTGTTTGCACAACGGATATTCCTTTTTCAGCCCAATTCAAGGTGGATGGCATATACAAATTGACGTATAAAGATTTCTTATCGCTGGAGCGGAAATAAATGGAGTCTTGGTATTTGGTTTGGCTTTCCAAGCCCGTTCCTGCACAGCAGGTAAAGCTGGTACGGCCGTATCCCTTCGTGCTTCCCGGACCTAATGGCATGAAGTAAACAACACCATTGTTGGAAGCGCTTTGATCTTTGGAAGGAAGAATACCGTTATACAGCCCTCGCTCATAATAGTCCATATATTTGGCATCCGGATTGTGGAAGAATAACTCTCTAGTTAGTTTCAGCATGTTATATGTTGCACAATCCTCGGCTTGACTGTTTTTGCTGGTGCCGCCTTCCAGAATGTAGGAAGCAATTTTGTCCGATTCCTTGAACAACTCGCCTACACCACTGCCGCCATTACTGAATTGACGATGATTCGTCACCATGCCCCAGAAATTTTGAGCTACTTTATAGTAGGAAGGGTCATTCGTTTGATCGTATACTTTCAAAGCTCCAATAATTTGTGGTATATGCTGGTTAGCGTGAATGCCGTTTAATGTGTCTTGATTATTTGCTGTTGGCGTAAATAACTTTGAATTATCAAACAGTTTGGCTGTTGCTAAATATTTGCTGTTCCCTGTAATTGCACTAATCTCTGCTAAAGTTTCGTTCATGCCGCCAAACTCGCCGGCGATGTATCTGCCCCACATGCTGTTTAATGTGGTTTGCGGCAATTTGCTCAATCGGCCATCCACCCAATCCGACATTTTCACTAGGATGCTCAAAGCTTTAGCATTTCCAGTAGCCTTGTAACTGTCCAGTAAGCCCGCCATGATTTTGTGCAATGTGTAGTATGGAGCCCAGATCGTATTAAAATCAGTCTCGGTACCGTTGTACATAGCACCATTCTCTAATAAAATGAATTGCCATTCGCCATAGGCACTAAGATATCCTGGAGAGTTATTCCCTACTAAAGCAGGATTGCTTTTTCCGAGATTCGATTTCTCCATACTATTAGGTTGAGTGGCCAATGCATCCTGAACTTTCGCTAATTCATCGATCATGTAGTCGATTTTCGTTTTCCATTTCGCCTCGCCGCTGCTGGCATAAGCTTGAGCAAAAGCAGACAAGAAATGCCCCGTCGAGTGACCTCTTAATTTGCCCGCTGCCGAATCCCAGCCTCCCATTGCTGTGGCTCCTTTGGTATCAAGCCCCGCAGCTGCCCGGAAGGCATACAGCAATTTATCCAAGTTGTATCCATCCAGATACAAATATTCACTGTCTCTTAGCTTTGTAAAAATACTGTCCTGCAATGTCACATCACTTAAACCAAATGGCTGTACGACAAGGTTGGCCTCACCCGGCGTTGAGGTCACGTCTGCGCTGATGGATTTACTCCACGCACTGACACCTGAGGTGTTCTTAGCTCTCACCGCATAGGTATGCTTGGAGCCATAGAGCAATCCCTGATGGATAAATGGACTTGTGATATTACTAATGGTTGTGCCGTCCACTTCCAGGTCATAGCTTGCTGCCTCAGGAGATGGCTGCCATGCAATCTCAATTTGTGGAATAGTCGATGACGGGGACGTTGTCATTCCTACAGGAACCCCTGGTGCGCTTGTCAATTCTGCTGCGCCACTAAGAGGCTGCAAATGGGAAGTTTGCAAATCCGTGCCATCCCAGACAAGTACTTTGGCTGTATAACCTGTTACATTAGCAGGTAAAGTAAGGTTTGTGGATAAGGTGACAGGTGCACCATGCGTCACACTTTTGCTCACTTGTGATTTGTCGACCAATTTACCGGCAGCATCATAAAGCGCTAGCGTTACCAAAGAAGAAACAGCTGCACTGCCCTTATTCGTCCCTGTTACAGTAGCCGTAAGCGTTTGGCTGCCCTGCAAACTGCTCATATTGAACTCTGAATGGAAGCTCAGTGTTCTCACTTTAATGTGGGCAACAGCTTTGATGCCCGTTCCTTCAACCGTCCCTTGCACGGTGAAAGAACCTTCAGCCGCATAATCCGCCGGGTTCATATCATCCCATTTTACGCTCAGCTGTCTTGTCGTTTCCTCGTCATTATAGACCGCAATGACACTACTCGGCAGGACTGGCGCCGTGCCAATAACCGTATCGACATTTACGTCTTCAATACTGCTTAATGTCAACACGAATGGTTCTTCCAACACCGTCACGATGAAGGTTTTCGTATCACTCGCGTTCCCGTTTTTAATCGTGGCTGTCAGATTCACTACAGCATTGCCTGACCGAGGCGTTGGTCGAATGACCGTACCATCATGACCGATCACACTGGTATTGCTAGATTGCCAAGTAATAACAGAACCGTTGCGTCCTTCCGTTGGCAAATCCAAATTCTTGGTCACTGCGCTAATGTTCCCCAAACTAATAGCATCCTTATCTAACTGCAGTTTCTGTTGGTCGGATAATTGAGCGAGAACAACAGCTTCGAAAACTTTAGAATCGTGTGCTGCTCCTTTCGTCACAGTTGCCGTTAACGTAACGGCTGCGTCCGACTGACCTGGAGCAGGACGAGTGACTTTGCCATCCTTCGCAATCACATTTGTATTGCTGGATTGCCATGTAATATCGGAACCGTACGGCCCTTTGGTTATTAATGAGAGATCTGTGTCTACTGTTCTAAGGTTAACTCCTGCAAGAAGGGCGGCCATATCAGCTGCCACTAATTCGCTGTCCGGCTTATTGATTAACCCGGCAACCTCGGAAGCATCCAGCGCTCTATTATAAATACGAAAATCGGAGAACAAAGCGTTGATTGTCGGATCAGCAAATTGGCCTTTCCCAATATAGTTCGCCGTCGTTGCGCCAAGACTGGATGGATTCAAAGTCAACGAGGTGTTCTCCCCGACCTTCAACCCATTTTCATAAAGAGTAACCGTATGCCCATTTAAAACAACAGTTACATGTTTCCAAATATTTGTCGTTAATGCAGTGCCTTTTTGCGCCTTCTCTTCATTGGACCAACCGCTCGTCGTAATACCGAAAGCCAGGCCTTTTGCTCCGTCGTTATTCCCGGTAGGCGTTAAATACATGTAGCTGGTCGTGTTGCCGGAACCAAAATCGAAAATACGCATGTAACTCGTTGTCGCACGCATATTCACCCAGGTTGATATTGTAAAATTGGTAACACCATTTAGTATCCCGTTTGGCAGTTTGACATTAGCACCCGATGCACTCGTTCCACCGCTCAAGCTAATCGCTTTCCCCTGCTCCCAATCCGTAAAGCTATACGTTTCTCCTGCTGCTGTTGAATTGTTGCCTTTTCCTGAAGCATCTTTAATCACATTTCCGCTCACATCATCAAACTTATACCACGCAATTAATCCGTCCGTCGTTCCAGCAGCATGAGCAGTAGGCGTGATATCCGTAAAACCAAGCAGCAAATTCACGGCAAAAATAACAAGAATATTAACAATAGAAACCGTTCGCTTCAATGAGTAGGTTATCATTGTTGTTTAGCTTCCTCCTTTTGGGGAAATCATTTGGATCCCCGGTAACGATATCGCAATATTAGCTTTGGAGCGAAGTTCTTCAAACCAGGGCTCCATGAGATCAAGAATTTCTTTATTCACCAATTCATCTCGAATTTCAGCAATAACTTGCGCTTCACTTTTAGTATTGGACGCCGTATCATGCGACATGTGCTCTGCATAATGCGCTTTTACTTCATTGTCGTCAACCGTCACGCGAGGCTCCAGCAGTTTACGAATATACAACTGAGTTCTGAGCTCCGTACGCAGTGATTGCTACGTATAACCGTCCTTCTTGAGATTTTCCACAAATTCATCTTCCGTGGCATAAGAAGTTCGGACTTTATCGAAGGAGGCTTGAAACTCACTTTCGGTCACAACCACCCCCTCCGCTTTGGACTCTTTCATAATTAAGTCCTCTAAAATGAGTTTCTCCAGTATTTTCGGACCTTCGTAATCGACAAGCGCTTTATATAGCTGATCTTGGCTAATTTTTACACCATCTACAGTGGCAACAGGTATGTCACGCCCTTTATATAGGAAGACAATCAATAACGTCGTAATAAACAACACAATCGATACGATCGATAATCCTTTCCACAGCGCCACATGCTGATTCTCTTTCCTGGTAGCAGCCAAAGTAAATTCCCCCTTCTCGAGAGCAGAACCTCCTCTCCTGCAGTAATACTTTAACCTTATTTTTGCTAAAATTATAAAAAATTCCTTTAATGCACATAGCGATGGATGTGGGTAGTTGTAGCTTGCCAACGTAGATGTTTGTTCATGCTTAAGTACAGCAATCCAAGTGAATGTTGACTTGATGTGGTAGTGGATCTTTACATAGAAGGATAGGAAATAGCTCTGAGGATTATGGATATGGTTATAAAACACTGAATTTTTACATAGGTAGTATATAGAATGCGCTTACATTAAAACATTCAAAAGTTTTTGGTTTTGTGGACTTTTCTTGTCTTACCTTTAAATAGTCCACTCAACTAAAAAATGTCCACCTTACTTGTCCCCGTTAATCGTCTACAAGCGATCGTGCAAGCATTGGAAAACTCCCTCCCTCCTGCTTCTTCGCTAACCTATGGCGTATGTTTTAACCAATTCTAGGAAAAATGAGTTTAAAACTCAATGGAATATTTTATTTCGAAAATTGATTCTTTTTAGAACAAAAAAAGCCGCAACGGTGCGACTTTTAAGTTCATAAGCTATAGAGAAATCATTCGTTCCTGGTAATTATAAACTTTCACTTTTTCAGTTTGTTTTTATGTGGCTACCCTTCATACTGCATCGTTACGATGCCTGCGAATTGAGTGAGGTTTTCCTTTGACACTTGCAAAGTCTTCACATCTGTCCTGTGCGTTCCCGCAGCCTCAATAAACTTATCTACCTTTGCAAAAACAAGTCTTCCGAGAATGCCTAATGCTTTTGTACGATAATGCATCGGGATGGCAACAGTCGCCTGCAATTGGTGCATCACTTGAACAGCCTCCGCGCCGTCAAGCGTCATTTTTCCACCTACAGGAACGATGAGAATGTCCACTTTGCCGATTTCCCGGACTTGCTCCTCGGTAAGAAGATGTCCCAGATCACCACAATGACAGATCGTCAGTCCATCTATTTTGAATCGAAAAATAAGATTAGGCCCTCGTTTTTTGCCATTCACCTTGTCGTGGAACGTCTTGAATCCGTCGATGCTCACATCGCCGCGGCTATATGATTTCTGCTCCTTCACCAGCAAATAATCACCCGAAGCAGCTTGCACTTTGTTGTGATCAGCATGATCGTGCGTAACGACAACTATATCGGATTCAATCGGAACCGGCATGCGATAACCAAGAAATTTATAGTACGGATCGATGAGAATTCTCGTTCCCGATTCAGAAGTCAGCAGGAAAGATGAATGACCAAACCATTTAATCTTCATAAGAACAAACCCCTTTGATTACTCAATTTTACTGGATAATTGTCAGTTTTCTTCTGGCCTGAATCTTTTTATACACGTTAAAATAGACCCAGCCCGCATTGATCAGCAGCAAGGCACCCGTGACGAGAAATACATATCTACTGCCTAACCAAGCCGCTACCTGTCCGCCTAAAATAGCACCTGCAAAAACGCCTAAATAACCTGCCGACATGGTAAAACCGAAAACTCTGCCGGTTATCGCGGAAGGTGTGATTTTCTTGATCAATATATTGACCGTGGGGGTCAAACCTGCTGCCGTGAGCCCTAACAAAAAGCGAAGAATCATCAGCTCCCAGGGATTGGTTACGAAAGCTTGAGGAATGAAAATGATGCCAGCCGCAATCAGTGAAATCAACATCACTTTGTGCGCCCCTATGCGATCGGACAGCTTTCCCAGCCTTGGTGCAGCAAAGATATTCGCCAATCCCGATGCTGAGAATGTAAGCCCCGCAATCAAAGCTACATGGTTAAGATGATCGGTCAGCTGGGAAATATAGACCGTGAGAATCGGTTCAACGGAATAAAGCGCCACGGTTAAAATAAAAAAGGTAACAAACATCGTTATCGTCAGGCTCTTCTCAGGAATAAGCGTCCAAATTTCCTTGGCACTTTGCACTTGTCTGTCTTCGCGCGTGAATGTTTCTTTCACGAACATGGCCGTCGTAATGAAAGCAAGCAGCATCAGCCCACCTGTGATAAAAAAGACATTTTGCATGCCGAAATTCTCTACGAGAAATCCGCCTATGAGGGGTCCTAGCAATGAACCTGCAATGCTTGCCGTTGACAAGGTAGCTAATGCGTAACCTGCGTGGTCCTTCTCTGTTTGCGTAGCAATTAACGTGGTGCAGGCCGTCCCATACCCGGTTATTATGCCCTGCAACAATCGCAGCCCGATCAACACATACACATTGGGGGCAAAGCCCATGCTGCCAATCACGAGAGCCATCCCTAAACTTGCTCGCAATAACATGGGTTTCCGCCCAAATCTGTCCGCCGCTGCCCCCCAAATAGGTGAGAAAATAGCGGAAATAATAAAAGTAATCCCAAAGGCAATGCCCGAATATTGGGCAATTAAACTCGATTGACTTACACCTAGATGTTGGATAAAAAGCGGCAAAACAGGCGCAATCTGACTCATGCCCACGCCTGTTACAAACATGCCAAACCAGCAAACAATTAAATTTCTTTTCCAAATTGGCATCGAAACCAGCCTTCTTTCCATCTTCCTGCTGCTGTGTTTGTTTCTTATTGTGCTCCTAAAGAATGGATCCAAGCCTCTGTCGTCAGAACTTCTGCTTGACGAGGGAATACCTTCTCAACGAGAACCCGATGCACCTCGGGATCACCATCCAGGCAAGCATCTGCAAGAACTTTCAGCTGATAATCACGATCCGCCGCTTCTCGCAAAGTCGACAGAACGACACCGCTTGTAGCAATTCCAGTAAGAATCAAGGTGTCAATTTGAAGGGACCGGAGGATGATCTCCAGATCGCTGCCGGAGAATGCGCTGACGCGCAGCTTCGTAACGATAGGCTCACCTGGCTCGGGCTTTACAGAGTCATGAATTTGCGTCGCAATATCTGTGGTCGTCATGCCGCCGTATTGCGAAATTCTTGCCGCCATATTATTGCGCGGGTTAAGCTCAGGGTAACCTTCACGAAACGCAATTCGCACATAGATAACCGGGATGTCGTTCTTGCGTGCAGCTTCGATCGCTTTCTGGAACGGAATCAGATCCTCTTCTGCGAAACGAGAGGCGATACCATTCTGTAAATCCATGATCAACAAAGAGCTTTTGTCGTTATTCGGCATGTATTGAACACTCCTATTCCTTATGATACTATTAAACGGAGACCTCTCCATTTATGATAAACGGAGACCTCTCCACTTGTCAAGATAACGAATAGGAAGTGATGATGATCATGTTTGATTCAGAAACACCCCCTCGTACGGAACGCCGCGACGCTGCGGAGAATCGCCAGCGCATCTTGGAAGCGGCTTATCGCTTATTCGATCAGAATGGCGTCGAACAAGTTAGTATGAACCAGATTGCCGCAGAAGCACAGATCGGTCCAGGTACGCTCTATCGCCGCTATCGCAACAAGGGTGAGCTGTGTCTGGATTTAATGAAAGAGAACATCGTTCTCCTCTTCGAAAATATTGAAGCGTATATGCAGGAAAACCGCTCAGCACCGCCAAGCCAAAGATTAAATGGTCTTCTAGAGTTGTTTATGGCTTTCAGGGAGAAGAAATCCCAATTGCTTAAAGGCGTTGAGGATTCCGCTTCAACGAATCGAAATCGAGCTCGAACGCAGAGTCCTCTGTATCTCGAATTGCAGCAGCTGTTGGTCGAGCTTTTCGACGAAATTGCATTATCCAGCGGGCAGCAGCCCCAGCCTAACCATATTTTCAAGGCGGATATGCTTCTCATGGCTTTAAGCAGTGAATCTTATTCGTTTCAAAAAGAAGAGCGCGGCTATTCACCGGAGTCGTTCTTGGAACAAATCCGATTAACGTTTCATTTGTTTCCTTGAGTGGGACCAAACAAACGAAAAACCCTCACCACGATATGGCGAGGGTTTCTCTAACAATCAGGTCAAGAGCTTGATCAACCGGTTCACTTCCCGCTGCCAATACCCCTTACCCGCATGAGTCTCTTGTATCATTAACCCAGTGACAACGGAAAAATAAAGGAAGAGCATTTGTCGTGGTTCACCTTCTCCAAATTCACCAAGTTCCTGCCCTTTTTCAAAGATTGGAACTAACAAATCCATCGTATCCTGGGGACGATACCGCGAAATTGCTAACTTAGCTTGCTCCGGCACGCCTTCCGCAGTTTGAGCTTGCTGAATAAGCAAGAAATAGTGCTTGTTGGTGTCGTCCAACATGCTCCATGTCAGCGCTTTGAATTGTTCTAGTGGAGTTCCGGGAAGTATCGGTACGTTACGTATCGATGTTTGTGCCTCTTCTACAGCATCCTGAACGAGGAGTGTGAACAGTTCTTCTTTGGACTGAAAATAACGGTACGTAAGACCTTGGCTGATTTGGGCTTCCGCAGCAATCATGCTGATCTTCGTGCCGGCAATTCCCTTGCTTGCGAACACTTTAAGCGCAGCCTTTTTTATTTGCTCTCGCCTTTCATCGTTCTTGCTCTCCGTTGTGTGATTCGTTTGCGACATCTTAGTGACTCTCCTCTATCCTAATTTCAAATGCTGAGTTTGAAACTCGCTGACTTCCCATAGCTTCTGTGCTATTTCCCCGCTAAGGGCAGCAGCCGAAGGAATCGCTGCCTTCATATCCATATAGTACTTACCGCTCTCTCCACTAATGTCATTCGAATCCGCAAGCCAGACGAGCGTCTCTGCTCCTTTTTCCACTGGCCGGGAGAATCGTTTCATGACCGCCATCGTCATCCGGGCCAGCAAGCCGTTATCCTGATTAAAATTAGTCGTGACAAGCCCCGGATCAAAGCAGTTCGCGACCACTCCGGTTCCCTCAAGGAGACGGGCCAATTCTGTCGTGAACAAAATATTTGCTAACTTCGTCTCTCCATACCGGAAATTGGCCCCTCCCAATAGGACTTGAGGGAAACTATAGCGCTTCTCAGCGGTTAAATCATCAAAAACAATGCCTGTTTTCGCCATCTTATGCCCATGGGAAGACGTGGTAATGATTCGTGCTTGACCGCTCATCTTCAGCCGATCAAGGAGTAGTGTCGTTAGCAGGAAGGGTGCGAGATGGTTGACCGCCCAAGTTTTCTCAATACCGTCTCGGGTCAAGATCCGCTTCACGAACATCGCACCTGCGTTGTTAACCAGCACGTCAATCCGGGGACACCGCGTCAAAATTTCGGAAGCTGCGCTGCGAATCGACAGCTGATCGGTAAGGTCTGCCAGAAAGACGTCTACTTTCGTTTGGCCTCCAGTCAACTTCTGGATCTGTTCGACAGTCTCGTTCCCCTTAACTTGGCTTCGCGCCACGATTCCCAAATCTGCTCCTCGAACCGCCAGTTCCTTGGCTGCCGCAAGCCCGATACCGCTAGTCGCTCCTGTAATAAGCACATATTTCCCCGACACACTCCACGGCTTGGTTTTCAATTGCTCCATCACGATCTGACTCCTTTCGGATGAATGAATCGTTCATTCATTTTTATTTCATCATATTCCCATATTCAGGAAATGTCAATCGGGAACACGCATGATTCTTGATAAATTAAAAGAAGCAATCCTGCCGCGGCAGAACTGCTCCCTGTTGCGTTATAAAACGTTAACCTCACGTTACTAGATCGAAGTCAGCACGTTTCTTTTCAATTTTTTGTCCAACATAGATCTTATATCTCTGACGAGTTGAACAGATGCCTCGATCTCAACTTTTCTTGTCGAGACACTTTCAACACTACAACCAATCGGAATCCCTTTTTCCAATGCAAACTCTAAAATCTCTTCAAAGATGCCTAGTGACAATCTGATCGATTTGTCCAGTACATCTTTTGAATACAGCAATTCATTCTCTAGCCATGTCGGAATGCTGATTCCTAACCATTTCATGAATTCTAATGTTTTTTCGGAACCGCACGGCGCGAGATTGAACAGAATTGGCACCATTTCTAATCCATTATTTGTATAGTAATAATAGTAATCCGATAAGAAATTTTTCGATGCCTCCACATTATAGGTGGCTTGCGAGACGAAAAAGGAACATCCATTTTGCGTCTTATGATTCACTCTTAAGTGCTCATCATTCTTTTTCATGTGCCTTTCAGGAATGACGACTCCCCCAAAAGTTAAATTGTTATTTAATCTCTTGCTTAAATCATAAGCATCAGAAAGTTCCAAATTAATCTCTTGTTTACTGGAAGAAGCACCCACATAAACAGAGTATCGATCCTGTTCCATATCGGCTTTTACCCAATTCACGAATTGTTCTTCGCTGTACCTGCCGACGCAACGATATATAATTTGGGGAACTCGCAATTGATTTAAATACTCATCGCTATAGGTTGCAGGATCCATCGTTGGCAAATACGGGAAGGGTCTTTCTTGTTCAACTCGATCCGTTTCTTCCTGAACATCATACAAAATTAATGCATCTATATCGAGGTCATTTATTCTTTCAACTTGTTTCCGTGCAATCTCAGCTACCTTATCTGAGGTATTCGTTATCTTCGGAGGCGTCATGCCATAGGTCAAAATGCCCGCCTCTTTACTTTGTATTTTCTCTTTTAGCATATTCAACATTACCCTCCAGAACTATGATACCCCATGCCTCAATTTCGCTATAACTGTAATGATAGCATTGACTATCCTGGAAAAGGTAACTTTTTATTCCTATATCCTGTTATAGCTTTAAACTATAACAAGAAGCTCGCAAAGCCCTAGCAACTACCCTCCGACTTTCAGCAAAAGTTTACCCACCGTGTTCTTCTCCTCAAGAAGCTCATGAGCTTCGGAAGCTTTCTCCAAAGGGAAGACTCCGAATATTTCCGCCCTGATCTGGCCTTTTGCCATCAGAGTTAGCGCTTCTTTCGCCGATTTACCAACTTCAGCAGGAGCAGATTGGCTATATGCCCCGATATTAAACCCTTTCATGGATTTGTTAGAAAACCAAATATCGTTAGAAGATTGCGGGACATCCTCTGTGCCGCTAGCATTTCCGAGCATTACGATTTGTCCCATTGGACGCAACAGTTCTTGGCTAAGAATACGCATATCGCCGCCTACCGGGTCCAGAACGATATCGACATTGCGTGGACCTATCATCTTATTGATTGGCTCAATGAAATCAGATCGTATCAACAGCTCATCGTAACTTAAAGAAGTGGCTAGCTTTGTCTTTTCAATACTCCCGACTGTGCCAAAGACCTTGCCTGCTCCGGAAACTTTCGCCATTTGTCCCAAGAAGCTGCCCAGCCCCCCTGCTGCCGCGTGAACTAACACGTTTTCTCCTGCTCGCATTCTGGCTACGTTCCTGATTGTCATGTAGGCCGTCGTCAGGTTGACGATAGCTGCGGCAGCCGATGCCATATCAAGCTCCCCTCCCAATTGATCCAAAGGGACTGTCAACTCCGGCTTTACCTGGGCTACCGACGCATATCCGCCCATTTCCATTAGTGTCATCGCTGCTACCGGCTGTCCGATGTAGAAGCCTTTCACGCCTTCTCCTATTGCTTTAACGTACCCCGATACCTCGAGTCCAGGTACAACCGGCATAGGGATAAGAGACCCAAATTCCCCTCGGCGCAGCAGGACATCCACATATCCAATTCACACATAGGCAACATTAATGGTGAGCATGCCTGGTGCTGGTTGGAGTTCCGGCAGCTCCCTCACGACAAGGTCTGCAGCCTCACACGGTCGATCGATCACAATAGCTTTCATATAAAAAACCTCCTTCGGTTGACTATGAACTCAGTATAGTCAACCTAAAAGGAGGTAACCACAGTATGTTTATACGGGTAACCAGATTACTAGGCTACGTTGATCTTATAAAACCTTATCAAGAAAATCCTTTAATCTCTTCTCCGTTGGCGTACCCGTTATCGGTGTGAAAATACAGAAATGTAGATCGGAATCGGCATTTATGCTGACGAAGGAGTTGATTTCAAAGGCCAACTCGCCCGCTCCAGGGTGATTTAGAAGAAATTGGCTCGTCTTTTTCAACTGGATATCGTGCATACGCCAAAGCGAGTCAAACTCAGAACAGTCGGCTGCCAATCGTTCTGCCGTTTCTTTAAACCAAACATCACCATCATTACGTTCTAAATAAGATCGAAAGACCGCTACGGAATATCGCGCAAATTCGTCCCAATTCCTCATATGATTGCGAAAATAGGAGTCCATGAAAAAAATCCTCATGAGGACACGCTCTTCATTGGACATCGATGAAAAATCGGTGATGATCTCGCAAGCCGCTTGGTTCCAGGCGATGACTTCTGTTCTGTCATTCGCGACATATGCGGGAAAAGCCAAGTGGTCAATAATACTTTGCCATTCAGGCTTTATTTGTTCTTGTCTCTGAGGTGCACCCGTGTTTTCTGGACTCCACAAACGCAGTAAATGCAGCCTTTCATCTGAGGATAATTGAAGCGCCCTTCCAATGCTTTCTATAACTTCCCTGGAAGCTGTCACCTCTCGTCCTTGCTCCAGCCATGTATAATAGGTTGCGCTAACACCTGCCAGAATAGCGACCTCTTCCCTCCGAAGTCCCGGGGTTCTCCTCCGTCCATACGAATGCTGAAAACCCGCTTGCTCCGGGTGCAATCGCTCCCTTCTTGACTTCAGGTAGTCTCCCAAAACCTTCAGCTTGTTGTTATCAGCACCCATGCAATCCCTCCTCGATTTGTAGAAGCACTCGGATGCCTTTCTTTGTTCATTTCTCTTTTTTGCTCCAAGCATCTTTTAATGGTACGACACGGTTAAACTCAAGTCTATCGCTGCTTTTGGCTTCCAGCGAAAAATAACCATGCCGCAGAAACTGGAATTTTTGTTCCGGGTGTGCTTTTTGAATGTAAGGTTCCATGAGAACTTCATTTATGGTAACCATCGAGTTAGGATTAATCAGTTTCATCCAATCCTCACTGTCTTTCGGAACTTCCTGGTCAAGCAGCAGTTTCTCATAGAGATGGATATCAGCCTTAACGGCTTGCTCGCTTGAAACCCAGTGGATCGTACCCTTTACTTTACGCCCGGTGAATCCTGAACCACTTTTGGTCTCTGGATCATAGGTGCAACGGAGTTCTGTAATTTCTCCCGAAGCGTGATCCCGTATGATTTCTTCGCACCGAATGAAATAGGCTCCCTTCAACCTTACTTCAGCATGAAGACTAAGCCGGTGAAAACCCTTAGAGGGTACTTCCATGAAATCTTCACGTTCGATATAAATGGTTTTAGAGAAAGGAACTTCTCTCTTTCCAAGCGCCTCGTTTTCACTGTTGTTTTCAATCCATAACATTTCTACGGCATCTTCCGGATAGTTGGTAATGACCACCTTCAAGGGTTGAAGAACAGCCATAACCGTGACGGTCTTTTCTTTTAGATCCTGTCTCAGGCAATGATCCAATAGGGAAATGTCTACCGTGCTCTGAGTTCGAATGCTGCCAATTTCCTCAATAAAGGTGCGAATGCTTTCTGGTGTAAAACCTCTTCTTCGCAATCCTCGAAGGGTGGGAAGTCTGGGATCATCCCAACCATCCACATATCCCCCTTCTACCAGCTGCCTCAAAAACCGTTTACTCGTCACGACACCAGTTAAGTTCAACCGGCCGAACTCCCTTTGCCGCGGAGGCTCAGGAATCTCCAACTCATTCAAGACCCACTCATATAAGGGCCTATGATCTTTGAATTCAATAGAACATAAAGAATAAGTAATACCTTCAATGGCGTCTTGAATAGGATGAGCAAAATCGTACATGGGATAGATGCACCAGTCATCCCCCGTTCTATAATGCTCCGCATGAATGATGCGATAAATGACTGGATCCCTTAGATTCAAATTGGATGAACGCATATCGATTTTGGCGCGAAGCACTTTAGATGAAGTCGGGAATTCGCCATTTTTCATTTTCACCAAAAGCTCTAGATTTTCCTCGATGGTTCGGTTCCTATATGGGCTATCTATGCCTGGTTCCGTCAATGTGCCTCGATACGCGGTTACTTCCTCTGGCGTTAAATCACAGACATAGGCTTTCCCACGTTTAATCAAAGTGATTGCGGCGTTGTAGATCTCGTTCGAGTAGTCCGAGCCATAGTAGATATGTTCCCCCGGATCGTAACCAAGCCATTGGATATCCTCTATAATCGCGTTCACATATTTGATATCCTCCTTCAGAGGATTGGTGTCGTCAAAGCGTAAATGAAACTTCCCGTCGAACTTACGGGCAATTGTATAATTCGTGTGTATGGCGTAGGCGCTTCCAATATGAAGATAGCCGTTGGGCTCAGGGGGAAACCTTGTGCACATCTCCCTGCCGAATGCTTTTTCTCTCATTTCCTCATGAATTAACTTTAAGATAAAATTGTCCGCCAAATGTTCCTGCATCTTGTTCAATTCAGACTCCTCCTAATAAACGCAAAAGTGGTTTGAAAATAAAAAAAACTTCACCTCCAAGACGTTCAGTCTTGAGGACGAAATTTTCGTGGTACCACCCCAGGTTCATTAATATGTCGCCATATTAACCTCTTCAAGTACGGCATTGCAGGCAATGCTTATACTCTAGCTCAATAACGGGAGCGCCCGTCATGCCACCCCCCTTGCAGGTTCCGACATGCTGCTCATAGACTTGTTTCGTGGAAAAGCTCTTTACTCCTTTTCAGCTGCCGGAGCTCTCTGTGCAAGATCATCTTCCATTACTCTTCTAATCATCGCGTTCAATATTGACCTTATAATATCAAATGATTCCCTTTTTTGTAAACTGGTATTCTACTTATAACCCTATAATTTCTTGGCTTGCATCCCCGCGGCAAAGTCCTCCAAAAAGTTATCGATAGCTCCCTCATTACGTCGATAATATGTCCATTGACCATAACGACGCGATTCCAACAATCCGATTTTTTGCATGGAAGACAAGTAGGTGGAGATCACGGACTGTGCTAAACCGGCTTTTTCTTGAATGTCCGCCACACAAACTCCTCCAGGAAATTCAACTTGAATCTCGCTGGGCAAATCCTTGTGCAATTTATCCGGTTCACTCAGCCAGCAGAGGATATTGAGCCGGGTTTCATTCGATAAAGCTTTCAGCACAGCGAGCAAATCTTCATTTTTCATGACACTACACTCTCTTCTGGTTGGTTTATTCTTGTACTGCTTGTGTGTTTCTCAACTGTCGGTATGCCGCAGAGATACACATCAAAACGCCTGTTGTGGCAAAGACACCTACTGGAAACCCCCATGTCCCCCAGGCCGGGAATATAAGCGGCATCAATGAGACACCAAAGGCAACGGGAACAGGTGTTTTAAACCATTTACAGAGAATGAGCGTAATCACAACATTGATGACACCAACCCAAATAATAGATCCTTCCAATAAATGTAAAACCCCGACGGAAAGAATGGCTGTTGCCGTCAATACGGCTAGACGCGGCGGAATCAATTTCCAATGAAAATTCTTTGTATGAAACACTTCGAAAATGAGGGCAAATACCGGTGGAACCACAATCACTTCCAGATTCGTTACGAAAGCCAGTCCAATCCAAAGCGCTAAAATAATGGTGATGATCACCGTGTCTGTTTTTTTGCGAAACTTTTCAGAGCCCTCAGGCAAATTTTCTGATTTTCTCATTCTAAAAGCGGCTAACATAATCACAAACGTAAATACAGCTGTAGTTGTTGCAAAAACATAGTCATGCAAGCCTAAGAAAATCGGCAGCAAAGTCGCAGGAATCGTCGGTCCAAAATTGACGCGAAATAAGTGCATGAGAATGACAATAATCACAAGACCAAGCAATATTTTCGGCTGCGTCATAAGAGTCAACTCGTTCAATGCAGTACCAATGAATGCACCTATGGTTGGAGCAAGCCACAGATGAACAGGCTTCTTGATCCAATGAGCGACAGGAAAAACCATAACCCCCATCGCCATACCGGCGATTTCCGGGAAGAGTATATCTCTCTGATTTAGCACGACTGCTGCAACAAGCATCAGAATAACTAACAAATATGCTGACAAAAATCTTTTTGATCGTAGCGTATTCCAGATCATTTCAATCGTCTCCTTTCGACAAATCCTAACTATGACAGTTCTATTATTAACCTTTTAGTAAATTCCCATTAAATAAAGCCTTCAGCGTGCGAATAAATAATACGATTAATGCGATATTAAGCACGACCAGAATAACGGCGGAGACGGCAATTAACAGCCAGGAATTCACAAACATAGCATATTGCAAAGCGGCATTACTGAGTGCTGCAAGAGGAAAGCTTACGCCCCACCAAGAGGCTCCAAACGGGATCGATTTTTTGAATACTTTGAAGAACAACACAATGAACAGAAACAAGCCAAAATAATATAAAATGGACGCGAACTGATCAATTCGTTGCTCGAAGTTCACATAACCGAGAAAACCAACCTCGAACGGCGCAATCATAATAAGCATGGAGGGTGTTAAACCCGAATGCATAGGAGCATGGTGGATCAATCTGGATAAGATCATGGTAAGAAAAATCAGAGCAACAACTCCGCCAATCGCTAGCGAAATCAAATTAACTTCATGTGCCCATGGGAATGGCATTGACCCGCCGGCAACGGCAATATCCAGGGTCCCTACCCCAGGAATCAACCAAGCAGGCACCGCGTGACCATGCTCAATATTCCCATTCAACAAGCGTGTAACAATGATAAAACAAAGCACTAATGTCGTTACGGTTCCGATTACCCAAACCACTTGCCCTACGATATGACTGTAAGTACCTATTACGGAAGATAGCAATAGAATAGCAATCGTGATCGTACCAAAAAAATTGCCCATGATGGGATGAACGAATTCGGCTTTGACTTTCTGTGGGTATAGAACCCATTTCGAAATATAAGCTATGCTTAATATGATAAATGCTAGAACTGCAATGATCCCAATCATATCAGCGATAACAAGTGGAGCACCAAATAGCTTACTTGCTTGTCTCCAAGCCAATGCCAGTCCTGATATTCCCATAACCGACGCAAATAGATTAACGGGTAAAAATTGAACGGAACCGATGCTTTTTTGTTTTTGTACGGCAGTTATGGTTTGCATGAATAATAGTCACTACTTTCTAAAATTTGATTTATTTCCTTCGATTTTACCTATTAAAAGGTAGATGTTGAAATAACAATTTCGTTCATCTTGCATTTTCAGGGTATACGTTGTATAAATGATAAAATCACTCCTTCCACCAACATAAGTAACATTATTAATGAATTGATGAAAAGGATCAATATTCAATATTCTATTGTTATCATTCGTTAAATGAATCATTTATACATCGTACATCCTAATAACGTCCAGATGAACATCAAAGTGAGGTAACCTAGATGGAGTTTCGACAACTCGAGTATTTCGCGGCAATTTGTGAAGAATTGCATTTCACAAAGGCTGCGGAGAAACTGGGTATGAGCCAGCCGACCCTAAGTCATCAAATCAAGATGCTGGAAGATGAGCTTGGAGTCCCCTTATTCGACCGAATCGGTAAAAAAATTGCCATAACAGAAGCCGGCCACATTCTTTTAAACGAATGCAAAGTCATTTTCTCATCCATAAAAAATGTCAAAGTGCAAATTATGGAGCTCCAAAAGGTCACACGTGGAACTTTATCCATAGGTGCATTACCCGGAGAACTCACGCAGCTCGTATCGTCCTTGTTGATCGATTTTCACCAAGTCTATCCTGAAGTACAGATCAAAATCGTTAATTTTGACGATGTTGTGGAGAGAGTCATACAAAATCAGATCGATCTGGCCATCACCATTCTTCCTGTTGAAGATGATCGGGTTGTCAAATATCCTCTATACAAAGAAGATATTTATTTGACGGTCTCTAAGGACCATGTCCTGGCAGTGCGAGAAAGCATTAACTTTGACGAAATTAACAAGTATCCGTTCATCATGTTTCCTCAAACTCACAAATGCCGGCAAATTATTGATTTAACAAGCAGTACTTCTGGCTTTAATATTGAACCCATCATCGAAACGACCGCCATCGAAACCATTATAGGACTTGTCAAATCTGGTGCCGGAGTGACTGCCCTGTCCAGAACATACTTGAATTTGTACAACGACACGCAGCTAAAAGCAATAAAAATCGAGAATCCTACGCTGAGCAGGGAAATTGCCATCATCCATCATAAGGATAAATACCTAAGTCAAGCTACCCGTTTATTCATGGACCTATTATCCAATCATATTGCTGAATTAAAGCTGGCGGAAGAGATAATCACAGAGAAATAGGGGCTTGAGGAGCCGGCGCTTCAATAAAACTCGTGTTTTCACGTGCATATAATTTGTTGCCTATTTGTATCTCATAGTCATTATAGGCTTCAATAAGGCCCCCTCCGATCATTTTCCCCTCCTTCATAACCATTACATAGTGATAAAATAACATAGCATTGTCGAACTCCGTATCATGATGAAGAGTTTTCATGGTATATCTACCTCCATTATTTCTGTTGATTGGGCTGATGCTGTATCAGGTAATTCAACAATTTGAATAACGTCGATGAGTTTATTTAGCTGCTTTTGTATTTGCTCAAACGTGTGATCATCCCCCGACGTCACAATGATCATGCGTGACAATTCAGGATCTTGCGTTTTACCTACGCGGAGACTGTCAATGTTATAGCCGCGACGCCCGAATAATCCCGCAACTCTCTGTAGAACGCCTGGATGATTGTTTACAAGTACAGAAATCGTGTGCCGTTTCATTTTTCGTCCCCCATGATCATTTCGTCTATCGTTGCTCCTGGGACAACCATCGGATAAACATTCTCTTCCTGGCTAACCACAAAATCAATCAGTACAGGGCCTTGAATATCCATCGCTTTTTTCCACGCTTCTCGAGCCTCATCTTTATTGGTTGCCCTTAGGCCAGTAATACCATAGGCTTCCGCTAATTTTACAAAGTCTGGGCTGCCTGATAGCTCCATATGACTGAACCGGTTATCGTAAATGATTTCTTGCCATTGCCGGATCATGCCTAAAACCTGATTATTCAGAATAACGATCTTCACGGGGATGTTATGCGTTGCACAAATCGCAAGCTCTTGTGTACACATTTGAATCCCTCCGTCACCGTTGACAGACACCACGAGTCGCTCAGGGTTGCCTACTTGTGCCCCTATCGCGGACGGTAAACCAAACCCCATGGTCCCGAGTCCGCCTGAGGTAATCATCGATCGCGGGTGTTTAAATCGATAGAATTGAGCGGCCCACATTTGATGCTGGCCCACATCCGTAGTAATAATTGCTTCACCATTGCTGGTTTCACTGATCATTTCAATAACGAATTGTGGTTTTAGAGTTGTTTCTGAATCCGTGTAGCGAAGTGGAAACTCTCTTTTGTTTTCCTGAATTTCAGTCAACCACGCCTCTGATTTGGCCGGTTTCGCTTGAACGTTAGCCTTTTGTAGTACTGATTTTACATCGCCGATACAAGGGATCGCCGTTTGCATGATTTTCCCGATTTCTGCGGGATCGATATCGATATGAGCGATTACTTTCGCCTTTGGAGCAAATCCGCTAGTTTTCATTGTTACTCTGTCGTCAAAACGTGCGCCAATGCTGATAAGCAGATCGCAATTTTGCAAAGCTTTATTCGCTGTGTATGTTCCATGCATACCCGGCATGCCCATCCATAATTCGTGTGCGCTTGGGAAAGCTCCCAATCCAAGTAAAGTTGTTGTAATGGGGATTCGGGTTTTCTCTACAAATTCGAGCAGCTCCTTGGAAGCATCCGAATAGATAACGCCTCCGCCGGCCAGAATAACAGGACACTCCGCTTTTTCGATCGCCATGAGCAGCTTTTCGATTTGCGTAAGATTCGGCTGAACATATGGCTTGTAGCCGCGAATTTCAGGTATTTCTAATGGATATTGAAATTCCATTTGTTGACTCGTTATATCTTTCGGAATATCGATCAAGACCGGGCCTTTACGACCAGTAGAAGCAATATAAAAGGCTTCATGAATAATCTTCGGCAGTTCATTGACATCACGGACTAAAAAGTTGTGTTTTGAAATCGGCATTGTGATTCCAGTAATATCCGCTTCCTGGAAAGCATCCGTTCCAAGTAAAGCCGTAGAAACATTGCCTGTAATCACAACTAATGGAACAGAATCCATATTCGCGGTGGCGATTCCCGTAACCAGATTCGTCGCCCCAGGTCCCGATGTTGCAAAACAAACCCCAACTTTTCCAGTAGCACGTGCATAACCGTCTGCTGCATGAATAGCTCCTTGCTCATGTCGCGTTAAAATATGTTTTAATTCCGGAAGATCATGAATGGCATCATAAATGTTCAGAACACTTCCTCCAGGAATTCCAAAGACACACTCCACACCTTCAATCAGCAAACTTCTGACAATTGCCTCGGAACCTGTAACCCTGTCGTTCCTCAATAGCTTGGTAAACCATTCTTTCTCTGCATGCAGCCCCTCAATCGTCTTCATCCTATCTCCCTCCCATATTCCCTCCAATAAAAAACTTTCAATCCGTTTGCGTTGCTTAGACGTTATGTTATCATAGGCTCATCTATTTCAGTTATGGAAAGATTCAATATCTGTTATTTCGAAACCTGATAACCAAAGGGAGAGAAACTTATGATTGACTTGCTAGAGGGGAGATTTTTCAAGACATTTATTGCCGTGATGGAGGAAAAAAGCTTTAATCGTGCTTCAGAGAAATTAGGATATGTTCAGTCTACGGTTACCAACCATATTCAATTACTTGAGCGGGCATGTGGTCAGAAACTTTTTTACCGCTTATCAAGAGGAGTAAAGCCAACGGAAGCAGGCCTCAAACTTGCCAAGTTTGCACATCAATTTGTCCATTTAGGGCTGACTTTGGAAGAAGCCATGAATGAATCGAATCAACCAAGAGGGACCATTCACTTAAGTATGCATGAATCTTTTTTTGTGACGAGAATGGCATCGCTTATCGAGAAATTTCGCTTTGATTATCCAATGGTTAAATTCAAGCTGGAAACGGGCTACCATCAAGATGTTATTGACGATGTTTCTCAGCATGTTGTTGATTTTGGGATTGTACCTCGAGATCCTGGGCGAGAAGACCTAATTTTTTACCCTATGCTGCAGGAAGAATTGATTTTTATTGCCTCACATGAATTGACGGAAAAAGTGGAAACGGATGGTTTAATAGTGCTAAACCATGAAGCCGCGATCAGCTTTGGTAACAGCTGCTTGTACCATACACATGCCAACATGATCTTAGAGGAGACTGGGGTTGAAACAAGTGGTGCGATTCAATATCCTAGTATTGAAATGATTAAAAAAGCTGTGAAGTGTGGGATTGGATTTGCTTTAATTCCCAAAATAGCAGCTGAAAAAGAATTGGAAGAAGGTGACTTCCAATCGTTGCCTTTGCCTACCGGGATATTCTCCACCCATGGCATTATTGTAAATAAAGATAGAGAATTAAATTTCCCAGCCCAAATGTTCAAGTCATTCGTACTGGATAGTTATTCTAACGAGACCAATCATGATGCTTGATCATTCTTTGGCTGCGTAAAAGACTGCCGGTTCTGTGCCGGCAGCCTTCTTTAGGAAGCATATAGAGCATTTCGTATCATAGATACAAGCTTTGCAACTTGTTCTTCGGCCAATGCTCCCGATGAGATGGAACGAGCAGCAGCCGGTATATACCAGGCTCGTATTTCTTGCTCAGTATGCCCCGATAACTTACAGTACTCATCTATAAAAATGTTAAGGGCGACTTGTCGTGAAGTCTCAAAGAAATCTTTGACAGCAGTTGGGGTTTCTGGCGGCAATACAGCAAATTCAATCATTACACAAACTTCCGCGACATCCGCGGCGGGATTGCCGATGATAGCATGCATCCAGTCGACCATATACATTTTATTATTTTTTATGATGACATTCCCTGGGTTCGTATCGCCATGACAGAATTGACGTTGTACAGGCAGCTGGTCCATGTAGGTATGAATCGCAGATAATTCGTCGTCCGTAAACACGGCCGGATGACCAATAATCGATTTTAAATGCTTAATTTGCTCGGTAGCTATGCCGGTGACTTTGATCTGATGAATATCATTCAGAACTGCCGCTAATTTTCGCAGATCATGATCTGGTTCGTTAAAATCAAACGTTCGAAAAGCATACAGTCCCTCAAATATTCGATCCAAAAACGTTTCTCCTTCGATCTTTTCGAAAACGATACCGTGCCTTCCTTCCCAGCTAACTTGTTCAAAGGGACGGGCTGTTGAAAGTCCATTCTCCCAGGCGATATAGCAGTTGCGAAATTCACGTTGAACAGCATCCGCTTGCGTGTCCAAATTGAAAAGTTTGACAACTTTATTGCTGTCCATCCATTCGTATACTTCACAACTCGAACCCAAACCAATACGTTTACCAAGCAATATCAAACACCTCCCTCAGCCTTTTATATACATCTATTGCTAGTTCATGATATTCTTGGGACATCGATAGAATGATCCAATAAGGAGTAACAAGTGAACCTTTCGAGAATCTCGCAACTGTTAGTAACAAAATTCAACCGTTATCACCTTATGCTTATGGCTCTTGCAATTTTGCTTGTTTCATTCATTAATTACTATCAGAAAGACTTCAAACTACCCCATCATTATCATTATGAAAAACAAAAAGCTTCTAACGGTGTCCTCTTACATACAATACGAACTACTCCGGATAATATTCGACTTCAAGCCATCGATACGAATGTAACGAAGACTCCTTTCTACGGTATCAACGGGGGATTCTTCTGGGAAGGAGCTTTGTTGAGCATTGCGGTTCTCAACGATCAACCTCTGAAAGGTTTACCAGGCGATTATGGCTCTGGCTGGTACAATACTGGTATAGACACAAATTTAAAACGTGGAACACTCGTATGGGATGACATCACGAAACACTTCTCGATTCAAGTAGTCACACATGCCGGCGAGTTGTCCGTCACAGATAAGCACCATTATTGGGCTCAAGGGGGCGTCAGCATGAGACTTAACGATCGTTTGGATTGGGAGAACGATATGATTCTAGAGGAGATGCCAGCTTATGACGAAAGTCGTATGCGTTCGGCCATTGTTTATGATAGCCAAGAAAACGTGTACATGGTTGTTACCCCTACGAATTGTACAATTGCAGAGTTCCGAGCAGCCATTCTTGAAAGATTAGGCGACCGAAGATTAGTAGACGGCATCTATTTGGATGGCGACGGCTCTTCTCAAATGCAGTGCCGCTATGTCCGGTTGAAAGGAGATCAACGTCAAGTTTATCAGATGCTAACGCTAATCCACTGATATACGGTTCTATTCAGCAATCTTGAAGTTACTAAACTCATCTCTTACACGTTCCATTTGAGAAATATGACGTTTGGCGTGCTGACATAGGAAATAAATATACTGGTAAACATCAATCTTTCCAAGATTGATTACTGTCATTGTAGTTTGAAATAAAATGCCTTCTCCATTCGGTAGTTCTTTAAGTATTTCTTTGCATTCATTTATCTGCTCTTCCATTAAACTTTTTATTTCGGATATTGACTTATCTCCAATTGGTTCCATATGTTCAGGTCGTATCCAGACAAATGATTTATGTTTATCAATTAGATCAAGCTCCCCTAAATTGTATACGTAATTAGAAACTGCGTGATCTAGATTTATCGGTATTGCAAGATCTAGAGCTTTTTTCTTTCCTTTTCGAATCAAAATTAATAGGAAATAGTTAGTTAATGTGACATGCTCTAAAATTTGTTCTATACTCCAACCAACCTTAGGTCTAAACCTAAGCAAATCTGAATGAACATCTAACCAAGAATAGTAATCATTTAATGTTCTTGTTAGTTCATTATCAATGTGATGTATGGCTTTTTTTACTGACATTTTCTCGCCTCCAGAATACTACGTTAATCTTACAGCTGTTTTTTCTGACGATTCCTCATCCATATGGCGCTAAGTAGGTAGCAAATTGAAGTAACGATGAACAATTTAAAGATGCTGGGTGTCATAGCTAAATAGAGGCTTATAGGAAGTGACCAGATGAATGCTATGAACAATATAATTCGATTGTTAATTATTGAACCTATCAACGCTAAACATGCAGGGACTAAAAGAAACAAAACTGATCTCAGGAAAACGTCATTACTTACTTGCTCAGAATTGTACGGGTTATAAGAGACAAAAATCAGCCAAAGCGTTATCGATCCTAACGACGAGAGTATGCCCAAATGTGCCGCGTACTTCATCCTTGTCCTCCCTTATAAAATAGGAGCTAATTACTCAACATATTACCACATAATGGAACAGAATGGCGTACATGAATACGTGCTTCTACCCCAATTATCAAATGAAAGGGAACTGGAGTCCCCTATTTTAGATAAACCGAGCTGTCATCCCCCTTGAGCGGAACTACAGAGACTTATTTCTTCCCCATGGCCCGATTTCCAAGCAATAGTGGCGAATTAGCGAACTGTAGTTTCCCTAACTAGATGAAAAATTGCTTTTTCACACAAATAAGGGATCATAGTTCCCCATAAGCCCAAAAACATATAAAATCTATGCTAAAAAGACCGCGATATACGCGGCCTCATATAGAATATTTGTTCAAATCACCAGACATATCCTTAAATCACCATGCAGCAATAGATCCATCCGTTCTTGGCTCAGTTCCACCAGCATAAACATCAAATTCATCACGTATAATCACTTGCCCCCGACCAAAAGAGCCTGAATCCAAAGCCCATTCAATGTTATGTCCTCTTTTGACCAATTCCTGTGCGATATGTTCCGGAACGGAGTGCTCCAGAAGGACAGTTTTATCCTTTACCCACTGCCATCTAGGTGCATCTAGTGCCGCTTGCGGATTAAGGTGAAAATCGATCATATTCATAACAACCTGCACATGACCCTGTGGCTGCATAAATCCGCCCATAACACCGAATGGACCGATTGCTTTCCCATTCTTAGATAAAAATCCCGGAATAATCGTATGAAATGTTTTCTTCCCTGGTTCTAAACGATTATTGTGCTCAGGATTAAGGGAGAAATTATGCCCCCGGTTTTGCAAAGCAATTCCCGTTCCCGGAACGACAAGACCAGACCCAAAACCCATATAATTACTTTGAATATAGGAAATCATATTTCCCTCATCATCTGCCGCACAAAGATAAACGGTTCCTCCTCTTGGGGGATCTCCTGCTGCAGGTTGTGCAGCCAAATCGTTAAGCAGCGCTCTCCTGCGGTCTGCGTAGTTATCGGAAAGCAAATCTTCAACCGAAACCGTCATTTTATCAAACTGCGTAATATAGTGTAACCCATCGGCAAAGGCCAACTTGATCGCTTCAATTTGTTTATGGTAAACTTCAACATTATCCTTGGCAGCAAAATGAAATCCTTTTAAGATGTTTAGAGCCATCAAAGCGACCATTCCCTGTCCATTTGGTGGGAGTTCCCATACATCGTAGCCTTTGTAATTAACATGAATGGGCTTCACCCATTCAGGATGAAAATCAGCAAGGTCCTCTTTGGATATAAAACCGCCATACTGTTTTGAAAATCGGTCGATCTGAGCAGCTAAATCGCCGCGATAAAATTCTTCCGCCCCGGTCTCCGCTATCAATCTTAGTGTTTTAGCATGATCCGGTGACTTCCACACCTCCCCAATGCGAGGCGCTCTTCCTTCCGGTGCAAAAGTTTTGAACCAGCTTTGAAATTGTTCACCAACAGCTTCCGCTTTGAACTTCTTATATCCAGCTCCCCAGTACTTTCCAAGAGTTGGAGAAATCGGATACCCGTGTTCAGCATATGCAATGGCTGGTTTCAAGACTTCGGTTAGAGGAAGCTTACCGAATCTTTTGGACAAAGCCGCCCAAGCGCCCGGAGTCCCTGGTACCGTTACAGGAATAAACCCATATTGCGGCATTTCCTCGTAACCCGCATTCTTTACAGCTTCAATGGATATGGACTTGGGCGCAGGCCCGCTGGCATTCAATCCATACAACTGATCTTTTACCCAAACTAGCGCAAACGCATCTCCGCCTATGCCGTTGGATGTAGGTTCGACAACTGTTAAACAGGCAGCTGTAGCAATGGCTGCATCAATCGCGTTGCCACCTTTTTTCAAAATGTCTAATCCTGCTTGGGCTGCGAGCGGCTGAGAAGTAGCCACCATGCCATTTTTCGAAAAAACAGTATGTCTTCTCGAAGAATAAGGATACTGAGTCGCGTCATAATTCATGTTTAACCTCTTTTCTCCACGTATCCTCGTGAAGTTGCTGTATGATCAATTCCTTCTTGAACAAAGTGGCATGAAACCAGTTGACCTGCATAGATTTCGGTAAGCGTGGGAGCAATTGATTTGCAGATATCCTTCGCATACTCGCACCTAGTGTGAAACGAGCAACCGGAAGGTGGATTTGTAGGAGACGGCAGATCTCCTTTAAGAATAATGCGTGCTCTTTTGGCTAGTGGATCTGCGACTGGTAATGCTGAAAGCAGTGCTTTGGTATATGGATGGCATGGATTCCGGAAAAGCTCCTGCTTATCAGCAATCTCAACAATTTTCCCTAAATACATAACTGCTACACGATCGCAAGTATGTTTGATAACGGATAAATCATGTGAGATAAAAATCACAGTCAGATTTAATTTCTTTTTAAGATCTTTCAACAAATTTAGAATTTGAGCTTGTATGGAAACATCCAGCGCCGAAACCGCTTCATCCGCGATAATGAGCTTCGGTTTAACGATAAGGGCGCGGGCTATCCCGATACGTTGTCTTTGGCCGCCTGAGAAATCATGCGGATAACGATCCAAATGTTCTTTTTTCAAGCCAACGATTTCTATCATCTCTTCAATGTTTTGAATCCTCTCGGCTTTAGTTCCCACTTGATGAACATGAAGCGGTTCCAATAGGATTTGGCGGATTGTTTTTCTCGGATTTAATGATGCATAGGGGTCTTGAAAAATGATTTGAATGTCTTTTCTCATTCTGCGCATGACTTCATTGGAAAGCTTCGCTAAATCCTTACCTTCGAATAATACTTCACCTGCGGTCGGCTCGATTAATCTGATTATACTCCGCCCTGTCGTTGATTTACCGCAGCCAGATTCACCTACAATTCCCAAGGTTTCGCCTGTGGAGACCTGAAAATGGACACCATCCACAGCTCTTACATAACCATACTTTCGATTGAAGAAACCTTGTTTAATAGGAAAGAATTTGGTTAATCCCCTCACTTCCAGGAGCGGTTTGCTCATTCCCAAGCCCTCCTTCCGCGAACAACCAACATCTACATTTATGATTTGCTTTTGTAAATAATGGCGGCGTCTCTGATAAACATTGTTCCATCACCTGGCTGCAACGTGTAGAATATCTGCAGCCTTGGGGCATTTGATGGGCAAACGGGACAGAACCCGGAATGGCAGCCAAGTATTCCCTATCGTTATTTATATCGGGCAACGAGTTCATAAGTCCTATCGTATACGGATGCTTGGGGTTATCGAATAATGTATTTACATCTGTCTCCTCGACGACCTGCCCGGCATACATAACAATTACTTGATCACACATTTCTGCTACGATACCAAGGTCATGGGTGATTAATAAAATAGAAGTGTCAGAATGCTCCTTTAACTCCCGCATAAGATCAAGAATTTGTGCTTGAATAGTCACATCCAGAGCCGTTGTCGGTTCGTCCGCAATAATCAGCTTCGGCTCGCAGGCCATAGCCATCGCAATCATCACCCGTTGTCTCATACCGCCAGATAGTTGATAAGGATATTCATGATAAATTTCTTCGGGTCGCGGCATGCCCACAGCCTTTAACAAAGCTATTACTTTCTGTTTTGCTTCGACTTTTTTTATCTTCTGATGAATGCGGATTGACTCTTGAATTTGACGGCCTATGGTATGTAAAGGGTTCAAAGATGTTAAAGGGTCCTGAAAAATCATTGAGATTTCGTTACCGCGAATATTCTGCATCTGCTTTTCTGAGTAAGATAGTAAATCTTGACCATTGAATCGGATTTCACCTTCAGCATATCCTGTCTGCGGAAGAAGTCCCATAATCGACAAGCTTGTCACGCTCTTGCCGCTTCCGGATTCACCTACTATTCCTAATGTTTGTCCAGGTAACATGCTGAGATGCACTCCGTCCACTACAGTAATCTTTCCGTGAACTGTCTTGAAACTTGTTTTTAGATTTGTAATCTCTAATAGTAAGCTCACGATATCCACCTCCTATTCCTTTACCTTTGGATCCAGATATTGCTGCAGGCCATCTCCAAGTAGATTAAAGCCAAGAACAACAAGAAAGATCGCAGCCCCAGGGAAATAGGCGGCATACGGAGCTGCTGAAAGTAAGCCCTGAGCTTGATTCAACATGCTTCCCCAAGATGGTGCCGGCGGCTGTACACCAAGACCTAGATAAGATAAGGAAGCTTCAGCCAGAATACCGGATGCCATGGCTAAGGTGGATTGAATAATAATTGGACTTAATGCATTGGGAAGAATATGTCCAAAGATAATGTTTCGATCTTTGACTCCGATCGCCTTCGCAGCTTGAATATATTCAAGACTTCTCAGCGCCAGAACCTGACCGCGAGTAATACGCACAAAGGAAGGGGCAAACCCGATTCCAATAGCCAACATCGCATTACCGAAGCCTGTCCCTAGAACCGCTGCTATAGCTAAGGCCAAAATGAGAAATGGGAATGCCTGCATGGCGTCAACAGACCTCATAACAATCCACTCATCCCAAAAACCGCGATAATACCCAGATAACAGACCAATAGGAATGCCAATCAATAAAGCAATGCCAACGGAAATTACCGCAGCTTTAATAGAAATTTGCGCCCCATGAATAACGCGTGAGAAAATATCACGGCCAAGATCGTCAGTACCAAAAAAATGATCTTTACCTGGCTTCTCTAAAATATGGTTATAATCTTGAGCATTCGGATCAATCGGGGCTATTTGTTGAGCAAAAATCGCTGCAAGAAGTAAAGAAACGATTATAAGAGCACCAATCAATCCTAGTCCTGTGCGAAAAAACTTCTTGAACTCTTTCATTACCTCACCCCTCTCCAGCCCTGATGCGAGGATCGATAGCGGCGTAGAGCAGGTCTACGCATAAATTGACAAGAACAACCAGAGCAGCGGAAATGAGTATGGCGCCTTGAACGGTAACATAGTCCCGTTTGAAAACAGATTCAACGATCAAGCGACCAAAGCCTGGAATTGAAAAGATAGATTCCGTGATCACAAGTCCGCCAAGCAGACCTGCAATCATAATGCCGGATGTCGTGACAACAGGTATCAACGCATTACGCAGCACATGCCCTATGATCGTACGAAACTCATTTAATCCTTTTGCTTTTGCTGTCCTTACAAAATCCATATTTACAACATCAAGCAAACTCGAACGAAGCATTCTCATTAATACAGCAGACTCCCGAAGCCCAGTTGCAAGGCAAGGGAGAATCATCGCCGTTATATTTTGTGCCAAATTTTGTGTAATCGGTGTATATCCCGATGAGGGCAGCCAATTGTGTTTTACCGAAAAAAAAATGATAAGCATCATACCAAGCCAGAAGTTCGGCACACTCATTCCGCCAAGCGCTGTAAATGTGCTTGTATAATCCAGCCAAGTTTTTCGTCGCGCCGCCGCAAGAATTCCAGTAGGAATTGCAATGAGAACTGCCACGATAAATGTTCCGATCGTCAATTCTATCGTTGCAGGTAATCGTTGAGAGATTAATTGAATCACAGGAACATGATCGGTAATGGACATTCCTAGATCACCACGGAGCACTTTCCCTAACCAGTTCACATACTGAATAACAATCGGTTGATCCAATCCCAATTCGTGTCTTAAAGCTTGGTACGTTTCCGGTGTCGCTTCCTGGCCCAAGATGACCCGGGCGGGATCGCCCGGAATCAGATGGATCAGGGAAAATGTCATGATCGACACCAAGAAGAGTATTGGAATCGTGAGTACAATTCTGCGAATTAAGAAACTCATGCAAGTCCACCTCTTGATATCATGTGATTATTTTTTATCTATCGTTGCGGTGCGGAAGACACCATCGGGCACATAGTTAAATCCACTTATTTTTTTGGAAAGACCGAATACATTGTTAATATGGTAAAGGTACACATAATTAGCTTCATCATGCAGAATTGTCATTGCCTTATCGTAAATAGCTTTACGTTTTGCATCATCTAATTCTTGTCTTCCTTCGGTTGCCAATTTGTCAATCTCCGGAATCGATGAATGCGAATAGTTTTGCGGCCCTTTTGTTACAACGAAATCATAGAAACTTTGATCCGGATCTGGACGCCCAGACCAGCCTATTTGTAAAGCTTGGAAGTTACCTTTATCACCATTTTCTAATAACTGTCCGAATTCTATTTTTTCTAGCTCCACTGTTATGTTATAAGGCTTTAGCATGTTTTGAACGACAGCTCCAAACTGTTCCTGGGACGGAGAAGTCCCAATCTGGAACTTGAAGGAGAAACCGTCCGGTTTTCCGCCTTTGGCGAGCAAATCTTTAATTGTTGCAGGATCTGGCTTTTCAACTTTGTCCGAATCCCCATATGCTAAGTTTCCTGGAGCGAATGGTGAATTGGCAGGGCTGGCATATCCATCCATCAGCACTTTAATAACCGTGTCGCGATCAATAGCACGATCGACAGCTGCACGTAGATATTTATTCGTAAACGGTTCTTTGGTTGTATTTAAATGAATGCCTTGATATCCCATACCCGGATTGGAAATAACGGTTAAATTGGCATCTTCCTTAATGCTCGGAATAAGTTTGGTGGCGACTGTAAGATCATCAAGCAAATCCAATTGCCCCGATTTCAAGTTTTGAATCGCTGCAGGTCCGTTCGTAAATACTTTGAATTCGACACCGTCGAGCTTTGGCTTCCCATTCCAATAATTATCATTTCTTTTCAAAGTGACATGATCGCCATTGACGTGCTCAACGAAGATGAAAGGGCCAGTACCGACCGGATGATTAAGGAAATCATCGCCGTATTTTTTAACAGCTTCCGGTGAAACCATCATTCCAGCTCTGTCGGTAAGTACCGAAATAAAAGGTGAGAATGGCTGCGATAACTCGATCTTAACGGTGGCTGGGTCTACAACTGTTATCTTATCGACGAACTTTAACTCGTTTTTGCGTTTGGACTTGTCCACTTTATTGCGCTCAAAGTTAAACTTTACAACCTCTGCATTAAAAATTGTTCCATCCTGGAACTTCACGCCACTTTTCAATTTAATCGTATAGTTTTTACCGGCGCTATCCACTTCATAAGATTCTGCTAGCATAGGAATAATCTTACCGTCCTTGTCAAGATCGAATAATTTATCAAAAATGCTATTTTGAACCATTCGATCAACGAGAGCCGATGAGCCGTAAGGATCCAGGTTAGGAGGGTCTGCTTTTAAACCGATTTTGAGTATTTTATTTCCGGATGGAGCCGAATTGCTTGCCGTTGTTGTGCTTAGGGTTGGACTGGCAGAACTCATCGTATTAGTAGAACTATCGCCACATGCAGTAAGAGTAAACATTGTGCCAACTAGAGATGTTGCTAATAACAAACGAATATCCCTTAATGTGAACATTGGTTTCTCCTCCGTTACTATTAGTCTAGCGAATAAATTTCAGGCGAGATTTCAGCACTTTCAATTCAACTATCACATTAGTTCGTGTAATCCCATCCACCCTATTAAGTTTCTTCATCAAAAATTCTGAGAGTTCTTCATAATCGCGTGTGAAAACTTGAATGATCAATTGATACTCACCCGATGTTAGAACGACCAACCGCGCCTCATATGTATCCATTAATTCCTCTACGACTTGATCAAGCTTGTTCTGATCTACAGCGATTTGGATTAAAGCTTGCATCCGAATTCCAGCTTTTATAGGATTAACGACACCTACTAAACTTAGAATTCCATCACTTTGCATTTGCTGCACTCGCATTCGAATCGTTCTCTCTGTAACACCCAGTTCGGTTGCTATTTGCGTGAAAGGCATGCGCGCATTGTCTTCTAGAAACTTTACAATTCTGTAATCCAAATCATCTAGATCTGAATAAAGTTGTCGGTTAACTTTCTCTTCCATGTTTCGCTCCTTTCGTACTTTCTAGATGATTCTTTGAACCTTCACATAACTTTTTTTGAAAAATAGTACGAATTTGTATGAACCTTATTGTAGATTATAGTACGCTTGCCTTTTGTTGATGTTAATATATGTAACATAAATATTTAAAATTTTATTCGATAAGTCTTTAATGTTACTTTTAATAACGTTTAGTTTACATAAAAATGCCCCCACAGATATGATAGTGGACTTCCATCCAATACCGTATCAACGGGGGCACACATGGTAACGTGAATTGCCATTAGATTTTAATGACATCCCAGTTTACTTGATAATAAGCTATTACAATATCTCAATATACCCTTCTGTCCCATGCACACGGATGCGCTGCCCATCTTTAATCAATTTGGTCGCATCTTCTACGCCAACAACGGCCGGCAAGCCATATTCTCGCGCGATAACTGCGCCATGTGTCATCAGTCCCCCAACTTCGGTGACTAGTCCTTTTATAGATACGAACAAGGGTGTCCAGCCAGGATCAGTAAAGGCAGTGACCAGGATATCCCCCTCTTCTATATTTGCCTCTTCCATGTTTAAAATGACACGCGCTCTGCCCTCGATAACTCCGGAAGAAACGGGTAGTCCTACAATGGCATTGGCAGGCAGATTTTCACGTTTATACTCACCTGCAATGATTTCCCCATCAGACGTCATGACACGCGGAGGAGTTAGTTTTTCAAAAAATTTGTAATCATCCTTACGTTTGCTGATGATCTGATAATCCAGCTCATTCCTGCGTACGACCTCGTGAAGTTCTTGAAAAGTGAGATAATAAATATCTTCTTTTTCTCTTATAAGATTAGCTTTCACGAGCTGTTCGGCCTCTCTCAGTAAAGCCAACTTATATACGAAGTAGCGACTAATCATCCCATATTTGGGATATTCACGATAACCGATGAAGTTTCGAATTAGGCTGATCAACCGCTTCGTTTCTTCAACTTTTTCTTCCCCGTCCGGTAAATGTTGTAATCGATCTATAAGCTCTTTCTCTTTTTCCAAAGCTTCCTGTCGCCCTTGCTCGAATTTCCGATAAGCAGCATTCGGTTCAAAATTTTTGATATTACCGAGTATCATAGGGACTAGTGTCATTGGTTTTTCACTCCAACGAGTTCTCGTCACATCGATTTCTCCGGCGCATCGCATTCCGTATTTTTGAAGATAAGCATCGATGGCGTCACGGACTTCCGGTCCACCAGCAAATTTAACAAGCTCATCCAAAAAATTATCATCTTTTACCCGCTGTAAATATTCAATGACTTCCGGATAAGGACGAATGACATCCGCGACATCCATGAGCGCTAGACCCATTTCCGAAGTAATATTGTTTGCTACAGACTGCGAAAGCGTATCTGCAACATTCTTTTCGCCCAACCACTCGTTCATTTTTTCATTGATCCTTGATGAAGCATTCATAGCTGCCATAAAAACAGCCGAGCTTTGTGGGTCAAATAAAACCCTTTTTAATTCCTGAAAATCTTCCAGAATAAAATCAAGTAAAGCCACGCCTGATTTCGATTGTATGTTTTCTTGTAACGTTCTTATCGACGTTTGATTCTTTGTGATCAATTCTGAAACGATTAATGGTCCGAAATCGACTTGTGGCGATGATGGTATAACTTTGTTGCTGTTAGCAGGAGTCTGATTTTTTTCTTCATCTGGATCCAATTTGATGAAATCGCCACGGTTAATAATCGTCGTTAATGCGTCTTTAATGAGCGGATCGTTAGGTCCGAGCACATTAATCAAGTGATCTCTTCGAGAAGGTGAAGCCAGATGATTGGTGACATCAACAAACAATCTCCCACCGGCTCTACGCATGGGTGCTGGCGTCGTTAGCAAGTAAAAAGACAATCCCAATGGTTTGATGGGATCGGTCATCATTTGTTGATGCCCGACGGATAAATAAACGTGATTTTCTTCATCATCCGCTTCAGGAATCGGGAATAAGGTTGTGATTGGTCGACTCTGGACAATATAAAATGTACCATCAGCCAAACACCACTCAATATCTTGTGGAGATCCAAAATAGGCTTCAATTTGTCTTCCGATGCGCGCCAATTGCAAAATTTGTGGTTCAGTCAGGGTTTGTGCCTTTTGCTGATCAAGTTCGATTGGCTGAGTCTCTGTCCCGCCTTCTTTTCGACCATAGATAGCCAATTTTTTGATTGAGATCCGCTTATCGACGATTTCGTCATCTTGTACTTTATAACAATCGGCAGATACCAAGCCTGAGACCAACGCTTCGCCAAGCCCGAAACTGGCATCGATGGATAGCTGCTTTCGGTTAGAAGTTATTGGATCAGCCGTAAATAAAATTCCAGAAGCCTGCGGAAAGACCATCCGTTGAATAATAACAGATAAATAAACTTGGCTGTGATCAAAACCATTTTGCATACGGTAAATGACCGCACGGTCCGTAAATAAAGAAGCCCAACATTTGCTGATATGCTGTAGGATTGCTTCTTTACCGCTAATATTTAAGTAGGTGTCTTGTTGACCGGCAAAAGAGGCATGTGGCAAATCTTCAGAAGTTGCACTGGAACGCACCGCATAGGCATGTTCTTCGCCAAACTTGGCAAGATAGTGAGCAACTTCTTTCACTACGTCATTTGGTATCTCGGCTTCTATAATAAGTTGTCGGAGCTTTCTGCTGATCTCACTAATTTGATCTCGATCTCCAACTTTCAGTGAGTTTAGGCGTTCAAGAAAAGCATGATAAGACTCGTTTTTCTCGATCGTTTGTTGATATCCCACAGTTGTCACACAAAATCCTTCTGGTACTTGTATCCCTTGAATTTTTGATAGTTCCCCTAAATTTAAACCTTTTCCGCCAACAAGGGTAAGCTGTGTTTTCTCCATTTCCTGAAAACCGAGAACTAAAGAACTCATTCTACATCTCTCCTAACCATTAAATTGAGAAAACATTTGACAAGGGATTGACGACATGGTACACTTAGAGTGTAAGATGAATGAACTTTGACCTAAAACCAACAACAAAACATTCGTGTTCCGATTATAACACCGTGTGCACTTATATGCAATACGGAAGAACCTGATATTTTTATCAGGTTCTTTTTTGATTTTCCGCATCTGCGCGGATGCCTTCCACCTACTTCGTCGGGATAAAGATAACACGCTGCCCGGCATAAGCAGCATCATTCCATACTTCTTCAACTTTGGAAAGCGGCAAAGATATCGAGTTCACTTCAAGCTTGTCTGCAGCAATCACATCGATTAAAGATGGCAGCTCGGCCACATATCCTGAGGTCGAGACTGAACCTTGACCGCTGCCTAGCAAACAAAAGTTGGCTGATCGAAGTGCGACGGAAGGCACTGCAGCCGTAGGACCTGCAATGGACCCAATCTGAATCCATGACAATGCCCGGCTTCGCTCCGATCTATTTTTAAGCAAGGGTAACATCGCAAGTTCTGCTGGTTTGCCCCACAAATAGTCGATGACGACGTCGACTTCAGAGGCAATCTCCCCCAGTCGATCAGCAGATTCCTCCGGATCACCCGCAAGGGAAACTGTCACGTCTGCCCCCAGATCCTTTAGGCCATTAAGGCGATTCTCATCTCGCCCAGCACCAATCACCTGGCTCGCGCCGAGAAGCTTTGCAATCTGCACAGCCATCTGTCCAGAATTCCCTGTTGCACCAAGAACCAGAACCTTTTGTCCCTGCTGAAAATCAATTCGACGGCGGAATGCTACCCAAGATGACATGGCTGGATTCATTGCCGCAGCAATCCGGATAGGATCAACATCATCCGGCAAAGCTACACTTCGACGAGTGTCAATGACGGCCTTTTCTGCAAACGTCCCTATCGATGAGTCAGGTGCAACAAAATAGATGAATTGACCATTAGCCATACGACCAACGCCATCGATGCCAGGAACTAACGGCAGTTGATCGGAACTTGTATAATGGGAACCATTGGCTTGTGATCGCACGCGGGGGTGCAAACCTGCAGCAATCACATCTATAAGAACATCATTTTTTTCAGAAGGTATGGGAGTATCGACAATTTCATATTTCGGAGCAGTATCGAACGAACGCACAACAGCAGCATGCATAAAATGACCTCCATTCACGTTTCACATAAATTTAGTTTGTTACACAAACAATATAACTCGCATGGCATACAAAATCAATATCTTTTATGATAAAATACAAGATGAATTCACAGCCGCATAAGCTGTCTGTCCTTTTAATCTTATATATTTTTTGGAGTGAAATAATAATGGATAATGACCCAACAACCCATACGATGGATCAATCGTTCCTTGATGGACTGGTGCAACTCTCTTTCGCCGTTCACTCTATTCTTGGCCAGGTCGGAGCAGAGCACGATCTTTCAATCATTCAAATTCGCTTGCTTGGCATTCTGCGGGATCGAGAACCTAGCATGATGCAGCTAGCCCAGTACCTTAACCTTGATAAATCCAGCATTACCGGTTTAATCGATCGCGCTGAACGCCGCGGGCTCGTCCAACGTACCATTTCTCCCGTCGACCGACGCGGATTTAATGTGAGTGTGACTCCTGCCGGTAGGCAACTTATTCAAGTAGCTAGTCAGGAGATTAAGCATCAAATCCATGCCATCACCGCAAATCTAACCCAAGCTGAACGTTTGCAACTGACCGCCCTTGCCGGTAAAATTTTAAATCATAATTTGCAATAAAAAATAGCCGCGATACGCGGCTATTTTTTAGATTACTTTCTTATTTGAAAGAGAAGTCCCTTTGTATTCAAAAAATCGAAATTCTAAAACCATGGGCAGCTAAGCTGGTCCGACGAATCGAACCTATCCATGATCTTTTACCGTATCATCCTTAGGAGAAACGGCATTCCAGCAGGAACAGATGGCTTCGTTGATACTTTCATTCGTTAACTCAAATATCCCGTACGATTGACCTTTTAACATATAGACGAATGACCCGTAATGCATTTGAACCATCATTTGCGCATCCATCGGCACGAACAACTTATGTTTAATGGCTTCTTCATATAATTTATTCATCGGTTCGCACCAGCCACCTGTATAGACCTCTCGCTTCACCTCATCATAGATGTAAGGTGAGAAAGAATACTGCTCGATGAATTGAAACCCTTGCGGATATTTTTCACCCAATTCAATGACCCGCTTCCAGCCCAGCTCAAACTTTTCACGGATCGTTTTGCCCTGTTGTAAGCCTTCGCGCACATAATGTCCATTAAAAGTAACAATTGCTTTATAGAGTTCGTTGACTATATCTTCCTTGCTCTTAAAGTAATGATAAATGTTTCCTGTCGATACACCGGATTCTTTGGCAATTAGCGCCATGGATGTAGCTTGTAGTTCCTTCTGAATGATGATGTTAAGCGTTGTTTCCAGAACGGCTTGCTGTACCTTGTTGTATTCACCAAACATGCTGTTCCTCCTTTCCCACTTATGAATTGAACGATCAATCTATTTTAAAATACACTTCATAGTCCTATTAGTCAACTCAACGTCTATCCCCGGATATTATCTATATTTCTTAGGGATCACCTGTTATTCATGCGCGAGCGAGCGGCCTCTTAGGAAACTAACGAACAATAAAAGGATCGGCAATCCCACGATGAAAATTGGGAAAATGTAAATAATCCATACCAACTTTGCGAAATCCAATAGACCTACGATATTCGCAGGAATTAAGGAAATTGCGAAAATGACAATCGCAGCAAATCCGATGAGAATCCGCCAGTTCTTAACACCAAGCAATTGCGCAGTTCCATAACTGTTAATAAACAAATATATGGCTAACTTGACGAACACGCTGAAAATCCAGATAAACATAATCCAGACATCCATATTTTGAATGAATTCTAAATAATTAATAAATCGAACCATGCTAAAATACGGATAAATTAAAGTTGAGCCGATATTCGTTCCAAATGTCATAATAACAAAAATTGCCGTTAATACAGCAACCAAGGATGGAATACAGATCGCAAGCAGCGCGGGCTTCAGCATCTTTTGCGAGTTCACGATAAAAGGCGTTAACATCATGATCATCATAGACTCACCTAGAAATGATGCGTTCACGAATGAACCCTTCAATATTGCCATAACCCCTGAGTCTGCAAATACAGGAAAAATTAAATCAGGGTGCAGATTCGTTACATTTAATCCGAAAGTAATGAGAATGCCTAACAGCAGCAAGGGTCCAGCCATTTCACTGAAGCGAGCAATAGCTTCAATGTTTCCCGCGTAATTGATGTAGACCATAGCGGAGATCATCATGATTGTGATGACCCAAATCGGTGTATCGTGAAACAGAAATTGCTTAATAAATAAGGAGAATATTCGCAAAATGTCTGCAGATACTGAAAACCAAACCATAATATACAATGCAGCGATTAACTTTCCCACCCATTTTCCACAAAGCTTCTGTGCAAACTCGACTAGTGTATAAGCCGAATGCCGCTGGCTAACGAGAACTAAAATCATTGTCACGATAATACCAATTACGCCTGCCAATAGTAGTGATATCCAGGCATCTTGTCTAGCTGTCTCAATCGTAGGAGATACCGTGAGCCAAATACTCATTGAAATTTCTAATGTTGTGAACATCCAAAACAATTGCCAACGCGTAATTTTCACGTTCTATCTCCTATTCCCGGGATACGCTTGCCAATATCTCCCGTATTCTGAATTTTCAATTTAACATTCACGGATACTTCAACAGTCGGAAATAGTTGATCCCATTTATCCCGAAGTTCCTTCCATTGGTAAGGATGGTCTCTATGAATTTCTTCACCGATCCCAAACACATCCTGGCCAAGTTGAAGCTGTATTTTCTTGATTGTTGCTTCTACTTTCTTGGCTTTCATTTCATTAAGCTTGCGTTCCAACGGGATACGTTCTGACGAAACGGAAATATCAATATCCGTGTTGTTCTCAAGGACTCTTCCTTTTCCCTCCAGTTTCACATAGGCTTTAATTGTATGGCCATTTACTTCAGTTCGGATGGATTTTTTTAAGTTGGATTCGTATAAAGATATGCTGCCTTCCTCGGTTTCTTCTGTGAGAAATTGATCCTTTAACACACCTTTCACCCAGAACAATTCCAGTGACTCTCTTCCGCTCACTTCTCCGACCATAGCCAATTTTTTATTAAAAATGGCTACGGATTTCACTTCGATGATCTCATTTTTCTCTTGTTCATTATTCGGCGTAATTTCAACCATGGGCATGCATGGCCGGATGCCATCTCGCCCTATATCAAGTAAGACGTCTCGTAAAGCCGTGTCCCCTAACCGGCAAAACCGATCTTGATTAACAGCCACAATTGCTGAGAACTGACTAAAAGGACTGTTGATTTTCAAAACGTCTTTACCTTCTCCATTATTGACAACGAAAATATCCGTACGCATCCGAGTATCTGTGTTTCGTGTAAATTGATCCATAATATCAACTAAACCTTTTTTCGCTAGCTTTTCACCAATAAAAATAGACCTGCGGTGTCCAAGAAAAACCTTCCTGGGAAGCTTGTCTTGAATTTGTTGTGTCAGATCAACAATGGTGGTTCCGGAAGCTGTAAGTACAATGTTAGCCCTTTTTTCGGTTCCTCCTCCTCCTTTACTGCTTTTGAAATCAGCAGGAACGGCAACCTGAGCGCTTTTTGTAAGTTTACCGTTCTCCGATAGATCTAGGGCTGTCCCTATCCAGAAAGCGTAATCATTAATTTCATTCCTATCCCAACAACCGGAAATGAACAGAGTTACTGTCAAAGACAGAATTAAACACAATTTCTTCATTGTTTTCGCGACGCTGATACGTATTTTCTGTTCATTCGTATAAGCGTGTCCTTCCAGAATTTTTTTCCAATTGGCGTTACCGGACTTAAATAAGGAACACCGAATGACTTCAGTGTCACAAGATGAATCATAACGAACATGATCCCGATGGCAACACCATACAAACCTAAGAATCCGCCCAATACAAGAAGTGGAAATCTTAGTATGCGATACGGTAATGCCAAACTATAGCTCGGAAAAGCAAACGATGCGATTCCTGTTCCGGCAACGATCATGACAATCGGAGCTGAAATAAATCCTGCTTGCACAGCAGCCTCGCCAATAACCAGCGCGCCTACGATACTTACAGCTGAACCAATGGCTTTCGGCAGACGGAGACCTGCTTCCCGCAATCCCTCGAACATCAGTTCCATCAATAGAGTTTCGATCACGGTTGGAAACGGTATGCCTTCTCTAGATACTGATATACTAAGCATTAACGCTAGTGGAATCATTTGCGGATGAAATGTGGTAAGCGCAACATACACGGAAGGTAGTAAGCAAGACACGAGGGTTAGCAAGAAACGTATAATTCTGACTGCCGAAACGTATAAGAAGCGTTCATAATGATCTTCTGCTGCTTGAAAGCCAGACCAAAATGTCATGGGCAGCAATAAAGCGTTGGGAGAGCCATCGACGATAATGGCTACTCTGCCTGCAAGCAGACTCGCGGCTACGGTGTCTGGACGCTCTGTGTTTTGGATTTGCGGAAAAAAGGATAAGGACTTATCTTCGATAAATTCTTCGATATAGCCAGAATCCAGCAGTTGATTCGTTCGAAAAGAATGAAGTCTGCTTCTGACTTCCTGAAGCAGCTCCGGCTTCACTTGATCTTCGATATAGGCTACGACAAAATCGGTATGGGTCAAATCTCCTGCTTGATGCATTTCGAACTTTAAGGTGGAATGGCTTATTTTTCTTCGAATCATGCTTAAATTTGTTCTCAGATCTTCGGTAAATCCCTCACGTGGTCCACGAATCGAAGCCTCATTAGACGGTTCATTAATTGCGCGTTGTTTGAAGTCAGTCAGGTCTGCTATATAAGCAAAAGGCTTGCCGTCCAAAAAAATAGCCGTACAGCCTTTCAAAACTTCTGCTACGATTTTTGATAATTCAAAAACGGGCGTATACTGTGTGAGCCTTGTAAAATCATGACTCATCATACACGCCGAAATAATCTGCTCCAATCGATCTGAGTCTGTCATTTCTTCAATATAAACGAGGAGAATATTTGAGTGATCCATAAGTTTTAACGGTCTAAATACGATATCGGAACAATTATGAAAAATATGCTGTAACGCATCATAATTCATCTGTACATTTTCGTGAACATCCGCTGGAATGCTCTGCTCCATGCCACTTCCCCCCTTCCTCAAGTCTCGGTTTATATCATGCGTGATTTCAAGCTGTTTTATTCCATAAAATAGAAAAGAAGCCCTGCTCTGAATGACCCTAGCAGTGCTTCTTTCGTCCCGAACAATACCAAAATAATCTGATTGCTATTAACTATCCGTAATCATCAAGTTTAATGCTAAATTCTGCAAGCCGGCCAGGTAGTCCTCTCTCCAGTTGCTCCTCAAGAGTTGAGGCAAATGTTCTTGCGGGATGTAGGCCGAGCTTCTATCTACAATCTTATTCAAAAGCACTTCGTCTACTTCATCATCACAGAAAACAACTGTCCGAGGGTTGATAATGGCAGTGAATGTGGCAATTAATCGTGCGATCGCATCAATCTGATTATCTTCAGCTAATAACATTCGATGGTTGCTGCCCCCATTTTGCAAGGCTTGCAGAAACGTCCTATTATCATACTGGGGTACGAATGAAATCTCACCTGAGAAGAAGGTGCTGCCTCGCACAACATCGCCATTAATCATAATGCCGGACCCTGGCCCGTTCTGGCCGAAATACAGATAGATCAGCGACTCATTCTCTATCTCGTAGTTCGACGCATATCCAAGTACCGATGCATTCATATCATTTTCAACCACGACGGGTATCTGAAATTTGGATTCGAATTCCCCTTTCAGATCATAGTTAAAGTACTGCTGATACGGGGGTATAAAAATGATTTTGCCATTTTCGACAGCGCCAGGCACTCCGATTGCAATGGAACGAAGCCTTGGATATTTCTCGATCAACGTTTCAATAAGGTCTCCAAGCATTTGTGCATCTTGTTGTATGACGCTTGGTTTGGTCCCCTGCTCTTTGACCTGCCCAAGACAGTTGAATATCGAATAATTGGTTTCATTTTTCTCGATGAAAATGGCCAGTCCCAACATGAACTCAGGATCATAGGTATACCTCTTTGCCCTCCTGCCCCCGCTGGAATCATCATCACCTGTATAACGGATTTCGCCGTCCTTCTCCATCTGAGCTATAAATTTGCTGATCGTCGGAAAGCTGATCCCCAATCTCTGACTGAGCTCCGCTTTTGTTGCACTACCTAACAAGATGAGCCCTGCACGGATACGGTAAATTAACGGTTCGTTTAGCTCTTTCGGCGTCTTAAAGACATTTGTCATATCGATCAGAACCTTTCCTATTAAAAACAATACCACTTATTAAATGAATTTAATAAGTTTAGGTTCATCTTATCAGATGTTGCAAAAAAGGGCAAGACGCCCCTTAACCTTTAAACCAGCCTTTTCCAAGCATGTTTAACCAATGAAATAGCTCCGTTAGCGGCAATCCTTCCACTATGTGAAAGCGTTCTGGCTTTTTGTCATTTCCCCCCAATGCTACTAAGAATTGTGCCTCTTGAATATAACGATGACGATAAAAATCACGTCCTTTAATGGCCACTTTATCCTTGTACACCTCAACATACAGACCTTCACTTTCTTCTGGGCCTAATGCCACTTCACCGCCGTGGCCGTTGTCTGTCCACGGTTGTTGCACAGACGATGAATTGACCATGGTGAAATTATCTTTGACAAGTGTATCTGGGGACTTCAATTCCCAATGCGTATGGCCGGAGAAGAAGATCACCTGCGGGTAACCTGATAATATTTTTTTCAATTCCTCATGTTGAACGATTGCTCTGTTATTCGTACAGCAGAAATGCGTGCCCGCCACACTATTGGGTAAAGGTTGATGCAAAAAAACAAAGACCGGCTTACCTGCATCTACATCATCCTTCAACTTCATACTCAACCAGTCCAGTTGCTTTTGAGATAAATAGGCATCTTCCAGATTTGCCTCGTCGGATTGCCGATATTGCTCTGATCCAAGAAAAATAAAATGATACCCTTGAATGAACTGGTCATAATAGACTTGCTTTTCACCCGTAAGCTGTAAGAATCGGGATATGGAGGCCTGTTCCGTCTCCTTGTTTGGGAATGAATCCGCCCGCCATACTCGGTTTGGATCGAACCATGCTCGATAGAACTCATGATTTCCGATTGTCCACGCAATCTTTTTCGGATGAGGATTTGACTTCAGCAATTCATTTAATTCCTCATAGTCAGATGACATTCCGTTTGTTAAATCTCCATTAATAACTAGCAAATCGGAACTTGGATTCAGATCGTTTAAGTCACTCAGTGCGGCAGCGAACTTGTGTTGGGACTGCTTATCCCATGACTGCACGTGAATATCACTGATAACAGGGAAGGATAATCTAGGCTTCTCTTCTTCCTTACCGTTGAGGGGAACAGTGAATAAAGCAAGCGATAACCCAACTTTCAATAACTCTATTTTCACTCCTGCCACACTCCATTTCCTTCCATGATGAATTCCGATATGAACTACCATAACGTTGGAATGTCAGCAGGGGATTTGGTGGAGCTTAAGGTTATATGAACAACTTGAGGTCTCTTCACAACACTTTCACACAACTCGACAAGATCCGACCTGAGTTACAGGCAAAACTGACTCAGTATAAAAATAAAAAAAGCTTGATTTCTCAAGCTTTTCCTCGAAAATGTTATTTTTCATACTTTCGTGGCTTGCAGCGAGAATGTGAGGGGAATATGGTTATCGGCGTTTTTCCATCGCCACCATCCATCCTCACCTTTTTCCATGAATGGGAATCGTTGGTTGTTTCCGTGTGGAAACTCATGGAGATAATCCAATCGAAGGCCGGCAGCAATCAAGGCATTCAGTATATTGCTGAAACTGTAGCTCCAGACATATTCAACCCCCTGCTGATTAGCTGCTGGATCAGAATGTGGGATAATTCCCTCAATTCGAACGGGCTCTTCCGTGTGAAAGTAAGGATAGCGTGTGAGCAATTCGGTCACATGGGCAGCATCATCAAAGACATTGAGAAACGGATGCTCCTCTTGCAAGTAAAATATCCCCCCAGGTTTGAGGAAATGCGCGATAATCTTCGCCCACCGATCAAGATCTGAGAGCCAAAACAAAACACCGCCCGACGTAAAAACGATATCGAACTTATCCTCGAGCACCTTAGGAAGTTCGTAAATGTCCGAACAGAGAAACCGCGCATTTAACCCTGTTTCCTGGGTCAAACGTTCGGCGAGTGCAATCGCATCCTCGGAGAAATCTACCCCAGTAACTTGTGCGCCGAGACGAGCCCAGGAGAGCGTATCCAAACCGAAGTGACACTGGAAGTGCAACAACGACTTACCGGAAACATCGCCTAGTTCCTCTCGTTCGATTGGGGTCAAGGTAATTTTGCCTGCCTTAAACCCGGAGATATCGTATCTTTTGGCATTGACGGCTGTACGGGCGTTCCAGTGTTCGCGGTTCCGTTCCGTATAATCAGTCATAGCAGTCACGCTCCTCTGACGTTCTGTCTTGTGATAACAGCAGCCAGCTTGTGATAAAACATAGATATACGGATAGCTCGTTCCAATATGCCTGTTCTTACTTCCTAATGCTCGTTCATTTAGGAGGAAGCATTTGCACCGTCGTGCGCCCAAGGCTGAGTTGTTGTCGTTAACTCTTCCCCCGACTCGATGGCCGCTTGCATCATAATAGACAAATAATGATCCTGCATAGCCTCTTCCAACCCATAGCATTCCGGCCCACCTTGCAGATAGTCCGCCATCTTGCTTAAACTCGTAGCGATAGCAATCTCATCGTCAGATAAGCGGCTAGGAACAAATGGATTTTCATATACCCATTCATCATTTGCTGTAATGCCTCGGTGATAGTACCCTTCAAGGTTACCATTATGGCCAGTATCGATTCTTCGCAGATCACCGTATATCGGTGTTTTGAAATCCCGCAAATAGCGGTACGTTTCGTCTGTTAGTTCTCCGCGGTTTCCACGAACGAGGATGCGATTTTTGCGAACCCAAGAAAAATACTGATCTCCTGTAAAATCAAACAGTGCCAGCTTATTTCCGAAGGAAAGTGTAACGATATCCTGGACAGAATCAGCCATGACTTCACTTTCGGGAGGTCCATTACGCCCAGGACCTTTCACCAGATTCGACGTAAATCTCTGTCCCCGGATGACGGCATTCTCGAAGTCAATGCCTAGCAACTTTCGTATCAAACTAATGCCATGGTAACCATGAGCTGCCGAGACTTGCACTTGAGAAACGTCGCCTAGTTTGCCGGACCTCACTAAAGCAATACGCGCAGCATGCATCGGTTGATACAAGTATTGTTCGGCTACCTGTACGTGTCCTTTCAGCTTTTTCAGGGATTCGTACAAGTCGATCATGGTCGCGATGTCCTTAGCCGGAGGTGTCTCTGTCAAAACGGGAATTCCCCGCTCAGCTAATTCCAATGTGCAGGAAGGCGCTGCCTCCCATGGGACGCATACGACCGCGAACTGAATTGGCCCGCTTGAAGCGAAAGACTCCATATCACGATAGGTTTTCACACCCCACTCATCTTCAATCTCCTTGCCGCGTTCCTCGTCACGGACTAGCATCGTACGGACGGTGAAATGCTGGGGCAGCGCTTTGGCAATCCGCAAATAAAAATCGGCTCTCCACCCTCTGCCGACAATACCGAATTCTATTAATGACATGACCGTTCTCCTCGCTTTCGTTAAATGCCACTATGATAATAGAAAACTTACAAGTTTTACTAAATTTTATTTTACTAAAGGATCTGCCGTTCATACAAGTGCGCGGTCCATCCTTGAGCTTCATAGCGTCCACAAAACGCGAATCCTTCACGGGTATAATATCTGTTGAGTGTCTTGTTATCAGCCATACAATCAAGGCGAATCCAAGATTTCCCTTTTTCTCTGATATAGCTTTCCGCCCAATTGAGCAACCGCGTGCCTATCCCCATGCCTGGATAGTCCCGAGAGGTCGCCAAACGATGCACATAGCCAGCATTTTCGTGGAATTGCTCGCCCCAGATCTCTTCGTCCCTCCATTGAATGGAAAAACAGCCGACGGGTACTCCTTCCATGTGCGCCACAAAAAACTCATCCTGTCGAATCAAATCGAACACATACGCTTGCGTAAACCTCTCCTCACGCCACTGAATAAAGCCTTGCGTCCGCTCAATCCACCTGGCTGCATGAACCAGAAGCTCTCGCACCGACTCTGCATCTGCCAGTTCTGCTCTGCGAATGTCCAGCTTGCCCTGCCAACAGTACTCCAGCCGTGCAGCTGTTTCCATCGCCAATGCTTCACCTGACAACCTTGCTACAACATGTAACGCCGCATCAAATCCTGTAGTTACACCGCCGGACATGACGATTCTTCCGTTATCAACATACCGGACATTCTTCACAACTGTCGTACCAGGTGAAAGCATGCCCTGTAAAAGGTCGTACGCCATCCGATTCGTTGTCACACGAAGCCCCTCCAATAAATCCGCTTTCGCCAGCAGTAAAGCGCCTGTACATATGGAGAGCACAATTTCGGCGTTGTTCGCCGTTTCACGCACCCAATTGATCAGTGGCAAATTGTTTATTTCTGTGCGAGCTCCCCACCCTCCAGGCACAATGAGAATGTCAATTGCAGGGCAAGTATCAAAACTAAATTGTGGCGTAATAGTGATACCGCTAACGGTTGTCAATGGGGTTGCCTTTTCGGCTACCGTAAAGACCTGAAAATTGCTGCTCAAATACCCAGCCACCCCAAATACATCATGAGGACCGGTAAAATCCAACGTATCAACCTTATCGTACAGCACAACTCCGACATGCCTTGTCCTCTTCATCGACATCATCTCCTCAGAAATAAAAAAGAGCACCTGACCCATTGGATCAAACGCTCTGCCCAGGCGATCGGCTATATGACATACGCGCTCCCCCGTAGTCCTCTACGTTTCGCCAGTTACGCATACCAGAATTTCCCTTTATTATACAAATAAAAAATGAAGCCGTCTAGATGAATACACTTATTTCCTGAACCGATCATTTAATTGGAACTTTAAATAGGACTAATAAACCAAAAGCGAGTGTTATGGAAATCACATACGTAAGTATTGGCCGACTGAAATGTAAACGAAGCATTGGAAACGTGATCATATTAAATACAACGGAATAAAGCATGGTCCAACCGTTAAAATGTTTAATCGCTCCTGTAAACATGTATATGACTTCAATGAGGGAATAAATGACGACCCATAATCCTATCCATAATGTTGCTTTAGCAACTCCTTTTGGGTATAAACCAAGGAATATCAGCGTTGTAGCTGCAAATGCCACTAAACAACATATTTCAGTACCTATCCCACTATGAATTGGAGGCTTCGACTGATGCTGCCATAGAGGGTAATCTTTTGTCAGCAAAATATAAAATACGTCTCCAAGCAAGAAATATAACATTGTTGCATGGTATTTTTGCCAATTTCGCCAGTCTCCCCAACGCCATGCCGAAAGGACAGATAATATAGCCATAGCAATGAAAATCATTTCGAATACCCCGTAACATTGCATCGTTTTACTTGTATTGTTCCCAGATCCATTTACACGTATGCTCTCTCACTTTCACGGATCCATGCATTTGCAAGCAGAATAGCTCCTCTTGCTGCAGCTGTGTCCGCAAGCGCGTTGAGCATGAGGAAATCATGAATTGTACCTTGGAAGCGTACAGCTGTAACCCGAACCCCGGCTTCTCTCAATTTATTCGCATATGCTTCTCCTTCATCCCTTAGTACGTCTGCTTCAGCTGTAATCACAAGTGCTTCCGGAAGTCCTTTCAGTTGTTCTATGGAAGCTCTTAAGGGTGAGGCGGTTATTTCCGCTCTCTCTCCTGGATCAGTTGTATACTGGTCCCAGAACCATTTCATAGCATCCTGGCGAAGGAAATATCCTGTTGAAAAGTCTTTATAAGACTCCGTCTCAAACGACGCATCAGTGACTGGATAAAAAAGCACCTGTTTGCGGATCTGAGGACCTCCGCGCTCTTTGGCCATTAAGGTAATGGCAGCGCTCATATTACCACCGACACTATCCCCTGCAACTGTTATGTTGTTTGAATGTAATCCCTTTTCTTTTCCATGCTCGGCAACCCATTTTAGAGCGGCAAATACTTCCTCAATCGCAACCGGATATCTTGCTTCCGGCGACAGGCTGTAGTTTGTAAAAACAACTGCGGATTGAGACCCAACCGCTAATTCTCGAGTTAATCGGTCATGCGTATGGACATTTCCGAAGACCCAGCCTGCACCGTGAGTGTAAAGAATTACTGGTAAGGAGCCCGAATGGTTTTGAGGACGAATAATCGTTAGAGATATGTCCCCTTTGAGCCCTCCCGGGATTGTTAAATTCTCCACGTCAACAGGCAACTTGGCGATAGGTCCGTTTTGAACTTCGTCAACGGTTTCCCTTCCTTTTTTCGGCCCTAAATCAAAAAGAAATGGTGGGTTAGCTGTAGCTTTTACAAAGTCTTGTGCTGCTTTTTCAAGTACGATTTTCTTCTTCATTTTTGGAACCACCTTTCATTTAGCTTCATTTTGTGGTCCCAATTTATTAACCAATTTGATGGGAGATTAATCTCTTACTTTTCATTGTCACTTTTTAGATTGAATGGAATTACCCTAGTCGTGCATTTCTTTTGTGTTTCAGTAGCCACATATATAATTCTTGATTGTTATACGTCTCTTCCATGACTTTATGGCTGTGACCCAGTTCGGAGTAGTATGTCGCTCTGATGTTTCCACCTATATTTGTGATCGACCTAACCATATCTTCTGTCCCGGTTACTCGAACAACATCATCGTCCACACAATGAAAAGCCCAAATTGGTATATTCTTTAGCAGGTTAGCTTGCTCCGGCTCAAACCACCCTGAAATTGGCAGGATGGCTGAAAAAAATTCAGGTGCTCTTGAAGCAAAATCCCATGTTCCATTTCCGCCCATACTAAATCCAGTTAAATAAACTCTCTCGGTATCTACAGGGTTATTCATGATAATTTCATCAACCAAAGCCTTAACGGAATAGAATTGTTGTACCCAATTAGAGTCTGTAGGGCATTGAGGAGTAACCACAATAAATGGAAAATCGCTTTTTCCTTCTGCTATCCAGGTAAGTCCATAGTTATCTAACAAACTAATATCTTCGCCACGCTTTTTAACACCATGTAAAAAGACGATTAACGGATATTTTTCATCTCGGTTTATTCCATCAGCATACGGAAGGTATAATTGATAATTCATATTCACTTTAAATGGATTCTCTTTGCTAATTACGTTTCCGTCATAATGCCGCCATTTACATGAAGAACCTGACCCGTCACAACGGACGAATCGTCTGATGCCAAATAAATGTAGGTCGGTGCAAGCTCAAAAGGCTGCCCAGCCCGTTTCATCGGTGTTTCCATACCGAAAGTTTTTACGTACTCCGCAGAGTAACTGGATACAATAAGCGGTGTCCAGATCGGGCCTGGAGCTACGGCATTCACTCGGATTCCTTTACTCACTAATTGGAGAGATAACGATCTTGTAAAGGATACGATCGCACCTTTGGTTGAAGAATAATCGACAAGCAGCGGTGCTCCGGCATAAGCAGTAACAGAAGCCGTAGAAATGATCGTACTTCCCGGCTGCAAGTAGGGAAGCGCAGCTTTCGCCATATAAAATAGTGGAAATATATTGGTACGGTACGTGTCTTCCAGTTGTTCATCCGTAATATCCAAAATGCTTTCTTGTGGGAATTGAACCCCTTGATTCAAAACAAGCGTATCCAGCCTCCCATAATACTCTAAGGTCTGTTTCACGACCGCTTTAGCTGCCAGTGGCTGTCTTAAATCGCATTCATTCAACAAACATCGACCACCATAATTCTCGACCATTTGCTTCGTTGCAAGCGCATCTTCTTTTTCATACAAGTAAACAATGACTACATCTGAACCTTCTTTTGCAAATCCGATTGCCACCGCACGGCCAATACCACTGTCGCCACCTGTAATAATCGCCACCTTAATCATGGCGAGTCCTCCCTGCACTTCTTTGTACGATAGGGTATTCGCCTATATAATCATTGGTTCCTTTTTGAAAAATAGGACCGCAGTCAAGCGCCCCTATTTTCCAATCTAACTTATTTTGCAATTGATGAGCTTTGTCCCACTGTACGTTTCAAACCTATCCATGCCGCGCCAAAGAAGACTAATCCTAGAAACGCTAACCCACAGGTTAGGAACAAGGGTTTTAAATCAGTATCCGAATATAGTCTAGAACCAATCACAGGGCCAACCGCCATCCCCAAATAGCGAACCAGATTGTATACGCCAATTGCAGTCGCCCGCTCCTCCGGAAATTGTTCGGCTAGAATGGTCACAGGAAGCGACACGGTCAACCCCATTGCGAACCCAAATAGACAGATATCTCCAATTAACATTGGCAGAGACAAGTATGCTGTTATAGCAAACAAGATGACTGTGCATGACTGTAACAAAAATGCGAATACTAAACTAGCTTTATTACCTAGCTGATTCCGCATCCAGCTTCCGATTTTAATACTAACAATAGTGGAAGCGGACATAGCCAATAGAATGACTCCAATTTTCCCTGCGGCCATATGATAATGATTCCCTAAGATATGCGGTAGAAATACGAGATAAACTAAATACACAACGCTTTGTGCAAAACCATAAATCAAGACGACTGCACTAAGATGATTTTGAAAAGTCACACCGAAAGATTTCAAAGCAAAAGGCGTAGCAGTCGATCCCTGAGGTTTTGTTTCAACCAATAGTTTCACGTTGGCTATCAATAATAATAAAATGATAACTGTTAAAAATAGAAACACGCCTTGGTATCCAAATTTCTCTCCAATCACACCACCGAGAAGCGGACCGACGGCAGGGGCTAGCAGCAGCATTAGCTGATAAGTCGCCATACCTTTTGCTAATTCATTTCCACGGAACATGTCTCCGATAACAGCAGCTCCAACAACGGGAATTGCTGCTGAACCAATACCCTGAAGGACGCGGAACACAAGAAATAGACCGATGGAATGGGAAAAAACGCATCCAAAAGACGCTGCGGCATAAACAATTAATGCCGGTATAAGAATTTTTTTTCTGCCTTTTGTATCGGCTAATGAACCAAATACGACCTGCATGACAGCTAGAGCAACCAGAAATAAAGAAACCGTCAAGCTCATCATATAACTTGTTGTGTGTAAACTCTTCTGCATCTCGGCCAGTAAAGGCGTATATAAATTTTGTCCAAGAGATCCGGCAAATGCACTGAATCCGATCACGTACAAGATTAGTCTGAGTTTCATCTTAACATCACCCCTCATTATTCGACTGACAATCAGTCAGTTATTACTTTACGTTCTTATTATATTGACTAATAGTCAGTCAGTCAATACAATCATAGTAGCGATACAACGAGAGGGATGAAATTCATGGCAAGAGTATCCAAAAAACCGGAAATTCGGCGGCAAGAAATGATAGATGCTTCTTTAGAGCTTTTTAGCAGTAAGGGTTATGAACAAACGGCCGTCAGTGATATCGTCAAAAAATTAGGTGTGGCTCAAGGGACATTTTATTATCATTTCAAGACAAAAAGTGACATTATGACAGCTATTATAGACAGCTTGGTCACTGAGAAAGTGAACACGATCCGTGTCTTAACCGATAGCAATCTGACGACGGAAGAAAAGATCCATAAGCTCATATGGGCGGAAGAACCTAGTGAAGAAGAAAGTAAGATGCTTGAGTTTCTACACCATGAGAATAACGCATTTATACATCAAAAGGTTCTTGTACAGACGGTCCAGCAAAGCGTACCTTACGTGATCCGCATATTGGAGCAAGGGGTGGCGGAAGGTATTTTCCGCATTCAGCACCTGCAGGAAACCGCGGAAATTTTGCTCATGGGCATTCATTTTATGTTTGATCCAGGTATTTTCATTTGGTCTGAGGATACGCTGAAGCACAAGAAGCTGGCGTTTCAACAAGTCGTGGAGCGGATGCTAGGAGACTGCTTTGCCTTTTCTCAACGGTGAAGACAGCTCCATCTAAAGTGAGTATCGCCAAGAAAAACAATTATCTCGATATTCACTTCGATTCCATAGGCGCAGAGCAGTTTCAATGGCCTTCAGTGAAAGCACAGAGTTACGTACTTCCCTTGGGCGAAGGAAAGATCATTCCGGCAGACGACACGAATTGGCGGATTTTCTTGGATGATCAGAGCTACACTTGGAGTGAGTCGTTCTCGATGGACTTTTTTGCTTTGAAAAATGACCCCTTCTCCCTGGTTTATGTGGTTACAAATAAATTCAATGATGAGGTTCATTTCGATACGTCTTCTTCTCTTCAATTTCAATTTACACACGCATTTCCAAGCATCAATAAAGATAAAAGCTATGGATTCCGCCTGTATGTTATGGGCAATGATCCACAGCAAATGGTTCAACCTTACAAAAGCTATATAGAAGAAAGCGGAAAATACGTTACGCTTGCGGACAAATCGAAAGATAATCCGGATATTCAAAAACTGTACGGAGCGCCACAGATATACTTATGGAGCGAGTCGATCCTCACCGATCGTGATGTCCAGTGGCCGAAAATCCGCCCGCTACTCTCGGGTGCTCTTGGTGAGTGGCTGGTCAAGCTGCTCGCAGGTACAGCTGAAGGTAGCGATGAACTTGCGCAGGTGTTGAAGGACCTCGCGAAACAGAACAGTTTGGACGCCTATCAGAAAAGAGTTGTCCTAAGTGCACTCAATCAAGGAATGAAACTGAAAAGTTTCTATTCACAGGCCGTGTTTCCGAATCCGGGAAGTGAGGCGCAGAAGCTGATGGATCAGGGCATTGATCATTTAAGCGAGCAAAAACTGTACGACTTAAACAAGCTGTTGCTCAAGAGTGTGCTGAAAGATGCCGCGGGCGATATTTCTACTTGGGGACAGGCGGATTCAACCGATCTAATCAACGACATGCAGAAGTCGGGCGTTCAAAAAGCATGGATTGGACTTCCCAACTGGGCTGACGGTCTTAGCAATCCTCGAATGGTTGAAGCAGCCAATAAGGCGGGATATTTAATAGCTCCATATGATTCCTACCATTCCATTCAGGAGCAACCCGATCCTTCATGGAACACGGCGTTCTTCCCTGATCCTTCGCTTTATGATCAGGCAACGATCGCCAAAAAGGATGGTTCGAAGATTGCCGGCTTTCTTCAAAGGGGGCGAAAATTGAATCCAACTTTAGCTATGCCTAGTGTAAAACAGCGGGTTGAGGGAATCCTTCAAGACGGGATTGGTTACAACTCGTGGTTTGTCGACTCAGACGCAACTGGCGATGTCTACGACGATTTCTCCCCCAATCATCCGACGACACAGCTTCAGGACATGATGGCCCGCTTAGATCGGTTTAGGTACTTTGCGAAGGATAAACATATGGTGGTTGGCTCGGAGGGTGGTAATGATTACGCGAGTGGCGTTATCGCTTATGCGCAAGGCATCGAGAGCCCCGTCATCGCTTGGGGCGACCCGGATATGCGGGAAAATAAAAACAGCCCCTACTATGTAGGCGGATATTACGCTGCATCCGGCATCCCGGAACGTTACGGCAAGTCAGTACCGATTAAACCGCTGTATGAAAAGGTATACAATGACCCCATGTACGCCTTGCCTTTATACAAGCTTGTTTATAATAACTCCATTATTACGACTAATCATTGGGAGTGGGGTACCTATAAGATTAAGGGTGATAAAGCGGATAAAATGCTATATGGCCTTTTGTACAATGTGCCACCGTTGTATCACTTGAACCGTGCAACTTGGGAGCAAGAGAAAGCCAGCATTCTTAATTATTTGAAAGTATGGTCCCCTTTCCATCAGCAAGCCGTCACTCAACAAATGAGCAATTTCGCCGTATTAACCGAAGACAGACTTGTTCAAAGCGCTCAGTATGGTACTGATCTCAAGGTTATTGCCAACTTTTCCGAACATGAAGTCAAGGTCGAGGACGATGTTATTCCGGCGGTGTCGGCTGTTATTTATGAAGGAAAACAGCGTTCGATCTTCCATGCTGCAGATAACGTTAAGCTTCTTGCCCGTAAGTAGCATATAAACAAATAGAGAACCAACCGGCATAACGGTTGGTTCTTCTTTCGTTATTACTCATTCATATGATAGATTAGCTGCACAACGCCAGAGGAGAATGTTTTGGTAGTAATCAATTTTAGGTTTAGCCTCTGATTTATATCCGTAAACAACGGCTTTCCTTCTCCCAGAATAACAGGGTGCACAGATAATCTAAACTCATCAACTAGTCCTAAATGGATAAAAGTTGTAATAAGACTTGCTCCACCATACAGCCAAATATCTTGGCCTGGCTTATTCTTTATTTTATTTACTTCTTCCAAAATATGATCATTAATGAAGATGGCTTTATGATCTGTCCCATTTTGTGTTCTTGAAAACACATATTTCTCTTTACTATGAACGAGATCCCAAATTTCATGATCCGTCTCTTCATTTTCAGATTCAGGCGTATATTGCCCCCATAAATCATAACTTTTTCTTCCATATAGGATGGTATCAATTTGATTTAAGAATTGCGTGAACCCCATCTCAGCGTCCATCACGCACCAATCAACTTCCCCCTTACTTCCTTCAATAAAACCATCTAAAGTAACGGCTAAATCTAAAATTATTTTACGGGTCACGGATGGTTAACTCCTTTCGTTGATCTACTGCCTAGTATAGACATTAACCATGTCAATTAATGTCATAGTTCTATCAAATCAACTTTTTCGTAAAAATAATCTCCATAGCTTGATCATCCAGCAATAAGCATCCTGAGTCTTTGTAACCCAATTTTCTATAAAAATGCTGCGCCTCTTCATCAGCTTGGGTTGATGTCATAACCCGTTCAAAGCCTTGCTCTTTCATGCGATTTTCCCAAAAATCGACGACTTGCTTCCCCAACCCTTGTTTACGGTAAGGTTCGTCGAACCAAATCATATTCATAAACGGCGTATTATCCCAGAAGTAACTAAAACGCATCCAACCGATGATTTCATCACGCTCATCTCGGAACAAGAAAATTTCGTTCTCTCTGATTTTGGGTGCAATTAAGTTCTCCTTCAGATGGTGATCTCTGCTTTTTATAAAATCAATGTCTCTTTCTGTCGCTGTTATAATTCGCACACTTCTCCACCTCCGTTATTCATACATACAAATTCCTTCTATATGCTCGGATTCCTCTTACCCAAACAGCCGCCTTCGAGAAATCGAAGGCGGCTGCTTATTTTGAGACCTGGAGGAATTTAGTTAATAAAGCTCAGGAACTGCAGCACACGCTTCAAAATCGCAGCAGCTTGTGCACGATTTGCAGGTTCCTTCGAAGCGAAAACGGTGTCGGACATACCTTGAATAAGTCCGGCTTTCAAAGCCTGCGAAACGGCTTCTTTCGACCATTCCCCGATATCCGATCGGTCGGCGAATTTGTTCAATACCGAGATATCGCCTTGCATTTCCTTGCCGCCGACTTTCATAGCCCGGATTACCATCACAACCATTTGTTCACGAGTAATATTGGCGTTAGGTTGGAAATTACCGTCCTCATAGCCATCGATCAATCCAGCTTTTGAAGCCGAGCCCACGGCTCCGGCAAACCAATCCGTGGATTGAACATCGTGAAACACGTTTACTTTTGTTTCCACTAAACCAAGGGAACGAACCAGCATTGCCGCAAACTCGGCACGTGTCACATTGGCTTCCGGTGCAAATTGCTCATCGGTCATACCGTTTAGAATCAATTTACTTGCAAGCCATTCAATGTCTGTTTTAGCCCAATGCCCTTGCAAATCACGGAACGACTTCTCCGATTGGATAACGGTATAAACGCTGTTGTGAGGCGAATGAATTGTTATTTCCGTAGTTCCGTCTTTTGTTGTTACAACAGCCGGAACAAAGTGAACCTGCTTGTTGGAATCAACCCATACTGCGGTCAGTGTGGCGGGGTCCACTGTCAGCTGACCCAAGTTAATGGTACGGTCGACATAAACTCCCCCGAAATCCGTGATTTCCGAACCGTTAACTGTGATCCTAAATTCGATCGGGTTCGTAATCACTTGCTTCGCATTCAGGTTATTCACCGCAGCATTCACATCGTCTCCAGCTTTGCCCGTTACTTTTGCTATCGAGACGACCACTGTAGAGTCTTTCTGGATACTTGCAAACAGGGTTGCTGGCAATTCATAACGAATTCCGTTCGATTGAATAACCAATTTACTTTGTTTATTCGTCGCACTGAGAAGAGCATTGCCTGGAAGTTCCACTTTCATAGCCGAGTCGCTGCCTTTCACATCAATGATGACGAGCGGGTTAGCTAAGGCTTTCTCCAACGCTTTCGCATCCACAGTGACTTTTGTTACCGTACTTCCATCAGTCGCCGTTTCTTTTGTAACTTTGGCATCCTTATCAAGATTAATAATGCCCGGGTTCGTATTGGAACCACTAGGCGCTACAGGAGCTGTTGCAGAACCTGTCGAAATTGGAGTATCTGAAGAATCTCTTGATCTATTATAGGTCCGGAAACTAGCTGCCGGTCCGTACACGCTTCTAACGCCATCTTTATCTACGGCTTGAATCGTGAAGGTATAGTTGCTTCCCTCCATCAGACCCGACAGCTTATAAGTAAGAACATCACCGACCGATACGATCTCGGAATACGTGCTGCCGGTAACCGTATAAAGCTTATATGCTGCTATCCCTCTCACAGCTTGCGCTGCTGTCCATCGCAAAGTTGCCGTCGTTTCGCCAACTTCCGAAACGGTCAAAAGGGATTGAGCCGGCCATGTGACCGAACCTGAGGTAACAGCAACGTTAGCCAAAGCCTTATATACGCTTCCAGTAACGGTTCCTTCAACGGTAAAGTTCCCTGGAGCCGCGTATTGGATAGGATCAATGGGATTCCAAGCTACAGGCAGCTTTTGGGTCGAGCTGTCGCTGTAGACAGCGCTCACAACGGTCGGCATAACCGGTGCTGTCCCTACTACGGTCACAATGTTCTCCGGTGCAATGCTAACAATGACAGGATTGACATCCGTAGGTACACTAGGCACTGGATAAGTGGGTGCTGAGATCATAAATTTGCGGGAATATGGATCTGTTCCCTTTGACCTTACCGAGATTGCTGTAGTGTCAGACGAATTGTTTGGCAGTACATAACTTGTCGTATTTGCCGGCAATTCGGTAACAACTTCTGTCCCGTTATAAACCGTGAAGCCTTCACTCCGCTCACTAGAATCCCACTTTAGAACCGCAGACGAACCGTTGGTTGCTATTTTCAGATTCTGTGGAGGCGTCGGTGCGTTGAAGACTTGAACCTGTGTAAGCCGGGGAGGACCCGTTAAATCAGTACCTGCGTTGCCGCCCGATGCGTTTTCTACCATGATTTTGATATATCTGGCATGGTAGGTCTTTCCAAGATTCAACGCATAGGATGCATCTGTTGAGTCATCTCCGCCGTTAAGGTTTCCTGTAGCATAGGTATAACCTTCTTCGGTTTTGAGATCAACCTGGCTGAAAGTCAAGTTTTCCAATTCAACAGCCGACGAATGATTGCTGAAATCATCGGATACATAAACGGTCGCTCCTTTCAACCTGGTGGACTTGGCAAGCAGCCTGATTTGGCTGAAATCCATAGCTTGACCAAGGTCAATAACAAAACTACCTTTTCTAGCGCCATCCGTACCCAACCAAGAGTAATTTCCAATTTGATCCAAGTTGGTCACGTTGTTTACATTCCAAATCATAGGATCTTCAAGTACACCGCTTGTCAGTTTGTTGGCATTCCCATAAGCATTAGCATTAGCGGATGCAAGCTGCATCGGATTGGCACCTGCCGTCGAATCAACATTGTACGCTTTTTTATTCAGCGCCAGGTTCGTAGAAGATACTCCGGTTGCAACTTTGGTAATCGTGATATCAGAAAGCTGCAGCTCGGCGTCGTAAGCTGAATTGGTACCGCCGTTAGAGCTGCGGTAAATGCCCCATTTCGGACGCAAATATTGGTCAAAAGTAGCCGGATACTCGGTCTCGAAGTTGACATTGGCGCTTCCGACCTTGACGCTTCTTTCCGGTCTTCTCCACAAGTCCTTCACACCGTCTCCAGCCCCTTGTTTCGGAAACGTTTGGTACACATCCGGGCTGTCAAAGGTGTAGACTTTACCGGTAACGGTATCCGTGATTTTTATCGTCAGCCAACCCGAATCGGAGATTAATGCCTGAAGCTCAACTTTAATCCAATGACTGCCGATATCTTTCAACGGGATTCTCAGAAGGGTCTTATCGCCATCGTACCGGTTATGGTTGATGATAAGCTCCCTTGTATCCTTGCCGGTAATCGACATGGCCAGAATATACGCCCCATTCTCACCGGCACTGTTGCCTCCCGAGAGGGTATCGGCTGCCTGGGCATTCGTAGCTTTTAGTTGGAAAATATGTCTGAAGTTAGACTGGTTCCACTGATTGCCATCCGGAATGTTCCACATCCATTGATAGGAAACAATATCGCCATTATATGCCGTAAAATCCTTGGTCGAATCTTCATCCGGGCGAATCTCGATTCTTTGTCTGTCGTTGATGGCTGCACCGCCGACGACATAACCTTTTTCCCAGTCAAAAACACCTTTGTGTGCATATTCGCCGTTCCGAACTTTGTCTTCGAATTCATTTTTCAGACCTCTGCCTTGGGCAACAACTTTGAACACGTTTTTCTGAAGGGTGCTGTCCCAGACGCTTTGGACATGGTTGTCAGCTAGATTCGCTTCAGGACGATCCCCATAATAAGCATGGTAAGCATCTCGAATTCGCTTGGTTACTCCTTCAACCGGCTCGTCGGTGCCCATCGCACCTCCCAGAACATTGTATGGAGAAACGCCATCAATGGCATTCATTTTGATGGTTTTGCTATTCTCTCCAAGCCCACGCGCTGTCACGTCCAAGGTAAAAATAGAAGGTGTGCCGCTGCTGAGACGGAAAGTGAATTCATTCGTGCCCAGCGGCAGCTTCGCGAGGAACGAGGATTCGAAGGTAACCTTATTCCCAGTTACTTTATAATCCGTATTTAAAACAAGCTCCTTGCCTTGAGCATTCGTGATTCCCGTAATCGTCTGACCGCTGGCAAGGCTAACTGTGGTGCTGATTGGTTCGCTTTGATCCCAAGTGCTGTAGACAGCTTTGGATGGTGTAAGAGCCGTAGCGTTAGATACCGGATCTTTTCCATAAATCATCAAGCCGGACAACCCCATTGCCGACGTATTCTCATCCGTACGACGATCGCGTGGACCAACCAATACCGTGTTGATCATTACATAGCGCGCCGTGAACGGGTATAAGAACGTTTTGGTATCAAAGCCCCATTGCTGTCCGTTGTAGGTTACAAAGGACCACATGCCTTCGGTTTCCGTGCCTCCGGCCAGCTTCCAGCCGTTGCCTTCCCAATCATAGTTGTTAGCTACATCCGAAGTAGTTGGGCTGCTTGCCCAAGAAAGAGGATCATTGGAGTAGTAAACTTCGAATCGAGTAGCATTCTTCTGAATATTGGCAATGGCGTTCGGAATTTCAAGATATAGTTTATCCACTGTCTTCGGAGATCCCAAGTCAAGGCTTAACGCCAAGGAGGATGGCGCATAATTCTCCTTATACACATTGGAGCTAGAGTTTCGCCAAAATCCGGCTCCACCCGTCTTCAGGGCGTCTGCTCCAGGATGGTCAGGCTGCTCGGAGCTAACCTTGAGGTTCACCCCTGCTTGCGGTGTAAATCGGGATGGAGCCAACAGATTTACTGAACCGCTCTCTACCGATCGAGAAGGCTGACCGATAATGTTAAATACATTGCTTTTGATGGAGCCGGCACTGTTATCGAGTGTGAGATCGGAAACTAGCAGGACATATTGCGCATTTACCGTTTGGTTCAGTGTCAAATCGGTCTTCTCGTTGTTGCTCAGATCCGTCGTTTTTCCCGCTCCGGGGATCAGGATCCAAGAAGAACCATGCTCGGTTAGAAGCGGCTTCCTCGTTGCCGATGAGGTTGGCGAGACAGAAGTGCCTTCCTTCAGCTCGTCATATGCAGCAGCATCGTTCGTATAGTACAGCTGATAATTTTTTAGAAACTTGCTGTTGCTGGTCCATTCAAGCTGAATCCGGCTAATTTCGATGTTTTTTTCCAGTTTAACAGCAGCCCAGTATTGATACCCTTCTGTCTTGGTTAGCGAGCTGTTCGCTTGCCAAGCCGTATCCGACTGGTCGTCGATAAAGTTATTTTTGGTGCCTCCACTTTGAGAAACGACTTTAATTTCGGCAGATGGCGTAACTGCCCAGTTTTTAATGCCTGAAATATTGACTTCTACATACGGCTTAATATTTTGGGTATTCGTAATGCCAGTTCCGGCAAATTGCCCAATGATTTTGTAATTTCCCGTACCATCCGGATTATAGCCTTCCGGGCTCCACGTGACATTTACCTTTTCGATCTTGCCTGTGCTCAAGGTTACGTCCAGTTGTGCCGGTAAGCCCAAGTTCTCGAATGCAGTGCCTGGCGCCGCCGAAAGGACTGGCTTCCTATCCCATGCCACGATATCCTTAGGCTGGCTGTTTGGATCCCAACCATCAGGGAACACATAAGTGCTTGCATCCCTTTTAATTAAGTAAATATCGGATAAATACATCGTTGCAGCTTGGAATTCGTCGGCATAAACCGATTCATTCACTGTATTGTACATTCCCCGGTACAATCCCCATTTTGAACGGTTCTGTTGTCCAGGTACTGCGGGCAGATCGACTCGTTCCTTTTTCCCCGAATCCGGGTTCAAGACTTCAGGGCGTCTCAAAGTCTCCGCCGTCATGCCGCCTTTCCAGAGTTCTGTATTGCTTGCCACATCAACAAGTTTGCCGTAGACATAGCCTTTATCAGCGTTAAGAATCGTCACTTCCATATCCAGCCAACGGTCGACGACCTGATCTAATGGAATCGTGAAGAGCGGCTTAATTCGGTGTGCTTCTTGCCCATCCGGATTGTTTCTGAATTCCAAATAGCCTTTGCCATTGACGGAAACAAGCGTAAGCGTCGTTATCGGCTGCCCGGCTTCATCCCCTTCAATCGCCTTTAATTGAAAAATGTGGAAGAAACGTCGCGGAGCAATGAAGTCACCGGCTTCCTTCTCAGCGGCATCCATCTGATACTTAATCGTTTCCGAAGGAAGCATCAGCTTCCAGTGATGGGTCATAATATCGCCGCCCACACTATTGGCATCGCTATTCGATGCACTGGTATTGCTCTTGATTTCGAGACGCTGACGGTCACTGTTGACCGCTCCCCGGTCACCATCGTCACGGCTCACCCCTTCAGGCGTTTTGAAAGGTAAAAATTCATGATACCGCAAAATGTCCGTGTTTAGCTTGTCCAGTCCGGCACTAGCTTCAATTCCGTACTTCGTAAGCGCATTCACATCTGTTTTGCCGATGGTTTGCAGATACATGTTATCACCCAGCCAAGAGTCAGGAACGCTCTGAGCTGCCGGGTAGTCTCCGGAACGGTCATAAACCGATTCAAACCAATCCTTTCCGCTGTAAGACGAGGCTTTCCCAGGTCCTTCAATAGACCCTGTTGTGCTTCCAAATCCGATTTTGGAAGCGCCAAGTACGTCCCATGCACGCTCGCCTGATTTAATATTTAGCGGTAAATATTTGTCATTAGGACCCATAGAGTTGGCTATGGACGCCGGCAGTTCCTTCTCTACAGTTACGGTAATGGTGTATTTCTTACTGTTGCTGCTGTCACTCTTATCAGTTAGCACCAGATAGTACGTCGATATTCCATCTGGTGAAAATTGATCCAGCTTGGCATCGCCTAGGTTGATGCCGTCTGTAGCGAACGGAATTGCTGTTGTTTCATCGCTTCTGAAAACGGTTGGAGTAACGCCCGGATTCGTCGTTACGTTCAGCATTTGGTAAGATTCGCCGTAGGGCAACGAAATCCCAATGGTTGCATGAGAAACGTCAACTACTGCGTTTACTGGCTTGCTTACTTCGACTTCAAAAAGGCTTAACATCTCTCCCTGTGCGGCATGCGCCGTCGATGCAGAGAACCCGAAAGGGTTCAAAAGCGTAAGCATCATAGCAATTGTTAGAATAGCGCTTACAACTTTCTTCAAAGCTTGTTGCGTGAGCATCCTAGTGCCTCCTTATGATAGCTTCTAAAACATCATCCCAGCAGAACAATCAGTGAAAGTTATCCCCCCCTACTTGTAATCAAAGCAGCCTGTTTCGTTAACAACCTGCTCTCACCGAAGAACGGAAGCTTGACGACCGAATTAATAACCGTTATTTGGAAGCACATACATTCATTCGGATAGCTTCACTCTATTGCTGATAGTGGAAACAGACAATGGAGATTATTATGGTGGTATGTGTTTTTTTTGGGTTGGCGGTTGTGCTCCTATCGTCTATGGCGGTAAGTTTCGTTTTAATTGACTTTTCACATTGACCATATTTTTCCAAGCTACTTATAATTGAGTTAACTTCTGTTTTCATTCCAATCATGGAGGGAAAAGCGTATGTCGTTTAGTTATTACGGAGAACTTTGTACCGAAGTCTATAACCACACCAAAAAAATTGGTCAGTCAATTGATGGGGATTTGGAGTATTACCAGGGAAAACTTAAGTCTTGTAAAGGACGTATACTTGAAGCCATGGTCGGTTCCGGTCGTGTAATCATTCCTCTTCTTGAATCAGGCCTTCTTGTAGACGGGGTTGACTATTCTCCCGATATGTTAGCTTCTTGTCGTGAGCGATGTAAGGAACGTGGTTTAGTTACCAATCTATATGAGTCAAGCCTGCAAGATCTTTCTTTGCCCGATCAATATGAGGCTATTATTATTCCGGCCGGTTCATTTTTGTTAATTGAAAAAAGAGCAGAGTCACTTGAAGCCTTAAGGCGCCTCTACGAACATCTTCATCCAGGTGGCCGCTTAATGCTTGATATTTTCTTGCCAGATAAGAACTTTGAGTGTGGTAAATGGCATGGCACGTCGACCTTCAACTTGCCTGATGGGGACATCATCACCATGGAAAGCAAACAAATCGAGGCCGATTTATTCAATCAATATAAAGTTTCTTATATCAAATATGAAAAGTGGCGCAATGGCACGCTAATCCAAACCGAATTGCAGCGTTATGCCTTGCGTTGGTATGGCGTCGAGGAATTTAAGCTTGTTTTAGAAAGCTTAGGTTTTACCGATGTGGTTGTGTCAGCGGATTTTGACCCTACCAAAACCCCGACTCATGCGGAGCAGTCGTATGTATTTGAAGCTGTACGAAAGTAAGCTTCGTTGCCCTTTGGGACATAAATAAGCCTGACGGATCACACTCCGTCAGGCTTAAGTGGTTTCTACTTTACTAACCCCGTTACTCGTCTCCTGTTCACTTTTCAGTCGACTTCTCTCTATCCTGTCACCAACAAATTCAATAAAACTAGCTGATATATCCGGCGAATGCTTTCTTTAAGGGAACAGGAAGCCTCTATTTGGAGCAAATCGAGCCGTTTTCTTTCTTGGAGAACCTACAGGGTCTTATTTAAGCTCCAGGAAGTGATTTTCGGGTGAAAACGGTGAAATAGGGGAACGTAGTTCCCTCAGCAAGTGGAAAATGTGCTTTTTTAATGAAATAGCGGACCACAGTTCCCTGAATAGCTTCAAACATTCTATGAACATGCAATTCACGCAATTCCTTTACAGAATTGCCGATTGTAGCTGTTATCAATTAGCACTTTTCATCCGAATTTCCGTCGTGCGATCCTTAGCATCCGATTCCAGTTTTACAACATAGATACCTGCCTTGGTAGCGTTGAAAGGAATAGGTCCTGTCAGTTTATCGTCGACAAGCACTTCTTTACCGTCAGGTCCGAATATCGTCAGTTTTCTTTTTACAACTACGGTATTGTCGACTTCAGGAACTTCATCAGTAGGAGGATTCTGAAATCTCACTGCATTATTTTGGTCAATCACTACTGGTATCATTTGTTCACTGACTTCAATTGTATAATCCTTCCCTTCCTCTAATCCCATTTGATAATAAATCCCTGCGATTGAGTTGCCCTTATACCCAGTCTCCCATGTTCTTCTTCCCCATCCGATTGCAAACGCCTTATCTAAAGAGCTTCCATCCATTACTGTAAACGAGAAGGGCGTATTCACAGGTGTTGACAACTTTACTACACACTCGCAGTTGAGTGTATAAGGCTCTCCATTGAGTGTAGAAATGGAGAAATCGATATTTCTGACTTCGGGTTCAGGTTCAAGCTTGGTTAGTCTACCATTAATAAAGATGTAACGGTTATCTGTTCTGGGAGGATTCTTTTCCTTACTCACTTGAACAAGTTGATAACTAATCGCCCCTTTAGCCTGAACCATTAACGGATTGTCATGACTCGCCACGGCTTTAAAGTAAAGGTTCCCTTCTATTGGGAAAAGTTGATCAAAGTGCCCTGCCTTAAGGATAATAGGATGATCCGAATCCAGGCCAACCTCAGTGATCTTAAACGTAAACGTTCCCTTCTGCTGTTCCGTGCGTATCTTTGCATAAAAGATACCATCAGCCTCTGCCGTAACTTGCATGGAAGCGACGTTCCCTTCATTCAAGAGAGTTCCTTCTGCATTTGTCAGCTCCATGTTAAAAGAGGACTGACTCTCTCCATGCGCCTCTAACTCATACGTCTTATATTTCTTTAGCTCCGCTTGGATATAAAGCGGCTCACCGGCATTAACATTAACCGTAACTTCTTTCTTTTGTGTAGGGTCAAGAATCAGGGCATGCTCTTTAGTCGCACCATCAGGGCTAGCCGAAGCAGTTCCGGGTTGGTGTACCAGCTTCCCTTGCTCCTTAACATGCAGGGAAAGGCTGAGCAATGCCGCTGCCTCCCCACGACTTAAAGGTGCTTGCGTGTCTTCCAACATTGACTGCAATGTTCCGGGAAGAATGTCATGCCGCACGAAGGCCAATGCCCCTCCAGCCCAGTCCTGCTCATTTTGTTGCACACCCCCCGGAAAAAGCCTGCTTAACATAACGGCCGCTTCCTGTTTTCTCACATACTGCTTTGGCGAGAAGCTTTCCTCACTTGTACCTTGGATAATTCCTGCTTTGTAGGCGGATAAAATGTACGGAACGGACCATGCCTCCTTACAATCTTGAAACGGCAAACCTCCGTCTGCGGTAGGTAAATCAAACACCATAACGACTAGTTTCGCGAATTGTTCTCTGGTGAGTGGTGAATCAGGGGAAAACTGTCCGTCCGCTGTTCCTTCCACCAACTTCTTCGCTGACAACTCTTCGATGTAATTTTTATACAGATAACCATCCGGTACGTCCTGATATTTGCCTGTCTCCGCTAGTACCGAATTCCCAAACAGGAGCCCAGAACAAATAACCATTCCTAACATCCCAATAAGCTTTTGCCTTAGAATCATGTCTCAATCTCCTTATTTATTTCCGTATGTATTGGCAAAATCCGGTGTAACACAGCAAATTATACCACAATATTTTTTGCGAGATTACGTTATTTTTTTATGATTTCAACAAAAAAATGGGCTCTCTCAAAGTAGATTCTTCTACTTGGAAATAGCCCTTGCTTACCTTATCCTATTAATCTATTAAGGAGTAATCATTCTTAACAACACGTCAACTTTCGGAAGCTGGTAGCCTCCAATTTTCTGCACGTTCAGCACCATTAGACCGGAAAGGACCGATAAGTACGACGCAATCATTTCGTCCAAATCTCCCTCCGCAAGCTCACCGGCTTCCTGTCCTTCTCGGAACAAGGCACGCAGCTGCTTGACATAGTTATCCATGGAGTAGCGCTCCATTAACTCCACGACTTTCTCAGGCACTCCATCTGAAGTTCTCGCTTGATGTATAAGTAGAAAATAGTCCGTCCCGCCTTCATCCATCATGTCTTGCGTTAACGCTCTTATTTTATCAATCGGCGAGCCCGGCAGCTTGTAAACCATTTGCATAGCTTCATCCGATGCCAGCATGGCTTTTTCAACAAGCGTTGTGAAAAGCTCTTCTTTCGACGTAAAGTAATGATAGAGCAGACCATGGCTAATTTCGGCCTCAGCGGCAATCATGCTCATTTTCGTCCCAATAATCCCCCGTCTTGCAAAAACCTTAAGCGCAGCGCTCATGATTTGCTCTCTGCGTTCATCACGAATCTGAAGCTGTTGCTCTTCATTTAATGGAGACAAGACATCCTTCACTCCTAACTTGGAATCAATTTGATCAAAACTTCTTCTAATGGCAGCTCATATTCACTTAACAGATCGGCGAGTAATTGCTGCCCTTCCTCCGAAGATTCAAGAACCGACTTAACCATCTGTGGCTGAAACAACTCTTGCAGAGGCAACGATAATGAATTAACACCCCAGTACAAACCGAATAGTTTGAAATTATGATTCGCCGTACCCTCTCTCAGGATCAAATTCATATACCGGCTGCCAAATGCAATTCCCTTAAGCGGTTCTGAGCCAGCCTCGTATTCGACGCCATCCCACTGCAAATCCGCCGCACAGTTTAACCACCAAGCAGGTGTAATTGCTTTTTCTTGAAATGTACGTAAGACCTTTTGCTCAAAATGTGGTTCAGGATGATTTTGTTGCTCCTGAAGCATAGTGTCCAGCAGTTCCGCTTCTATGGCAGCAACCGTCATCCCTTGACCAAAAATAGGATCATAAATGCAGTATGCATCCCCCAATACTAACAATCCGTCCGGCCATCTGTCCATTTGGTCATAGTGGTGACGGTACAATTCAGGAACGCGAAAACCCTTAGGTGGGGTGATCGGTTCAAGCTCGCTCAGGATTTCTCCAATTAGGGAGCTAGGAAGCCCAGCGACCTCCCGCTCGAAATCTTCCGCATTCGTTGGCGGATACTTCCCGCCTGGGCGGTACAGCAGCACTTCAGCTACTTGATTTTCGATAAAGGAAAATACTCCTGTAAACGTTCCCTTTGCCGGTTGGCCCATGATGTTAATCACATCCCATTTCTCGATCAGATGCTTCATATGGGCAGGAACGTTATAGCGACGTGTACTATAACCAATAGCTGCTTTCATCCGATCAGGGGAAGGCACGTCATAGTTAAGTTCCTTCAGCCATTGCGTTAATTTGGACGAGCGGCCACTCGCATCCACGACAAGATCTGCCATGTAATCATGTTGGATGCCTGCTCCCCGCTGACGGACTTCTATGCCCGTAACAGCTTCATGATTCGGGCTCATATGCAGCCCAATGACATCATGCTCCGCTAGCAGTCGTACATTGGGAATCTTCCTTACACGATCACGTATCACCCACTCCAACACGGCACGGCTGAACTTCACATCATTCCGTTGGTAAGGTGCTTCCACGGTTCCATATTGATTCATCATATGAACGGTTTTATGAAGCGAGCTTGGTGAACCAAGCGCCACCAGTTCATCTTCGTAACCTGGAAAAAACTGCTCTGTAATCATTTTACCACGCTGTGTGAACCTATGGGGATGAAAACCGTGCGGAGCGCCATTCCGATCTGCGGGATGTTGCGGAAATGCATCCTTATCGACAAGCAGTACTTCTTCATAATACGATGAGAGGACTCTTGCCGTCATTAGACCTGTCATGCTGCCGCCGATCACGATAGCTTTGCCTGCTTTTTGCACAAAATTCATAACATTCACCTCTACAAAGTTTTTTGATTGACTAAATCAGTCAACGTTAGATTAAACCATTATTTTCCTTATGTCAATCATATAATTTCCTCATAAATTCTTCGCTGTGTTGGAAATATCTGCCATTGGATTCAGCATGGTAAACGTCTTCTCCGCATACAACTAGGTTTAGAACAGGTAAATTCGGAGGTGTATGTATGAGTAAAAAACCGAACTTCCTCCTGATCATTGTCGATGAGGAGCGGTATCCTCCAGCCTACGAAAGTCCGGAGATCTGCGCTTGGCGGCTCACGAATCTCCCTGCGCATGAACGGCTGCGTAAGAATAGCATAGAGCTACACCGCCATTATATTGGCAGTGCTGCCTGCTCTCCGAGCCGGACTACGATGTTTACCGGACATTATCCGTCCCTCCATGGTGTCTCGCAGACGAACGGCATCGCGAAGAGTGCTTTCGATTCCGATATGTTCTGGCTCCCGCCAAATACGGTGCCTACAATGGGCAACTATTTTCGCGAAGCCGGGTATCAAACGTATTACAAAGGTAAATGGCATATTTCCTATGAAGATATTCTGGTTCCAGGAACGCATACGGATATGCCCAGTTATGACCCAACTAGCGGTGTACCGGATCCAAAGCGGGAACAGCTTTATTTGTCCGCAGATCCGCTAAACGCCTTCGGCTTCTCCTCCTGGATCGGACCTGAACCACATGGCCGCAATCCCCATAACTCCGCTTCATCGTCAGCCACGGGCATGAGCGGCAGGGATGTCATGTATAGCGCAGAGACTGTTAAGTTGATTGAAGCACTGGACTATCAAAAAAGTGTAGAACCTGACACCAAGCCATGGCTCATCGTCGCCTCCTTCGTAAATCCGCATGATATTACACTTTATGGGATGCTAACCGCCAATCTGCCGAACATGTTCCATTTCCATGTTGATCCAATGCCAGAAGTCCCTCCTCCGCCAACGATTCATGAATCTTTACATACGAAACCAAGTTGTCAAGCCAGTTACAGAGATACTTATCCGAAAGCTTTGCAGCCTATTGGGAATGAGCCATTTTATCGAAAGCTGTATTATCAATTGCAAAAAAATGCCGACCATCAAATCATGAAAGTGTTAGATGCCCTAAGCCGCTCTTCTTTCGACGAGGATACCATCGTCATTTTCACTTCGGATCACGGCGAACTGCTAGGCGCCCATGGCCATTTGCGACAGAAAATGTACTGCGCCTATGAAGAAGTTCTGCATGTGCCTTTCTTCATTCACAATAGGCGGCTTTTCCCGCATAAACAAAGTTTTTCAGAGCTAACCTCCCATCTTGACCTGCTCCCTACCATGCTTGGTCTTGCGAATGCAGATATTCCTGCCATTGAAAACAGGCTGAAAAGCAGCTTCACAGAAGTTCGTCCCTTCGTTGGCCATGATTTAACACCATATTTGCTCAATCGCCCAGAGCACAAGGGAGCCGCTTATGCGAACGAACCGATTTATTTCATGACGGATGACTATATCACGCGAGGCCAACAACAATTTAATCCCTTAGGGCGTGCTTACAACTCTGTCATACAACCAAACCACATTGAGACCGTTATCGCCGATCTACCTGGGCACCGGGGACAACCGAGTCAAACATGGAAGTTTACCCGATACTTCGATAATGAACAGTTCTGGAGCGATCCCGGTGTACGCGATGTGACGATTCAGCTATTTGGCGAATTGTGTGCAGATTCTAATCAAACTACAAGTCAAGTTACATGCAAAACCGTTCCCGCTCCTGAGGAATATGAGTTGTACAACTTAACCGAAGATCCACTCGAAACGCGTAATCTCGCTCATCCTGTTTGGTCCAATTCACAAACGAAATATGTCCAATCCTATATGGCCCGCTTATTGGAGGAGCAACGGGGTCGCAAACGTTTGACACCAGAACCAATGAACCAAGAATAACACCTTCTAATGCCATCCAATTTAGCGTAGATATATAGTTTGCAGAATTGATTGCTTTGAGGAAAAAGGAGGTCTTCCAACATGTTTGATCCCCTGTTTCAAACCCGTTTTTTTATTCAGTCTGATCCTATGGAGCAAGAATTTCTTTACCGTTTACCCGACACTTGGTGGAGCCGGACCTATGAGTACGCGTGGTGCGCTTCCTTTATAGAAGATACCGACATCGCGTTGGATGCGGCTTGCGGGATCCCCCATCCTTTTAAATTTGTTCTCGGCCGTAGATGTAAGCAAGCCTATGCTTGCGATTGGGATTCGCGGGTGCTTTCAACCCAAAGCTTACTTGAGTCCATTCGTTCGGAGATTAATGAAGAGGCGGCAGAGATTGTACGAAAGGGAGATTACACGGAAACCATTCTAAGTCAAGCAAGCCTCACTCAACTTCCTTATGCCAATGACTTTTTTGATAAAATCTTCTGTATTTCGGTGCTCGAACATTTAAATCCGAATGATATGCTCCTGAGCTTGAATGAATTCAGCAGAACTTTAAAAGACGATGGACTGTTGATCCTCACACTTGACTATCCGACTGTTGACTTAAACATGTTTCAATCTATTGTCCACAATTCCGGTCTAGACTTCCTCTCCGAAACAAATTTCACTCTTCCTGCTGATGCGCTTCACACGGATTTATGGGGTGGATTGTATTGCTTCCGCGCTGTCCTAAAGAAAAGAGCATTGGATTGAGGAGGAATCGGGATGAGTTTTGATTATATTGACTTCTGGGACCAGAATTATAGGTTAGGAGGCGATTCCGGCAGCGGCTCCTATGGGTTATTGGCTGAATTCAAATCCCAAATAATCAATGATTTGATTCAAAAACATGCGATTTCCACCGTGATTGAATTTGGATGTGGGGATGGCAATCAGCTGCAAACAATGAATTATCCCCAATATTTAGGTTTAGATGTCGCGTTATCCTCAATAAACTTGTGCAAGGAAATCTATAAGGATGACAGTAGCAAAAGCTTCATGCTTTATAAGCCCGGCTATCTGATTAACCGCGGATTCTTCAGAGCGGATCTCGTTGTTTGCTTGGATGTGCTCTATCATATAACTGATGAAGAAGATTTTTGTACAACATTAAATGATTTGTTTCAATGTTCCAGCCGGTGGGTCGTCTTATATACGAAGATCACAACCGGATTAGAGCCTCAGGAGGTTCCTACGATCCTTGACCGGGATATTATTTCGTATTTATCCAAGCATTCTGATTTTAAAATGACTGAAATCATTCCGCAGCGCTATCCCCAGCTGTCTTCTTCCCATTTCATCCTAATGGAACGCGTTTCTCCTTCTCTCTGATATCGTGCATCTCAACGCATTCCTCCCGAATGAATAAGCCACTAATGCAGCTCCAGAATCGCATCTTCATCCAAAACCTTTGCATAGAAAAAACCATAAGAAGGATAATAAGGAAAAATTACTGGAGCTGCATGAGCTTGATATCCTCAAAAAATTCCGTTACCTATCCGCAGGATACCATCAGCACCGACTTGGCTGAGAACGAAGCGTTGCTTCACCAAGTATTCGCTCATTGTTTCGACATCGTCTTTCAACGGGTCGTTTTGTCTGACGAATGTACAATTCTCATGGTCTATGTCGATGGAATGATTGATAAGAACGTATTCACATCGCCTTTGTTTCAGTCATGGCTAGTGGAAAAATCCGGCGTCAGCGCCAAAGACACAGTCGACTATCCAATCTTGAAAGAGCATTTTGCGGTCGTACGTCCGCTTCGTAACGAATGCCGACTTAAGGAAATCGCCGAATCGATTCTGCAGGCTTACTTGGCTGTATTCATCGATGGTGAACCGGAAGCGATACTTCTGGAAACGGCCGCCTTGGAGCTGCGAGGAGTCGAGGAACCGGCGTCCGAGGTAAGTATTCGCGGTCCCAGAGAGAGTTTTACCGAAACACTTCAAGTCAATACGAGTCTCATTCGACGACGAATTCAAACCCCCATCCTGAAGTTTGAATCCGTCGTTCTCGGCACATTTTCCAAAACAAAAGTCGTCATCGCTTATGTGGAAGGACGAGCCCGTCCAGACTTGGTTGAACTGGTCAAACAGCGAATGTCCACCATCCGAATGGATATCGTGCTCGATTCCGGCTATATTGAAGAATTCATTGAAGATAAATCATTCACTCCTTTCCCTCAAGTCATGAATACGGAGCGGCCTGATATCGTGGCGGCTAATCTGATGGAGGGAAAAGTAGCGATTTTGACGGACGGATCACCGCAAGCCCTGCTTGTTCCGATGACGTTCTGGACGGCATTTCAAGCTGTCGAGGATTATTATGAGCGGTTTCTGTATTCCTCCCTGGTGAAGTGGTCCCGATTTATCCTGTTCTCCATTTCTTTGTACCTGCCTTCCTTATATGTCGCGATTACGACATTTCACCCGCAGCTGCTACCGTCAAACTTTTTGCTCAGCATAACGTCGGCTCGTGAAGGTGTTCCATTCCCAGCTGTTATTGAAGCGCTCTTAATGGAATTCTTGTTCGAAGGCTTGCGCGAGGCCGGTGTGCGGCTGCCGAAAGCTGTCGGCTCAGCCGTCAGTATCGTTGGTGCCTTGGTTATCGGGGAAGCTGCGGTAAGGGCGGGAATGGTCTCTGCCCCAATGGTCATCATAGTTTCCATAACGGGGATCGCGTCCTTCGCCATCCCCCGCTACAACATGAGCATCCCGTTCCGAATTCTTAGATTTCCGCTTCTTCTTATTTCCGGAGTTCTTGGCTTGTTCGGAGTTGCGATGGGAACGATCATCATCTTAATCCATATGGCTAGGCTTGAGTCGTTCGGAGTCGCTTATTTATCTCCGATCGCTCCTTTTCAACCCGACCAAATCAAGGATGTTCTTTTACGCGCTCCATGGCCAAAAATGACTTCACTTAAAGCTTTTATTCACAGAAAGCCTACACGGAGGTAATATGAGGAGCAAACGATATGCCTTGAAGCAAGCTCTCCTCCTCCTGCTTCTGGTCCCATTAACCGGATGCTGGGATCACAAAGAATTGAACGACCGCTTATTCGAATTGGGGTCTGGTGTTGATCGGCTCGATGAGGAAAAAGTATTACTGATCGGACAATTCATGAATCCGAAAAAGTCCGAAGAAGCAGGCGGCGGTGAGAAACAGTCTTACTTTATCGAGACTGGAACAGGTAAGACTGTGTCCGACTGCTTATTGGACATGCAGTTAAAACTATCGCGAAGAATAACCCGTGGACATCGCCAGAATATTTATATTGGCGAAAAGACGGCAATGATCGGCATTTCAAACGATATCGATTCGGTCACTCGGGATCCAGACAGCCGACTCAAATCGGATATATGGATTGTCAAGGGGGGAACCGCCCTTGAGTTTATGCGAATGTCCTATCAGCTGGAGAAAATGCCCGTCATTGCCCTTTCAAAGTTAAGACAAATTATTGGCAAGAGAACAGGTAATTCGTTACTAGAGTTATTAGTCGAGCAAAACGTTGAAGGAAGCGGTTCGACACTGCCTGCTGTCGAGATGTCATATGATTCGAAGCTCCAAAAAAAAACGTTGCATGTTTACGGCCGCGCGGTTCTTAACCGAAAACTGCAATTAGTCGGCTATTACGAAAGGTTGGAATCAGCTTATCGGTTATGGCTCACAGGTGAAACGGATCGTATGCCTGTCACTGTGTCCATGTCAAACGGAGAAGGATCGTACAGCGTTACGATCAGTCAATTGGGCAGCAAGGTGCGCACCGAAATCGAAGGCGAGCAAGTGGCAATTGGCGTTGAAGTGAAAGGAAATGCTGTTATAGTGGAGAGCACTGCAGCTGTCGATTTTCGAAATGATGAGATTCTGAGAACTTACGAAACCGAGTTGAACAATCATATCGAAAAGGCGATTTTGGACGTGATGCAGAAAGCACAAAAGCAGTTCAAAGTGGATGTTTTCCATTTTGGAAAAGCAATCTCCAGGCAGCATCCTGAAGCATGGGCAGAATTAAATTCCCACTGGGAGCAAGCATTTTCCGATGCCAAACTTACTGTTCATTCGAATGTGAAAATCAAGCGAATCGGACTTCAAGGGGCGCCTCCCAATAAAAGTTAACCCTAAGGAGCTTGAGATGAAGCTGACGAAATATCAATTGTTTTGGTTGTTATTTTCAATGGAGATGGGAATGACTTTGCTGATAACGATCAACCCGACATTCAAAATAGCCAGACAAGGCGCACCTCTGGCAACGCTCCTGGCTGGTGCTGCTTCCCTGATCATCACCTATATCGCGATCAAACTAAGCCTTCTTTACCCGGATCAAACATTTATCGAATATGTACCAAGAATTATCGGCAAATGGCTGGGCAAGGCAATCGTCTTCGCCTATCTGCTTATGTGGATCATCGTAGCTGGTATCATCCTTCGCCAATATGCTGATTTCGTACATTTGACCTTGTTCGTGACGACTCCTTTATGGGTCATCATCTTGTTCATGTTGTTGGTTATTGTCTACGCGGTGCACGGAGGCATTCATATCGTCGGGCGCTGCAGCGAAATCATCGGTCCGATCGTCATTTTTAACGTGTTATTGTACAGGCTTCTATCTATTAAAGATTTACGCATAGAGCGGCTGTTCCCCCTCTTGCCAACTACGGGTTGGATGCCTGTGTTAAAAGGGAGCATACCGACCATTTCCTTCTTGAGCGAATCGGTCATGATCGTGATGCTGATCGCTTTTCTTACAGAAAAAAAGAAGGCGGTTTCCTCTAGCTTGTGGGGTGTCGGCATTGCAGCTGTCATCATTGTGAGCACCACGATCGATGTGTTGCTGCTTATGGATAACACCCTTCCAGGCAAACTGCAGAACCCCATATATTCTTTCAGTCAATACATTTCCGTCTTGGAATTTATTCAAAATCTCGATAGTGTACTCGTCGTTGGCGTGAGTTTCACCGTTTTCGTTAAAGCATGCCTCTACATATTCATGGCCAGTTATGGAACGGCTCAATTGTTCCATATACGGAAATGGCGTTATCTGCTTTGGGTTGTCGGTACTCTCGTCTTCGTCATCGCCATATTCCCACGAAATGTGGACCAAGCCGAAGTAGCATTCCCTACTTTCTGGAAAAATGTGATACTTCCATGTTTCTTAATCGCTATCCCAGTGCTCTTATGGATGATCGGGACTGTCAAAAAACGCATGAAACGAATTGAACAGCCGAAAGCCCCCTGACGGGGGCTTTGCTTTTCACCGAGAAATTGATTGTAGCTGCGTGGGGTTGTCCATTTGCTGCCCAAGGTGCCATGAAATGCTTTCTCCACAAACGGCATAATTTCGAATCCACTCATCCGTCAGCATTTGTTGAACAATAAAACGCCATGCTGAGAATCTTTCAAACTTACTTCACCATGTAAACTTGCTGGCTTGGCAGTTCCAGACCATTTAACTGTCCGCCGTAAACGGCCCCGCCATCAATGCCAATAATTCGATTCATACCAAAGTAGACATTAAAGTTCTCAGTATCACCATGCAGTGTATCTGTAGAAGTGTGCCCGAAGACCACGATTTTTTTATCGGAATAACCGGTATGAAATTCATCGCGAATCCACATCAATGTATGCGGGTCCGTTTCGGAAATCGGAGTTCCGGGCTGTACACCGGCATGTACAAAGATATAGTCATCCGTTTCGATATAGTGTTCCAGATTCGTTATGAATGCCAGGTGTTGGGATAAAATCTCCGATTGCACCGTTGGTTTGATGAACGTCTCTGCGTTGTCATCGACTGCGAAATCAGCTTCCGTAAACCCATAGCTTCTAAGCGTCATATCGCCGCCATTGATTTGCGCCCAACGTCTCCAAGCACGCTCTTCCGGCGTCGTTAATGCTTTAATCATTAGGTCCTCGTGGTTACCCTTGAGTACGAGCGCTCCCGCTTCTTTTAAAGCGATCACCTTTTCAATGACTCCTCTGGCATTCGGACCACGATCCACATAATCGCCAAGCAAGATCAGTTGATCCTCTTCCGGATGATAGCGTGCAGTTTCCAGTAAACGTTCGAATTTCTCAAGTTCTCCGTGAATATCGCTAATGACAAGCATTCTTTTCATCTCGTTCTCCTCCTGATGACTGATGTCTGGTTTCAATTTTACTAGTATAAAATGAAAAGCTCTTATCTGCAATTACGGAATCTAGGCGCCTTAAGCCCTTAGAAAAGGTTGATTCAGCCTACTATTTCAGTTGAAATCGCTTACAACTTCTTAGTCCATCTTACTATAATTTCTATGTAAGCTTGTAAGTATTTTAGAAAGGGGCGGATAGGATCGTATATCTAAAAAGTGTACCAAAAACGAATTGTCTAAGATCAAGGTTATGCAATCGTATTGAAATTATGGGATAAGAAGGTGTGCGTGAATGAAGCGGCTTATATCATTATTATCTTTCGTCCTCATGAGCTTAACTTTAATCCCGGTAATCCATGCGGCGAATGACGCCGTTCCTGGAAACCGAACTACAATGGTACAACAATCAGAGAAATTTCATGATTTAAGTGATTTACCGCAGGATATCCTAGACAAATTTGACGTTTTGATTCGAGAAAATGTGTTTGATGGCGTCTCGGACCATACGTTTGGATTAAACGAGAAAATGAATCGGGCTCAGTTTGCCAAGGTTGCTGCGATGATCTTTGCACTGCCGATTCCTACAACGGCTATACAATCGTCGTTTGCCGATGTGCATGAGGATGACCCAGCTAACGGGTATGCCCTTCCTTACATTGAAGCATTAAAAACAGCCGGACTGACGAACGGAGCCGACGAGAGTGGCAAGCTTTACAACCCGGCGGGTCAAGTAACCCGTCAAGAGCTGGCAGCGTTCTTGGTCCGCGGGTTGAAGTGGCAAGTTTCCGAGGTCACACCAACGACGGACATGACCGTAGACGACTGGGCGAAAGGATATGTCACGTTGGCGATTCAGAACAAGCTTATGACGAACATAGCCGTTGGAAGCTTCGGAGGTAAAGCCCCCTCCACGCGTAAGACACTAGCGCTAGCCAGCTTTGAAGCGCGACATGCTTTCCAGACGCATACGATACCTGCTCCCAGCAGTCAAACCGCTGTGGAGAGCTTACCTCCTGGCATTACCGTGCTGCCAACAAAGATTGAGCTGGATGAAACCGTTCAACTCAGCGTTGGGGATAACTATTATGACGCCAATGGAAAAATTTCAACAACGGGGCAATCGCCGGTGATCGGCCTGAAAGTGACCGGACCGGACAAATACGAGTTTACCCTGAGCCAAATTGAAACGCTATATAGCAGTGGTTACTTGGATATCTCCGCTTCAGGCGGCCTTGTACTCGATAACCCGGTAATCGGTCAAAGCTATGCCGGACTAGGTAAAATTGTCGTTAAGCAGGTCAAGTCTGAAGGAGAAGCTTCCATCACGGCTAGCCTTACTCATATTGGTGATGCAACAGCGAGTAAGACTTATAAGATCGCACCGATGCGTATTCCCACAAGCATTGAAGTCAATACCAAGGAGATGGTTGTACTCGCAGAGAATGAACAGCCACAAGGATTCGTTTTTACAATTAAAGACCAATATGGAAAAGCATTTAATGCGGCTTCTGCGCTCGATCATATTCCGTACATGATCAAATATAAGCTCGAAAGGGTTTCCGGTGAACCTAGTTTGCAAAGTGCCGGGGGCATTTTTGACATTCCTTGGAATGAGGAAAGCTCCACCAGCTCCACCGACACGGACAATCACGTCCTAACATGGCAGCTGCCTATAGACAAAAGCGGTGATTTGAATAAATTTATGTTCAAACCAACCCAGAAAGCGGTAAGTCCAGATGGCTCGCATTATACAATCACAGCAAGCGTAATTAATAAAAACACCGATGAGTCGATAGCCTCGTCAACTTCAAATTTAGCGATTTACAACTGGAAGGATTACGATCCCTTCATGAAGTACGAGCTGGATATGCTGGATGATCATTTTGCAGCAGGTAAATATTTGTTCGGGCGAAATTTAATCAGCAGTGAGAATGATGTTGCAGCTATGAATTCGAAATATGCTTACTATGGCAAAGAAATCAACATTATCGCAACGGATGACAAGAACAGAAGAATCGATATTACGAAGGTACTCAAAGACGAAAAAGGCAAGGCGATTTCGATCATTCAACAACTCTCTGCCGATGCAAACGATTCTATCCTGGCTGCTCCAAGCGTAAATACATCAGGGATTCCCGTGTATAAGGCGTACGGCATCCAGCCGACGGAATTATTTAACGTTAACGTAACGTTTTACACGCCAAGCGGTTCCAAAACATTAACTAAACAACAAGTGACCGTCGATTATGCCGAGCCGGTAGCCAAGGCCGTGGCGTTGAAAAATACGACACTTCAATTCGACTTGAATACCGTATATACCATCCTCAAGGCGGACGGAAAATCGGAACAAATCACAGGCTCCGACTATCTCGCAAGTAACCCGTACGTGTGGGATTTTTTAAAATTTAGTGACAATAATGGTCAGAGTGTGAAAACCGAAAGCGGCTTCTTTAAATATTTTATCCAGGCGACGGATCAATTCGGTTACAAATATCAGAATACCAGTGATGGCCAACTCGCGGATTTCATCCATAACCTCGATATCCTGAAAGTTCAAATTACCATTGATACGGATAACAAATATCCGCCGAAATGGAGTGTAAAAGACGAGGCATTGAAGGACAAAATATGGATTGATGACCAGTTCCGGCTTCATTATGAGCCTGCTGCCCGAAACGCCGATGGATCATTCGACTATTCGAAGAAAAATTTGCAAAGCTTCAGCATCGAGCTTATTACCCCTTCCATGCAGCGGTCATGGTGCACCGTTACGTTAGGTAATTAAGGTATACCTGCGTACTAAAGACTAACATCACTAAGGCTTTACTAAAGGAACTGGAGTCCGCTATTTAAAGAAAATGAGCCATTTCCTCGATGAGCGGAACTACAGGGGCTTATTAGTCCTCCACAGAGAAATAGCGGACTCTAGTTTCCTTTATTCTGTTTCTTGAATTGATACAGGAAAAATTGCAAAGAAAGAATCAGCAAAGCGAACGCAATTCCTGATTCTATGACGATGTAAGGATAAACTTGGATATACTTAGCCCCGTAAGCAATCATCGCGGTCCACTCACCTGTTTTCGTCAAATAGATAAGATACGGCACTTCCCCAGGCACTAGCTTATCTACCATCACCAACGTTTCTGAACCTCCAATAATAAGATTGAAAATCGCCAACTGTCCCATAAGGAAAAGCACAAGGATAAATTCGCTTATCGCCATAAATAGCAACTCAAGTCGCATGTTGGTAACGATATGCCTTAAGATTCTATGAAAAGCTGTGCCGCCCATTAATCGGGATGCATCGACATAGGGTTTTCGATTGTAGAAGCGAGCTCTTTCGGCAATTTGATAAGCCAAAGGAAAGACGCCCAGAACGGTCACCATGACGAAAAAAACGATCGTAAACAGCTGAAAATCATGCGGATTCGCTTTATCAATCTCATTTAAGCCAAGTCCGAAGAATAAGCCTGATAGCGGCGGATATACAAACAAAAACACCGGCACGGCCGAGATGACCCATTGCATGACCCGCAGCCCCTCGGCTCCCCTGCCCGTCGTCCCCGACCACATGCCAAGCGGAATAGCAAACATAAATCTGAAAGCCGTTAATAGTCCGGCATTCACCAAGGTGTATTTCAAGCCATTCAGGAGCAAACTCAGCATATCAAATCCCCTGTGGTCGGTTCCTAGCAGATAAGTGGCATTCGGTGAGTAGGGTGGTGTTTTGCCAATCATTTTGCCATGGATGATTTCCGTTATCAAGACGACTTTATCAGCGTTCGCAAGCCCATGAGGCTTCAGCATCCCGCCGAATATCGCTAATAAAACGATGAATACGATAACTGCGCAAGCAAAATAGAACGACTTCGTGGATTTCTTTTTCATGGTCATGCCCCCTCCCTGCTCTGCAAGACAAAGAACTTGCCGAGCATCGCATACAGGATGTGAAAAAGAATGGCCAAAATCGTCAGCACAATGCAAAAAATCGGTGTTGCGCTTATGTTTTGCATTCTTGGACTAACAATGTAGCCGCCGAGCCCAAGAATATCGCACATCGCTTCCGCCACCGCCATGCTTGCTAACGCCAAAGTCGTCGCTTTGGGCAGCACAGTCAGCAGGTCAACCATGATGTTCCGCCAGATGTGCTGAAGAAGAACTTCCCGCCATGCCAAGCCTTTGGCTAGCGCCGTCCTGATGTATTCCTGCGTCATCTCGCGTTCAATCGCCAATCGCAAAGTACCGTAAATCAAGACCCCAGGAATTAATGCAATTGCAAGAAAAGGGATTAAAAGCGGAATATGATTGCCGTATTGCGCGACTAGGATAACATTTCTCCCAGTCATTCGAGTCAAGTAAATGGATATAAGCTGTAAGAGAACAATGAACAGAAAGTCCGGAAGCCCGCTCAATAGCGCGTGTATTGAATCTATGAATCTTCCTATCGCCCGCCACATCGAAGCCAGAAGCGATAGCCAAACGGATAACAACACACCTGCGATTAGACCCGGTATTAGGTAAGTGCACGTGCGGACGATTGAATCCTTAATTATACTTTTAACTGAAATCTCATAATCTCCAGTGCGAATCAAACCCAAATCACCATGCGAGTAGTCTTGTAAGAGTTCTTTAAGGGAAAACAAATAATAGCGAAATGAAATTTCTGTCTTCTCCAGCGGTATGGCTTTAGGTTGATACACACCGGTCAGTGCCGCGGCCAGCTTTCTATATGCATCGACTTTGCCGTAAGGAATAGCTATTATCCTTTTATTCGCATCAACAATTTTGCTTTCAGGAAGCTGCGAGATTACATGCTCGAGGGTCGTTTCAGAGCCGATGCCAAGCTGCAGCCTGTCGGGTTCCTCATGGATGAAGACTTTGCTGCTATTACTCATCAGGAAAACGGCTGCTATTGTAAAGAGGCTAAGCAATCCCCACTTCAAAATAATTTTCATGATGTCCAAACTCCTGAGCACCTATATTTTTGACACTAATAAGACAATTGGCGGCTTCCATCCGTGACATAACCCCCAAGCATGAACAAACGGCAGCCTCAATAACACAGGCCGCCGTTTCTTTTCTTTCAACGATATATAGGTGCCCCCAACGGTGCTGAACGCGCTCCCCCATCGACAGTAATTTCCGCTCCCTGTACGAAGGAGGATTCATCGGAAGCCAGGAACAATACCGCGTTGGCTATCTCCTCCGGATCACCCATTCGGTTCAACGGAATGGTTCGCGCCTGAGCACCCTCAAGCTTCGCGGTTTCTTCCGGCGTCGATTTCTTCCAGATCGGCGTGCGAGTTGCCCCTGGTACCACCGTGTTGACGCGAATACCCCGCGGCGACAACTCGGTGACCAACACTCTTGCCATACTGCTGATCGCACCCTTACTCGCCGCATAAGCAGCCCTTCCAGGCGCGCCGTCCGTTGCGCGTGTTGAGCCGGTCAAAATAACCGAAGCCCCTTCCTTCAAATACGGCAAAGCGGATTGTACCGTGAAGAAGGAGCCTGTCACGTTAATTTTGAGAACTTCATCGAAAACGGAAAATTCTGTGCTGCCTAATGGCGTAGCTGACGAAATGCCGGCATTCGCGTATACGATGTCTAGTCCTCCGAAAGTAGCGACGGCTTGGGACAGCGCTTTGTCCATGCTTGCCGGATCCGTTGCATCCGCTTGAAAGGCCAGGACACTCGGTCCAAGTTCTTGGGCCACTTCGTTTAGCGTGGTTTGATTGCGGCCTGTAATCACGACCTTTGCACCTTCTGCAATGAACAGTTTTGTGGTTGTCAATCCTATCCCGCTATTACCTCCTGTAATTAATGCCACTTTGCCATCAAGTTTTCCCATTTCACTTCTCCTTTGTCTACCCCTTTAATCCGATATGGAAATCGATTCGTAACTTATCTTCAGAATTTAATATTGTGTAAAATTCCCCAATTCATTCATTGGACAGTCTTGAGATGTCATCAATCGGATTCACGAATACAAGCATGATCCGCGATGATTTGGCATATAACGTACGACAGTGAGCGCACTACAACGTGGTAGAAGCGTTATTTACGGGGCATTATGTATTAATTTTGAGGAGCGTTAGTATGACAAAACCTTGGTTTTATCGACTTTTATTCTCGTATTTGCCTGTATTTTTTATGATCACTTCTGTCCTCATTGTGCTTATTATTCTTTCCATCAGCCACTTGTCCAAAAGAGAAGCTGAAAATGCAAATCAAACCTATGCTTTACATATCATGCAGTCCGTGGATTATACCTTGAAAACAATCGATGAATATGTCATTAAAGAACTGCAGACTAACCAGCGGATGGACCAGTTCTTTGATAACAAATTGGAGGGAAACCCTTACTACTCCGCCTACGAAGTTACAGAATTAATTCGAGGAATGATGAATTACAACAAGTTCATTGATTCCGTTTATTTTTACCGGGCTTCTGATCAAATGGTGATTAGTCCCAACACGATGATAGCGGCAGACCGCTTCGGAGATAAAACGTTTATCGATGAAATGATCAAAAGCCCTTCGCAATATGAACTGACAAACCAGCGGCAGTTTAAAGAATTTACCGAGATGGATCAACGTAAGGTCGTCATTTCGCTAGTCCGAAAGTTTCCTCTTTTATCGGGGCAAAAAGGCATCATTGTAGTCAACATCAGTATGGATGCTATTGTAGGCATGATCCGAGATATGTCCAATTCAAAAATCAGTTTCATCCAAGTCTTTGATCCCGCAGGCAATCAGCTGTTGGCTTCCGGAAATGCACAAGAGATTACAGAACCTAAGCTTAGAGGGTCTGAACTGACCCGCATCCATTCCAACTATACGAACTGGGAATACCGCAGTGGGCTTAATGATCGGTATTTGTATACCTTCACCTCTGTTTTCTCCTATGTCTGGATCGGATTGGGACTGGTTATGGTTGTTCTTGGCGGTATCTGGATGACCTATGTGACCCATCGTAATTACCGGCCCATTCAATTAATTATGTCTCGCATTCATGCCATCTCCGACCTGCAATCGATGAGTATTGAGGGTAAGAAAAAAGATGAATTCCAGTATATTGATCGAGCCATCAGCAACCTCATGGAATTATCCAGCCGTTATGAGAAGCAGCACGAGGAAGATATCGTATTCAGGCGGAGGCACTTTTTCAAAGAGTGGCTGGAAGGCAACCGGACGGTCGAATATGATGACTGGAAAGCCGAGATGAATCGACTGCACTTGCCTACCGGCTTCGGTCAGCTTACTGCGGCCGTTATTGAAATGGATAAATATATGGAGTTATGCCGTATGTTTTCTCAGAAGGATCAAGAATTGCTCAAATTTGTACTAAGCCGCGTCGTTTATGAAACAGCTGAATCGCAGGGCCTCACGGTATGGGCGGAATGGATGGCTTCCCACAGGCTAAGTGTTGTGATATTTACCGATGAGAATGTTAAAAACAGTGAGAAGCAAGCAGCTAATTTATGTGAAAATATTCGCTACTGGGTCGAACAGCATCTGCATTTTCGCATTACGCTGGGTGTCGGACATGTGGTCGGACAAGTACAGGAACTGGTTCATTCCTATGAAGCTGCCACCCACGTGCTCCGCTTTAAATCAACCTTAGGGACGAATCGAGTTCTATATCACTGGGAAGTTGAAGCTTCCACAGAGAAGGAAATGTATAAGCACCTGCCTTTGATCAAATCGCTGGCTCAATCGTTTCGTTTGGGGGACGAGGGTTGGAAGCCGGCTTTGGAACAATTTTTCACGGAATTAAAGATCGGATTATTGTCCTACGATGAAATTCGGAACCTTATGAATTACTTTGCTTATCATTTGCACCGGGAGATGATCGAACTCTCAACTGAGCTGCAGGAGTCCTTGCAAAGTGCACTGCCTCAGCTCAATGACGCTACCCAACAGTTCGATACGATTGAAGAACTATACGCCAGTTGTTTTCATTTATTAGATCAAGCCTCTAAGAGAATGGCTGATATTCGAGAAGTCAGAAGCAGTCATGCCGTCATGCGCCAAATCCGCAGTTATGTGGAGACTCATTATGCAGATCCTGAGTTGTCGCTTACCTCGCTAAGTGAGCAATTTCAGCTGCATGCCTCACAGATCAGCCGTGCATTCAAAGAGGAATTTGGGGAGAAGTTCGTCGATTATCTCGTAAAAATCCGGATGGAACAAGCGCAGCATTTGCTCCAAATCAGTCGCTACTCCGTCCAGGAGATCGGAGTTCAAGTCGGATACACGCATGCCATTTCGTTTATTCGCGCTTTCAAGAAATATACGGGCGTTACGCCTGGCGATTACCGGAAGTAGGCGTTGCAATGCCATTTTATCAAGAAATGTCTATCGTTAATTGTTGTTTATTCACCTTTGCCCCCATTCACGAAAGCCTTGTACAGCAAGGGATTTGAAATAGTTTACTCACTAATTCATGTATATTGAGAAGGATGGCGCTTCTAGGGTACATTGAATCCATCGATGGCAAGGTAGCATGTGATGGTTCAATGAATATTCGAAAGGAGGTGCCACACGATGCCGCATACACCGTTAGACAATACGCAATCAGTCCCCATGATGACCGCTCAGAGATCTACCCGCTATAAGGCCAAGTTGCTGCAGCCCCGTCGACGTCTCAAACAAAATATGCCTTTATTAATGATGTTTGTCCCGGTTATTGCTTACTTTATTATTTTTCGGTACTTTCCAATTTTAGGTAACCTCATTGCGTTCAAGAACTATAACTTAATGGAAGGCATATGGGGAAGCCCTTGGGTTGGCCTCAAACATTTCAAGACACTATTCACCCAACCGCAGACCCTGACGATTATCCGTAACACGGTCACTTTAAGCTTGTTAAGCATTATCACCGGGTTCCCTTTTCCAATTATCATTGCCATCTTACTGAATGAAGTTCGTGCCATGCGCTTCAAAAAGATTGTGCAAACACTGATTTATGTGCCTCACTTCTTTTCATGGGTCATTGTCGGAGGGATTGTCGTTACGATATTCTCCCAGCAATCCGGTATCATCAACAGGCTGCTGGAGCTATGGACGGGTCACACCACTGCCTTCTTGTATCAGGAACATAGCTGGATAGCGATCTTTCTCGGTTCCGGAATCTGGAAGGAAGCCGGTTGGGGAGCGATCATTTACTTGGCGGCACTTACCTCTATCGATTCACATCTGTATGAAGCAGCTAGTATCGATGGGGCTTCCAAATGGAGACAGATCTGGCATGTTACCCTGCCCGGTATTCGCAGCACGATTATTCTCATGCTGATTCTGAGTATGGGAAACGTCATGGAAGTCGGGTTTGATCACGTGTACACCCTCCAAAATGCAGCTGTTTCGGATGTCTCAAGTGTCATTAGCACCTATATTTTTATCGTAGGTGTTCAGGGAGGACAGTTCAGTTTAACTACGGCTGTCGGGTTGTTTGAGTCTCTGGTCGGCTTCTCCTTCGTCGTCCTTGCGAATCAACTTGCCCGTAAATTCGATCAAGGACTGTGGTAAGAAAGGAGCCTCCCCTCATGAAACCAGCATGGGATGAGAAAATCTTTTATACATGCAACTATCTATTCCTGGGACTTGCAGCATTAAGCTGTGTACTTCCCTTGCTTCACATCATTTCTCTCTCTCTAAGCAGCTATCAAGCGATTGTATCCGGGCATGTCTCTCTCTGGCCGCAAGGCTGGACAATGGAGGCTTATAAGGCCTTATACACAGGCACGAACATGGTAAAAGCTTTCCGCAATAGCATCGTAATTACCGTTGTAGGCGTTGTGCTCAGCATGTGGTTTACCATCATGGCGGCTTATCCGTTAGCCAAGAAATATTTCTATGCGCGTCGTTTTTTTACACTGGCTATTGTATTTACCATGCTGTTCGGGACGCCATTAATTCCTCTTTTCCTGATTGTAAAAAGCCTTGGCTTACTGGATACCTACGGCGCCATCTGGATGCCCGGACTGATCAGCGCATTTAATATGCTCGTGCTTCGGACCTTTTTTATGAACGTGCCTGAAGAGCTTGAAGAGGCAGCACGCATGGATGGTTGTGGCGAATGGCGACTTCTCACTCGGATCATTCTCCCTCTATCCCTCCCCGTGCTGGCAACGTTGACATTATTTTATGGCGTCGGATATTGGAATTCCTTCTTACATGTACTCATGTTTATCAATGACAGTACTCGGATGAACTTGGCGGTAATGATTCAACAAATGGTCGCCAGTCAATCCATTCTTCAAGAGCTTAACTCCGTAAGACCGGATGATCTGCAGCAAATGACTCCGGAATCCATCAAAGCAGCCGGCGTAATTGTTCTCATTGTGCCTATGCTCATCGTCTATCCTTTCTTGCAGAAGTATTTTGTCAAAGGGGTTATGATCGGCGCGATTAAAGGATGAATCGGAAGACCTTGAAAACGAATTATCTAAGGGGGTATTTCCATGTTCATGGTACCAAAGGGTCATCGGAAAGCCATACTTGCCACACTCGTCTGTGCCGCCGTCTTGGCAGGCTGCTCCACTCCCAAAGTAGACGATCCAGGGGCATTAACAAGTCCCCATACAACCCCAGGAGCCGAATCTGCGAAAAGAGGAGCGATTAACGTTTCCGTGTATGATCGGGGAAATATCCCACCGGAGGAAGGCAACTGGGATAAAAATCGTTGGGTGGATTGGATCAACAAGAACGGTCCCGTGGATGTGAAGTATACACCCGTCCCCCGCTGGGAGTCGTTCCCGAAATTTAATGCCTTGTTTGCCTCAGGAAGCGCACCGGACTTGATTCTGGAGTATGATGCCAATTACAGAAACAGCTGGTATTCGCAGAAACTATTGATGCCGATTGATGAGATGGTTGACAAATACAGCACGACCTACAAACAAATTCTCGAAAAGTATCCTTTGCTGCGCAAGATTGGAACTAAGGAAGACGGCAAATTGTATGAAATTGGACGTTTGAATGTCGTGGCTCCACATCATCGTCTCTTAATCCGTGAGGATTGGCTGGAGAAACTGAATCTGCAAGTCCCAACGACGACCGAAGAATTATACAATGTGGCCAATGCCTTCGTGAACCAAGATCCGGACGGCAACGGTAAAAAGGATACGTTCGGTATCAACCTGAGCGGTGTCGGCTTCTCCGTGATTAGCCATATCTTTGGGCGTTCAATCGATTGGGCTGAACAAAACGGTGCTTTCGTCCATGATTGGGACCGTCTCCAAGCTTCTGTCGAATTCCAGAAACGTTTGTTTGACAACGGTTTAGTGGATAAGGACTTTCTCACGGATAAAAACGGACAAAAAGGCATCCAGGATTTCATGAATGGTAAATTGGGGATTTTTGCGATCGACAGTGCCTGGTTTACCATCTCGAACTATGAAACTTTGAAGAAAAACAACCCTACGGCGAAGGTCATTCCCATCGCATTACCGAAAAGCCAGTACGGCCAATTCAGCCCGATTATCAGCACACCTGTGCAAATGGTCGGTGTCGTCAACGCCAAAGCCAAAGATCCGAAAGCGATTATGCAATATATAGACTGGATGGTGGATCCCGAGCACGCCAGTTTGCTGAAAAACGGCATCGAAGGTACGCATTCACAAAAAGGCTCGAATGGCTGTTTGCAGCCTATCGACACGGAGAAGAATAAGAAGGAGCTTTACACCGACGATTTGAACATGATGAGATCCGATTTACTGCTCGGCAAATGCGCGGAAGTGTATCTCGTGAATCTTCGCCCTGAAGTGCCTACGCAAAAAGAACTGCTCGATATCAATCTCAAATCCAAAGAAATTTATATCAATAAAGATCGTCCGGTTCCTTCGCTCGGTAACGACTTCCTGCCGGTCTTGCCGGATGACCTGCAAGCGATTGTCAAAAGCACCAGCAAGTCCAACAATATCGACAAAGGTGACATTTGGTTGAAAGCTTTGGTAGGCGGCCCCGGCTATACCGCACAGCAAGCGGTGAAAGATGCCAAAGATGTTTGGGAAAAGGCCGGCGGCAAGCAAGTCGATGACTATTATGCCAAATGGTACGAGAACAACAAAACCAAAATATTCAGCATTGATGATCTATACAAATTCGCTGAACAATCACAGAATGAATTGAAATAAAACGAAGGAGTAGCGGTGCTCTTAGGTTAGCAGAGTCGGAGCACCGCCTACACATGACGTGGACCCCGGATAGGATTAGGGAATCCTATTGATAATCTCATTCATTTGGAGGTAATTATGAGATCCCTACACAAGTCAAAACTCCTTGTTTCAATCCTTCTGTCGGCAATCATTGTCTCGCTGCTCCCTCTCTTCCCTGCTTACCGTGCCAGTGCTTCGGGAACAGGTATCACGCAGGACTATTGGAACAATATTCCTGGCGGGAAAGTCGAACAAATCCCAGTAAAGGCGCCTCCTTCGGGTTCGAGGGTCCTCACCAGCTTTGAGACCCCCAATAATACCGGGGATCTTTATGGTTCGCGCGTTTATGGTTTTCTGACGCCGCCGGTTAGCGGCGGTTACACCTTCTGGATTGCTGCGGATGACAGCTCAGAACTATGGCTGAGTCCGGATGGCGATCCTGCACACAAAGAGAAAATCGCATGGAACACGGTTTTCGCCAAGCCCAGAGAGTGGAACAAGTCTCCTACTCAGAAATCCGTGATCATTCCGTTATTAGGAGGCAAAAGATATTATATCGAGGCGCTGCACAAAGAAAACACCTCGAATGATAATTTGGCTGTCGCTTGGCAAGGCCCGGGTATGGCCCAACAAGTGATACCCGGTGCTTACTTAACACCTTATGTGCTGCCGGATGCGCCAACAAATCCCGTCCAGGACGACACAGCAAACACATTCGGGTGGACGCCTGTTCCCGGGTACTCGGATCTAGCCGCCTATGAATACAGCACGGATCGCGGCAACTCATGGCAAACGGTATCCATGAACCCGCTCCAGCTGGAGAATATCAATTACACGACCGGACAAATTCAGGTTCGGTTAAAAGAGACTTCGGCGCAACCTGCAGGCAAGATCTTGTTCTCAACTACCTTTTACACGCAAATTAAAGTTGTAGAGCCAACTCCTGCGTATTCGTTGCTTTGGCGGATAGGGCTTGATGATCAGCTCTCTTCTGAATTTAGCGACTATTCATCGTCTCCTACGGAATCCATCAACCTCCCTTCGGACTGGGCAACCCGCACTGATTGGAGTTCGGTATCCAAAGGCTTAAAGCTTAACCGCAACGGTACGATGGTGATTACTTACAACTTAGCCGCAATTCCGGATTATGGTGTGCAATTCAGCTTCAGGAGCTTGGATGCGTATGTATCCGTTCCACAGTTAGCTGTCTTTTCCAATGATACGATGGCCGGATTAATTCAAATTGTCGGCCTTACCGGAGGAAATACGAATCGGAAATTCAAAGAAACTTACGAGCTGTATATTCCTAAGGAAATGCTAAGGGTTGGACCTAATGAGCTGAAGCTCTCCTTGGATCGCGGTTTGTATGCCGGAACTGCAGGTGATGAATTCCATTGGTTTGAGTGGGATTATGCCAAACTTGAGGCTTTGGCGGCTCCAGCAACAGAACCCATTCACGGCCGGTATATCCGTCTGGGAACGGCGTTAGTGTCGCATGTGTTGAAAGACCGTGACTTGCAAACGATGGAAGTAACGAAGTGGCTGGGGCTTGCCTACAGCGGAAACGTCATACGCAGCAGCCAATTTTCGCGTGAATGGCTGACTGCCTTGCGGGACTTGAATTTGGCCCCCGTGCTGCTGCCTTTCGGAACCTACATCAAAGACCCGGAGCTCTCGGCCGGCGTTGTCCCGGAAAAACTGAAAGAATACTACAACAATCTCATTGCAGAAAATGGGGATTTATTTGACTACCTGGAGCTGGATAATGAACCTGGGGTGTTCAACAATGCCTTTGCCGCTGACTTGGCGCTGGCCAAGTATGTTAGCGAGCAAAAGCCATTGTTAAACCCTTGGTTGAAAGCGGTTTCTCCAGGTTGGGCCTACTGGCCATCCAAAGGCATTCCGGATGGCTGGGAGCGAGATCCCGCCTATCGCAAGCAAATCGAAGATTACACCGATTTGACAAACGGTCACAGCTATACGTTAAGCGGCATTTCAAGTGGTGATGGCGGCGCTCTTGTAGAGACACAGAAAACCTTTCCGGATTATCAGGGGGACGGATTGGCTAAACCGATGATGATGAGTGAAACCGGTGCTAATGATTTTCATACGGATAATAACCGGTATGACACCTTCACCCATCGCTTCGCCTCCATCTTCGATCGCGAAACGCGCAGTACGATTGGCTATCTGGATTACATTATGCAGCATGCCGCCTACTTCCGAGAGTACAGCCTGCTCAAAGAAGATATCGTGATGAATTCTGCTGACGATGCGGAAGCATGGATTAATGCGAGCGAGCCCGATGAAACGCGATTGAAGATTTTCCGCCGCTTGGCGCTTGCCTACAGTACGCATGGCAAACCCCTCCTTTATGTATACACAAATCAGAATGAGCTTGCCGGGAAAAAAGCTTACTTCCGTGCGGTGGATACATCAACGCTTGGTGTGAGCAGTACCGGAGCTAAATCCAACAAAATTCTGCTTAACTTTGTGAATTTCGAAACGACTCCGGTCACGATGAATGTGAACGTTACCCTGCCTGCTAACGTTCAGTATGCGGCAGAACGTTTTGGTGCAGGCAACACGTATGCGGCTGCTCGCAGTTTTAGTATCATTGACGCCGCTTCGGGCGCGCAATTATCGGAAACGATTCAGCCCGGTGAAGCCGTTCAATACATCCTGACGCCATACGAGAATGCCATACCGAGTACACCTACGCTGCAAGCGCGGGCCGTTTCTTATAAACAAATTAAGCTGACATGGCAGCCCTCTACGGATAATGCAGAAGTGGCCGGTTATAAGCTTTACGATAACGGCGTATTGCTTGCAAAGCTTCCTAGAGCAGTCACACGCTACTCACATCAAGATGTGAGTCCTGAAAGCGCTCACTCTTATACGCTTATCGCTTATGATGATTCGGGCAATGAATCCTTGCCGAGCGCCCCTATAGCCATATCATCCTTAACTTTACCTTCTTCCCCTTTTACAACGACATCTACGGGAGCTTTACATGTGGAATCGGAGCAAACGGAGCTGGAAGGTGTGACACATCATGGCACATTTGTCGGGATGTATTACACGCAAGGAAGAATGAATTTGCTGAAGCCTCCTGTCAAAGCAAATACCAATTATATTCTTAAGCTCAAATATAGCTCTGCAGCGAATAAGAAGGTCAATCTCACGATCAACAATCAGTTGATTCGCTCCATTGATTTGCCCGGAACGGAGCCTAACGTCTATACAACAATCGAATACAATGTCATGATGCCTGCGGACGTAAGCAATCTTGTGCTTTCCATTGTCAAGAGTACCGATAATGTGTTTGCTTACTTCGATTGGTTCGAGCTGACGGAAGGTCTTTTGGATGAAACGCCTCAGAACCTGTGGACAAATGTCGTTCATTCCAGTCCCAATACGTATTACTCCTCTGCTACCTTCGGTTCAGGGGCAAATGGTGCTGATCTTCATGAAACGTCAACACCTGGCGATTACGCAGCCATGGCTTTTAGAGGCACGGGAATTCGTTGGTATTCGGATATTGAGTCTACTTTGGGAGTCGCAGATGTTTATATAGACGATGTCCTGCAGGCAACGGTTGATTTGAAAACAGCAAACACACAGGGCGCAAAGAAGCTGGTTTTCGAAAAAACGGGCCTCCCCATGGCAAACCATATCATCAAAGTTGTCGCTAAAAACGGCCGTGTTATACATCAATCGTTTGAATTTTTGAGCTTGGAACGCCAGCCCCTGACACCTGGCCCTGATTTAATCGTAACCGACCTTGGAACAGATCCAGCCGGTCCTTATGCCGGGCAAACAGGTGTACGTTTCTATGTCACCGTGAAAAATGTGGGGCTTCTTCCCACCCCTGCCGGTCAAATTACTGGAGCCGTATTCGGTTTGAACGGGGGTTCGTTCGGCTATACGGATACGTACAATCAATCCATTCCAGTTGGCGGCACTGCTACGCTGTATACGAACGCAGGGGGTGAAAACGGGTATTGGGAAGTGCCCAATGGAGAAGCCACCTACCAATTAAGCGTCAATATTAATGATATCGGGCGCTTCACGGAGATGGATCGTACGAACAACACCAAAGAGATAACGTTCCAAGTAACTAAGCGGGACGTCTCCCCTCCTGTAACCACAGCGACAGCGAACGGAGCAACGGGTTCTGGCACATTTAATAAGCAAAATGTGCAGGTCGCCTTTACAGTCGCACATCCGACTGTCGGGGTAGGCATAAAGCGGACCGAGTACCGCATTCTGGGAGGAGCTGAGACTTGGCAGGCTATCACTGATCAGCCGATCACTTTCGCCGATGAAGGGATTTACCAAATCCAATACCGCTCCATTGATACGATGAATAACGAGGAAGTGCCCAAAGATTTGATTATAGGCATCGATAAAACGGCTCCAACTACCATTCATTCCTCATTAGAGGGATGGCAGCGGACACCACAAACCGTCACATTAGCGGCCTATGATGCATTAAGTGGTGTACAACAGACCTTTTATTCCCTAAACGGTGGAACGCCAAGCGCCGGAACATCAGTAACAGTAAACACTTACGGTGTGAACACAATCCACTACTACAGTACGGATATCGCTGGCAATCAAGAAGCTAGCCGCTCTGCGGAAGTACGTTATGATCCACAAGCTCCTGAAATCAACATAGCCGGTCCGTTAACCGTTTATTGGACGGATCCGATTGTCATGAATGTTGGTATCACAGATGCTTTTAGTGGAGTAGCTTCATCAAAAGTTCAACTGGACGGAATCGTTGTCAGTCCTAACATGAACCTTCAACCGCTTAGTTTATGGTTAGGTTCGCATACAATTGAAGTAACAGCAACCGATAGCGCGGGCAATACGATTGTACGTACCTATGTATTAAAGGTCATCATGGATCTGGATCATTTGGATGATCTCCTCCGGTTATTATGGAATTTAGGTTATTTCAAAAACCAAACCGTCTATAACAGCCTGCAGACAGCGGTCGCCGTGCTTCAGAAACTGGTGAACCAAAATCAACTGAAAGATCCGACTTTCTTTGATGCTGCTATTAAAGACGGCAAGTATGTGGACAGCGCGACCGCCAAGATGCTTCAAGATGCCCTGCTATTTTTACAGCAAAAATTTGGGAAGTAAATAGGAATAAGGGCCTTTGTCCAAAGCTGCTTTTGGATGATAGGCCCTTATTTGATTGCTTGCGTCCTGCAGGAGCCCGCTGAATAATTCCCATTTTATAGTAAACACTATCTCAGGGAGGTTAGCCATGAGCAATTTTTTGGAGGTCATAGGAAAAAAAGCAGAGCTACACCGTGATTTGAAAATCGAACGTTTGCAGCTCGGAGCAGAATATATGTGGTTGGTTTACTATGATTCTGTTGTGAATTCGCAGGAAACCATTATGTTTATTTGGAACTCCGGCATTACGTCAAACGTTTCCTACGATGATATTTGCATGCGATTGGCTGGCAAGCCTTGGAGCCCTGAGGCGATGAGTGAGCTTCAACTGGGACGGGTAGTTTTACTTCATGCCACGGGCGAACAAGCATTCAGTTTCCAAGGAGTTCCCGCTTCTCTTTCCCGTTCTATTGAAAAACCCGAGAACGAATCGATGCCTTTTGCTCCGGCCGTCGCCTTCATGGAACCGTTAACCACGAATATTGGACTCATTAGAAAAACATTGAATTCGCCCTATTTAATTGCTGAAGGTTTTACTTTTACAGGAGGAGCAACGAAAGAGGCGTCTTTGATTTACCATTCAGAGTTTGTGAATAAGGAACTGCTGCAACAAGTAAAAAGTCATTTGCAGAACGCTTCACACAGAGATTTACAAACAGGTCAAGACCTGATGGAAATACTTGGCTGCAGTCGTTTTGATTTGTTATCACCTTTTTACAAAACGGAAATCCCTATGCAAGCAACTTCGTCCTTGATGAAAGGCCGAGTCATCTTGTTGATAGATGGAGAGCCCGTGGCTTACGTGCTGCCCCTGCTATTTGGCGACTTTATTTCCATTCAGTGGGATAAGCAACTTCCCCTGATCATTATGTTTGCGCTCCGTTCCTTACGTTTAATGAGCCTGCTAGTCTCTTTGTTGACCCCTGGTCTTTATGTAGCTCTTGTCTCCGTAAATCCGGAAACACTGCGGATCGAACTCGCCCTCTCTGTAGCAAGCAGCCGAATCGGCATTCCGCTTCCTACTTTTTTAGAAATGGCCTTTTTATTAATTGTTAGCGAAATCAGTATTGAATCCACACAGCGGTTACCCAAGAGTATTGCAGCATCCATTACAGTCATCGGAGGCATCGTTCTTGGAACAGCCATTGTCGATGCAAAATTGGTAAGCAGTCTTGTCATCATTGTGCTGTCCATTTCCGTTACGGCCACCTTTGCTTTTCCTAATTACTTAAACACGTTGAATCTACGAATTATGAGAGCAGTTATCGTTGTACTCTCCAGCATTTTTGGTGTATTCGGTTTGTTCGCTGGTTTTATAGCGATTTGTTTCTACGTATGCAGAATTGAACACTTCGGTATACCGTTCATGAACTTTTTTGATTTCAAAAAATTAAGACAAACCTAACAACTGAAAAGGAGTGACGCCAGCCTATGAGTTCTCGATGGATTTCAATGTTAACAGTCCCCTTTTTTTTCATCGGATCTCATTGCAGTATCATATTTCTGCTGTTTCCAAGAGCGATGTTACATACGACGAAATATGGACATTGGGAACCAGCCATTATGTACATGCTTATTGAATTAATCCTCATGGTCATTTTGTTGAAGGGTTTGAACAAAGCAGGGAATTTGGATTATGCTGATCTACTTCTTCCTCTCGGTAGATGGGTTAGTACTGCCCTGCTTCTGCCACTTATTCTGTATATTCTCATGATCGGAGTTATGGGAATTCGCGGCTTTGCTGAGCTCATGATTATCGTATTCGTGGTCCGATCACCGTTAATTTCAATTTTGATATTACTTTCTTCTATTACCTTGCTTGGAGCTTCTATTGGCCCCCAAGGTATCTTAAGAGCTAGCACCTTATTGTCATTTCTGCATTTCCCTGCTCTTTTATTTGCCCTACTGGGATGTTCCGTTAATGCAAGGTTGACCAACATCTTTCCACTTGTAAATACAAGCTTTGACTTTATGCAGCATTTTGAGTTCCTCGTTCCCTTATTTACGATTTGCCCTTTTCTTCTTCTGGGTATGCTGCCTCCTGTTATAAAAGTACAGTTGAAGCCTCTTCTGATTACAATGATTCCATTGACTGTGCTGTATGTGGTCATCATCTATATTCCAATGCTTGTATTTGGTGTCAACGCGGCAACATTAATGAATTTCCCACTGGTAACAAGTATTGATACCGTCAATCTTACATGGTCCATATTTAATCGGATCTCTTTATTTTATGCCGTTGCTCTGCTTGCTTTCGTGCTAGTAATAACCTCCTATGCGCTTTGGGCTTCATCTGTGTTAGTTCGCAAAATGATACCAGGATGGAAAGAGACATATATTAGGCCCGTCCTATGCTTACTTGTGTTTGTTGCATCCGCGATGATTCCAAATTGGAGTTCCTACGTGAAGATCTACGCATCCGATATTGGGTTCCGTATCTTTGTCTTCTTGGCGATCCCCATTGCTGTCTATCTCCGAGGTGGTTTCATTCAAAGAGCGTTTAGAAAGAAGGTTTTCAAAAATGATGCGTAAGCTTCAGACTGGCGCTCTACTACTCACATGCGCAGTATTGTTAACCGGCTGTTGGGATATTAAAGACGTTAATCACCGGGTTTTACCTATTGTCATGGGTATTTCCTATGGGAAAGGGAGTAAATACAGAATTCACATTCAAATTCCATATCCTGAAAAACAAGGATTATCATCTAAAGTTTACTACAAAGAAGCCGACACGATTAGTAAAGCACTTACTGATATTGATACAGATATTGAAGCCGGAATAGATTTTATGCACGTGCAATTAATCGTAATAGATCGTGCACTTGCGGAAGATGGGATTCAAGAAGCGATAGCCTTCATCACGAGAAGCCAGCAGCTCCCTACCAAAGCGCTTGTAGCCATCACCTCGGAGGAAATCGGGGCTTTTCTAGCGCATACAGGTCGTGTCATCCAAACGGACGGAAGCGCACTCATGAATTTTTTCAATAAAAACGCAGGATGGAGTCCTGAAATTAATTTAGCTTATGTTTGGAAAATTTTTGGCGCTATGCACTCTGACACGGAAGATGTCACCATCCCTATTCTGCGATCGGGAAAATCAACAATGCTGGAGTTCCTAGGGTCTGCAGTCATGGCCAAAGGGAAAATGAAAGGGGAAATTAAAAAGGAACAATCACTGTTAATCAACTTATACGAAGAATTGTTTCAAGGTTCTGTTGTTCAAGTAACGAATCGGGCAAGCGTAGCCATAGTAAAATGTAAAAACCGCATATATACGGATTGGCGTGATGAACATCCCGTACTTCATATGAATATGCAGCTGTCCTTGCAACTTATTGAAAACAACGGTGGTTTGAATGAAAAACAAATCGAGGAAGCCTTTGCCAAAGATATGATAAAGCGTTATGAAGAACTCTTCGGTCAGCTAAAAACGATAGGTTCAGATGCTTTAGGGACTGGGCAATATTTCAGGAACAAGCTGCCCTTCGATCAGCTTGCGAACTGGCGTCAAGACTATTATCCTAAATTGGAAACGGATCTGACGATTGGATGCATAATCACGAATAGCGGCGATGTATATGAAAATTAACTGTGGGCAACAAATAAGTAATAGAGGCTTACTAGCCTCTATTTTTTTGTGGCTATCCATACGGTCCATGAATCTTTTTCGACAATAGGAAGCGTTGTATGTTCAAGCTTATTTGTAAGGAATATGACTAATTCCTGAAGCTCACTATCCGTAATTTCATGAAGAATAGAACGCCCTGTTCGTTGCAGCAAATCTTGTGTCAACGCTCCCAACTCTTCATAAACACGTCTTGTTTCCCAAAGTTGCGTCTCATTTAGCAGTTCAAATCCATTTGCTGCAAGTGCAATTTGCACTTGATCTGACGTATGTCTCCGAGCAACTTCTTTCTCAATCAATTGAGGAAATTTCTCAAAGAAGTAGCCTCTAAGGTGATTGGCATCCCCTGGAAGTGTACAATCTTTTGGGGTCCGATCTTGAATGATAAAAAGTCCATTCGTTTTTAACGTACGATTTGCTTCTTTAAAACAAGCCACTAGATCATTTAAATGATGGATTAAAGCTCTTTCCAGCACGATGTCATAGGTATTCGATGGTAGATTGGAACTAATAGCATCACCTAACACCAACGTAATATTCTCCTTTTCCTTACAGTTGTCCGCAGCCCCTTTTAACATTTCCTTCGAAAAGTCAACGCCAGTAACATGGCTTGCCCCCATCTCACTAAAGGCTTTCGTGTATATGCCGCCGCCGCAACCGATATCTGCCACTACTTTATTGCGAATTTCCATCCTTTTCTCAATGAATTTCACCCAAGTATCGTCAGCGATCCTTGTCGTATATGTAGCCTTGTTCTTATCATCGTGAAAATTGATCGGCATAAAAATTCCTCCCCAATTATTTTAATTTTGTTAATTGGCTGAGCGTATTGACGATACACAATTGGAAGGGATACCATGAAGCTGGGTGTCGTCTTTTCTTGGGATTACAACGAGGAATGACTCCCGCGTTAGCTGACTATGACCATAAATAAGGAGGCTGTCATGACAACTCTTGACAGACAAATAACGAATCCCCGCAGCGGACAAAGAATGATTTTCCGTACGACCGGGAAAGAGACGAATGGTGCCTTATTGGAAATTGAAAGCTTTAATCCCCCCTCGAAAGAACGAGAACCCGAACATATTCATCCGAGACAAACAAGTTCATTAGAAGTGATTACAGGCAAAATCCACTTCCATATAAACGGCGAAACCCGCGTTCTTGGACCAGGAGAGCGCTTGGAGATTCCTGCGGGGCTCCCCCATTATTTCTGGAATGAAGATGCTGAAGAAGCGCATACGATTCAAAAATTTACACCTGCACTGGAAATTGAAGGATTTTTCCGTACCTATTTCGCTCTTGCAAGAGACGGCAAGCTTAGCGCAAAAGGGACGCCTAACTTGGTTCGGATGTCTCTTCCAATGCTCAATTATCAGAACGAAATTCAGGTGGTAAATCCACCATGGCCCGTGCAGAAAACCGTCTTTAAGATCCTTTCCCCCCTAGCCAGGCTGCTTGGTTATAAAGAGAAATATGAGTGATAACACTTATAGAAAATCAACTGTAAAATACTGCGCTATTTTATTTAGATACCACTGATCCTTCGTAATCCATGAATCACCGGATGGCATGTAAGGTATGAAATTTGCCAATGTCTGAGAGCGATCCTCGATTTCCAATGCTTCCCTTGCATCAGAGGAGGACATCGTGCTGTCCATATGAAAGGCAACGACACCATGAATATATAGATCCTTATTGCCATTTTGCATGGAGAAAATCATGCTTGTGCTGTATCCATCGACATGCGTATGTTTGGCGGGTGTATTACGGGTTGGATTGTCGCGCCCGGCATTCCAGTTATTGTGAACCATGGAGACATATTTATCGAGCGCTTCATCTGTGGCTTGCTGATGAATGTATACCTCCGGCTTTGGTTCAGCGTTGAAATCCGCCTCTAAACTCTCGATGCGCCGGGAGAGCAATGCTAAGTTATCCGACACTTCCTTCAAAGGAAATGCGCCTAAATCTTCAGCTTTTACATATAAGAACGTATTCAAATAATCTTGAATCTGAGGAGCCAACCGTACAAGTGTTGCATCTTGTGCGATTCGGCTGTTCAACGTTTTCACCTCTTGAAGAATGGTTTTCGAGAAGTTTAGAAGATACGACTCCATCTCTTCAATGGCGGCCATATCCATAGTCAAAAGAGTATCCGGTTTGGATAAAGAAGCCATCGCATAGTAATTCAATAGCCGTTTTTTCATATCACCGGGAAAAATGTGCATGTGCGTTTTCAGATCTTCCAAGCGCGGCAGTATATCTTCCTTGCTTGTATGATCTTCAACCGTATCATAAAAAATCTCATTCTCCCCGTCGTCATTGGAGACCGTTGGGTCCAAATACAGCTTTTGAAGGACATTACTCGCAAGTTGGCTGATTTGGTCTCGAGACTGCTCCCACTGATCTTTCGCTAAATGCACGGTAAAGTCTGCTTCATCTATTTCCTGCTCCAATATCGCATTAAACGTATAAGGATTCACGCGCGCATTTGCTTTGGCCGAAAGGATTTGACTCTTCATCCCAATCAGCTCGAAAGCCTGCAACAAATCGCTTGTCGTTGCGCTGCGTTTCAAACTGTCGCTGTACTGGGCTACTAATTTCCGTTGAATACCAGGTTGCCCAATCGACGTGGTTGGTGCTGCCAGCTGTTGCGACATCATGCGCGCCACCTCTTTATTGCCAATCGTTCTCTGAAGCTGAAGAACAGAGGAAGCATTCGTCGGCATACGCAATGATGAAGATGGCTGATCCGCACTTTTTGAAGACGGGGATTGCTTCTCCAACGAGGGACCGCTCGCTCGGGTTGATTTCGAAGATGCATGGGCTTGCATACGGGTCTCGGGCCTCCTTAATGCTGATTTACATAGGTCAGATATCATTTATAGTACCACAATTTACCACGATAGCGATTAGCAGAATTGATTGAGTGCCCCGCTGTGCGAATAGTTGGTTTTTAAGCATTTACTTACGAAGCTTTTGCTGTTAACAAGTGATAATAATTAAGTATTTTCAGTCCTTGCGTTGTTGCATGCTTATTAAATATTACCTCGACATCTTGCAGACATTCTTGCCAAACAATTTCTTTTAGTTTAGAGTTCTGCCCATAACATTTTTTGATAAGTACATCTTCAGGCGTAGCAAGGTATTCTATCTCCTCAAGCAACTCTACATGAATATCCGTTAAACCACTCCCATGAAGATTAAGATCAGACAATAGGTCATTTGCCTCAGGTTGAGGCATTGGTGAATATAGACCTAGTTTAGGAGGCTACAGATCAAATCTACGGTAGAGCCAACTTATTAGTATTAAATGGAAATAATACAGTTATTCCATGCAATAACATAGTTTTTGCATGAATGAATGGTATTTCTCCTGTTAAAATAGACGATTGTGCTAGAAAGATGGGATGTCTGAGCAAATTTACTGGAGTTTTTCCAGTTAACCGGCTTACTGAGTCAGAACACGCTTAAAATAAAGGTAGGATATCCCTTTAATAAACTAATTCCGGCAGAGCGGAGCAAATATCTCACGAGTAAATGAAAGTCCCACAATTTAAGCTTATGTAAATTTTCCCATATCCTATTGTCCCGTTCTTACGCACTTCTATATAATGAGAGTGTCATCGTTACTGATGGATGAATTTGGGAGAGAAGGTGTTGACGTGAAGGTAAGAAAGCTCATATCCGCAAGTGCTGTCGCCGGTTTGTTGCTGGCCTCCGTACCATTCACTGCCGCTTCGGCCGCTACGACGGAAACAGGTGGACAAGCTCCAATGACGGAAGGCCAACAACCGAAAGCAGCGAAACCTCATAAGCAAGCTAAGCATGCTCAAAATCAAACGGTCGGACAACTTACGTTTATCGGTGAGCAACGGATTGCAAACGATCTAAAGTTCGAGGAAACGCTTGTTGGCGGATTATCCGGTATTGATTACAACCCAAGAACGCATCAGTGGATCCTGATCAGTGACGATCGTTCAGACAATGCTCCTGCCCGTTTTTACAGTGCGAAGCTGAAATACGATACCAAAAGTTTTTATGGCGTCGAACTAACCGGTATGACGGAGTTCAAACAAGAGGATGGCACCACTTATCCAAACAAAAAAGATTACACGGCTAATCAGCAAGGCATCGTCCCTGATCTGGAATCGATCCGTTTTGATCCTGACGGCAAAACGATCTGGTATACGAGCGAAGGCGATCGCACGCTTAACTTGAACCCTTTCATCCGCCAAGCGACATTAAAAGGCAAATATTTGTCTTCCATCCTGACTCCTAAAGCTTTCCAAATCGATGCCAACAGCGGAAGCTCCACGCAGAAAGGTTTCCGCAACAATCTCGCTCTGGAAGGAAGCAGCTTCTCTCCGGACGGAAAATACTACTTTACTTCCATGGAAGCCTCCCTCTACCAGGACGGCGAAATCTCGACGGTGGATGCTGGCTCTTATTCCCGTATAACGAAGTACAATCGAAGCGGTGACATCATCGCGCAGTATGCTTATCCGATTGACGCCATCCCGGCTAAACCCGGACCAGGCAAAAGCGCCGATAACGGCGTTTCGGAAATGCTTGCGATCAACGATCACCAGTACCTCATCTTAGAGCGTTCCGGCGTGCAAGCCGCCGACGGCAATTATTCCAATTATATTCGCATCTATGAAGCGGATGCCGCTCAAGCGACTAATGTGAACAATCTTAATTCCTTACCGTCCGGCCAATTTACGCCTCTTACAAAGAAGCTGGTGCTTGATCTTAATACACTAGGCTTGCCGAAGCTCGACAATGTGGAAGGCATGGCATGGGGACCGAAGCTCCAAAACGGGCACGACAGCCTTGTTCTTGTCTCTGACAACAATTTCGGCGCTTCGCAAGTGACACAGCTTCTAGCCTTCGACGTTTCACCTGAGAAGAAGTGAAAATCTCTATAAAAAAAGACCGCATTCGGCGGTCTTTTTCTTATTTATTGGCGCTCGAATTTCTTAACTCCCTTCGGAAGTGGGACATTCGCGGGATTCGGCTCCTCCCTCTTATCCGGGACGATCCTTCCATCCACGAGAATCGCCATATAAATCGTATTCGGATTCAGTTTATCTCTAGAAGGAGGTTCCATGGTTTCTACCTTACTGAAGAACAACTTTCCTCCAAATTCCCACAAAGGAAGACCACCGCTCTGCACGGCAGGACCAACCAGTTTTGTAAATTCTCCAACCTTACCATCTGGTATTACATCAATGCCTTCGGTCATACTTGAAGTAAGCGGCGTATTTTGACCATGTCGCATATTCACCTTGCCGGTTTCCCCAACTGGCATGTCACCGGTGACATCTACAGTTGCAAAGCCACCTAATGCGGATTCAAGCATATTGACAATAATCTCCCATTCTTCCTCATCTTTTGGAGGGTATACCGTAAGAAATTTATCGATAGGCTTAGAAGTTTGGGTAATATCGAATTTATGGTAGGCCTTCCAACTTTTAAGTAATGGACTGACCATCTGCGCAATTGCCAGACGCTGGCTGGCATCACCGGAGCCAACATGTGCTTTCCAACTTACGTGTGCAATCGTACCATTACCCCATGACATATAATTGCGGTCTTGCTCGTACCCACTCTTCTCCAAATAATCGTCCATCGTCTCGGAAGCTTTTATTTCTTTCTTCTCTTCCACGATCTCCTGTTGTCTTGTCAAAGGGGCCATTACTTCTCTTTTGCTAAAAGCCTCTGCACGACGGCGTCCATCTCGACCATCCGATGGTGCCTCCGCTTCTTGAATGACAGCTCGTCTCTGCTCGATACTCTCCAAAATCTCATTAACTTTAAGGAGTTTAGCCGGGTCCTTCTTCTTTAGTTTCTTATTGCTTTCTCTCAGGCTGTAGCTAGCACGCCAATCTCCAATAATAAGTTCGATCTTCTTTAATTGCTCTTTCTGAGCTGCATAATCCGTATTGCCTAATTTCTCGTAGACGACGAGCGCATCCCCGAGATTGCCCCACGATGTCTTACCGAACCCAAACTTTGTGCCGGCTGTCAGCCCATCGCTATCCAAATCCTGTTTCGTTGGCAGACCTGGTGCCCTTTGCACGACGTTTTCCGTTGGCGCTGCAGAAAGCTGCATGTCTCTTTGCAGCAACTCTCCAACTCTTCGGTTTCCCAATGTCCGCTGCAGCTGCATCCAATGGCTAGTTGTTGCGCTGCGCTCCACCTTGGGAACTGCTCGTTCGCCGCTTTCGCTATCCTTTTTCTGCACGCCCCGCATTGGAGCCTGCGAACGCATTCCTGTCATTCAAACCGCCCTTTCAGGATGGGAGTATATGGTAGTCAATATCTTTACTATACCATATCCAGCATGGAAGAGCGTTTCCCCTTTGATCACGCTCTTGTCCTTTGTTCCGCTTGATCTGAATCCTGCTCATCTCTACAGCAATCGTAACGCCAGATAAGTAAAAAGGAGTACCGACAGTTGTCAGTACTCCTTTTTCATTACTGATTCTAACAATAAATGGAATTTCATTTATCGTAAGATACGTTGCCAAAATCACCGCATAAATCAAGAAATATCCCATTCATATCAAATATCTCTTTATCCTCCTCTACATATTGAAGAACCTGTTTCCTTAACGAGGTATCAGGTTTGGCGTCTTTGACCTCCGTCAATTCATTAAACACAAAATTCCATAGGAAACGCACGGATCCCGCTGTCGGATATAGGTAGAACTGCTGTTGGAACTTTAAAATATTGCTCGTAGGCGGCAGCATCTCCCGAAGTTGAGGAGTAAAGAGCCATGTATGGCAAACCATGCCTTTATACTTGACTTCCGGGAAGTAGGCGGCAAAAAATTCCTTCGCTTTTAAATAAGTGTCTTTGATAGACTCCATATTAAATGCAGTATCTCTTGGGATGTGGATTTCAAGCAACGTATCATCTTTGTCCAGCACTTTTTCCCATTCATCTCTTTTAAGCTTAACTTGCTCCTGAAGTCCTTTGCCAATAGGAGTAATGGGATGTCCGATGAAGTACTCTTCCGTTTCTATATATTCCGTTACAAAACCATCGGTTGTCTTCTCTTTTTTACATACACCTTGCATATCGCCGTTTGCTCGCAGTTCCATTCCTTCACCGCATAAAAGTAAAAATCTTTCTTCCTTCGCATTGTAAAAACCTTTGACGACTCCGGAAAATTTCGCAGCCAGGAATTGCATGCCGCCAATCCGGAACATTCTGGCTTCGAGATGCCTCCAGATCCAGCTGAAATTTCTGATGGCATAATATCCCACTAGATTATAGGCATTTTGTACCCACACGCCGATATCCCGTAAAGTTTCTACGAATAATTCCTCACTCAGTCCCAATTCGGCATACTTCTGCTCGGCAAAAGGCAGCCTTTGCAAGGCGGCATGCAGATAAAACAACGAGGCTTCATTTCCGAACGTTTCTTCTACATAAGGGTGAATGGTTAAAGGTTCCCAAACCGTTGTCCAGTGACCACTTTCAATCGTATTTTTGTAAAAATCCATATAAATATCTAAAAGTTTTTGATCATTGTTCAGTTTATTGGCGATTTCCACCAATAGTTCGGTAGCTCCTTCAGGCATCAATATTTTCCTGCAGTACTGCTGGGTTAAATCTTTGGATAGTAACAAAAGTTCCATGAATGTACACCTCTCCTATTAAACAATTGCAAAATAAGCCGTGTTAGTATGTAAGTCTAGCTGTAACCCCATAAACGATGTTACAGCTATCAACTAACAAGTTTACAGCATGTAGGAGGTCCCTAGCAATAGAATCCGGTCATGATGGTTACGTTAAGTTCTCAAGTATTTTCCTGTGATCGAGTGCTCCGCATGGATAATCTGCTGTGGTGTTCCCTCGAACACCACTTGACCGCCATTGCTTCCTCCATCTGGCCCCATATCAATGATCCAATCCGCTTGGCTGATTACATCAAGATTATGCTCGATGACGATGACCGTATTGCCAGCATCCACTAGTCGGTTCATAATACCCAGCAGATGACCTATATCGGACATATGCAGACCAGTGGTAGGCTCGTCCATCACATATATGCTTCCCTTCTTATGCAGCTCACTGGCTAGCTTGATGCGTTGACATTCCCCGCCTGAGAGTGTGCTAAGAGGCTGACCGAGTGTAATATAGTTCAAACCCACATCACTCATCGCCTGCAGCTTGCGCACAACCTCTTTTAACTCAAAAAATTCCAAGGCCTGCTCCACAGTCATTTCCAGCACTTCAGCAATTGACTTACCGTCCAACTTGTAGGCAAGTACTTCTTCTTTGAATCTTTTACCCCCACATACTTCGCATGGCAGCTTCACGCTATCAAGGAAAGCGAGGTCTGTGTACACAACACCTAACCCTTGGCAGTTCTCGCATGCACCTTTGGAGTTGAAGCTGAACAAGCCTTGGTTCACTTTGTTCGCAGAAGCAAACGCCTTGCGTACATCATCCATAATCCCCGTATACGTTGCGGGATTCGAGCGGGTTGACACGCCAACGGCCGATTGGTCGATGACGATGGCATCCGTATGCTCGCTGAGAAACACCTCGTTAATCAGCGTGCTCTTGCCTGAACCGGCAACCCCCGTAACGACGTTCAGCACGCCGGTTGGAATATCGACAGACACGTTCTGCAAGTTGTGCAAGGAAGCATTCTTGATCGACAGCAGGCCGGATGGCTGCCTGCAATCGTGTTTCAACTGGAGCGGTCGCTTCATATGCGTACCCGTCAGAGTACCCGACGCCAGCAGGCCTTGATAGCTACCTTCATACATAATCGTTCCGCCGCGGCTGCCGGCATGTGGCCCAACGTCAACGATATGATCTGCGATCTTAATCACATCAGGATCATGCTCCACGACAATCACCGTATTGCCCTTGTCTCGCAGCTTCTGGAGCAATTCATTCAGCCTGTGCACATCACGGGGGTGCAAGCCAACGCTTGGCTCATCGAAGATGTACGTGACATCCACCAGACTACCGCTCAGGTGCTTCACCATCTTCACCCGCTGCGACTCACCGCCGGACAATGTGTCCGTCTCGCGATCCAGCGTCAAATAGTCAAGCCCGATATCCACCAGATGCTGCAACCGTTCTGTGAGCGACTTCACGACCGGTGCGGCAACCGCATCGTCGATCTCCCGAATGACGCGAATCAGCTGTCCGACCTCCATCGAAGCGAGATCGGCAATGTTGTGTCCATTAATTTTGCAATTAAGCGCAGCTTGACTGAGTCTAGCGCCGTGACAACTGTAGCAGGTCCCCTCTGAGATATACGGGGTTACTGCTTTCTGAGTACGCTCGGACATCGTCTTCAAATCCCGCTTGATGTACTTGTTCGTGAACTTCTCGAAAACACCTTCCACTGTAATATTGACAGCCTTGCCGGCGAATTGCATCTCTACTTTCCGAGCTTTGCTGTACAACAGTTGATCCAGTTCCGCTTCCGAATAATCGCTCAGCTTCTTGTCGGGGTCGAAGGACCCCGTCTGGATGATCATCGACCAGTCCATGCTGTTCACGGAATAATCCGGCAGCATAATTGCTCCTTCATTCAATGACTTGGACTTGTCTAACGCCTTGCTTATGTCAATGCCCAGCCTGCGGCCAATCCCGTTACACTCCGGACACATCCCCTGTGGATCGTTAAAAGAAAACATGTTGGATTGCCCAATATAAGGTTGACCTACACGGGAGAAAAGAAGTCGTAGAATGGGAGAAATATCGGTAATCGTACCCATCGTAGAATGAGATCCGCCGCCTAGCCGCTTCTGATCCACAATAACAGCCATGCTCAAGTTCTCTATTGCGTCCGTATCCGGCTGTGGATAGCGTGGGAGAAAATTCCGTACGAACAAGCTGAAATTCTCATTCAGCAATCGTGTGGATTCGGCAGCAATCGTATCAAATACGATGGATGACTTGCCGGATCCGGATACCCCGGTGAAGATCGAGATCTTTCGCTTGGGAATGCGCAAGGATACATTCTTGAGATTGTTCTCCCTTGCTCCAGAAATTACAATATACTCCTGGTGGAAATCGCTCATGCTAACATCCTTCCTATAGCAAAATTTTCTATCTATCTACACATTGTACCATTCTTCACTCTTTTAATAATCTTCACACTAAAAAATCAAAGGAAACATAAAGGTAACGATAGCAGCCCACAGTCCATAAATCGGCAAATACTTAGTAACCGCGTCCTGGATGCTTGAAAGCCCTGCCTTATTTTGCAGAAAACGCATATAAGCGATCATAATCCATATTAGATTAGCCCAGACAAGGAGATTTAAGCCAAGAACAGCAATCCTGTTGGGCGTTATCCCATACGAAGACAGCCTGAACACAATAGCTGATAAAGCCACACTGTCTATGATCAACGCGAGGATAATTAACGCGAAATTCAGGTAATCCGAAATGTTCTTTTTCTCGTCCTTGCCACTCTCCGTAATGGAAAAAATGGTGACGGCTAATACAGCAAGGAGTATACCGTTAAAGGAAAGGAGAAAATCACGATCCATGAATGGATTTTTCCCCACGGAAATCACCGTTACGAGATAGGCTACCAAGGTGACCAATACAAGAGGACTAAAGATTTTAGCGATATAGGGGGCAATATTCTTAGCAAGCTTAAGGTTTCTTGACACCAGATACGCAGCTACGATGGCGAGAGCGGCAGCACCGAATAATACAACGTTTTTAAAATAAAATTCCGCTATATCCATGCCTACAAATCGAAATAACTGCATGGTTAATGCGGTTAGCAGCCCCCCACTGATGGCCATAATGGCGTAGAGAATGCCGAATTCCCCATTAAACTTAAGATAAGCTAATCTTGCAAAGCCTTTGCGATAGTCATTTCCTGTAAACGCAAGCCCTACTAATACCCATAAGAAAATGGGAAGGTGGATATAAGCCAAGACAATACTGTCATTTTGTACGAGGGGCAGTGTATTTAGATAAATGCCTGAAATAATAAATAATGCAATGAGGATATACAGAATATTTTTTCTAGGAAAATTATTGTATACGAAATAGGCAGCTACAAAAGGCAGTATGCCAAAAACAAGGTTCAAGTGAGCTATGGCGTGCTGTTCAGCAAACTGGAAAATGAACCTGCTGACGAACCCGGCCAGAAGGGCTAAAATGCCCATGGAAATGAAATCCTTTTGGAACAAGGATGACTTCTCTGTATTCGCCGACTCCTTGAAATTCAGTCTTTCAAACCAGATTGCGAGAACTTGCGAACCCGGGTTTAGTTCCCAAGCCTGTGTGAAAGACTTTCTGAAAGTTTCAGGATCTTTTCGAAACAGGCGCTCCAATTCATGCGGGTTAGCCAAATTTTTAATAATCAAATTGCTAATCTCCATGGTCGTCCTCCCCTTCCGTATCGCCGCCGCTTTGATATTCTAAAATGTCGCCAGGCTGACAGTCCAAAGCTTTGCAGATCGCTTCTAATGTTGAGAATCGAATCGCTTTGGCCTTCCCATTCTTCAGAATAGAGAGATTCGCCATGGTGATGCCAACCCGCTCCGTCAGTTCGGTTACGCTCATCTTTCGTTTAGCCAACATCACATCAATATTAATAATAATTGCCATAGGGTTCACCTCAGACCGTCAAATCATTTTCAGATTTTATATCAATAGCTTCTTTCAAAAGCTTCTGGAGAACTGCTGCGAATACGGCAATGACGAAGGAAGCACCTATCAAAACCAACCCGATCACAATGATGCCGGGCGCGTCGTCTTTCTCCGCAATGAGATAAAAAATCGGCAACCCAATCACATACAAACCACTGAATGTCATTGCACAGTATTTGATGATCTTAAGAGCTCGCACAGACAATTCTGAGAAAGCCGTACCCTTGTCAATGTAGCCCAAAAGTTTAAACGCTTGATACAGTGCCAAGTAAAAAGGTATCGCTGTGGCATACAAATCCATCATAACCAGAGCATCCAAATAACCATGATCCGGATACAATTCTACGGCATAGTTCGCTATCTTTGGCACCAAATAAATGCACAATGCCAGCACTGGAATTCCAATTAGAATTAAGACAACTTTTAAAAATAGGGTTGAGCCTCGTTTCATTACCATGCACCTCACTTCTTAATTTTCGATTTAAATTTAACATAGTATTTATTGTTTTTCAATAAATAATTACCGATTATAGCTATATTTTTATTCTTAAGTTAAATTCTCATCGTCATAAACAGAAAAAGAGCACTCCTCGTGTCAAGGAAATGCTCTTTCGTCCTCTATACTCACAATCAGCCATAGTTAGCTGTATATACTTCCAAAATTTTGGCATCCAGTGCCGTTCGATTCATTTGTTTAAGTCCCATATGAATGACTTTGAGAGCTCTATCATTCAATTTTGCGCCGTCCCCAATCATGTCGAGATCTCCTTCATACTTCAGTCCCGCTTTGCTATCAATATCCACTTTCATGGAGCTATCGTCGATAAAAGCCGGCAATGATAAAACATGAATAATTTTCGCCGGTTTCTTCAGCGCCATTTTTTCTTTGTAACCATTGGCTTCGGCTCTGCTTTTCGTAATAAAGGAATGACCTTTACTCCACTTATTGTAAGTGGCGTTAGCTGCAGCGTTATCACGACCATGTGTGCTAATCCCTGAACCTTTCCCGCCCTTACTCGCTTTAATGCCTCCGGCAAGAATATCCGCTACATTCTCCTCAAACGTTGCGTGGTAGAAAATACACGCTGCTAATACCGCTTGAATTGCTTGGTCTATGTTTCCTCCAGGGTCGGCAATGGCATCATCCTGCTGATTTTTTCTGGGGTTCAGGAAGATAGCTTTGAACGGCTCCCGATTGACAATGATTTCTGCCAGCTCCCTCTCGGTATGTACAGTGTTCACATAATCTGCCATAGCATCCCTTATATTGCCCGCATAGTTCGGCATGCCATCTTTCCCTTCGCTTCGATCCCTCATTTTCGTCCATAATGCACTGAGCTTAATATGCGTCCAGGTGACTTTGGTTTCATCATCAAGCGATCGTTGAACGACAGTCCCTTGAGCTGTTTGCGGCGTGATTCGCCTTTGAACCATAGTAGCCACAGCTTGATTGCCAATCGTACGTTGAAGCAGCATCATTTGCGATAAGCTTGCGATAGATGTTGTGTCATAACTTGCTTGATCGGAAGTTGTTGCAGCGTCCATGGATTTGTTAGTAGGACTAGACGTGCTTGGTTGCCGCACCGTATGTTGGCTTCCCGCTGAACTCATGATTCATCCCCTTTTCACAATAAACATGCCATTTTATAGAAAATTATACCCCACTAATGGCTTTTGTTCACTTATTTATTGTAGGAAAGAAGGGAATACTGGAAGGATCTGATTTTCAAGGAGTACATCTATGGAGTCCGCCGAAAAAATAACAGGAACTCAAATATGTTTATTAATTTTTTCATTTGTAGCGCCTACTGTCATTCTTGTCATACCAGGCTTGATGTCGACGATATCAAAACAAGATGCTTGGATAACGATTCTTCCTGCGTTTTTGATCGGAGCATTAACGATTATGGTGATGACAACCTTATCGAAACGTTATCCAGGTCAGTCGATTATTCAGTACAGCTGTCAAATCATTGGGAAATGGCCTGGGAAATGTTTGGGCTGCTATTATATTTATTCCTGGATCAATTTTGATTTCGTTATCCTGAATCAACATGTACAGTTTATCAACACGGTTTTGCTCATGAGAACGCCTTCTATCGTTATTAGTTTAACATTGGCCATTTTATGCGGGATTGCCGTCTATATGGGGATCGAAGCTATCGCAAGAGTGAATGAATCTCTCTCTTTGCTCATTCTTGTTTTGTTGATTCCCCTCTTGATCCTCATGCTTACAGAGGCAGATCCGGAGAGGCTTCGTCCAATTCTAAGCAAAGGCATCGTACCAGTTCTTCAAGGGTCCATTTTTCCTGCTGCTTACTTAAGTCAATTTTTTATATTGGGATGGCTTATCCCATTTATGAATCAACCGAATAAAGCAACCAAAGCTTCGTTCATTTCATTGTTTACCATCTCAGGCCTTCTCGCGATTACGATTATACCGCTCATTATGGTCTTTGGGCCTTTAACGAAAAAATTAACGTTTCCCGTGCTTAGCGTGATTCAGTATGTTGGTTTGAAAGGAAGCTTTGAACGTTTAGAGGCATTAGCGGTAGCTATTTGGGTTATGGGATGCTTTATCAAAATATCTCTAACTTTTTTTATCATCTGTTTAAGTTTAGGGCATCTTTTTAACATTAAACGGTATAAGGACTTAGTCATCCCAATAACGATTTTGTCCGTGCTTGGTTCGATTTCAATTTTTGTCAATTATTCAACCGATTTGTCAAGTTATTTGAATTATACATACCCTAGCTATGCCTTATTAACACATCTAGTATTACCGCTAGGCTTACTCTTGATTGATTCCACAAAAAGGCGCTGGAAGAAGTCCGTTCATTAGCCTTCAACGGTTTAGAATAAGCTTGCCAATCGGCTGAAAAATCGTATTCAAAGGTGCTGTTGTGCTTGGAATATCAACATGGGCTGCCAATAACGAGCCGAGAATCGTACATATTCCCATCAAGCAACCATATAAACCAGCCGTTACAGGCTGGTTTTTCTTAAGAAACATTCGAACTTTATACAACGTCCAACCCAGCATTACAATAATAAGAGTTACGATTTGTAAGATCATTTTCTAAATCTCCTATTCATAGAAGGAAGAATGTACCATTCCCGCTCCATTTAGCGTTATATGAACTTCGATGGATATCTCCGCCTCTGGAAATTGCGTATCCCATTGATCTTTCAAAGCCTCCCACTGATCAGGGCTATTTTTATAAACTTCTTGGCCGAAGCCCACGCTGTCAACTTGATATTTCTTTTGGATTTTAGACAGAAAATCTTGAACTTGCTTTTTGGCCGCATCTTCCAGCGCCTTTTTAATTCGTTTCAGATTGTCCGGATCCGTAATATCCAAATCTGAAGTATTCTCAACCAAACTTCCTTGACCTTCAAGTTTAATTTTGAATTGTACGGAATCTTTTGTAGTGTGCGTAACAATTTTACCTTTGGTATGGATTAACATCATCCCGACTTCCCCGGAGCTTTGCGGGACATTTGCCGTGATTCTGCCGTACTTCAGCTTGTCGGTCACCCACATAAACGCTAAAGTTTCATTGACATCTAATAAACCGGATAATTTGTAATCTTTAAATACGCCGGCGCCAGCAACCCTATAAATTTGCCTTTGTGCTTGATTGGAGTCGATCTCAGGCTCAATTAACCCTACTACGGGGTGAACCCCTTCACTATCGGTTGAAATAAAAAAATCTCGTAAAGTGACGGCGACATCATCTCCCGAAAGTTGCAATTCTTTGGCTACTTCACTTGGTATTTCTTTTAAAAGAGACGCCATCTTCCGCTCGCTTTTCCCATCGCCGTCTTTAACTACCATAATATAAGCCTTCAAACGATTCCTGGGATCATGTGTAAAGATATCCAATAAATCTTCCGTTCCATGTCTAGCTAAACGTTCACTAATAAATACTACGCTGCGGTGAGAGTAAAACAAGCTATGAGCGCTCTTCTTCTGCAGTTTTTGATGAACCTCGTTACCCGTTTTTCCTTCAGCAAATATGACATATGAATTTTGATTATTACTGCTCCCCCCACCGCTAACTGCGCCTTTGGAAGTTGTAGGCGCAGCGATTTGCAGATAACACATGATGTTTCCATTATCCGCAAGGTCTAGTGCAGTAGCCGTAACAAAAGCAATATCATTCATTTCCGTACGGTCCCAGCACCCGCTAATGAAGAAGAATACAAGAAGAATTATATATTTGAGTATGCTCATCTCATTCCCCCTCTTGATTCGGTCTTAAGGAAGGGCGGAATTTAGCCCAAATCGGAATCCGTATCAGGACATCTTTCAAAGCCGTAAGCTTAAGCGGAGCAACTGGCGAAAAATACAGACTTCCGAATGAACGAAGGTTGGTTACGTGCAGCATAATGGCTAGCAACCCTAGTACAATGCCATAGAGGCCTAGGATCCCCGCTAGGAATAACATTGGAAAACGGAGTAATCGAATCCCGTTTGCGAAACTGTATCGCGGGATCGTAAAGGCTGAGATACCGGTAATAGACACGATAATAACAACCGGCGCAGAGATAAATCCGGCTTGAACGGCTGCCTGACCAATGACCAGACCTCCGACAATGCTTATGGCTTGGCCAATCTGTTTAGGCAGACGAATGCCTGCTTCTCTTAGGGCTTCAAAAATAACTTCAATTAATAATGCCTCAATCATCGCAGGAAAAGGAACAGCATCCCTTGAGGAGGCAATACTCAGCACAAGATTAGTAGGGATCATCTCCTGGTGGAAAGTTGTAATAGCTACGTACATGGGCGGTGCAAATATGGCAAAAATGATAAAGAGGAAGCGAATCCAACGAACAAAAGTAGCGATTGGCCAACGGATATAATAATCTTCGCTTGCCTGGAGACCTGTCCAGAATGTCATCGGTACCACAATAGCAAAAGGCGTGGTATCGACAAGAATGGCCACTTTCCCTTCAAGTAATTCAGCAACCACCACATCCGGGCGTTCTGTGCTGTGAACTTGGGGAAATGGTGAATACGGTTGATCCTCAATAAATTCTTCTATATTCCCCGAGTCAAGGACACCCTCCAGCTTGATTGGCTTCAATCTTGCTTTTACTTCGTCAACAACGGTTTCGGAGGCAATCCCTTTCAAGTACGTAATGGCTATTCGCGTCTTGGAAAGCTCGCCAAGGGTGATATACTCCATTTTTAACTTTGAAGTTTTGAGTCTGGCACGGATCAGGCTGATGTTGGTTGAAATATGCTCAATAAACCCATCCCTTGGACCGCGTATAACGGGCTCGGATGAGGCTTCATCAATACTTCTCTTGGACGTGCCGGGAATTGAAACTGTCGTCACGACGCTGCTGCCCGTCGCAAGAATAGCCGCGTGACCCTCTAAGATGTTCGTGACAGCTTCAGACACTTTTGTCGTGCGAATCGCAGTACCGATGGAGATCATTTCGCTCTTCAAATCTCCGAATTCCTTCGGATATGTATCACTTGTTACACTCATTAACAATGGCTTAATAACATTCTCTTCAAGTGTTGTTTTATCAATCAAATTCTCTATATAAACAATGAGCCAATGCACATTCTGGTTAACATCTATCCTCCGATAAGCCAAGTCGGAGCAATCCTCAAACGTTTCTTGCAGCAACTTTTCGTTTTGCTCAATATCCGCTGTGAATGGAGTAGGACTGTCTTCCTCCAGAAGGGAATTTTTCGTACCAGGAGGATATTTATGTGAACGGAATTTACCTATTTTTAACCAACCCATGCAAGATCCTCCTAATGAGCACAATCATTGCTATTATGCCGAATCGAGCGAAACCTATACGGAAAGTGCTTATGGAGCGGCAGGAAGTGCAAAAAAAGACGAAGTAACATCGCTGTTACCCCGTCCTCTATTCTTATCTTGCTTTATTATACAAAGGATATTCGACTTTCGTCGGAATCTCGACGATAAACATCCGAAGCTTCTCACCCTCAGCGTGAACCTTCACTTCTACTTCTTCTTCGGCTTGTACAATGGCAAAGTCTTTGTTTGTAAAAGAAACGCGATTCTCCTCAGTCGTCCATAGGATACCAGACTGGCCGCGAAACGCTAAAGCTGCGAACGTACGGTTTGGCAATAACCGATGAACGTACGTTGCCCCTGCTTCAATTTCGATATCGTACATGTTAACGTCGGTTACAAGCTTTTGGATCGGAGAACCTTCCCCGACAACCGTTTTCACGTTGACGCCATCCTGGGTATTACGAGGAAATTCATCGTCATGGAAAAAGGTGTACACCGGTTCGCGATTTAACGCATCTTGCAAATATGGTTCCAACCAGATTTGAAAACCTTCGTATCCCGCATTGACGGTCTCAGCGTGATGCATGCCCGATCCGGTTTGCATCAACTGAACGTCGCCTGCTGCAAGTGTACTCTCTGTGCCAAGCGTATCACGGTGAGTTCCTTTTCCGCTGATGCCGTAAGTTAGAATTTCAAAGCCCTGATGAGGATGAAAGCCAATGCCGCCTTCCTTAACCGCATGCCCCCATGACCAATAGAAAAGAGGTCCGAGCCGCACGGTAGCAGCTCCTTGGCCTGAAAATCCTAGCGGTTTCTGCGCATAAATTCTTCCTCCGTCAAATGATTCTTTCCCTTGAAACTCTGGGCTTAGAACTTGTATGTTCATTTTCATATCTCCCATCTATACCAGATATAAATGTATTATATATATATTATAATAATAGGATATTTTTCATCGATAAAAATGACCCTCATTTCTTCAGTTAGAGGGTCTTTTTTTGCGCCATACCAAAGGTTATGACTTCTTATCATCTTCATGTCCGTTTGCATCACTTTGACGATTCTTAATGCCGTATCCAATTTTCTTAAGGAGGACAATGAGTTCGAGCTTCTCTTCATCCGTCACAAACGACAAATCGTCGGAGATTGCTTGTACATGTGTCGGAAAAATGTTATCAAAATAGCTTCGACCTTCTCCGGTCAATGCCACATTCACCTTGCGGCGATCACCTGGAATAGGAAGGCGTTCCACGAATCCTTTTTTCTCAAGCTTATCCACCACATAGGTGATACTCCCGCTTGGTATCGAGAAAGTGTCGCTAATTTTCTGTATGGGATGCGGACCTTTATTGTATAGAAACTCAAGGATTTGGAACGTTTCGATACTGAGGTCAAAGCTATCAATGCTCCGTTCCATGCTCCCAAACAATTCTTTTACCATGTTTCTTATGACACGTATAAGTCTTAAATCAAGCTCTATACCCTCTTTATCACGTTCAGTCATACGCCAACCACCTTATTTGCGTTCTTATACACAAGGATATTCGACTTCTGTAGGAAATTCAATTAGAAAAAATCGAAGGTCTTCTGCTTCAGCATAATTCGTAAGAAAATTGCGTAGACATGTGTTCATATGAATAGCTTGCTTCAGTTCAAAATAATGACAATAACAGCAAGTATGAAAAGAAGGATGGGCATCATGGCTTTAGCAACTGGATCTTTCACGCGAACCAAGTGGACCAGAGCCGCAACAAACATGGTAATTGCCATAAGAATAGCACCGATTAAGGCATATGGACTAACCCAAATGCCGATAATAATGATAGCGGCTGACAGTACTTCTACTAAACCAGTAAAAATCCTCATTCCCGGCGATAACCGATAGCGCTTGAATTCGTCTACCATTTGTTTGCTGCCAAACTTCATGAAACCAAACAGCAGAAACCCGATCCCTAAAATAATTTGAAGCACGATGGACAAAATATGCATGTGAATCACCCCTATTAATATTTAGTATAACGTTAGTTATTCTATTACTAGGATATATATTAGTCAAGATATAATTTTAGAACTGAACAAAAAAAAGGAGCTGCCGCTCGGCAATCTCCTTGTTTCATTCCTGTTCCTAGCTATTCATCTGGCCAGCTTTCCATCCGGTAAGCCATCTCCCAGAACAGATATTCATATCGCGTCGTGTTCAGAAAAATCTCTTCCAGCCGAATAAGCTCGGATTCCGGCTTTCCTTCGGCAAGCCGATCGAGCAGCCCGATGCACCACTGCGCTAACGCTCCGAACTCTTCCGAGCTGTACATTTTTATCCAATCCCCATAATAGGAATGTTCGCTTACTCCGGGCAATCGGCTTAGTTCCTTGCCAATTTCGGAATAACTCCACATGCAAGGAAGAAGTGCCGCAGTTAGCTCGGCTAACGATCCGTTTTGCGCCGTATGCAGCATATAATGCGTGTAAGCCAACGTAACTGGGGAAGGTTTGGCTTGTTCCAACTCCTCTACTGTGATGCCGAATCGAGCAGCATATGCTCTGTGAAGGGACATTTCTTCATTCAATGTGGAGTCCAGCAAAGCAGCAAATTTTCCCATAACCGCCAAATCATCCGATTTGACCGCTCCTAATGCGAACAGTTTGGCATAATCTTTTAAATACACATAGTCTTGAATCATATAAAAGCGAAACTTTTCCAGATCTAGCGTACCGTCTCCCATTCCCTGAACAAACGGATGGGCGTGGTTCCTCCGCCATATCGGTTGCAGTCGCTCATATAAACGTTCAGAAAAAGTCATTGTCTTATCCCCTTTTTTAATAATTCTAGTAGTCAAAACAAAAAAACCGCTTTCTAATAGAAAGCGGCCGCGTTATGACAGGTACCCATACGACAAACAACCACTTCCCTTCGCTAGCATTACCTAGATCAGGTGTAAGGGTTAAGACCAACGTCTTTCTCAGCTATGACAGCACCCCTAGTGTTCAATACGATTCAATTGTCTAGTCAAATCTTACCACAATCTGCTATTGCAGCCAATCCCCTACCATGCTTGAAATCTCCCACTGCCCATCTGAACGGCCCACCAGCACAATAGAGTTACCCTGCAGGTTGGTTCCAATCAGGGTCTTTCCTCCATTAGGTGTCAGAATTGTCTTCCCAGGCTGTGTTTGCAAATTAAGCCGATATGCTGCTTCCACAAAAAAAGTATACGAAACACTGGCTTTAGCTGTTGGCAATAGCAGGGTGACCTCAGCGGATGCGCCGGCGTTGGTGATTTTGAAGCCTATGTAATCGAAAGTGACGGATCCGGATGCGGGATAAGCATGAATAAGCAGCGGTTGTTTGACGGCATAGATATCCTCGGCTGAGGGGTCTATTGCATATAGCTTTTGGCCTCCACCTTTGACTGAACAGCCCAAATAGGAGACGTTCCGCAGCAATTCTGCGTTGTTTTTCTTTAACGAGAATCCTCGCTTTATCAGCGGAACCTGACGCGTATCAACGGATTCGCACTCCGTATAAACCGCATTTCCGATAGAGGTCCTTACCTGCGACGGCACCGTTGTGAGGATGAACGAGGAGCCGTAACCATAAGGGTCTTCCGGCTGGTTTACTGTGTTACAGTTTATCGCCCGGCACCGAATATAGGAGCGCTTCGCGCCGTCGGCTGAGAAAGATAAGTCCGAGAATCCGGCGTATTGCTCACTTTCCGCGATACAATCAATCAGTTTGATCTCGCCTTGCACGGCTTTCGTGCCATCTCCACCATAATTCATGGAGAAACCAAACGAATTCCCTTTCGTTTTGCATTTATCAAAAACGATATCGATAGGCTCACTGGTAGCCGTTGGTTTCAGCAAAGTGACGAGGAAGCCCCGGCCTGTATTCCCATCTGCCACACATTGGATGAACCGAATATTTTTCAACAAATCAAGTTGGCCGTTCGGTTCAATATCGACTCCACTTTGCGGGGCTGTTCCTTTCGTATTGGAGAAGCGACAGTTCTCCACGGTGAGGCCATCTACAGAGATCACGGAGAGTCCTTGTCTTCGGTTATTATCCGCGCGGCAATTGCGAAGCACGATATTCCGGCAGAAACCTACCGTCGATTCGAAATATCCGATATAAAATCCATCTCCGCCGCTGTCATTTGCGTTGATATTCTCAAGGATAATATTCTCCGAACCGCTAATATCGAAAATATGGGCTTGTTCGCCTGTCGTGTACGCCGCCTTGTTCATACGTAACGTGGAGCCGTTTCCGTTGATATACACGTCTTTAACGGTTTTGATGCGGATCAATCGTTCATAGACAGGCCCTACTTTGCTCAGTGTATCTACCGCTTGTATGACGGTCCCCGGCTCGAATTCAATCGCAATTTGACCCGGAATGAACAATTGGCCTGTTAAATAAAAGCCAGTCCGCTGCTTGGGAATAAACAATTTGTGACCTGACGCGGTATTTAACGCTGTCTGTAACGCCAGCGTATCGTTCGTGACGCCGTCTCCTTTGGTGCCGAACCAAGAAGCAATCAGCGTATCCCCGTAGATCCGCTTGAACCGCTTGCCGTTAGAGGACACAAGTACGGTTCCCGTATTATCTACGGATGTAGTGTCGTTCGGGTCATAACGGAAGAAGCCCTCCTGCATCTCGTTCGTTACATAATAAGCGAGCGCAGGATCGGGCTCGAGTTCGACCCTCAGGTCCTCCAACTTAACTGCGACGCAGAATTTCATGTCCAGAATCTCAAGCATCTCGGTTTTACGTTTCTTAATCGCCACGCCATATACGGAACTTGTAACGGATTGATCGCTGGCAAAAGCGGTAGACCCGCCTGCTATCTGCCATAATCCGCTGGAGACAGCGGCAATTCCTCCTAACCCTAGCGTGGTCAGCAATTTCCTGCGGCTAAATAATGGCTCCTTATATCCTTCCTTCTCCCCTGCTTCCTTTGCGTCCACTGGAGCAGCCGCTTCTTCCATTTCATGTAATTGGTTAGATTGTTTAGACATAGCTGTAGTCACTCTCCTTTTCCCGATTCGGGCCATTTGTTGGAGTTCCGTAAAGTCAGCCTTTCAATCCAGTTGAAGCGATTCCTTGGACGAAGTATTTTTGAGCAAATAAAAACACGACAAGGACGGGGACAATGGTGATGACAGCACCAGCCATGATCAGGGTCATCCGGTTTTGAACTTCGTTTTTCAGAAACAACAGCCCAAGAGGCAGGGTAAACATTTGTTTATTTTGCAAGTAAATAAGCGGTTCTAATGTGTTATTCCAAGCGCTGATGAAGGTGAATACAGCTAGTGCAGACAAGGCAGGTTTCGCTAAAGGAAGATAGATCTTATAGAAAATTTTCCAAGGGTTCGCTCCATCCACCCAAGCCGCATCATACAGTTCCTTCGGGAGTGTTTTGTAAAATTGGTGCAGCAGAAAGATGCCAAAAGCCCCGCCGAGGAAGCTCCTCAGAATGAGCGGATAATACGTATCGAGCGCACCGACGGATTTCCAGATAAAATACGTTGGAATCATCGTAATTTGGGATGGCAGCATCATTGTGCCAAGCATCGCCAAAAATATCAGGTTCCTGCCGCGAAATTGGAAAAACGCCAACCCATAAGCTACGATTGCACAGGAAGCTACGGTGCCGATTAAATCCATGATCGTGACAAAGATGCTGTTCATCGTGTACTGCAGAAAGTTGACCTCAATCCATACCTGACGGTAATTTTTCCAGACGAACGGGTCCGGGATCAGTTTGGGCGGCAAGGTTAGTTCCGAGCCAGCTGCTGTTAATGAAGTCGAGAGCATGTATAGAAAAGGCACAAGCATAAGAACAGACCCGAGACCTAATATCGCATAAGCGGTAACTTTCAAGCTGGTGTAGGAATTATTCATAATGCACCCACCTCTTTTCCGTTACCTTCTGTACAATGGTGATGGCTAGAATAACGAGGAACAGTCCCCATGCCATTGCGGATGCGCTGCCCATTTTGAAATTCAGGAAGGAATCGCGGTAGATCAAGATGTTAGGCACCATATTCCGGTCGGCGACAGAAATAACATCACCCAGCATGACTAGAAACACATCAAAGGCATGGAAAGCAGAGATCGTTGAAAGGATCATGACCATATACACCATGGGGGACACGATCGGCATCGTTATTTTGGTAAAAAGCGTCCAACCCGTCGCCCCATCCATCCGCGCCGCTTCCAGCATTTCTTCGGAGATATTCTGCATGCCGGCCAAAATGAGAACCATGGAATACCCGGCACCCTTCCAGATGTTAACAAGTGCAATAGAACCAATGACTAACCACCATTTCCCACTGCGTATCCAATCGACAGGTTGGAGTCCGAGCGTGTGCAGAATCCAGTTCAGCAGGCCGTATTCATTGTTGTAAATCCACAGCCAGATCATGCCCCCTGCAACCCATGGCGTGATCACAGGGAGAAAGTAAATCATCCGGAACAAGGATTTGCCACGGATCTGCTGATTGAGCAGATAGGCAAGAATGAGCGCAGTGAATGTCTGAAGCGGAACGAACAATATGGCAAAATAACCGACGTTGCGCATCGAAAGCCAGAAAACTTGCTGGTGCAGGAATTGGCTCCAATTACGCAGTCCGATCCATTGCGGCGGGTTGAATAGGTCCCACTTCGTAAACGTTAAATAGAGTGAAAATACGAAGGGAAACAAGAAGAATATCAGCAGTTGCAGGACAAAAGGTACGGTGAAGACGAAGCCCCACCAGCCTTGTTTGCGCATCGGAGCACCTCTTTTCAAGTCCAATCCGGTTTATTTGTTTTCGTCGAGTACGCCTTGGACTTTCTGCTGAATTTCTTTGGCGCCATCTTCCGCAGTTCGCTTGCCATCCATGATATCGTTCAGGATTGGCCCCGCTGCTGCACGCCATTCGTTCCAGGATGCGTTCTCATCCAGGGTGCCCCCCGCTTCTTCAATCCCTTTCGTATAAGCCTTCTTGTTAACCGGTTTCGTCGTGGACTTCTCAAGCTCGGCCAGTGCTGTTTTCTTCACGGGCAAGCTTGTGCCGCTTTCAGAAAGCAAGCCTTGACCCTCATCGCTCAAATAGTACTTGAGGAATGTCCAGGCAGCTTCTTTCACTTCGGGTTTCGATTTGGAATAAACAATCCATTGGTTCACAACCATTGGAACGAAGCGTTTGCCATCCATGCCGATCGGCATTTTGACGGTGTCCCAATCAAGGTCCGGCTTATTTTTATTAAGAGAAACTTGTGTGGCGTATTGGAAAAAAGTCATGGCCACTTTCCCGTTCTCGAAAAACTTGCCGGTGGTTGCCGCTTCTCGCGTAGGGCTAATCTTCAGCTTGTTGATGGTATCAGCCCATGCCGTCAGTCCTTGAATCGACTTGGGATCTGTGAACGTGGCTTTCGTTAATGTCAAATCAAGCGAGGAACCGCCATAAGCCCTCATCCAGGGCAGCCATCCTAACGTAATATTGCTGCCTGCCTGAAAGCCATAAATATCCGGTTTTCCATCCCCGTTCGTATCTTTCGTCAGCTTTTTGGCCGTTTCAATCATGTCGTTATACGTCCAGTCGTCCGTCGGAAAAGGAATGTTATTCTCTTTAAAAATTTGTTTATTGTAGGCTAGCGCTCCTGGGTTGATGCCATGTGGAATCCCGTAAATTTTGTCATCTAATTTAGCGGATGTCAGTGCACTCACATAGTCGTCGGTTTTCAGATCGCGCTTGATGTATGGTGCCAGGTTCTCCGCTACCCCGCGTTTCCCGTATCCGAGAACCACCGCATTTTCTTGCAGCCAAAGATCAGGGGGATTATTCCCCGCGATACGAGTGACGATTTTCGTGACAAAATCCGCCCATGGCGTCTCCTCGATTTCCAGCTTAATATTCGGGTACTTCGCTTGAAAATTCGTGATGATCTTCTGGCTGGTGATGTCATAACCGCCGGGTAAGCCGATTTTCAGTGTGACATCTTTCAAAGGGGCTGCTGTTGCCGTTCCTCCTGAATCGCTAGGTACAGTAGCCGCAGGTTTACCGGTTGAACAGGCTGTGAGGAGAGATAGAGCTACCATAAATCCAATAACGGTTGTCTTTTTGCTCATGAGTGTGACCTCCCATTAAGAACAATTTCGAATCATTGACACATGTCTTTATGAATTCGCATGAAGGATTTGACCGTCTAGCAGCAATTGTTTACGCAGCAGTCCGTAATCCAGGTCTTGCAATGCGCACTGGTGCTGCAGCGCTATTGCGGCTGCCGTAGCTGCAGATTGGCCAAGAATCATAAACACAGGCTCCATTCGAATGGACCCATACGCGATATGCGAGGAAGACAAGCACACGGGTACAACGAGATTGGTACATTCCTCCCCTTTTGGAATTATCGCTCGATACGAAATCGGGTAAGGCCCATTAGGACTGATTTCAACATTGCCTTCATTGATGCACCGACCGTCCAGAACCAATCGCCGGCAGTTGTGCGAGTCCATGGTGTAGGCGGCTAATCCGACGGAATCCTCCTCAACTTTAAAATGCCGGCAATGATGCTCGGTCATCACAACGTCCGATATCATGCGCCTCGCTTCTCGAATATAGAGCTGATGCGGCCATCCACCCGTAGTGGTAAACTCGTCAGCCGGAAGCCCCCACGTTCGAACCTGCGCTCGAATGGCTGCCGGAAGCGTGTCATCATTCGCCAGAAAATAAAGCATTCCCATATTATAGTGAAGATGCTGTTGGAAGAGCTGTTCACGAACCGCATAGCTCGCTTCCGGCCAAGCATAGTTACGCCCAATATAATCGGTCGAGACAGCCCCCCAATTATTCAAGTCGCTTTTGCTGCCCGGCATCACCTTGTTCAGCTTCAAAGCATCCCAAACGCCACTGCGAATATATCTCGCGAGTAAGGCGAATTCGTCGCGGTTGTAGTTCGGCGGTTCAGGGTAAGGAATTTGATTATCCGGGTTGCTGCTCAAGCAGATTCGGAAATTGTAGGCCTGCACCGAATCATCGCCCTGACCTTGCACGCCTGGCTGCGCATCAGATATGCCCGGCAGCAGCCCGCTGTCTATCTTCCCTTCGATCACATACGGGTCTACCCAGGCTGTAAAGTTATGTTTGGGATGACCAAAATGGATCCCGTTCAAAATCTCTTTGTACACCGTATTGGATTCTCTGCCTACATGATAGGAAACGCCGGCTCGTGCGAGCAAATCCCCCTCATACGATGCATCTATAAACATAGGTGCTGTATATATGTTGCCGTCTTCCATTCTAATTTGCGTGATGCGCCCTGATAGAAGCTCTACCGAATCTAAATGCTGCTCAAAATACACCGGTATTTCAGCTTGCTGCAACCATTCCGTGAAGATCCGCTCCGCCACATGGGGCTCTAAAGCCCAAGTTCTTCCATCCGGCTCATCGCTGCCGTAGTGCTTTCCCAATGCTTGATAAAATTCACTGGAAATCCCGCCAATAGCTCCCATATCCCCGACATCCGTGCGTCCGAGGCCGCTTGAAGTCATTCCGCCTATATGCTGGCTGAATTCGGCAATCACCGCTTTAAGACCCATGCGGCTTGCTTGAATAGCTGCTGCCACACCTGCAGGAGTACCTCCATAGATGCAAAGATCAGCCTCAATCTGATGAGGTTGACGAGGCAGATCCTGCTTGGGCTTATAATAGTATAAATTTGGAAAAATACTCATATGTATTCCTCCTCCGCTCTATGTGTATAGGAAATAGAACAAAGCTGCGGTGAATCTATCTTTTTCCCTAGATGTAGAGATTCCATGGCCAGATTGATCATTCCTGTCGTAATAAAAGTCCGTTCCTTACGCACGGGTGAACGCCCAGTCAACACCATCTGCTCAATCTGCTCAGTAAGCTTATCAAAATGCTTGTAAGGGCGCCCCATACCGCTATCACAGCGAGCAGCTGTCACCTCGCCATTCGCTTCCCGGAAAGCAAGCCCCCACTCTCGAATAAAACGCTGAAGCTGAAGAACGTAACCTTTCAAACCGTCCGTATAGGTAATAATGAACAATACAGGTACGTCCACATGATCTCTCGGATGCCCTGGCGGAACATCTCTTAGCGAGCCTAATGCCTGCATCATTAAATCCTCGGGAACCTCTCCTCGATCCATTGCCGCCCACACCGATCGTCCCTCCAACGTTTGGATCGAAGTGACTCCCGTTTCACCACCTTTTCTTTGTTCGGCTGCAGCCTGCAGCACCTCCATACCATGAAAGCCATAAGACTCGATGCCAAGCCAACTGACCACGAAGATCTCTTTCACCTGTTTTAGTTTTCCTGATGGATAACTCGGAACTTGAGGCGCAAGCGGAATAGAGGATCCCCCCAGAAAAGGCAGTCCTCTTTTCATCAGCTCACGGTATATCCACTCTGCATCCTGCATGCAATAAGCGAGATGTTTATCATTAAATATAGGCACACTCAACCCTAATAGATCCAGAGCGCGGAACGTTTCTTCAAAAAAGTAGCGGCGTGGATACAGCTTTTGACGCTTCTCGTTCCATGGATAATCGCCATGTTCGCCTATCAAGAGGACGCCATCAATCGGACTCCCGGCATGGGGAGCGGCTATTGCCTCCATAATGGAACCATAAATGGGAATACCCCGCTGTTGCGCTTCCGCCGTACCCAAGTCGTTAGATGGCACCTGATCCAGATATAACGAAACCACTTCGATCTGTGGTGCATACCCGAACAAGCCGAACAAGCGTCCGATGATCACTTCCGCATGGGAATCAGGCCGATATTCCGTTACGATGGCAGCCACTTTTTTCCGCTCAGTCCGTTTAGTCCGTTCGCTCATTGGGTTGATTCCACTCCTTCATCCATCCAATTACCGACCTGCACAAGCCACTCTGCCGTTGAATCAATGATGGCTTGCAAGTACATGGATCCCTTAACTGCATCAGCTTGATGAGCAGAATCCGTATAACCATCCACGCCTGTTAAGAAGTTGTGTTTCCCGATAAAAGAACCAGGTGGACCGGCATTAATCCAAGCCCGCTGAGGATGCACCAGGCGATCCGTTGTCTGATTCCGCAGCAGATCCGGTGCGAGAGAAGCGATAAGTGAAGCTTCGAAACCTCCGGCATGCCCAGGAACCATCCCCATCTCCTGAGCCCCAAGCTCTGCAAGAGCTGATCTGGATAAACTCCAGTAAGAGGAGGAGGCGGTCCAAATATCATGCTGTACGGCAAGATCTTGAGCTGCCTGATGCATCATGGATTCATTACCACCATGTGCGTTCAGAAAGATGATTTTGCGGAACCCGCCTTTTATCAGACTTTCACCTATTTCCTTCAGCATGAGGAAATAAGTTGTCGAAGTGAATGATAGCGTACCCCCGAAAGCCAAATGATGCTGCGAACACCCAATAACAAGCGTTGGGGCCAAGAGAAGCTTCGTAGACACGGCTGCCTTCCTGCTGGCCTCAAAAGCGATATGTTCGCCAATCAAACTGTCGGTAAATACCGGCAGATGAGGCCCATGCTGCTCCGTAGCGGCAAGTGGAACCACTACGGCATACCCCTCCTGGGCTTGCCGCTTTAACGTTTCGCGAGTTCCGTGCTGAAACAAGAGATCATTCATAGCGCAAATCCCCCGTCAATGGTAAGTAAAGCGCCTGTAATATAGGAGGCAGAATCAGATAGTAAAAAGGCAGCCAATTCCGAAACTTCATCAGGCGTACCCGAGCGCCCAAGCGGTGTCATTTTGGCAACCGCTTCTTTGAAGGAGGGCGGCAATGTGTGTAGTGCCTTTTCTGTCTTGATATCACCGGGGAGCAGAGCGTTAGCCCGAACACCTTTGTGGGCGTAGTCAGCAGCGATGACTCGGGTCATCTGATTGACGCCTGCTTTGGCAGCGCCATAGGCTAGACAAGTTGGTTTCACTTTATGGCTTAAGACAGAAGATGCATTAAGAATGACGCCTCCACCCGATTCAATCAGGAGCGGAAGAGCATATTTATTAATTAGAAACGTACTCGTCAAAGTTCCTAGAAGTACTTGATTCCATTCGTCTAAAGTGAGCTGCATAGCGGGTTTGGAGATCTGTGTATAGGCATTATGGTATATACCATCCAAGCGGCCCCATCGACTCTGAACACTTTCAAACGCAATGCTGACCTGCTTCTCATCTCGCGCATCGGATTGGATGTACAATAAGTCATTTGGGAGATAAGAAGCGATGGCCGGTTCGTTTAACCTTAGGTTTGCATCCTCGGGCGCAGCAAGATCAGTCGCTACAACTTTGGCGCCACGTTCCAGAAACATCCGAACGGCCGACAAACCCAATTTGCCCAGCGCGCCTGTCACTAGAATTACTTTTCCGCTTAACTGAGCCACAATGGTTCCCCCTATGCCTGTTCCATTAATAGACAAGCTGTCAACGCAGCTGACCAATGAAAATCTCTAACAACGTCCATCTTCTGGCGAATATTATACGTACCTGTCGGTGGACCTTTTCGATCGCATTCGGAAGGCGGTACGAGGTCCGCAGAATCAAAATACTCAAAAATAACGCCGTATTGTTCATAGTATTTTTGCACCATTTGGATACTTTGCTGAGCAAGTTGATCTGCTTCCGTACGTCTCCCCTGCTTCTTAAGGCCGGTATAGACAAGATAGTTCATATTCATCCATACAGGACCTCTCCACATGTCTGTGCTGTAGGTTTGTTCAGAGGCGGCTGTTGTTGGAATAGGGAATTTCGTTTGAAAATGACTAGGATCCTGCAGTATGGATACCAATCGTTCTGTTCGTTCTTGAGGCAAATGATCCAGCAGCAGGGGCAAAAATCCACTTACTGCCTTCACTCGAGAGAAGTTTCCGTCCATGTCTCGATCATAATAAAAGCCTTCGCTCTCATCCCAGAGCATATGCTGAATCTGATGGTTCAGATCAGCTGCTTTTTGCTGCCAACGCTGTGCTATTGCCGTCTCTCCGAGTTCATCCGCGATTAATCCGAGGTAATGAGCATCCTGAGCGGCGAAGACAGAGAAATCAACGGCATCCAATATCGCTGCACGATCAAACCGAGGAGAGTTATCCATCCCGGATTCTCCCGATCGGCAAAGCGGATTGCCTTCGATCATCCATTCCAGGAGTCCATTTCCATTGCGGTCGCGGTTCGTGATATCCCAATTTAAATATCGTTCCAATATAGGGAGCGCATAGCGTAAGTAATTGCTTTGCTTCGTATGCAGGTAGTTCTCCCAGACACCCCATGCCAGTAAGGGAGGCTGCGTCAAGCTGGAACCTGTTCCGTCAACTTTGCAGGTATGAGGTATCATGCCATCTTCACGCTGCGTATCCAAGACGGATTTCAGGAATTCCCATGATAACTCAGGGTTCAACCTATTCATCGCAAACGAATGAAATACGGAGTCCCACAACCACATCGCTTGGTGAGGAACACGATCAGGCGTGGACCAGTGCTGGCGGATGACGCCTTCAGGAGCAAGTGTATTGACTTTCATTACGCTAAAACACTTATTAAGTAGTCGTTCTTTCAACGGGTCTTCGAGGCTGGGAACATGCTCATAAAATTGCAGCCTGGCTTCCATCACTTTCCAAGCATCGAAAGTCAATCCCTTCATCACCCGGCTGACTGCTTCATCGAGATGGCTGCCGTAAGCTAAGGCCCATCGTTCCTTGCCTCTTAACAGTACGATGACATCCCTTCCGTTTGCTGACTCCGTTACGACAAGGGCATCTTTGGTCCAAACTTTGCCCCCCTCATCTTCTTCAAAGCTTAAACGGATATCAATGGTCGAAGGAGCTAGCCCGATTAATGTATGCCAACTCTGATACACCGCTAGCAGCGGGCCTTCATCCATTTCGCTTAACAGGACATCTCCTGTGGCGATTCGGACCTCACCTGAATGGGGGACGGGAAATTGCAACCTTCTGCGCTTCGGTGTATGAAATAGCAAGCTAATCTCTTCAGCCCCCACCGTTGCTACGAATTGAGAATTTGAATCCGTTTGTCCGTCATATCCGGAGAAAGCAAACAGTGCTCCCTCTTTCCACAGATCTGGTAAATGCTTCTGAACATCCAGCGCCATCTTGCCCGTCAAATTTGCTCTCTCCTCTATGAACCCTTTTATTGACTTTATTATGGCTTATTTCAGATATCAGGTTCTATAGAAGAAATTGCGCTTTCATTACATGATTTTGCTCTTTTCTTCGTTTCGGTACGGATTCGTCTATGATATACTCAGAATCATCTAATAGATAAGGCGGGTGAGCAGATTTGGATGCTTTGAAGAAAATTGAACCCTTCGAAGGCAGACGTTTCCCTTTACGAATGACCGAAGTCATTAGCTGTTTTCACTTGGTTAGACCTCATTGGCATGAACACCTTGAGTTTATCCAGCTTATGGAAGGTGAAGCGCAGATTCATATCGATAATCGTTCCTTTGTCGTGCGTGCACCGGCTATTTTATTTATTAATAGCTGCAAGATTCATTCGATGCAGTCGCTGAACGGCAAGAGCAGTACCATCCACGGGATGATCTTCGATATGTCCTTGTTATCCGGCTCTTTTGAGCATTCCGAATTACAGCACCTATACGCCCGCTTCATTCAGACTGCTCCCATCCTGGAGCCCATTCTCCCCTCACATCCGTTATGGAACGAACTGACAACCCACTTTGAACTTGCCTACAAAGAGTACGCGGCACAAGAGATTGGCTGTGAGCTCATCATCAAATCTTCCCTGTATCGCATGATGATTCCTATGCTTCGCAGCTATCAGCAAGAGCTCTCTCTGTCGAAAGACTTGAACAAAAGCTTCGATCAATACAAGCGGCTCAAACCAGCCATTGATTTCATAGAGACTAGTTACGCTCAAAAGATTTATACCGACACTCTCGGCGGACTGGTCAATTTGAGCCCTTTTCACTTTACCCGTTTATTTAAAAAAGTTACGGGACTTTCCCCGATGAACTACATCAACCGCTATCGGGTAGAGATGGCTAAACGTTTATTGATCGAAAAAGACCTCACGATTACGCAAATTGCGGAGCGCACCGGTTTCTGTAATGTTAATTACTTTGACAAGGTATTTAAGGAAATGAACGGTTTCACGCCGCTGGAATTGAGAAAGCAGTTTACCGATGGTTAAGTAGCTTGATAATAATGTATCGAAGTCAGTTTCTTCGCCCCTTGCACGACCAGCTCCGTCATCTGGCTCCATGTTTCTTCCTTCCACCGCGTTGTCGGAATGGAAATACTCATCGCGGCTATCATTTCTTGATTCGCATTGAAAATGGGGGCGGCTGTACAACGGATGCCGTGTACCGCTTCCCCTTCGCTGAAAGCCACGCCATCCCGGCGAATTTCCTGGAGCTGCTCCAATAATTTCCCAAGATCGGAAATCGTCCGATTGGTCAAAAGGCCGAGTTCTTGCTCACTGTACAACTGCACGACATCGTCATCACGCATGGCACTTAAAAATAACTTTCCCATTGCTGTCGTGTGGAGCGGCAGCTTCATACCCAGATGCGAGACAAAACGGACATGGTGCGTGCTCTGTTTTTCAGCAATATACAAGATATTCCTATCGCTCCGAATCGCTAAATACACGGCTTCATTTACTTCCGCCACGATCTGCGCAGCAATATATTGAAACTCCGTCGTTAAGTTTGTCTGCTGTGCATATTTGGCACCGATTTGAAAGATTTTATAACCCAGATGAAACATTTTTCCGTTCTCATCCTTCTCCAAATAACCACGTTGGACCAGATTCTGCAAAATTTTAAATACACTGCTTGCTGGGAGCTCCAGACGGCGCGTGATATCCATTAAACTTAATTCACGTGTATCCACTTCCCCGAACAATTCAAATATATCCAGTACGCGGTCAGCCGATTTGACGGTTTGGCCCGATTTATCCGTTATACTCATTCCTGATCCACCCTTTTTGGAGAAAGTGCGATAACATCGATTTCGACCAAAATATCAAAATTCAAATCACAATAGATGGTCGTCCTAGCAGGATAAGGATAAGCAAAATAGCTTCCGTACACCTCGTTAAATGCTTCATAATGGGATCGTTCCTTTAAATAAACGTTCACTTTCACTACATCCTCTAATGCAGTGTTTGCTTCTTGTAAAATATGCCGAATGTTCTCCAGTGTCTGCAGGGTTTGAGCCTTCAAGTCCGTGCTTACGACTCGTCCGGTTGCAGGGTCCAGTCCGCCTTGACCGGATACGAACACGAAACCTCCCGCTTGGATCGCGGAAGAAAAAGGCTTGCCGCTTGCTCCATCAGTAGCAATGGGTTGTTTCAATTTGCACCACTCCTTCCATTGTTGTCGTTCCATAGAGCCCAGCATCTACCGGGTGTTTCTGTTCGGAAGCTCTCAATCGTTCCCGTATCCGCCATGGTGACATAACAAGTACGTCCATCTGCTCCGCCAAATGTTACATTGGTGCATAATTTGCCATTTAGCGTAATCTCTCTTACCAATTCCCCTTGCGGGGAAAGAACGGCAATCGTTCCCTTTCCGTATCGAGTAACGTACAAATTCCCTTTGATATCGCAGCGCATGCCATCCAGTCCAAAGTCGGCAAACTCATAAAATAATCGTTTGCTGCTGACATCATACCCGCCTATAAGATCGTATTGCCAAATCCGCCGCTGAACCGTTTCGTTCACGTACAAACTTCGTTCGTCATAACTGACCTCAATGCCATTCGTAGTTCCCATCCCAGCTTCCAACAGCTTAGATTTGCCGTTCTGATCAATACGCCAAAGCATCCCGTTGGATTGCTTCCAGTTCGGATCACTTGCAAACCACACGCCATTTTTCGTGACGGCAAGGTCATTAGGCTGGTTCATCGCAGGCTGCTCGGCAAAAGTGTGAATTTGAAGGGTTTGCATGTCCACACGTAGAATTCGGTGTCCGATGTAATCGGCGATGAACATATGTCCTTGATGAAAGCGAATTGCATTCCCTGTAGCACCTGCAGGAAGTTCAAGGAATAAACTGCCACTCCCTTCTGGCGTTACTTTCCCGATCGTATGTCTTCTGGCATAGTTCACCGCATACACATTCCCCTGTTGATCACAGGCCGGCCCTTCAATCCCTGAGGTAAACAAGTGGGGTTCCGTTAAAGTCTGGCTCACATACAACATTTGCTTCCGCCTCCTCCTGTGCCCACTCTGCTTAGCTACGATGAGCAGCGATTCGTTGTGCAACCTTTTCTACAGCAGCAAGTGTTTCCTGAACTTCCTTCTCCCCATGTGCGGTGGACACATACCAAAGTCCATTCGGACGGACGAGGATGCCCTCATGCAGCATTTCTTCGGCAAATCGTGTGTATAGCTGTGAATCTCGAAGGTTGAACGTATCGAAATCTGACACCTCTACGCGATCGATAAACATGAGATGAAATACAGGACCCTGTTGATTCACAACCGCTTGGAGTCCGTTCGTTCTGAGAATCGAACGAATTCCTTCTGTCAATTGCGTAGCTGTATGTTCCATGCCCTTGAAGGCCTGCCCATCCGATTTGGACAACTCTTGGATCACAGCTAATCCCGCGGCTGTAGCCAGGCCATTTCCGTTTAATGTCCCGAGATGCATAACCTTTCCTTCCTCAATGAGGCGCATGATGTCTCTCTTACCGGCTACCGCGCTTAAGGGAATCCCTCCTGCCATCGCTTTGCCGATCGTCACAAGATCTGGAACAATGCCGAAACGCTCGTGAGCACCGCCTAGACCTAGTCGAAATCCGGTAATCACTTCATCCCAAATTAATACGATGCCAAATTTTGCAGTTAACTCCCTCATTTTCTCCATATACCCCGGTTTAGGAGCAATACATCCGGAATTACACATAACCGGCTCTGTGATAACCGCCGAAATCTCATGCTGATGCTTCGTTAAAGTTGCCTCCAACGCTTCAGAATCGTTCCATGGCAGCAAAATGAGATCCTGCAGGCTATTTAGGCTTTGCCCCGCAGTTCCCTGGATAATTTCTGATCCAGCCGCTTCTGTATGTCCAGATGAGGAAAAATCCGGGCTTGGGAAGGACGTGAAAATCGCATCCGACCACCCATGATAATGGCCATAAAAGCGGACCGTTTTGGTCTTGCCCGTATAGGCGCGCGCCAGCCGCAGAGCCAACATCACCGCTTCGGTCCCCGATCCGCTGAACGCCACTTGTTCCGCACAGGGCAGTATTTCGGTTAAGCGCTGGCCCAAGCGGATTTCGCCCTCGTGCTGCAAACCGTATGTACTTCCTTTTAGCATAGCCTCATACAATTGTTCGTTAAATGCAGGATGAGCATGACCTAGAATCAATGGCCCATACGCCAACATATAGTCGATATATTCATGATGGTCCACATCCAAAATTCTTGCGCCATAGGCCTTTTGCACATACAAAGGCGTCGGTTTCATAGATGCTCGAAGACTGCTTGCCACACCTCCCGCCACATAAGCTTTTGCTTCTTGCAATCTCTCTATGGATTGTAAGTATCGGTTCATTGGGAATGCTCCTTTTCAAGGAATTGAAATGGAAAGACGGATCGTGGAACATGATGGTAGGTTAGACGATGAAGTGAGGGGGTACAACATCCTGGGGTATCTACTTCGATGACTTGCTTGGCGATAGGACCAAATGCGCTAATCCAGGCGACGGCTGATTTAACCACGATGAGATGAAAATCTTTCGGGTTCAAGCCTATGGATTCGACATGTCCAATATCCCATGGGGGGACTCGTTCTTCTGTAAGAACAATTGTAACCTGATTAGCTTCAATGACAGCAGTTTTCCCCATAAAAGCCACGGTGCCCTTCATATATGGCCCTCTATGCGTATACTTACCATCGAAAAGCAGCTTGATTTTTCCTTCAATTTCAACCGGATTACCATGCAAGCTATCGCTTTTTCCACCTATAGCGCATGAAATTTCATTGCCCACTCCTCGCTCACATGCCATGGAAACAGCTTCGCGATCACGAATAACGATCAAACTCTGAAGTGGAAGCTTTAATAGCTCAGGCAACAAATGCGTCCCATCGGCTGGAGCTCCTCCGCCTACATTATCCGAGGCTTCTACAAGAAGGATGGGTCCCTCTTTGGCATCCATGGCAAGCCTGATCGCTTGTTCAGCTTCAACTTGTTGGACGAGAAATTCATCTCGGTGTAACCAGGCAAGATTAGCCAGCTTCTTCGCATAATGATGTGCCAATGCTTCATCCCGATTGGTTGTTACTGCAAACGCCATTCCTGCAAAAGGCACATCACTATAAGGAAATCCACCACAGACAGTCACGTTAAGAACGTCGGGATCTTTCTCCATATCAAAGGCTTCTTCCATGATGACCTTCATAATCCCTTTTGTCGTTATCATTTTTTGCGGTGCAACGAGCATGTTCGATCTGGCAATGGCCATGACAGGCCTAATGTCGCCGCGAATCTGACGAATCAAGAGATACATCGCTTCTTCTCCACGCTCATAGGCATCAATATGCGGGTAAGTATCATAACCGACGAGCAAGTCGCATAATTGAGACATCTTCTCGCCCAAATTGGCATGAAGGTCTACCGTAACCGCTATAGGAATTTGCTCACCTATCACACTACGGATAGCCTCCAATATGGCCGTTTCCATGTCGAAACATGGTTCGGAAACCATAGCCCCATGAAGAATAACGACCATTCCATCAAGATCAGATGGAATTGAGCGTGTTAACTGTTCTAGAAGCAGCCCGGCTGCTTCTTCCGACACGATGCCACTTGGCGTCGCAGACGTGTAAAGCCCCGGTAAAAGGGTAACTTTCTCTTCTGCCGATGCAGCGATAATGCCTCCCATTGTCGTTCGGGTTTGCTCAAATAAGTCGAAGAAAGCATCCCTCCCAAGCGTGAAACAATGTTGAAAATCATTCCAATGCGTCTGTACAGGAGCGAAAGTGTTCGTTTCATGGTAAACACCGACGACTCCAATGCGTAGCTGGCTTGACATGCAAATGTTCACCACCTAACAAATAATGGAATAAAATTGAGATATTCTGGAAGTAGTGTAGCATACGAATTTTATTTATATCAAGAAAAATATTTTACATCCAGAAAATTAGTTCCAGGGTAAAATTACCAATCTTTTTTGCAAAAAAAGCATGCATAATAGTTCCTCTCCCTCCGCATGATAGGAGTACACCAAAAAAAGGAGTGATTTTTTCCATGGCAAACAATAGTACATTAGTGGTTCCTCAAGCGAAAGCAGCTTTAAATCAAATGAAGTATGAAGTAGCTCAACAACTGGGAATTCCTCTATCACCAGATGGTTACAATGGGAATCTCGCGACTCGCGACGCAGGCTCTATTGGTGGCAGCATCACAAAAAGATTGGTACAAATGGCTGAACAACAACTGCAAGGTTTCCAACGTTAATATCGCAACTTAAGCAGCAAACACAAAAAAGACTCCACTCACCTTTCCTCCTCCTGGTGAATGAAGTCTTTTTTTCTATTTATGTACGATCCGTTTATCCGGATACACGACTCACAATTTTCAGAACCGCATCTCTTGTCAGTTTATTGCCACCAACCGCGATAAGGTTAACTGTAGCATGTGCGAGCGCTAAGGGCACTTTGCAAAATTTCAATGCCGGACCTTCCTTAAGGTCTGCGATATAAGAGTCGGCAAGTTGTAAATTGCGACGCGTGTACTGTTGCATTTCCTTGAATCCCCAACCGTCTGGAAAAAAGTCCACACCGCGTTTCAGATCCTCTCCACGATTTCGAAGAATATTTACCGCTTGCAGTCCTCTTCCGAAGCCAATCGCCTTCGTTCGATCAGACTGTGTCCCGTCATGCCACAGCCATAGTTCGGATAGCATTTCACCGACCATGCCGGCAACGCTGTACGTATAGCGATCCAAATCCTCTTCCGTATGGATATTCCATCCGCTTTTAACCCAATCGGCCATATCTAAAGACATCTTCGCGATGTATTGAAATACAATAGGTGCTCCGGAAGTTGGACATAGCTGCGCCCACTCATCTAGCTGCATAGTAACGGCAGGCAGTACCGCCTTATGCGGTGACAGTAATTCTTGTATCTCCCCCATCGGGTTAGGAGATTGGAATGCTTGATGTACTCCGACTAGTAATTCAATTTTCAAAGAGTCTGCGAGCTCATCATGATCTTCGATTTCGTCTATAGCCCGCATACATAGATAGGCTGATGTGACAGCCTCTTTCAAGCCTAATTCCAAACTATTTATAGGTATATAAAAAGTACGGCTTGTTTCCTTCAACATGGTCATTGCATCATTCAGGACGACGTTATTAATGAAATTCTCCCTCCAAGTAATCGTTTAGCATATAACTTCTAGATAGCTAGTTATCATGATAACACACGTTGTCATTGTCAATCCAAATTTTATGATCATTTCTCTACGAAGCTCCCCGTCAGCCTCCCGTTATGTTTCAGAGGAAATCCTCATACATTGAGTAATAACTGCCACTAGAGAGGAGTCCTTCCATGTACGGGTATCCCATTGACAAGACAGCATCTCCTTCGTATTCAAAACACTCATCTACCATCGAAGTCCTAGGTGAGGGTACTGTGACCGCAACACCCAACCGGGCCGTGGTTGATCTTGGCGTTGTGACGGATGGTCCTAACTTGCAGGCCATTCAGGCTGAAAACGCCAAAGCCATATCCAACATCATTCAATCCGTGATGAGTCTAAACATCCCCCGAGAAAAGATACAAACGCAAGATTATCGTATCGAAATCGTTTATGATTATGTGGACGGGAAACAAATCTTTCGAGGTTATAAGATCACCCATCTGCTACGAATTACCACGGATCATGTAGATCAGACAGGAAAACTTGTTGATACAGCCGTTGCGAATGGTGCGAATCAAGTCACGAGCATTCAGTTTACTATAGCACATCCAGAATTTTATGAGAATCAAGCTTTATCGGTAGCTATTCAACATGCACGTCAAAAAGCTTATACCATCGCAAATACACTAGGTGTGACACTTGGTGCAATCCCTTCTCAAGTCCAAGAATCTCCGCGGCCGGCAGGGCCAATACCTTACATGGCTACTGCCAAGTTTGCTGCAAGTGCGGTTGAAACCCCTATTGAACCTGGACAATTAACGATCAAAGCCGCGGTACGCGTGTGGTTTCATTTTGCTTAATTCATTTAGCAGGTTCGTAATGGACATGAACTTCAAAAACTTCGGACGTCTTCTTTAACTCATTTTCCACTTTTGTTGCAATATCATGTGCCTTTTGAAATTCCAAATCTGCTTTTATCGAAAGAACAACATCAACAACCGCATTGCTCCCGTAATTTCTAGCGCGGAGGTCCTTCACACTTTCGACCCCTTCCACCTGAAGCACGGTATCTTTAAAAGCTTGAATAGCGGCTTCATCGAAACCATCTGATAAATGATGTGAGGCTTCACGGAATATGTCCCATGCTGTTTTACATATAATAAATCCAACCAATACCGCGGTCAAAGGGTCAAGCCACGGCAAACGGAATTGGGAACCAATGATGCCGATTACAGTCCCGATACTCACAAATGCATCGGATAAATTATCTTTCGCTGCCGCCATGACGGCTTGACTTTTAATTTTTTGGGCAAGATTTTTATTATAACGATACACAACATACATAACAACCGCACAGAAAATCCCCGTCCACACCGATGTGAGGTCCGGAGCTTGCTCTTTCGCTTGAAAAATGGATTTGACAGCGGTGATAAATACATCCAGTCCGACTGCCATCATGATGAATGACGCGACTAATGAGGCAATCGTCTCTGATTTCCAGTGTCCATACGGATGGTTTTCGTCCGCCGGTTTTTGAGCTAATTTTAATCCGATCAATACCGCTATTGATGCTACAATATCTGTCGCATTATTTAATCCATCCGCTTTTAAAGCTTCGGAACCTGAGAAATGGCCAACAACTAGCTTCAAGGCGGAAAGGCATATGTAGGCAACAATGCTGATGATAGCCCCACGCTCTCCCATTTTTAAGTTTTCATATCTCATCTCTTGTTCCATAGCCCCTGTACTCCCCTCGGCTTTTCGATGCGCTAGCTAATCATATCAACCGAAGTTTGTGTGGGTCTAGAGAAACGTTTTTTCATATGGGTGAAAAAATAGGTAGGGGTAAAGAAAGTTGCCTCATACAAAAAGATTAGGCTTATAGCAATCTATTATGGGTTTTGATCATTTTCATATATTGCTTATAATGAAAATTCGATAGATAATTAATTTCATATATTGTTATTGTTAATGCTCCAAGGGCTGGGAGGACAAGCTATGCATAAAGAAGATCAAGTCATCATGAGGTTCAGGGACTTATTCAATAAGATGGTCTGGCTGAATAAATCAAAGATGGAAGTTAGTCTTAAGGGGTATACATCTACTGAGGTGCATTGCCTCGAATACATTGGCAGAAATGAAGATTCCAACGTGACCAAGCTTGCGGAATCCTTTTATATGACTAGCGGTGCCATAAGTAAACTAACGAAGAAACTCATAAAAAAGGGCCTTATCGAAAGCTATCAGAAGCAGGAAAATAAGAAAGAAATCTATTTCAGGCTTACTGAGCAAGGCAAAGCAATTGATAAAGTCCACGAGGAGCTCCACAAGGAATTTAAAGAGCGGGATAAAGCCGTATTTGAACACGTAACCGATGAACAATTTGACAGTATGCTTAAATTCATAGAATCCTATAGTAGGCATTTGGATGCAGAGATTAAGAAAAAAGGCGTGTATGATAAGTCGGAATAAAGTTGAATCCTAAAAGCATAAGCAGCTGGACTCTCTGAAGAGTTGGCTGCTTTTTTATTGCTCTCATTTTGTTGACAAGGAAGCAAAATCGTGATAATTTTGTTTCCTAGGAAGCAAAATAACCAATATTGAAAGGAGACTTTACGTGTCTTCAATTCCATCACACAATGAACAGAACATAGAGCAAACCATAGATAAAAAGGCTTTACTATTCGGCTTAATGTCTGTGTTTCTTTGCGGAATAGGCTTCAGTATCATAGCTCCTGTCGTCCCATTCCTAGTGCAGCCCTATACAAATAGTCCAAGCGAACAAGCCGTAGCTGTTACCCTGCTGACTTCTGTTTACGCAGTCTGCGTGTTTTTTGCGGCTCCCGTACTTGGAGCGCTTAGCGACAGATATGGCCGTCGTCCCTTGCTCTTACTATGCCTCACAGGTTCCGCGATCGGTTACTTCGTCTTTGGCTTAGGAGGTGCCCTTTGGATACTATTTGTCGGGCGCATCATTGAAGGTATTACCGGCGGAAGCATAAGCACGATTTTCGCATATTTTGCAGACATCATTCCGCCGCAACAAAGAACCAAATACTTCGGATGGGTTAGTGCAGTTGTAGGTGTTGGTACGGTCATTGGCCCAACGCTAGGCGGTTTACTTGCCAAGTTTGGATATGCTGCGCCCATGTATTTTGGAGCTATTATCACCTTATTGAATGTTGGTTTTGGATTGCTATATATGCCTGAGAGCCTTGACAAGAAAAATAGGCTGAAAGAGATCACCTTTGCAAGATTGAATCCATTTTCACAACTCACAAACCTACTTTCCATGAAAAGTTTAAAAAGGCTGCTTATTTCAGCATTCTTACTGTGGATTCCCAACGGATCTTTACAGGCTGTTTTCTCTCAATTTACCATGGATACTTTCAGTTGGAAGCCTGCAGTAATCGGACTTATGTTCTCAATCATCGGATTCCAAGATATCCTTTCACAAGGATTAATAATGCCGAAGCTTCTGATAAAACTTAAGGATGCACAAATAGCCATTCTTGGGATGGTCTCGGAAATAATGGGCTACATCCTTATTGCATTATCGGCTTTGTTCACTTACTATCCTCTTTTTATCGCTGGAATGTTTATATTCGGTTTCGGAGATTCGATTTTTGGACCATCGTTCAACGGCATGCTCTCCAAATCTGTCGATGCTAGTGAACAAGGAAGGATTCAAGGTGGCAGCCAGTCTATTCAAGCATTAGCGCGAATGATTGGACCTGTTATCGGAGGACAAATCTACGTCTCATTTGGCCATGCGGCACCTGCTTTTATGGGGATGATTCTGATAGCTGCGGCGATATTTGTTTTGTATAGGAGGACTGCACCTGGTAATTAATCATTCAAATGGTAAAATCAATTTACGGATTTCATTGTCAACAATTCTTGTTTGCGTTGAGGAGAATGAAACGTGACCTCCATCATCGGTTAATATAAAGGAATTGGCAATCGGCTCGTTGGTAAAGATAACAAACAGATAGTAGGTCGGATCGCCCACTTTGCTCTGGGTATAATAATCCTCCGTTACTTTTCCACTTTCCAATAACTGAATAAACTGTTCTTTCTCGCTATCATTTAGGGTTTTGTAGGGCTTTACTTCATCAAAATGATAGAGCTCTACTCGCTCGATTTTTTCTTTAGGGAGATCTTCATAGTTTCGCCTCAACGTTCTTGCAAAGTCATCCCCCGCATATAGACGGTATCCACTAATCCGTTTCTCATCTTTCGCAGCTATTAATTGATTTGATTCAAAGCCTTTGACTTTGTACAATTTTGTTCCAATTTCTAAAAAGGCAGCATCTCCTGCTTTTGTCTGATATTCGGGATTAGTAACAACATCCCCCACTTTAAAATGAACTTCACCAACCACCTCATTGGTGATATCATTTGTGTCTTTTATCACACCTTCAAACAATCCAGTATACGAATTTCCAGATAATTTAACAAAATCAACCCAATCGATCACAGCGTTCCCATGAATGGAATTACTGTTAACCCACGAACATCCACTTGTAAAGACAACGAATAAGGCCCATATACCAATCCAAATTCTCACAATCAACCCCCCTTTCTTTTATAGACGTTCTCCTTCAGACAATTGTTACTTCGATTATTGACATTCATCCAAATATAGGCATATGATTCGTTTATACTTATTAGTCTTGTACATCCTATAGGAGGCATCCATCCATGAGTGATTTTTCAACAATTGTTAAAGAGCGTAGGTCTGCCAATAAATTCATCCCGAATATTGAAATTCCTAATGAAGATTTGACTGATATCCTGAATACGGTGAAATTTGCCCCATCTGCTTTTAACCTGCAACATGCCCACTACATCATTGTAAAAGATCCGGCTATAAAAGAGGAAGTTTACCAAGCGGCTTATAAACAATATAAAGTTCAAACAGCTTCGGCGGTTATTCTCGTATTAGGTAACCTTGATGCTTATAAAGACGCTGCCAGATTGAATGAGGGATTACTGCAACTTGGGGTGATCAGCAAACAGGAATATGATATGACCGTGGAAGATGTTACGAATTTTTATGAAAATCGAGGCGACGGCTTTAAGCGCGACGAGGCGATCCGAAATGCTAGCCTCTCGGCTCAGCTCTTCATGCTGGCTGCTAAAGAGAAGGGCTGGGATACTTGCCCGATGATCGGATTTGATCCGGAAATGATGCGTCAAATCCTGCATATACCGGACAATTATGTTCCCGCCCTGCTCCTCACGATAGGGAAAGAAGATTTAGAAAAACGCAGACCGCGTGGCTACCGCAAACCGGTGGGAGAATTCACAAGTTTTGATCGCTTCTAGAATGGTACAAGCAAGCTACTAAAAAAATCCCGGCGAGATAGATCTCGCCGGGATTTTTTGCGCTAACGGACTGTAATGACCCTATTCGCTGCTTTTGAGTCAAGAATTGCAGCTAACGGACCCACGTGCCTCTAATGGTCAAGAAGTTACGGAAATCAGCATCATATTCAATAGATAACAGCACCTCAGTCCGTTAGCTTCTTAAATTTAGCCAAATTGGCAGAATAACGGCTACTAGGTCCGTTACAGGGGCCGGGTTGATTGAGCAGCTCGTGGTATCCGTTAGGCCTACAAGCATAAGACGCCAAAACGCGATTACGGTGATAAAGGCCCTACCTCCGCTACAGATAACGGATGATTGACAAATACGGAGCCTCCGGATTGCTCATCCGCTCCGACATCTGCGGTCAAACGTGTTTCACCGTCCATGTCCTCCGTGACAAATGGATAACTGCCCACGGCAGCATTGATTGCCGGACTGGTAGACGAAAGTTTTTGCAAACCATTGACGGTTGTGAATAACGGATTAATCGAACGAATCTGCGCTGCTGTGCGAGAGCCGTTATTGGTTAACGTGCCGCCAAACCCGATATTACCTTGGAAAGTGGTGTTACTGGTTACATTTTCCTGGTAAAGGGTACCGGTTGTGTTCTTCACGATGTTGTTGGCTATTGTGCTGTCTTGCGGAGCGTAAGTTTTGCCCGCATTCCCGATAACGATGCCCGTGGTACTATTCACGATCGTGTTGTTGATAATCTGTGCTCGGTACACTTTCCATTGCGCTCTCAAATCGTCATCGGACGGATTAGCCGGATACCCCCCGGTACCGCCGTCATAATTGCCGCTATCTACGAAGATTGCTGCCTCTGTTAGGTTCTCCATGTAGTTATTATAGATTTTATGATCGTTCCCATAAATACGAATTCCCGCTTCTTCAGACTCAACCCCGTCGCCAAGAAAAAAATTTCCATAAAACGAGTTGTTATGCCCGTGTCTGGAAGTCAGACCTCCTTTTGACGTTTTAAAAGTGTTGTAACGCACCGTATTGCTGCTGCTTTTGACAGAAACGATTTCAGGCTCTCCGTCGCAGTTTTCGAACAAATTGTACTGAATCGTATTATAACCGTTGGACAAGGAAATGCCGGACAGGCCGAGTCTGATCGTTTCTTTGCCGTTATCCACCCATGGTCCAATACCATGAAAATAATTGTATTCAATCACATCATACTGAGAGATATGCCCGTTGTTGTCCCCTTGATAAGCGATGAGCGGTTCCGTATCGCTTTTTGGCCCGAAATCGTTGTGATCAATCCGGTTGTGATGGCTGTTGACGCCGCTGACTTGCAGCCAGATTAAACCTGTGCCCGTTGGCTGCAAGGCAAAACTATTACGAGTAACTCGAATGTTATTAGAGCCATCTAACAGGAGCCCTGTTTTACCCAAGTTCGCAAACTTTAGCCCTTCAACGATGACATTTGAACTATTTTTTATTTGCAGTGCGGCGCCTCCGGATATGACGGCCTGACCTTGATTAGCTGCCTTAATCCGGATTGGGCTGGACGCTGTGCCGTTTTTACCATTGAGAACGAATTCACTCGTTTGTGAGTAATTACCGTTTGCCAAAATGATGGTGGAACCGGGAACCGCAGCATTTAGCGCTAGCGCAAATTCACTAGCTGTCGATACAGGCACGTAGCCATAAACTTCGACTTCGGTATAGCTATTCCAGGCATTGACGGAGTTGCCGTGACCGACAATTCGTACATACCGGCTTAAGGCGGCATCTGTAAAATCAAAGGTTTGCAGTCCAGCGTTCAGGCTGCTCGTTACGTTCGCCTGGATCGTTGTGTAGGCAATGCCATCTTGGGACGTTTGTATGTCAAAAGTGGACGTTCGCGTATCGCCATTCAAGAAGGCCATTTTCAAATAAGCAACGCTTGATTTCGTTCCCAAATCAATTCGGATCCATTGTCCATCGCCATTCGCTGACCAGCGGGTCGTCAGGTTGCCATCTGCCACATTTGCCGCAACATTCCCGTCATCCGAACTAGCAGACAGAGCTGAGCCTGGGACTGAAAGTTTGGTGCTGAGAGAAGGAGCGCTTGAGGAATCTCCGTAAATCTCCACTTCGGTATAGCTGTTCCAGGCATTAACCGAGTTGCCGTGACCAACAATACGGACATAACGGACGGGGTCTGCATCTGGAAAATCAAATGTTTGCAAAGCTGCACTTAAGCTGCTCGTCACATTCGCCTGAATGGTTGTAAAACTGATATTGTCAGCCGATGTCTGGATATCGAAGGTGGACGTTCTTGTGTCACCGTTTAAAAAAGCAATCTTAAGGAATGCGACTCTCATATCGGCATCCAGTTTAAACTGAATCCACTGCCCATCCCCACTTGCTGACCAGCGAGTTGCCAAATTGCCATCCACGACATTAGCGGGAACGTTGCCATCATCAGCGCTTGCCGTGACATTCGACGATGAAATCGTCAATTTCGTGTCTATGGCGAAACCGGCTTGAGGTACCATCATGAACAATAAACTGGATATCAGGAGTACAGTCCATAGAAAACGGCCTACTTTCATTAACACACACCCTCTCCAAATTCATAATTAAAACGCTTACATTATTAAGTTGAGTGCGCACTCAATGTCAATCTTACCCTCCAATCCTGGCCATGATAATCATCACTTTCTCAAATCCATCATTAAAATCACAACTGCTCATCCTCAATTTCCAAAAAAGACCTTTATTTTCAAAAAAAAAACACCAGCAAACGCGGATGCTATCCACTTTTACTAGTGTTCTATACTCGGGCGATTAACGCTCTACTCACAATCGGCCAGAGTGAAAGCCGTAAAGTCTCCACGGCTTATGTCCTCCAAAATAACGCGATACCTTGTCGGTTCCTTGGACAGGCTGCACACGCAGATCGGGTACTGCTTCGCCAATGAAAAGAATAACTTCTTCATCTTCATGCAAATCCAGTGCTATTTCATCGTCGATAAACGATTCACCAGACACTCGAACATTGTTGTCATTCCCAATAATGTTCCAGCGTACAAGCCCCTTCCACCCCGTCTTGACCAAACATGGCTCTCCTGCCAAACTTTTTACTCGGATCCACTGGGTGACGGCCTCTTTGCGTACAGCGCTGACCAGGAAGGCTCCTTCTGCTCGCAAATCATGGAACGCCAGCTCCGTCCAAGCTTCCGGCACCGCCGGAAGCACACGCAGCTTGCCGCCCCAGCTCTGAAGCAGCATATCGTGTATCGACTCGGCGCCAGCGAGCGGTGTTTCGATCACCGGTCCTGCTTCCTTATACATGGTATTCGGCTTGATGATGAGCAAAAGCGATTGCAGCAATCGCCATGCCTCATCCCCCCAACCAAGAACAGCGGCAATTGAAGCCGCCCCAGTCATACTGAATCCCCGCAGATCTCCTTCTTTGCTCAGCCAATGACGCAAAGAAGTGGCGATTAATTCGTACTCCTCTTGCGTATCACCGCTAACGAGATGCAGCGGAAAAATCGCCAGCAAGTGGCTGAAATGTCGATGCCCATAAGCAAGCGGCATGTCTTGCCCAACCATAAAACCTGTCTCATCGACGGGCAGCGGAACCAGCTTCTTCAGAATATCTTCCCATTCCTGGATCAATGGATCCTTCATCGCCAGCTTTTGACTAATATGAAGCAATGTCTCGCATCCCCAGCGGAGCAAGGATACATCATAATGGCAATCCCGCACGGTGGTGCGCATGAATGAGCCGTATTCCGGTGAAATTGTCGGAGGCAAATGAAGGAAACCGTCTGTCCCCTCCTCTAACAAATGCCGATAATAGTTCACGCTGCGTTTTAAAATCGGGAATAAGACTTCTCCCAGCATCTTTTCATCCATGGCATATCGGTAATGCCGCCAAATACTATGACTAATCCAAGTCAAGTTTCCGACCTCATCCTCGACTTGAGCCCTCAAATCAAAACTGCAGCTGCGCCCTAATCCAGCCGAATCATGCCGGCAATCTTCCGGAACATTCAGAATCAAATTGTCCCAGTTGTCCGTTAATGAACGAACCAGCGATTCTCCCATATGCAAACGATTGGCTGTATAAACCGGCGAGTAACTCATCTGCACGTTCATATTGAACCAAACACCTGGCCATGGTGTGGATGTGAGCCATGGCCCTTGATTATCGATCAATGGCTTATCCGGTCTGGTTGCCGATGCCAATTTGTACATTTGAATCCAGTAAAAGCTTTCCAGACGACCATCCGGCAGTGAAACGAAGCTTTGACGATAATACTGGTGCCACCAAGCACGGTGGGCCTGCACCCACTCTTCAAAATTGGCTGCTGATGCCTGCGCCACAGCCTCTACCGCTTCGGCAACCGCTGATTCATTGTGCCCATTGGCTACGGAAAGCCAACAGATGCGGCGATTCGGAGTAATCTGTACATCCTTCCAAGCGGTCACGCAGCCATCTTCACCCGAATAGCGCTGGGTGCACACATGGATTCCGTCCGCTACTTCCGTGTGTTCCACTTCCGTCGAAGGTATATATTGATTTAAATTCACGCCGTCTGCATTTTTCAGTACAGGGTCAACTTCCGGATAGGCATACCAAGCACATCGGGCGGCGCTTTCCCCGGGTGTTGTCTCAATCTCTACAGCTATCACCGGATAGAGACTATGTACAAGCGAGCGAAGTTTAACCTCTCCGCTCGTTGTCGTAAGCGTAGCTAGTAATTCAGCATTCCACAAGCTAACCCGCATATGTGTCGGATGATAGATTCTTCCTGCCAATTCCAGATCCAGCTCGCCGAGAGGAACACGAGGAGGAAACCCCGGTTTGTCCACCCGATTTGCCGTCACATCCGTACGGCCGGTAACCATGCGGAGCACATGCCGTTTGCTGGCATGTTCCTCGCCATAAACCATCGTACCCAGTAATCCGTTGCCAAGGAATGCCCCTTCATCCCAGCTAACCGGCTTTACTACCCATTCCATATCGTTGGCTGACATGAAACGCTCCCAATCTACCTCCATGTGAATCGCCGAGCCCTTGCTTTCTTTCACGCCAAGTCTCCTCCTTTATCCCTTGATGGCACCAATAAGAGCACCTTTGACGAAATATTTCTGCAAAAATGGATAAACGAACAAAATCGGAACTGTCGCAACGATAATCGTTGCATACTTCAACGTAGCGGCAAGCATTGCCGCATCCCCGTCTGAAGCGCCTGTGTTCGCATTGGCTTCCCCTTGCAGCAGGATTTCCCTGAGCACTAATTGCAGCGGGTAGAGCGAACGCTCCTGCAGAAAAATCATCGCATTGAACCAGGAGTTCCAATGACTCACACCGTAATACAGCAGCATCACGGCAATCACGGGCATCGAAAGCGGCAGAACGATTCGGAATAAAATGACGAAATCATTCGCTCCATCCATTTTGGCCGACTCCTCCAGCGCATCGGGTATAGCTTCGAATGCGGTCTTCATCAGAATCAAGTTGAACGTATTAATAGCCTGTGGAATGATAAGCGCCCACAGGGAATCAACAAGTCCCACTCCCTTGACCGTCAAGTAGAGCGGAATCAACCCTCCGCTAAAGAACATGGTAAAGATGATGAATAACATCAGCGGCTTACGATATTGCAAGCTCTTGCGCGAGAGAGCATAAGCTCCGAATGAGGTCAGCGTAATATTAAGAGCCAAGCCCATGAGTACAACAAATAATGTGTTTCCATAGCCTTTTAAGATCATCGGATTGCGGAAGACATTCGTATAGGCATCAAGCGAGAAACCAATGGGACGCCATAAGATGCCTTTGTGCCCCATCAGGCTTCCGGCGTCACTGACGGAAGCAAACGCCACATAAAGCAGCGGATATACGGTAAGGATCATTAGCAAGAGCAGCAGCACCGTATTGATATAATCGAAACATTTCTCAGAGAAGCTCGCTTTGTTCAGCATGATGATCTCTCTCTCCTTTTTACCACAAGCTCGTATCGTTAAATTTGCGGCTTAACCAGTTGGATGAAATGAGCAGGACAAAATTGATGACCGAGTTAAACAAGCCCACCGCTGAACTGAAGCTGTAATTGAAATCTTGCAGACCAACGCGATAGACATACGAGGAAATCACGTCAGCTGTTTCATAAGTACCCGGATTATACAGCAAAATGATTTTCTCAAACCCGACATTCATCATACGGCCGATATCGAGGATAAGCAGAATAATGATCGTTGGCATAAGTCCCGGTAAGGTGACATGCGTCATTTGCTTCCAGCGTCCAGCGCCGTCGATTTTGGCTGCTTCGTACTGCTCTTGGTCGATCCCGGTTAAAGCGGCTAAGAAAATGATTGTCCCCCAACCGATATTTTGCCAGATGCCTGACGATACATACACCGTACGGAACAAGCTGGGTTCGAGCAAAAAGGTCACGCGCTCTCCGCCGAAGAAAGCGACAATATCGTTGATCACCCCTTCACTCGAAGTGAAGTCTTTGAGAATCCCGCAAATGACAATTAATGAAATAAAATGAGGCATGTACGTTATCGTTTGCACAGTTCTTTTAAACAAAGCATGTTTTAATTCATTCAACAAAAGTGCCAGGACAATTGGAGCCGGGAATCCGAATAACAACTGATAGAAGCTGATCAGAACCGTATTCTTGATCGTTCTCCAGAAATAAGGGCCCGTAAAGAATTCACGGAAATGCTCGAATCCGACCCAATCGCTGCCCCAAATGCCAAGTCTCGGGGAGAAATCCTTAAATGCGATCATAGCACCATACATGGGTGCATAGTGGAATACAATATAGTAAAGCAGAACAGGGAGCAGCATCACATAAAGCAGTTTGTTTTTACGAATATCCAGAAAAATGCCGAAGTTCAATTTCCTTTTTTCTCCAAGGGTTGTCATCGGTTTGGTTTTGGAAATCATGGTGTTCATAGCATCACCCTCTCCATCCTTGGCGCTGCTAGGCCGAAGGACGGAACACAATGTCCCTTCCTCCGCCAGCATGCCGCAGACTAATTATCGCTTATTGTATCGATCCAGAGCGCCTTGATAGATTTGGGTGACCTTATCGATTCCCATCTCTTTGATACGCTTCACATAATCATCGAATTTGTCGATCGGCTCTTTGCCCATTACAAACTTGACGAACATCTCTTCTTTGTAACTCGTAATCGCCGTGTTTAATTTGGCCAGTTCTTTACTTTCCTCCGCTGTCGGCGTCAAGAAGAGCGGCATCACGTGCTTGACAGCGTCCGTTTGTTCCCAAATTTTGATCGCTTCATCTTGTTCTTTGAACGTATTGAAACTTTTCCGGCTATCGCCCAGGAATGGACCGTTCGGCTTCGTGTACTGGGAAACCATTTGCTGCAAGTTATATTTCGGATCTTTCGTGATTTTTTCAGAAAATTTAGGGACGCCGTTATCCATGGTGTAGCTTTCGCCTTCAATACCGAAATTGAAGAGCATGCTGCCTTTTGAGCTATAGGCGTAATCCATCCATTTGACGGCAAGTTCCGCATGTTTGGAATCCCCGGAAACCGCCTTGCTTGCAGCAGGATTATATTTGAAGTCACGTTGGCCGATGAAAGCGCGCTCACCTTTATTCAACGTAGGATATGGAGCGGCAACGAGCTGGAATTTCGGATTTTTCTTCTTACCGGTATCCATCCATCTGCCCATACCTCCGCTTAATAAGCCGACTGTTGCACCAGACGCATCACTCATCAATTTGGTATCCAGCGACTTGGAGTCCGTGTTAAGCGCAAAGTCTTTATCCAGCAATCCTTCGGCATACCATTTGTGCAGCAAAGCCAGTGCATCCTTGAATTGAGGATCCGTAGGGCCGTATTTCACTTTGCCCTGATCGTCGATATAGAAACGGTTTGCTGTTTTGTAAGCGCCAATAAAGGCATCTTGGATATTCAATTCATTGCTGTATTGCGCTGAAAATGGTGCGGTTGCCCCTTTTTTCTCCTTGAACGCCTTGAGCACCGTATACCATTCGTCGATTGTCGTAGGTACTTGAAGGTTCAACTCATCCAACCAGTCTTTGCGGATCATCGGTCCTCTGAATACCAATCCGTTGTCGGGGCGAATCATAGGAAATGCGTAATAGGTGCCATTGTCCGTCTTGATCATTTTATCCAGCTCTTTATCCTGCTGAAGCAGTTTTTTTAAATTAGGAGCATTTTTATCGATCAAATCGTTCAGAGGTAAAATAACCTTGTCCGTAATGGCTTTCTCTGGTCCACCCGGATAGGCTGCCGCTCCGCCGCCGCCCCAATTGTATTCAATGACATCCGGTAAATTGTTCGATGCGATCAACAGGTTGAATTGGTCCTTCGATTGACCGTCTGCCGGGTGCGTATATTTCACCTTAACCCCTGTTTCGCTCTCTAACCGCTTACCGAATGGCGATTCAGCCAAGTTAGGGACGAATGACGCCAGGTTCGTGTCGATCTGTTCCCAAGAAGTTAATGTTTCCTGTGTGCTAATCGGATATTGGCCAGCTGCGGTTGACGGCGTTGCCGTCGTTTTCGCAGTTCCTGTTTCACTTGGCGCCCCCGTATTCACTTTGGAACAGGCAACGAACATGCTGGAAGCTACTACAACGCTTAGCGCGATGCTAATTGACTTTCTTTTGGAATGTTTCCTCATAGGTAATCCCCCTCGTATCATCTAGTGCTGATTCTCGTCTTGCAGCACCATGGCTTAAGTATGGAGGGTAGACCGCCATTTTGAATATCGTCAAAACTGCAAATCCCCCTTTAAAATCCGTAAAAGGCAATCATCAGAATCCAAAATCACTATGCAAAAAATGAAAAGCCGCCCAAGCAAGCTTGTACGACTTTCATAATCAGATCACAATGGTTTCAGTTCTTTGTATTTCCCTGGTGTGATGCCCTCGAATTTCTTAAACGTCCGGTTAAACGTATTGATATCGTTGTACCCGACCTTTCGTGCAATTTCCATAATCGATAACGGTTGTTCGGTTAGCAGCTTTTTGGCCTCTTCCAAACGTGTACGGCTTATGAAATCAAGAAGAGCATCACCGGTTTGAGCTTTAAATTGTTTGGATAGATAAGAAGGCGTGATGCCAAATTTCTCTCCAATCATGGAAATGTTCAAATTTTCTTCAGCATAGTTGGCCTTCACATAAGCGCTAACCAGATCGCCTAGCGGACTATACTCCTGCTTACGATCGGCTTGAATGGACTCACAGACCTGTTCGAGGATCGAAAGAATTTCTCTTTTCATTTCTTTTATAGTTTCACATTCGGATAACCGTTCGACAGGGTTGAATTGTTCCATAAAGGACTTTTTATTCCCTTGCGAACCCATCTCATTCATTGTTTTCAGCATTGTACTAGCAAGATCGAACATCAGACATTTGCCAAGTGGCACCGACAAAACGGAATTAGAACCATTTGTTTCAATAATTTGCTCAATGATCGTGCTCGATTTCTCATAATCGCCAGTCTTGACGAAATTAATCAATTGCTGCTCCACGTGCAGCGGATAATAATAATTTCCAGCCTGCCGGACAGCCTCGGAGCTCGGTAATTCGTCGTAACGAATGATCGCTCCGCTTCCTTTGACAAGCCGATAAGCCATCGCTGACAGAGCTTCTTGATACGCTTCGGCAATACCAAACAGATCTTCATGTATGGAACTGATCGACACCGTCAAATGCACATGAAAATGATCAAGCAGGAATAGTTTCACCGATTCAGCAACTCGGCGCAGCTCATCTGTATCCGGCTCTTGGGATCCAAAATTAAAAATACAAGCTTGCATATCGTCAATTTCCGTCGTGAAGCCCCGGTTCTGAAGGCCAATCACTTCTTCTACCACATTCATAAGAATGAATTGCATCAATTTTACTTTCTGCGGATCAATGGCGACATCTTCCTGAAATTTGCCGAAATGATCGATGTGGAACAAAATCACGGCAAAATGCGGGGAATCCAGCCGAATATCATGAGCGGAAAGCGATTCATGCACAGGGATGTCCTGCTCTAAATTGCCCTTCAGCAGCCCCTGCAAGAAATGGGAGCGAATGGCGTCCCGATGCTGGTGCAGCCGGCGGTCCACCTGCTCTTTCTCCGCAAACGTATTATTGAGCGCATCTTGCAAAAAACCGTATTCATTCGTCCCCTCCGCAAATGAAATTCCTGCTTTCATCGAGAAACTTCGAATGAGGTGATGAATCGGATTGTAATTTTTGCGCAGGAACAAGAATGTAACCAGCCCTCCCAGAAGAAGACTAAGAATAATGCTTGCATAGACCAAGCTTTTCATATACTTCATCTTATCGTCAAAGCGCTCGGCAGGAATCATCGACATGTACTTCCATCCTGTCCTGGCCGAGGTTGTATACGATACAGCAACTTGTTTATTTGCTACATCCCCATAAAATAGCCCATTTTCACCCGTAAACTTGTCATAGGTGAGAAAGTCAGGGCTTTGCTCAAGGCCACTGGAAGCAACTAATCGATTTTCTTTATCGAGCACCGCTACCGACGTTGCTTCGGATGGCGGGATATTGGCGAGCAGCTTGGAATCTCTCATAACAAACAGGAGCACAGCTCCGGGCTGATCCCGATTCGCCAACGTAACCGATTTGGCAAAGAGAACGGCTTTATAGGCATTCTCATCCTCCGTTATCGTAACGGGGGTATATTCCTGGATGTAGCGTTTATCCAAATACGTCTTCCACGCCTCATAACCTTTGAGGGTCTGTCCGTCCAGCATTTGAAACAGTTGGCGGCTATCTGTCCGATTGCGCGTGGATATGACCGTGTCGCTATTTTTGTAATACAGATAAATTTGTTCAATAAACTCATTAGCTGTCTGGTAAATCCGCAAATCATTGGATATTGTGACTAAATCGTAATAATCGTTATCCGTGAGCGGCTGTGATGTATTGATAAAAGCATTCACTTGTTTATTAAGCGAAATTTCCAAACTCAATCGCTCAATACCGCCCAGGCTGTTGTCGATTGCCAATTCCATCTGCTTCAGTGCGTTATTGTTGGCGCGATTCACCTCCGATTCGACCACATGCCAGGAAGCCGCATATAAAATTCCGCTAATGATAATCGGAACGAGAAGAACCGAAATATAAGAGGTAAGCCAAGTAACGATGACACTGCGTTTATTGAACCGGATCCGATTAAACTTCATTAGCACTAACCCCTTATCGCCATGATGTAACTGCTTTCATTTATTATAACGAAAATTTGTGGAACCGTCTTGCCGATATGACAACTCATATCCAAAGCAGCGGTTGCCGGATCGCTATATTCCGTCTGACTTCGGCCTGCTGCGGGTTATGCTCAAGCGTTCTCCATAAGGCAAGCAGCCTATCAGAATCATTTGCAAGCCCGGTAAACAGCAAGAAAGGCATAGCGGCCGGCCAATCTTTCTCATATTCGACATCAGCCCCATAAGGCCACAATGATTTATTTTCCAGATACGGCAGGAGAAATTGGATTCCCTTCTGTACGCCTCGCCCATCAGGAAGTTGGAATTCCCAAAGGTTATCTTCCGGTGTGGCGAGGATATGAGTAAGAGTAACAAAATTATCCAACGTGAACAGAGAATACGCATAGGGCTTCGTTCGTGACAACTCCCTTGGAAAACTGCCATCGAGATCCATCTGCTCCGCGAGCAATCGGCTCTTGTATGCTTCTCTGCAATAATCCAGCATACCATGATGACCAGTCAACTTTGCGAAAGCAGCAGCCTGAACGAACCAACAAATCCCGTGATTGTTGGGTTCATTTCGTTCTTCCACCCCTTGCGGGTGCTCGTTCATCCATTGCAAATAATCTGCGAACCAGAGAGTAACCTCATGTAAGACCTGTTTATCAGGTAAGGAGGTATCTTCACTATTCAGCACGTGTACAGCTGCCGCCACATCAATCAAATGCAGCGTATCGATGACGCCGATCCCTCGTCCGTTGCAAATACCAGGAATCGCTTGTGCATAAAGCAGGTGCGGATTCATTCGCGTATTCTTATCTACAAAAAATGCTTCTAACAGCCCCACAGCTTTCGCTGCATACTTCTGCTCCCCCGTTATGCGGTAAGCGGAAGTCAAACAAGCAACCAAGGACCGCATACGTCTAAGCAAAATTCGATGTTCTTGGAAATTATCCGGATTGCTTTCACCGTCACGGCGAACATAAGGCAACCCATCCGGCGTGTTTGGATTTGGCCACCAATAATCTCCGTTTGAATAATAATCGTGCGCACTCCCGGGGCTTTGCAGCGCTATCGCTTCTGTTATATGTACATTTGGAGAAGTCAGTGCAGCTTCAGCCTCTTGAACGATCGCTTCCAAATCCAAATATTGACCCCAATTCTCTCTGTTTACTTGGCAGTTTCCTCGCATACACTCAAGCTCCTTTTTATTCAAATTATATAAAGCACCAAATGCAGCAGATCGGCCCCTGAACTCCAGGAAACCAAATCTGCTGCATACCATGTGCCGTTTATTGCAGAAACCACAAAACTACTGCCGATTCAACATACGCATGACGACTGTAACGGCTTCCGCCCTTGTAGCGGTAACAAACGGCTCAAAAGTTTGATTCTCCCGACCGTTTATAAGCCCTAAGGAAACCGCTCGCGAAACCGCTGGCAATGCCCATGCTGGAATCCGAGAACTGTCATTAAACTTGGTTGAAAGTGCCCCCTCCTCTTTTGGAGAATAGGCCCTTACAAGCATAACAACCATTTCCGTCCGGTTAATGGATGCATTGGGACGTAGTGACTGGTCTTCATATCCCTGCAGAATCCCAGCTGCCAGCGCTGCGCCCAGTTCTCCCTCCGCCCATGCCGGAATATCCGCTTGATCGGAGAATGTCCGTTTCGAAGGTTCCGCCTTCAAACCTAATGCTCGTACCAGCATAGCAGCGAATTGTAATCTTGTCATCGGTTCGTCAGGTTTGAAGCTTCCGTCCGCGTAACCGTTCACGATGCCTTTGGCAGCAGCGCGAGAAATTTCTTCCGATGCCCAATGTTTCGACACATCCGCAAAAGATTCCTGCGACGGCGCGGTTGGCGAAGGATTTACAGGCAGCGGGTTAGCCGGTTCAGGAACTGGATTCGGTAAAGGCGCTGGCGCAGGTGCCGAGCTATTACCGGATGAAGAGTTCCTCGATGACGAGCTGCTGCTTGATGGTCGCTGCACCATAATGCTATACGTCTTATGAACGCCGGTTGGCAACGACACATCGATTAGTACAACACTGCCAGTCCCGGCAATGGCAAGCGGTTCGCTTTCGCTGCCGCTGCGAACGGTTTGCCGTACTGTGCCGTCAACGCTCACTTGAATCTCAGCAAATTGACTTGCCGATGTTGGTGTCATTTTCAAGTTGCTTATTCCCGTTGGGAGCATCACTGTATAATAAGTGACTTCCGGGCGAAAGGCAGGCGCGAATGTTAAATTCGAGCTAAGCTGCAAGCTGCTCAATTCTGGCGTCACTTCTTCCACTGGCTGATTCTGTCCAGCCGCAGGTCCAACATCCGCTGCAGTAAGGGGCCGATGTGTCAAATCACTCGACGGTTCGTACTCGTCGCTACCAACATCAGCGGTGTGTATCCGTCTTTGACCGTCCATATCGTCTGAAGCGATATACTGACCTTTTGCCGCATCAACCGCAGGACTTAGCGGCGATATACGGATTAATCCGTCGCTGCCGCGAATTAGTTTCAGATCGCCTTTGTAAGTGGCGCTTACAACCGTTGCATTCGCTGCCACCGCAGCAATCCCATCGGCCATATTGCCGACATACGTTGGCCGGCCTGCATCTGTAATATCTTTTGTCTCATTGAAAATAGTCCCTGCGTTACTGAAAATCAAATTGTTATAAATTTGTGTTCCCGTCGGCTGGAATGTGCGCTGTGCAATTTTTACCGCCGATGCTTTATTACTTAAATTTACGAAGGTATTGTTATAAATCTGTACATCGTATTGTCTCCAATGCCCGCGCAGCAGCTCCTGCTGCCTTTCCGGCGTAAGGCTCTTCAGCTCAGCGAAATCGTTCGCACCTGTGCCCCAACGGATGATCGGATTCGTGCCCCCATCCGGCCCGGTGTCTTCCGTTCCTCCATCCAGCTGAACCGCATCATCCGTAAGCCCTTCCATGTAATTATTATAAATTTGGTGATCATTTCCATAAATGCGGAATCCGCTAGTACCTGCTTTCTTGCCATCCGCGATGATGAAGTTGCCATAAAAGCTGTTGCGATGACCGTGACGGGCAACCATTCCTCCATAAGAATTGAGGACGGTGTTATAACGGATTGTGTTGTCACTGCTTTTCACCGAGACGATTTCGTCCTCCCCGTTTAACCCGTCGAACAAATTGTATTGAACCGTAACGTGCCCAGGAGCCAATGATAATCCGGAAAGCCCTAAGCGGATCGCTTCCAAGCCATTGGTCACTCGCGGACCGATATCATGAAAGTGATTGTATTCAATCACATCATATTGTGAAACCGCGTCCTTACCGTCATAAGTAATCACTGCTCCAAAGCCTGTCTTCGGTCCGATATCATTATAGGCGATACGGTTGTGACTGCTCGTCCCCTCAACCCGAATATAATGCCGGTCAGTCCCGCTGTCTGTGAGCAGTGTCGTGTTCGGCGAATGTGATGTTTCCCCCGTGTAGACGGCTCCATTAGGGTCATAATTGGCACCGTAACGGCAACTATTTTCCACCCCGATGACACACCAGATTTGTTTGCTGACGTTATTCTCAGCTTTCGTAAAACGGTATTTCTGACCTGTTTCATCCAAAGCAAATGTATTTCGCAAAATTGTGATATTGCTGGAATCGTACAGCTGCACCCCTGGATGCACGCCACTCATACTGGCAATTCTTTCTTCGGGGACTGCTCTGCTCCGCAGTGTATCCTCACCATGTTCCGATCCGCCGCCCGAGTGAAAGGTGAGACCCTTAACTTCGACGTATTCGGAGTTTTCGATATGCATGTAGCTGTCACCGGCAATAACTGCCTTGCCTTGCTCCGCAGCAATAATTCGTATCGGCAGCGCGGCTGTACCTTTTTTATCCTTCATTACGAATGGTCCCTTTTGCTGATAAGTACCGTTTTGCAATTCAATCGTCATGCCTTTCGCAGCCTGATCCAGCGCAGCCTGCAAATCATCCGAAGAGCTGACTTTCACCACTTGAACAGGAGGAAGCGGTTCCACCGGCTTATCACCTGCTTGCGGCGGCCCGCTAGGTACAGTGGGCTCCTCGACATCAGGCGCAGTACCTGTGTAAAGCTCAACTTCCGTTATACTATTCCAATTGCCCGAGCTTCCCGAAGCTGAATTGCCATATCCGACCAGCCGCAAATACCGTACGGATGCCGGATTACTCAGCACATAAGGTTGAAGGATATCATCCCCGACCTTTAGAACACGGCTTGACCGCTTGGGAAGCAAAACGGTCGGATTCTGGAAATCCGGTTGATTCGAACCAATAATTTCAAAATTAGTTTGACGATCGAGCGCATTCAAGAAAGCAATATTTAAATAGGTGACCTTCTCTGGTTGCCCTAAATCGAACTGCAGCCACTCCCCTTGTCCCGAAGCCGACCAGCGAACATCATTATCCCAAATCCCGTCCACCACATTCGCGGGAATATTCGTGGTGTTCGGCTGATAGGAACTAGCGGTAACCGTGCTTGCGTTCAATGGTATTTGACCGTTTGTTCCTTTGGCCGATAGCCTATAGGCCTGAAGCGTATAAGTATTCGTTGCATCTCCACTTGATAAACGAATATTAATTTTATTCACGCCGGGTGCAAGCGGCACATTGGCAAAATCACTCACCGGCTGATTCATGCCATTGTTGTTCGTCAGATTCACTGTCGTCGAAATACCTGCGCCAGCTTGCATCTCAAACCGAACAGGACTTGCATCCAGTGGGACAATGACCTCATACCCACCCATCTTGGAAGGTGAAAATGGTATGTTCAACCCTAACTTTTGGCCGCCTGCCCAAACGTCAAGGCTAGAAAGCTGGATTTCCGGCATTTTCTCGGCAAAGGTGAAGAAGGATCCGTCTGCCAGCTCCGTATCCGCTGCATAATAGACTCCTCCATGGAGTTCCACCGGAGCCAATGGATGTGGTACCGCGTCGCTGAAATCACCGCTCGTACTGGTTAATAGCAATCCGCCTAACGGGAGCATGGCTTCCGGGAAAGCGACTTGCACCGTCCCGACATTGCCGGTGTTCTGGACTTTCCACGTCCGCGCCGACTGCTTGAAACCCGTTCCGTAAGGAACCGATGGCGCTGTACTTCCGTTATCTCCCCAGAGAAGATATTGCTTATCCGCTAAAGCTCCTTTCGCACTAACGATGACCTGAGATGCCGCCGGTCCTTCACTGCTTCGGCTTGCTTCTTGAGCCAATGCGCCTTGCTGATCTCGAACAATGCCTGCGATGTTATGGCCAAAATCCGCATTGGCCGCTGTGGGCCACACAACCTGAGGCGACAAACCGGCTGATACATAATCCTTCCCTCTCAGTGGCGTTCCGAACTTGAGGGCCATGTACGTTTGCACTTGATTTTGCTGGATGCTGCTTAGCGAATCGCCAAAAACGATCATCTCAGCAACTTGTCCATCATAGCCAGAGCCCCCCGTGACAGCAGAACCGAGGGACATCGGGTTACTTCCGTTGCCAACCATCGCAAGTCGAGCCTGAGACGATGTTGCAATCGTTTGCCCATCTAAAGTAATGGCTTGATAGACGTTATTTGTAACAGATGGACGTGATTCATACTGAAAGCCCCAGCTGTTGTAGGAAAGAGGCGGAACTGAATAACCCGTTGTTTGCCGTGGATTACCCGATGTGACAGAACCCGAATCCCATAGGATTTGTGAGGTACTTGAAAAGAAAGGAATATAAGCCCCGAACTTTCCTGTCCCTTGTAAATTTTCATAGAAAATTTGCGAGGTCTGATTGGATAATGTGATCCCGCCTGCAACCACATAAGCACTTGCCCGTTCAACGGCTTCATTCTGAGCAAATAAGCCGTCTTTATCCAATAAAAGACTTCCGTTGCCTGAACGGATGAATTGGACCGACGGTTGGAAATTCAGTGATGGATTGGATGCCACATACTTTGGTTTCGTCCGCGGACTCTTGTCTCCGACCGTCCCGTCGTTGAGGAAATCGTTCCCTTGCGGACTGCTATCCTTCCATTTCGTCACCTCACCATTTCCATTTAGTGTCATACTCGATGGATCCGCTTTCAGCCACAATTTCAGCAAGTTGGCATCGACACCACCAGGTGTCCCGGTCGCTTCACCTATCGCAGCGGCTTTGGAGAAACCTGCTGGCAAACTTGTGAAAATTAAAGTTGCTGAGAGGATCAAGCTGATCTTTCGCTTCCAAGAAACCTTGAATACCTTGTTCAAATTTACATCACCCCTTCATCATCATGGATCTTTAAGGCATCAAAGTTGATGCTGACTAGCGTGAAAGCCAATACACACATCATATGTAAACCCTTACAAACAATAAATCATCAAAACCTAAACTCATCGTCAAAATCTCGAATACCACTGCTCATTATCGGATATGAACCATTAATTTGTGGAATCTGCCTGAATTCTCTATGATTTGAAGGGTTATAGTGTCAAAAAAAGAGCTGCACGCCGGCAGCTCCTTCATCCTGTATCTGTCATTTTTAATTATACATAGACTTTCCTTTGAAATACCGTCGTGAGTCTCTTATAATAGATGTTATCGCAAGTATAAGGAGTTGGTATCGATGGCAATAACCGATTGCCAGATTGGCACAGCCTCATGCAAAGCCTGTTTCGGAGGCGATACTTTGCATGGGCGAGAATTGAGCAGTAACAACATCGCCTAATTCAGCATAGATCGGTTCCACGATTTGGCTTTGCACCTTATTCATTTTACGATTATAAAATAAGGGGCTGTTCCATATGTGTGAACCATTCATTAGAAACCATCAATTCAATTTTATTAAAAAACAAGCCGGGATTCTGGAGCATGCGCTGAAAACGAACGCAGATTCGAAAGTATTGGAATCCGTTCGGTATAGCTCAGAATCGAAGATTTCTGAACTATTCCCAGACGCTACAGACAACCAGAAACAAATGCTGGAAGCCATTTTCAAGCTGCAAGCAGCGGACGATTTTCAAAAACATCTCAAAGCGTTAGAGCCTCATTTGATGGAATTTCCGCCAATTAGCGCAAAGCAGATTCTGAAGCTGTTCCCCAAGAACAAAAAGCTTAAGCTGCCTGATTTGTCAGCGATCGACTACCGGTATGTCACCTATCTTAGTTGGATCGATATAGCCACGAATAAACTGTTCATTGTCTATCATTTGAATGGGCAATTCGTTGGTGTAGAGGGGAAATATACCCCGACTAACAAAAAAGGCTTTTGTTTTTTATGTAATAGATATGAAGAACTTGCTCTTTTTACGGCAATCTCCAAGAAAAGGCCGGCTTATACTACGCCTGATTATTATAAAGCGGTCGGTAACTATTTATGTATGAATGGTCAAGAATGTAATAAGAATTTGACGGATGTTGCTTCGTTAGAAAAGTTTATTGACACTGTGATCGGTTAAATGAAAGACCGGGACCTCTTGCTGCATAAGGTCCCGGTCTTTTTCTGGCTTCTGGCGGGTATCACATTGCAGGAATCTCAGAAGGCACCTTCAGATTAGTTACATCGAGGCACTTCTCATCTCGCGCTTTCAAGTCTTTTAGAAACTCAAGGAAGTTATATCTAGGTTTCCAACCCAATATTTCTTCTGCCATAGATAGGTCATGTTGTTCCACTTGATCTGGCAATTCGATCTCGTATTTGTTCAGCAGTTGAATGGCGCCTGGAACTTGTGTCTCGCACCACGTAGGACCCTTATTCTTAAAATCTTGAATAACATCCACGGGCATACCATGATTCGTATGTACAATTGTCCGAAATAGCCCGACTTTTTTTTCCAAAACGGTCTTCACAGAAGCAACTGTAGCTTCAGCCACATCCCTTCTATCCACACCATTGCGAAGCAAACGAGCACCGAACTCTAGATAGGGGCGAGGAATAAACTCATGATAACGCAGCATCGCTATTGAGGCACCCGTCATTTGATGATAAGTCTTACACAAATCTTCGCCAATAACTTTACTAACCCCGTAGACTGATCCCCAGCCATAAGCCATTGAAGAAGCATAGACGATAGCTTGAATTCCAGCTTGCTTGCATGCTTCCATCACATGAAAGGTTCCATCCACGTTCACTGCAAAAATAGTTTCATCACTTACTGGCGGATTATGCGCGCAATGCCAGGCTGCCAAATGAACGACAGCATCCATTCCATGTACCGTAGAACGCACATCACCAGGGCTTCTTGTGTCGCACCTTACAAACTCGAGTTCCCTCAAATCGTCTGCCTGGGGAGGCATAATGTCTGCCATCCTAACCGTGTAGCCTGCTTGAACTAATGCTCTGCATACTGCTTGACCACCATTGCCCGCGGCACCGGTAACAAGAACTTTCATGATCTCACACCACCTAACTTTGTATGTTGGTTATCTATTCGTCATTCTACATGCTACACCTTCCTTTGCGATAAAAAGTCCTACTCCGCGAGCGCGTATCACTAAGAATAAGCGAATAGAGAAACCAAAAAATCCCCGAAGTTAATCTTCCGGGATTATGTAAGTGACAAATTTGAATTTCACAGCATTAACGGATAAAACTTAAAGGCAGCAATTTGGTGAAAAAGCTAGTTTCATTTTCTACTTTTATTTTCTCCGGTTTCATGACTTGTTCATTTTTCATCGTATTATGAGACATCAAATTTTCCCATGCGTAGGTATTGATATTCACTCCATAATCCTCCTTCAATATCTCAGGTGTACTTCTATATCTTAGCTTTCATTTGTTCACCTGGTGTAAAAGAGGAATAGATTTATTGTAAAGAAAAAACACCGCCATGTTCCTTGGCGATGTCTTCCTTTTGGCGTGATATATTATTTAATAAATTGATCTAATGGACCTAAAGTAACGGCATTATACTTCTTGGAAAACTCCAAAAGTCTTTACCGACTTGGCTTTGTTGCGTATTTATTGCATGACTAGACAATGTAATACAACCTTCGATTACTTCAACTTCTCTGCAAGTTTCTTGCGATATTCCAAGGCAGGCAGTCCACCCCAACCCCAATTATCAGTGTCAACTTCTTCTATAACCACAAAAGTAGATTCTAATGGTTTGTTCAAAACATTGAGCAGAACCTCACTGACCCCTTTAATAATCGCGGCTTTCTCTTCAGCGGTAACGGATTGACGATCCGGCGTGGTGCCCTCGCGGGTCACTTGGATATTTACGATTGGCATCGATATTCTCCCCATTTCTATTAAAATTAGATGGATCTAATTTGCTAGTAGATTGGTTGATTTGCTAGATTTACATAGTTCCTGCGTTTTGCCCACCATCAACATAAAGGATTTCACCTGTAACAAAGTTAGCAGAATCCAGGTATAAAACAGCGTCCACGATGTCTTTAGACTCACCCATACGTCCAACTGGATGTAAACCGGCAAGAGCTTCATGTGTCTCAACAGCGTGCATTGGTGTTTTGATGACCCCCGGAGAAACAGCATTTACGCGAATACCACTTGCTGCATACTCAATTGCCAATGATTTGGTAGCTGACTTCAGACCGCCTTTTGTCAATGAAGCAAGCACGGAAGGCACTTTTACCGACGGCTGATCAACCAGACTTGTCGTAATATTCACGATGTGTCCTGAACCTTGTTTCAGCATCTGCGTCACTGCACGCTGGGTAACGTGGAAGAAACCAACCACATTCGTGGATAAATACGTTGCAAAATCTTCTTCTGTATACTCCGTAAATGGTTTAGACATGAAAATACCAGCATTATTAACCAGCGTATCAATGCGTCCGAAGTGAGTTAACCCTTCTTCGATTAAGCGCTGCGCAACCTTAGGATCGGCGATATTACCAGCGACGAACCGCACGCTTTTTCCTGTGGGATCGATTTCTTTCGCAACCTCAGCCAATGCCTCTTCGCGGCGCCCATTGATGACGACTTTCGCTCCCTGATTCACCATCTCGATCGCCATCGCTTTCCCGAGACCGCTGCTTCCGCCAGTAATTACTACTACTTTGCCTTGTATCGTCATTGGTTATTCTCCTTTATGATGTTCTAGATGTTCATCGATCAAGCGGGCTTACATTTGTTCAAACAATTTTACAAACTCTGCAGGTGATTGCAGCCCGGATAAGCTGAATTCTTCATTAATCACAAAGAAAGGTACGCCTCTGACACCGAGTTTCTGAGCTGTCCGCTGTCCAAGTTCTACTTTATCCAGTTCTTCACCCTGATTAAGTCGCTCTTTGAGATCCGCGGCTTCACCGACGCCGACAGAAGCTCCTATTTTCGCAAGTTCATCCGCATCGCCGATATTTACGCCCTCTTCAAAATAGGCCGTATATATTTTCTCAATCAATTGCACTTTTAAGTGATCAGGCGCCATCGAGATTAACTGATGAGATAACGTTGTATTAGGCGTATATTTGACAAGATCCATATTATATTTAAGACCGAAACGATTCCCGTTTTCGTGATATTGCTGCTTCCTTGCTTCGAATTGAGGAACTCCGCCTAACCGCCCTATCATCACCTGGCGATAATCTTCTCCCTCAGGACGAATACCTGGGTTGATCTGAAAGGCATTCCAACGGACCGTTGCCTTTTTATCTTCAGGCAATTGCTTTAGAGCGGTTAACAGACTAGTCGTTCCCATACGGCACCATGGGCAACTAGTATCCATATACACGTCAATCAGCAAATCACTCATTTCGTCAACACCTCAGCTGGTCTCACAGTTTTAATATGGTTTACGAAGTCTTTGCTGCTTTGTGCTAATCTTTCATCCGTCACGTCGGAAGTATCGTTTAGTACAAAGTGAGGTAGATAGGTGCCACTAATAAAGCGAGTGAGCGCCTGCATAGGTGTCAAAATTTGTTCGATTGTAAAACGGTTGGACCCGGTTGCTTGATAAGACTCTTCCGTGCCATATGCGGAAATCGCAAAGCCAAATTCTTTACCGACTGTTTTAGTTGCTTCAGGTCCATAAGCCCAGTTGTAAAGCAGGACATTATCAAACCATTTTTTCAGTAATGGCGGTGTGCTGTACCAAAATAGCGGGTATTGGAAAATAATCCGATCGTGTGCCTCGACCAATTGCTGCTCTCTAGCTACATCGATATTTTCGTCTGGGTACTCTTTGTGTAATTCATGAATCGTGATATCGTCATGCTTTTTCAATTCATTTACCCATGATTTGTTCCAATTGGATGCTTCGATGTTCGGGTGAGTTACGATAACTAAAATTTTCATTGTATTTGCTCCTATTCGATCATTGGATTTTTATTTGTTTTCGAAAAAGGGGACATCTTTCATAAAGATGCTTTCTTGCTTTTTAACCAGCGGTCCATCAAGTTCTGAAAGTCGTTTTACTTCAATCCACTCCGGGTCGTTGCGGAATCTATCATAGTTCAGGTTACGATCCTCCATGGAGGCATGTTCAACAATATAATAGAGCCGGTTATTTGATTCATCGAAATCTTCCCAAAAAAGCGTTATTTTCATCTGATGTTTGTTAAATAATTGAATAACATGATCCCTGAATCTATCTAAAATAACCTGCATCTTGCCAGGATTAACATCATAAATCCTCAGCTCATATATCATCCTTTACGCCTCCTAGTAACTAGTTTCGTTCATTCCATTTACCTATTAAAAGGTAGATATGCATTAAAAAAACACTCGTTTTTCTCTTTACGTTAGGCTCGCAATTAATCCTTCGGCGATCACTTCAAACCTGTTTTTATCGCGAAAACTTCTTGCAAGTAACTGTGCTCCCTGAAGGGAAGCCAAAAATTTGTGGGCCTGTACATCCGCGGCACCTTCAAAGTTAATATGCCCTTCCCGACGCCCCTGATCCAATACACGCTCTAGCCATGTTAGGTTTGTTGTGAAAAACTGTGCTAACCTGTCTCGTACTTTAGCTGATAAAGTAGCTAGTTCCGTAGAAAGCATGACACTCAAACACGTACAGTAATCCTGAACTGGGCCATCAAAGATCAAGATGAATTTGCGCAATTTTTCTAAATTGTTCTGGGTTTCGATATCGATTTGAGCAATGGCTGACATCGAATGTTTGTGATAGCGAGTGATCAGCGCTTCTCCTAAATCCTCTTTGTTTGGAAAATGGTAATGAATGCTAGCTGTCCGTATCCCTACTTTTTCCGCAATATGTGCATAGCTGAATCCGTTAAACCCAACTTCTTGCACAATGTACTGGGCTGTATCTAAAATAATCTCTGCGGTATTCTTATGATTACTCATCGCGTTCTACCTTTTAGTAGATAGAGTTTCAACTCCTCTCTTCCTCAGATATTCAACCGCCCACTCATCATACTATGATTGAAGACATCCTGCATAATATAGAATCGTGATACTGAATATCTCGATTACAGATACCTGCTCGTACCATTGTATAAGTGCAATCCACATGGCGAATCCTATTGATAAATGAAAAAAGCACTCTAATGAGTGCTTCTTCACATCGATCTTTTTATATAGCCGCTTCATATATCAGCAATGATCCATGATTATCATCTGGAACGGCATAAAGTCTTATCGTTTCACCAGATATCTCTAAGAACACAGGATTACGGGTAATTACGTGACCTTGTGGGGAAAATTCAGTAATAGGTATTTCGTGAATGGTTTCTAATGTAAACAAATCTATTAGTGCTAATCCACCCAACTCGTAAGGCTTGGATTTGCTAGCAGGATTAACTAGCTCAGAGATACCGCTCACAATCATTTTACCATCACCTACATAATGCCCATCTTGATAGTCGATAAAATGGCTCGTATTTTCTTTGTCCAGTAGCTGCCGCCCACTTGAATCCCATTCATAGAATCTGCGTGAGCCCCAGCAGTTGCCGATTAGCTTACCATTCTGACCCTCACGGACCAATCCTCCGATATGATCTTGAACTCGGAACGATTCTTCTGCTTTTAAAGTAAGAGGATCAATTTTGTAAACGATAGATTGGCTGTGAGGCCGATATTCTGCGACAGGAACCCAAATATGCGTACCATCAAAATCAATACCACCTGGATGATACATGTCACCCTCACCTAATGGTGTCTTCTTCACGAGCCTTCCTTGACCATCGAAGACAAATAAATGGCCAATTCCTTTGCCAGGCGTACGATCATAACCCTGATTAGACTGGTCATATCTGATTGGCCATTCAATAAGTTCAACCGATGACATATAAAAGAAATCGCCGATTCGAACCATCCCTTGAGAGTGGTGATTGTTGAACTGCAGTTCTATTTGGTTTTTTAGCACCCATTTCGTGCTGCGTGTTAGATTTCTGAACCGCGCGATGAGTTTCTGATCATCCATGTGCATTGTCTCCAGTTAATCTTCATTTGCGTTGAATCATCTAGCCCTAGCACGTTCCTCTGTAATCATACTACGAATATAAAAGTACCCCATTACCGAACAAAGCAGGAACGTAAAGAAAGCAATCGCCGCAGCTAATTGTTTCTCCTGGAACACACCGAAAACCTGTTCCATCGAAACCCCTAACATTTGCGGAGCATTGGGCCCAATGAGAAATGGTGCCGTAAACGAACCGATCACGCCCATAAACACAAAAGTAACGGCCACTAGCAATGTTTTATACGTCAGCGGCAAAATGAAACGAACGAAGATTTGCAATTTACGTGCCCCTACGTCCTTCGCGCTTTCAATAATCGAATTAGGAACTGCGGATAAAGCTGAACCAAGCAGCATCGTCGTAAAAGGAATGTTAAACCATAAATTCGCGATAATAATCCCCTTCATGTCGAAAATAATACGTGGCATCTCTCCACCGTTAACCAGAAGCAGCAGGCGTGAAACCCATCCATGATTGCCAAGCAATTGGATTAAACCGTAGGTCGCGATAACAGATGGGATAAAGATTGGAATCATATACAATTTACGTATCCATTTTACCATCGTACCTGTATTAAATCTCATATAAGCAGCTAATGCATAGCTGATAATCAACACGAGAATTACGGAAACAACCGTTACTTCCAAGGTAAAAATAATGTTGGAGCGCATCAGCTTATCTGTGAATAAATACGTGTAATTGGATAAATCATAGCCGCCCGATTTATTCGTCAAGCTTTCCTTAAAGGAAATGATAATAGGAATGACGACAGTGACGAAAAGTAATAAAAAAGAGGGGATAACCAGAAGTAATCCGAATATCCCCATTTTCATTTGTTTACTCATTGCGCAGCAACTTCACTTTGCCAACGCTTCGTCATATCTTTATCCAGTTCGCCGATATTGAATGAGCGGAATCCTTCGGACGCACCTTTGAATGAATCTTGAATTTCTTTGGACATGTTAGAAAGCTTGATACCTGGGAAGCCATGCATTTTATCAACAACTACGCCTTGTGCCTCAGGTGAAAGAACGAAATCTAGGAATTTGTAGACAGCATCTTTCTTCTCTGACAGCTTAGGCACCATTAAGTATGTTGGTCCTCCATTAAAACCTGGCGTCAATTGCGTCATTTTCGTTGATTTCGGAAGCTGCCCTTTCGCGACTTGCTCAAGTACCATGTCGGACCAAGCTGGAATCATATCGACTTCACCGCTTGTCAACAAATCTAGAGTCCCTTGGTTTTTCTTCGGATAAATCCCTTTGCCATACACGGTTTTCCCAAGTTCTTTGAGCAGAGCAAAACCTTGATCCCAACCTTTTTCAACGCTTGGATCGGAATTATGAATCGCTTCCTCCGGCAAGAACTTATACAGGGCAGTCGCTACAAAAGAGTTACCGGCCCCACCTGTAGATGGATCGTTATAAGCGAATTTGGACGGATTTTTCTTGATCCAATCGTACAATTCATCCAAAGTTTTTGGTGGTGTAGCTACTTTATCGCTGTTATAAGCCAATACAACGGCAGATGAACGATAAGGAATAGCGAGATTGGAGATATCTTTCAGTGTTTTTTCATCGACAGCAGCTAGATTTTTAATTTTGTCAACTGCTAAGGAATCCCACAGATCATCTTTTTGTCCCCGAGTGACATTAGACAAGCCATCTTCGTACAAATCGATATCGCCGGATCCTTTATTCGCTTGTTTGGCAGCAAGAATACGGTCATACGTTGGTTGTGCGCCAGTACCTGAAGGAATGTACACCGGTTTTACCTTCACATCTGCATTTTGTTTCTCAAACATAGGGATTAACGTATCCCATAGATCTTTAACATTTTGCGATCCCGTAAAATAGAAGGTAAACTCAACAGGTTTTTTGCTATCTGCCGTTGCTTTAACTGGAGCGTTGCTTGGAGCAGCAGATGAACCTGCATTTGTCGCAGAATTACCACACCCGGAGATGAAAGCTGCCGTAGCGGTCATTAAAGTGACTAGCGTAATCGCGGATTTCTTGCGTAACATGGAAATGCCTCCTTGGATTTGGGTTTAATTTTCGGAAAATGCAATGATTTTGGCAAAGTTTGCTTTTACATGTTGTCCTGTATGGAGATCCTTGACAGAATCCCTTGGTTGAAACGCCCGGATTGTTCCGTACTGAGGTAAATCAATGGATACTTCGGCATAATGCCCAAGCACCATCACTTGTTTAATCACACCCGAAAGGCCGTGTCCTTCTTCACTTTCTATGATCACATCTTCAGGTCGAACGGCAAGATGTACATGCCCGGACAGATTTTTTGAATTTGGAAAACTTAGATGCCCGACGGTCACGCGTTCGGCAGCGATCACCCCTTTCAAAAAGTTCATTTTGCCGATAAATTGAGAAACGAACAAAGTACTTGGTTCATCGTAAATTTCTTGTGGTGAAGCGATTTGCTCGATGTTCCCTTGATTCATAACGACAATACGATCCGAAATCGATAACGCTTCTTCCTGATCATGAGTGACGAATACCATCGTAAGGCCTGTTTTGGACTGAATTTCCCTTAGCTCTTCCCTCATCTCGTGGCGAAGCTTAGCGTCCAGCGCGGAGAAGGGCTCATCGAGCAAAAGAACAGCCGGCTTCAGAAGCAGTGATCTTGCAACCGCGATACGCTGCTGTTGTCCACCGGAAAGTTCGCCCGGATATTTCTTCTCGGCTCCAGGCAAGCGAACCAACTGCAGCACTTCATTTACGGCTTTATCGATTTCCGCCTTTTTGATCTTGCGTATTTTAAGACCGAATGCGAGGTTGTCATACACCGTCATATGCGGCCATAAATTGTAACCTTGAAAAACCATGGATGTCGGACGTTTCTCAGGAGGCGCTTGAAGCACACTTTTACCCTCAATAAGAATGTCGCCGGAATCGGGATCGAGAAATCCTCCGATGCTGCGAAGAACAGTTGTTTTACCACAGCCTGAAGGGCCAAGCAAAGTAATTAACTCCCCTTTACGAACATCAAGGGAAATTCCGGTTACGCCTTCTCCTGTTTTATAGCGTTTCGTCAATTGTTGAACTGAAAGCTGAATGTCCATGTGTGCCCCCTTCTATTTGATAAATGGATCTGTCGTCATTTGAGTTGGAAGCCGCTGGACATAATATCCGCGCTCACAAAGCGCTGTGCAGCCAGCAAGAGAATAATCGTCGGCGCTGTCAAAATAATGGAAAATACAGCTCCTGCATAGGCCGGATAATCGCTAATAATCGAGTACATGACAATCGGCATCGTTTTATAGTTTGGGATACCCACAAGGAACGTGCCCTGAGCTTCGTCCAGCGAATTCAAGAATGTAAAGATAGAAGCTACGATAATTCCCGGCATAGCCATAGGAAGTGTAATACTGCGGAACACGCGGAACGGGCTCGCTCCCACATCCCTGGCTGATTCCTCTTGTGCCATATGCACATTGCGGAAAGCAGCCGTTGGAATCCATGTCATGAACATGAGTACGTTAATCATATGGATCAAAACAACGCCTATTAACGTGTTCATCAGTCCGAGTTTGAAGAAAAGCACAGCAATCGAAACGTAAAGTCCCATTTTTGGAAAAGCATGTGTCAGAAGAAACGAGAACAAGAAAAACTTGCTAAGTGGAAATCGTATGCGTGCAAACGCATAAGCTGCCGGAATGCAAAGCACAATGGAAAGTGCCGTTACGATTGTTGCGATGACAAAAGACAAACCGATCGATTTTGCTATATCTTCTTGCTGGAACACAAACGTCCACCACTTCAGTGACCACTCATGCGGCAAGATATCGGGGTAGGTCCATTTGCCGGTAAAAGCCAGAATAGCGAGATTGAGCAGCGGGCCCAAGAAAAAAATGACAAACACAACAAGAATGAGAAATTCTACGATTTTACGTGGGCCTAATGCTTTTAAATACCAACGCATGCGGACTAACCACTCCTTTCAATGGAAAATGTTTGAGTCGATTGACGGACAATGAGTTTGGGCACTAGCTGCTTGGGATGCTCAATGTGTGCTTCCTGGCGGATAAGCTTGTCGAGCAAACTGAAGGCCTGAATCCCCATCTCTTCCGTATTGACCCTGATCGTTGTCAAAGAGGGTGTAAACATTGCGGCAAAGTCGATATCATCGAAGCCGACAACCGCTACTTGTTCGGGAATGCGTACCGACTGTTCCAGCATAAACTTCATCGCGCCAAGCGCGATCATGTCGTTGGTGGCAAATAACGATGTATATCCGCCTGAGCGAAACTGCTCCCAATGGGCGCGCATGAGCTCATACCCCTCGCCAAACGTGGACGTCGATGCCTGTAAGATCGAGCTTGACGGGAACGTAATCCCCAATTCTTTCAAATGATTTTTGAAGCCTTTCAGCCTCAAATTGTGACTGCGATGCGTTTGTGGTCCAGCGATCACGAAGATGTGACGATGACCCTGATCTGCGAGATGTTCAGCAACCATTCGGCCGCCTTCCTCGTCTTGATTCACAATGTGCATGACACCATCGACATCCGTGGAGCCATTGACCATGACATAGGGAACTCCGAAGTTTGCGATGTAATCAATGACATTTTGCTGCAAACGGCTAATAAGGATTAGCCCGTCCACCCTTTTTTCCATCATAAAATCGGCCGAACGCAGCGACATTTCATGATCTGTCGTAACGAAAACGGAATAATTCAGGCTTGCAGCTGTCATTAAAATAGCATCTAGAATTTTCCCATAAAATGGATGAGATGCAATCGGATGATGCCGGCGATAAATCAGAACGCCAATGTTATGTGTTCTTTGTGAAACCATTGCCCTTGCTACGGCATTAGGCTTATATTGCAGTTCTTCAATCAGCTGCAGCACTTTATTGCGTACTTCCAAGCTGGTATAGCCCTTGCCAGATATCACGCGAGACACAGTGGATTTGGATACACCGGCGCGCAGGGCAATTTCCTTAATCGTATGCTCCATGATGCGACCTCATTCCTGTATGTGAGACCGTTCCCACACACTTAATTTAACTTAGAAATATTATTGCTGTGTTAGCAGCAATATAAGTAATTGTAAAGGCAAAGAAGCTGCCCCCAGGTTCTCGCAACTTTCGGAACAGCCCATTAGTAGGTAAACCTTACGAATTATTTGTACAACGGCAGCTGAAATGACCACTCCATTGACCGTCTCCCAGCTTTGGGCATACAATTAACTTACTGATTCCACGGAGGCTTCTATCTTCCTTACGAGAGGAACTTATCACATGTTTAAAAAGGTTATCTGGACATTAGGAGCCCTAAGTCTAGTGAGTTGCATCGTGATTACTTTGGTAGTCATAGAAAGTAAATTGGATGGTCTCGAACAAAGTCGATCAGAATCTGCTGTCGCACTGACTCCTCCCAATTCCTCTTCTACTCCCAAGTCCAAACAGCCGGATATTTTAACCTATTGGAAGAACCAAGAGAAGAAATCCGCACAATCCGGTTATTCGGAAGCCGCTTCAGTCTATCAAAATCGGATCATAGCATACTCAGCAGGTCTTCCTTCGATATCGCCATTAACTTATGATTGGTCTAGCATCCAAAGTCCTTCAGTGAATATGGAGCTTTATCTCCGCGTTCCTATGACAACGGAATCTACCAATCTTGCAAAACATGAGCCAGCTTCAGGGACTTATATAGGTATGTTAGGGGCAGATCGCAGAGTCGGGTACGATGTTACGAAGATTGAAGATGTGTACGGGCGAAAACACGCCCTTTATTTGGCTTATGTCGGTTGGCGGAAGGTACAGACCGATACGAATACCTATTTCCCCGCGCGAACAGCGGAAAGAGTCAAAGAGCTTGGCGGCGCACTCCAGATCGGTTGGGAGCCGCGCTTTGGTTTAGACGACGTGCTGGATGACGAATACATTCGCCGTTTTGCCCGGGAAGCCAAGGCTTCCGGCATTCCCATTTTCTTGCGTTATGCTTCGGAGATGAATGGCGCATGGGTGCCATGGCATGGAAGTCCCCAGCAGTATATTGAGAAATTCCGCCTTGTTCATGACATTATGGCCGAAGAAGCGCCTAATGTTGCGATGGTTTGGTCCCCTAATTTCTCGCCGTCGAATACGATTGATGACTACTATCCAGGGGACTCTTACGTAGACTGGGTTGGTTTCTCTTTGTATAACACACCCTATTCAGCAGATAAAGAGCAGCTAAAAGGAACCGTAATTGATACCTTCACACCTCTCTACGAGCGCTATCGTCATAAGCCCATTATGATTTCAGAGGGCGCTATTGCTCACACCTACCTGCCTACGAACCAAACGTACTGGAGCTGGGCTGAAGGACAACTGGGCTATATGTACGGTTTACTGCCGCGATTGTTTCCGCAGGTAAAAGCGATTACCTACTTTAACTTCAGTCGAGCTCAAGCGATTCGAACGAATGGGCCTTATGTGTATGATATCGGGGAGAACCCCTTCATGGACGGCTTATATCAACGGCTCATCCAATCCGATTGGTTCCTAGGTAAGGTTCAGACAGGCGTTGACCCCATACAATATCGCTATACGCCTGTTACCGATCAATCTCTTCCTACTGGCAAACAAACTGTTCTTGTTTATCCTAAGCTTGAGAACGAACGGGGTGAACCCCCATTTGCTATCGCCATTTACCAAGGCAATCAGCTTCTTGGCGTCAGTTATGAGGCTCCCTGGGATATAGACATTCAAGTGAATGTGGAATCAGCGGCAGAACCTTGGTACGCCGTCGCTTACAATGATAAGATGGAGCCCACTGCTGTCAGCAAAAACTAAATGAAATTGGAGTTTTCTATTTTATTTTCACTGAACATAGGCAAAAATAGCCGCTGTTTCCTCTATTCAGGAAACAGCGGCTATCTATTATCTATCTCAAAAGGCAAGGTCGTTTGTGGTCAAATTTCCAATTGGGAATATAAAATTGCATGGCCAGCGCATCATCACGCGCTCCCAAGCCCTCTTGGTTGTATAGCTGATGCGCCTTTTCAATGGCTTCCATGTCAATTTCTACTCCCAGACCCGGCTTGCTCGGAACATCCACCATGCCCCCAACAATCTGAAACGGCTCCTTGGTTAACTGCTGTCCATCCTGCCAAATCCAGTGTGTATCAATGGCCGTAATTTTCCCCGGCGCTGCGGCTGCCACATGGGTAAACATCGCAAGCGATATATCAAAATGGTTGTTCGAGTGAGATCCCCATGTAAGCCCCCATTCCTGACACATCTGAGCTACTCTAACAGAGCCCTGCATCGTCCAGAAATGTGGATCAGCTAACGGAATGTCGACAGATTGCAGCTGAATCGTATGGCCCATCTGGCGCCAATCGGTAGCGATCATGTTCGTTGCCGTTGGAAGGCCTGTCTCACGCCGGAACTCGGCCATGATCTCACGGCCTGAATAACCGTTTTCTGCACCGCATGGGTCTTCCGCATAAGCCAATATGTGATGCTGATCACGGCATAGGTGAATCGCCTCAGCTAAAGACCATGCCCCGTTAGGGTCAAGTGTAATTCTGGCTTGAGGGAAACGTTCCGCCAGCGCAGTGACCGCTTCAATCTCCTCCTCACCGCGCAGGACGCCACCTTTTAACTTAAAATCGTTAAAGCCATATCGTTGATACGCCGCTTCGGCAAGTTTCACCACGGCTTCAGGTGTAAGCGCTTCCTCGTGACGCAGTCGAAACCAGTCATTCGGAGCATTTTCAGCGCCCTGATACGGAAGGTTTGTCCGATTTCGGTCCCCCACATAGAACAAGTAGCCTAACATTTCTACTTTATCGCGCTGTTGACCTTCTCCTAGCAATGCTGCAACCGGTACATCCAAGAATTTACCTAAGAGATCAAGTAATGCCGCTTCCAACGCCGAAACGGCGTGTATTGTGATGCGTAGATCAAAAGTCTGCAAACCGCGTCCTCCCAGATCCCGATCAGCGAATTGCTTGCGAACTTTAGTAAGAATGTTATTGTATTGGCCGATCGATTGACCGATAACCAGTGGGCTTGTGTCTTCAAGCGTTTTACGAATATTCTCGCCGCCCGGTACTTCACCAACGCCCGTATGACCTGCACTGTCTTTGAGGATAACGATGTTACGTGTAAAGAATGGAGCATGCGCTCCACTTAGATTGAAGAGCATACTATCGTGCCCTGCAACTGGAATTACTTTTAGTTCGGTAATAATTGGCGTGCTGGACGCTTGATTTCTCGATTGCTCATTTAGCAGTTCTTGTTTCATGGCTGATCTCTCCCTTTCCAATGGATGAATACCAGTTTAATGAAGATGACAACTAATTCGCATAACTTAAGTTAAATTGTACCACGTCATCTAGCTCCTAAGTACTTAAATAACTTTTATTCACATATTTTTGTTAGGGAATAATATGCGCTTCGCTGGAGAGGACGTTGAAATGATGATTCATTATAAAAAAATGAAGATCGACGGCTGGGAGTTATTTTTTCGCCAAGCCGGTAGTCCGTACAACCCAACCATCATCCTTCTTCATGGTTTTCCAAGCTCATCCCATATGTTCAGGGATTTGATTCCTCAACTCACAGACCGATTTCATGTCATTGCTCCTGACTATCTAGGGTACGGAAATAGCAGTATGCCTTCCGTTGAAGAATTTGCGTACACCTTTGAGAATCTATCACTTATGATTGAAAAGCTTATAGATAATCTCTGTATTTCTCACTATATTTTGTACACCCATGATTATGGAGGTCCTATCGGCTTCAGACTGGCTGTACGGAATCCGCATCGTATTCTAGGATTCGTTATTCAGAATGCTGTGGTTAGTGAAGACGGATTAGGGAAACCGTTCGATCTTTTCAAAGCACTTTGGGCGGATCGAAATCCTGCAACTGAAGCGGCCTTTGCCCAGCTTGCAACCTTTCATTTTACAAAAATGCAGTATGTAACGGGCGTGTGTCATCCCTATCGAATTAGTCCCGATGGTTACCTAATGGACCAGTTATTTTTGGATCGACCCGGTAATAGCCAAATTCAGTTGGAATTGGGCTACGATTATCGGACCAACGTCGAACAATACCCTGTTTGGCAGCAATACTTGCGAACTTATCAACCTCCTACGCTTATAACCTGGGGCAAAAATGATTTTATTTTTACGGTGCAAGGAGCTCTTGCTTTCGGAGAACTATTAACATGTGTGGAAACTCACTTTTTATGCGGGGGACATTTTGTTCTGGAAGAGCAAAGTCAGCAAGTTGCGGAGCTTATCAAGTGCTTTTTTGGCCGTATCTATGCGCGAAAATAAACGAAAAAGGAGCTGCCGTCAGGCAAGCTCCTTCTCTATTGTTGAAAATCGTTAATTCGTATGGCTGATGTACGCTCTGAGGCAAGGATACGGACCACTGAAAATATGCGCCATGGCTACGATAAAGTTAAGGTGATCCAGTAAAATTTGGAGAGTGGTTCCGACGAGATGGGCTAGCGATTGTTCAACCGCTAATTCCTTTTCTGAACTCAGTTGGTTAAGCAGCTCATTATTTTGAGCGACCGTTTTACTAATTTCCATTAACGTCTGTGTTTCGACGTCTGATGGCCGGTAAGCCAAATTCGGAAATTGAATGTCGTACGTCTCCAACCGCTGTTTCAAATGAAGAATCTCATGTTGGCGCTGTACGGAATCGTTGGCTCTCTTCCATGGAAAAAGATTCTTCCATTCTTTGGTTACTTTCATAAGCAGCATGTCTAGTTCCTCCTATTTTCTCTAGAAGAGAAAAAGGAAGCGAGGGAATAGAACCTCAAATCACAATGTTCCATTGAATGTTTCTATCCATTTCTTTCTACGCTGACGAAGTTAGCTGACGGATTCGGGTTGAAAGTTAACCCTAACACTTCACTTTGTGTACTCACCCCAGGAAACTTGGTTCCCCCGCTTCTTTAATCTAAAGAATTAAGCGTATTTTATCAATTTACTCCAATGTATACCGAGAAGCAATAGTAATATTTTCTTATCTATTCAATGTCCTTAGTCATACATCCCTTGTAACCATAACATGATCCGATCTACTACCTCCATATATCTTTGCCCAACAAGCAATCCGGTGTGAGTCGTATCCCAAAGTCCTGTATACTCTGCATGGAGATGCTCCGCTGTCGCCTTTCCCCGCCGGTCATCCTCTTCACGATTAATTGCTTTAATAACCAAGGCTGGATTAACCATCAAACTGCTGTCTATCGATATCCCACCGCTTGCCCCCAAAGAGAAATAAAAATCGTTAAATGCTTTTAATGACTCCACAGTTATATACTTTCTCTGAAAATTAATGTCATCCATTGATTCATCTATACTGGAATTCTCTTCTCGGGATGGTGCGGGCATTAATACTCCTGTTGTCCTTCTAGCTATTTCTTTGTAGGGTACAGCTTCATAAACTTCCTTACTTATGCTTGTATCGATCACCACTAAGCCTGCAAGTTCGTTGGTTTCAGCCAGCTTCTGGCTCAAAATTCCTCCCATGCTAAATCCTATGAGTATCGGTGGAGCCTCACACTCGGCCAAAACCTCTTTCATATCCTCCAAATAATCTTCGAATGTTACATTTGTCAAATCGAGCACTCTACTTTTGTAGTGACCTCTCAAATTCATAACATAGCAATTCCATCCCTTGTTTATAAAGTGTGGGATGTATTTGCTCCACATCCAACTGCCCGTGTAGGCACCGTGTACAAATAAAAGCGGAGGTTTTTGGGAGGCTTCCTTCGGTAGCTCCTCTCCCTCGAAAATTTCTATAAATAGATCATTTTCTCCGATATATTTCACACGATGATCTGGCAAATCTTTTGTATAATCTTTCATGATAAGTTTCACCTCGTTATATAGTTTGACATCAAACTATTAGTCTAAAAAAATTTAAAAATTGTTATAAATTTTCGTTAGAATTCTCAGTAATTCTTCCTTTTCTTTATCCGTAATGTCCATGTAAAATACATCTAACATTTTTTCTGAGATGGTTTCAAATATCGGTTTCAGTTCCTCCCCTTTTGGCGTTAAGGCAACATAGACGACCCTTGAATCTACGGTGTCCCTTTCCTTTGTCACGTATCCTAGACGGACCAATTTATCTACGAGTGCAGTCACTGTAGACTTATCTTTATCAATTTTCTTGGCAATCTCCGCCATAGTCAATCTAGGCATCTTAAATAGAGCAAAGATAATATCCCCATGTGAAATGGCAATATCGTCGACCCCATATTTCGCCATCTCGGCTATGATAAACCGATTGGTCTTTTCTCTGATTCTGGAAATAATTGATACAGCGTCTCTTGGTTTCATATCTGTATTATAGTTTGACATCAAACTAATGTCAAATATATTTGAGGCAGCCGATGCAACTAGCCGGCTGCCTCGAACATTGTCACAAATCCACTTTATACATACAAGGAACGCCCTCCATATCAGAGGTAAAGATGATAAATGTGCCATCTGGAGAAAAAGCCGGATGCGGATGAGCATCCTGTGTGTTACCGTATGACTTCCAGCTAGTTCCATGGGAGCATAAACGCTCTTCTTGCCTCCGTTCTACATCCACTAAATAGATGAAGTGCTGCTCGGGCAGCTGCCCGTCCCCGACGATCATCGTATGATTGGCATTCGAAATAAAGTGGCAATACTTAGAGCAATTCATCCAGATTTCTTCCTCTAATGTCTCCGAGTCCATGAAACGGATACTTTCGTGATAGAGATCATCTTTATGTCTGTACACATAAGCGAATCTAGAGCCATCGGCAAGCCAATATTCATGTGTGATGAGCTCATCATGCGTCTGTTCCTTCGCACAGCGCAGCAGCGTCCCGTCCTTTTGGACTAGCCAGAGTCTGGCATCAATCAAATGCCCAGGACCTTCATGACAAAATAAAATGGTTGATGGGTCATTGGGACGAATTTGCGGATGCCCCAGCCAGCAGTCCAGCTCCTCATGCGCGATATGGCTGGTTCGCTGTTCGATATCCAGGTAGATGATTCGGCAGTGCGGCTTCGCTGCCCATTGTGGCTCGAAGTTGGACCAGTCCCCTTTGCCCGGTACAACATCCTTTTCATTAATTTCGACCAGAACGAGATACTTGTCATCTGAGCTGAGGCCGGGATTCGCATTGGATTTCCAGCCTGCAGGTGATGTATAGAGAACGTCTTCCTTCAGCGTCGTCATATCCAATCGCATAATCCGCTGATCTCGGCAATAGATCAAGTAGTTATCGTCACTCGTCAGACTGCAGCTGAAATCGTGAATATCGGGTCCTTCCGTTAATTGCAGAGCCGATCCATCGTTCAGATCCATCTTGTAAAGCTGACGGAATCCCTCTCGCTCACTAGCGTAAATGAGATAGCGATTGTCGTTTGTAATCATTTTATAATAAAAATAAGGATGATGATTTACCTGCTCCGGGGCTGTCAAACGAGTCATAGATCGGCCCGTGTAGGCATCGACAAACGGATGGAACTCGTTACGAATCGTAGATCCTTTAGCCATCTGTGATCACTCCATTCTCTTAATGTTAGGGACGAGGCCGCAGCATTTTCATCTTCTCAGCAGGTTTAAGCGGTAAGGTCAATTGAAGCGGCGAGCGGTTAGGGGTACGGAATACCGCCCGAACCTCTGCGTTCGCTTCTAAGACGGAAGCCGAAGTGTCGAGCTCTTCTCCTTGTTCGCCCAAACGCCATGCAAACAGAAGCAGCGCTTCCTGCATACGATCAAAAGCAAATCTCTTCCGCTCGCCGGCGTAGATAACATAGTCAAGGAACAGTTTATCCTGTTCCTGCCTGAGCTCCCAGCTTGGCTGTTCCCCGTCAAAGGCTGCGAATATTCTTTTCACCTGCAGCGTCTGCTCTGCTACGTGTACTGTAGCTGCTTCGGCTTCTCGCGAGACAGCTTCTGCCCTAACCTCATGCAGGCTTCCTCCAATCTCAAAGCGAACTCTTAGGTCCGCTGATTCGATGGCACCATCAATGGGATCGAGCCCAATGTGCGTATTGCCGCCATTTGTGCAAAATCCGATGCCGAACAACACATCCTTCCCCTTTTGAACACTGGAATAGATACCGGAAGAATAGTCATAACCTTCGTTCAGCAGGCGCAAATGAATATAGGTAGATGCATCACCGTTGCGTACATAAGCTAGCAAATTGCGGCGCTGATTCCACATCACATCTTTGCTGAAGGTTCCCACACTAACCGGCCCTTCCATATACGTAGTTGCTTGGTTAACAATGTCGCCAGCCTCGTCTTTGCTAATTGTTTGTACATGTTCCGCTGTCTCTGTTCGTTTGAACGCCGGTATGTACTTCTCAGGACATCCAATATCATTGCCATACCAATCCAGATTGTATGTCAGTTGATCGACTGGCATGAAGTCCAACTCACCTCGGCTGGCAATCTGCAAGAAGGATAAAACTTCCGGCGTCATCATCGTATGATAGGCACGGCTGTGCGGGCCTGACCATTGCTTGCTGGGGACATGGAAATGCTCGGCCACCATCCCCCATGCCACATCCAGCATTTCCGAGCTGAGCTGTTTCGCTTCCGCAACTCGGGTCGCTGTATGAATGCTCGACAATTCCTGTATCGCCACGATCGTATATGTCGGACTGTTATACTCCTGGAACGTTCCCAGCTGTTTCGTGTACTCGCTGAAAAGACGTAACCGCTCCAAGCCATAATTCAAGTACTTTTCTTCGCCATAGACCTCGCCTGTAAGCAACGTAACGAAGGCGCCCATTATGGCAATGTTCGTATAGCTAGGACCGACATTTCGCTTGATAATGGCGTCGCATGCACAATAAAGCGCATGCCTCATTTGTTCGCGCAGACCCGGGCTCAGGATATCGGAATGCCTCTGCTCGGCCAGCACCAGCCGCTTTCCGCAGAAGTCCGCCCAATTCCAGTCTGGCGGAGCCATCCTCTCCAGCGGCTCTTCGTAGAACCAAGACCAGATGCCGAAGGTAGCATGCTCCGGATTCTGATCCTGCAGGCTGATTACCTGTTCTAGTATGCCTTCTGCTCTTTCGATATGATGAGGCTGACGGCTGTCCAGCATTCCCAGCGCATAAACACACGCTGCCAAGGTGGGGTGAGTAAACGCTACATCTTTTAACGTACTGTGATAACCCGGCGTATGAAAAGGCTTGCGAACCATCCGCAGTTCAGGCGTATAGTCTTCGTGCCATTTATTAAGCTGATCAAGCAGCATCTTATTTGCATCCATTGTCATTTGATTACACTCCCTTATTCGAATGAAATAGCCCCCCAACTCCTGTTCGAATCGGGAGGCTGCTTAGCCTTCAATGAAGTTTACTTGCCTTTCACATTGTTCTGATACCAATCTTGCGCTAACTTATCAACGTTATCGCCGCCGAGACGTTTCCATTCCTTGCGAAGCTGCTCCATCCCCCATTGCGGCGTATATTGGGCACCACCTGTAATGACTTTTGTTTCAATATCATCAGACAATGGGCCATATGACGTAGAAGTTTCGCTCAGCTCAGGGAATGTTGGGTTGAACGGAATATCGCGTCTGTATTTGTTTTTCATAGCCACCTTGAGCGATTCACCCTGCACTTTGGCATATTCTTGTGAAATTGCATCCGTTGCCGCCATCACGGCGAAATCCTCTGGCTTCGGACTCCATTGATCGAGCACGGCATACTCTGGCGCATAGATCGTTTCCTTCTTATTCTTCTCAGCATCAATCGTTTGAGGGACACCATTAACCAGCTTGTAATGAACACCTTCCGTGCCGAATCTGACATCGAACCAGTTTTTGTCTATCCACCAATCCAGCAATTTGATTGCAGCTTCCGGATTTTTCATATCCTTATTAAACACAATCAAACGGTTTGCCGGCGGTTCTTGATACAAACCGAACTTCCCATACTTCGTTGAAACCGGCTCTAAAGGGACAAGCTGCGAATTAGGGACATTTTGCTTCAATTCCCGGTATTCGGCTCCAATGTTCCAACTCGCGAAGTAGATGCCTGCTTTCCCTGTCACGAACAGCTGTCTTTCCTTCTGGAAGTTCTTGTCCGTAATATATTCTTTGTCAATCAGCCCTTCATCGAAGAAAAGTTTAAGTTCTGCAAGCACATCGGCATACCGATCCGTTAAGCCGCCGTACACGATTTTATCGTTGTCCAGATACCAGTTACTCTTGTTAGATGCATACATCGCCTGAATAATACCTGCGTAGTTATAGTTAAAAGCAGCACCCAACGTATCATTTTTACCATTGCCATCAGGATCTTTATCCCTAAACGCCCGCATCACATTGACCATCTCATCCATTGTCGTCGGCGCCTTCAGTCCCAGCTTATCGAGCCAGTCTTGGCGGATCCACATTCCGTGATTCGCAATGGCGTCAATGCCCCGAGCGCTGGTCGCCATATAGGTTTTGCCATCAAACATCGTGTATGGCTTCAGCTCCGGATGCGCTTTCAAATAAGCTTTGTAGGAGGTGCTGTATTTCTCGATATAGTCGTCAATGGGTTGAATGGCTCCTTGCTCTTTCAATGTCGCCATGTAATCACGCCCGAATTCCCACATCATATCCGGCGCTTCGCCGGCAGCGATGAGCGTGTTTAACTTCTTCGTTGATTCGGTCCGCAGGATCGGAACCCACTTCACATTGATACCCGATTTCTCACTGATGTATTTGGTCGTCCGGTTACTCTCATAAGTTCCTTCGTCACTCGCCACTTGGCCGCGGTCAAGGATAGAAACACTGACTTCCAGTTTCTTATTCTCTCCTGACGCTTTACCAGGATTATCCGTGCTAGTTGGAGAGGAGCAAGCTGCAATTGTGAATAAAGAAGCGACTAGCGTTAAAGCTACGTGCTTTTGTTTAATCATGAATTCTTCGCCTCCTGCAATAAGAATGATAAGCATGGATTTTCGATTAGCCCTTAATCGAACCAATCAAGACACCTTTTACAAAATACTTCTGTAAGAATGGGTAGACACACAGGATTGGAAGCACCGAGATAATGATGGCAGCAGCCCTTAATCCCTCCGGAGTTACCATCGTTTGCATAGAAGCGCCTTCGCTCCCGTTCGTTGCATTCGTATTCAGCAGATTCTGACTTGTCGTATCGATCATCTGCAGCAGCTTCACCATCAATGAGAGCTTCCCCGAATTCGTGATATACATGAGAACGTTCATATACGAATTCCACCAGGTTACCGAATAGAATAACGTCAGCGCTGCTATAATCGGCATGGAGAGAGGAAGAATAATTTTCCAAATAATAAACAGATCATTAGCTCCATCAATCGCTGCGGATTCCTCAAGTTCCGAAGGCAATCCTTCAAAAAATGATTTCATGACGAAAAAATTGTACGTGCTCAGAAGTCCAGGCAGCCAAAGCGCCCAATACGTGTTCATGATGCCCAGCGTCTTGATAAGAATATAGTTGGGGATGATCCCCCCGCCGAACAGCATCGTGAACGTTATGATCATAAGCAGGACATTCCTGCCCTTGAGCCGCTTGCGACTTAACGGATAGGCCGCCATGATCGTTGCCACTAGGTTGATGGAAGTTCCCACAACCGTAATGGTTAATGTATTTTTCATGGCATGAAACAGCTGGCCGTCTTCAATCAAATTTTTAAAAGAAGTGAATGTGATTTCCTTCGGCCATAGGAAGACTTCCCCTGACATAATAGCCCGAGAACTGCTTAATGAGGTAGATAGCACATGAATGAACGGGAACAATGTCATCATGGCAAGTACCGCCAGAAATACATAGATGACGCCATAAACCAGTTTAATTGACGAGCTCTGACTGCCGGACACAGCATTCCCCTCCTACCATAGCCCATTCTCGCCTAAGGCTTTAATTAATCGATTCACGCTGACAACCAGAATCAAGCCAATGACGGATTGAAACAAACCAAGCGCCGTCGTATAGCTGTACTGCGAGCCTTCAAGACCTACGTGATAAACATAGGTGCTGATGACATTCGCAACCTCTGAAACCGCTTTATTTTGCAATACGAAAATATGCTCGAATCCAACGTCCATCATCTGTCCCACACGCAGAATCAGCAGAATTGCAATCGTGGACCGGATACCCGGCAGTGTAACGTGCCAGATCCGCCGAAGCTTGCTCGCGCCGTCAATCTTCGCTGCTTCATACAGCTGAGGATCAATGCCGGCCATGGCGGCCAGGTAGAGAATGGTTCCCCAACCCGCATTCTGCCAGATCCCCGACAAAATGAACGTAATCGGCCACCAGAAGGTGCTTGCCATGAAGTAAATCGGCTCTATACCGAACAGCTTCACCAAAGTAAAGTTTACGATTCCCGTGGATGGAGACAGCAGCGCGATAACAATTCCGCCAAGTACGACCCAGGAGATAAAATGCGGAATATAGAGTAAATTCTGAATCGTTCGCTTGTACCATTCCAACCGGACTTCATTTAAAAGGATGGCTAGTGCAATAGGAACCGGGAAAGCGAAAACGATACTGTACACATTCAGCAAAAGCGTATTCTTTAATACAGTGAAAAAATCCGGACTTGTGAACAATCTGTTGAAATGTTTCAGGCCAACCCATTGACTCCCCCATATGCCATCGGCGAAACGATAATTCTTGAAGGCAATGATCTCACCGAACATCGGCGTGTACTTAAATAGGAAATAGTAAGCAAAAATCGGAAGCAGCAATAGATACAAGTATTTGTCCCGCTTCACATACTTCCATGCCCGTTTAAGCTTCGTTGTCTGCTCCTTCTTTCCGATAATGGCTTGTGCGGTGGTAGCCCCGACGGTTCGTGATTTCATGTCCCTACCTCCTCTCAGGTCGATGTCTTGCACCTTTATGGTAACGTTCTAGGATGGATTTGGCATATAGACACTTTTTAAAAATACACACCTTTTTTAACCGGATACGTATTCGCCATTTTTATCATCTTCGCCTTTTTTAAGATTTTCCCTGAATTCACCTGGTGTTTGGCCTGTATATTTCTTGAAAATACGGATAAAGCTTTGAACATTGTTATAACCTACGCTCTCCGCGATGGTGTTGACCTTCTGTTTCGAACCCAGCAGCAGCTCTTTTGACTTCTCCATGCGGATCTGAATCAGACAATCCATAAAATTCGTTTCCGTTGTTTCCTTGAAGAGTTTACTTAAATAAGGAACGCTTAGCTCAAATTGCGCCGCCAACAGATTGAGCGAGAGATCGCTGTCCATATAATGCTGCTCGAGATACGCCAGAACCTGCCCGATGGTATCGTGGTGCCCTTTGGAGAGCCGCTTCTCTTCGGTGCGCACAATGAGCTGATGGAGGAAATCGGACATGTAGCTCTTCAGTTCAGCGACTTTGACGCAGCTCTCAATCCGGTCATAGATATTTTCCTTCGGATCCAGGAATTCTTTGATTTCCAGACCTTTATCCGAAATGACCTTAATCGATTTCATAATCATCTGAATGCACATCTGCTTAATTAACTCGGGAGGAACATTGCCCACCACGACCTCGCCAAAAATTTTATCCAGCTGCGATCGAAGCTTGTTTTTATCTGTTTCCCGAATCAAGTTGACGACAGAATCAATTAACGCCGTAATCCTGTAAAATTTCTCATTATAATTGCTGCCCGCAATATCGTCGATGGAGACAACGGTGTTATCGCCCATAATTAATTTGTATTTCAGTGCATTCAGCGCTTCTTCATAGGAAGTTTGGATGCCTTCCAGATTGGTCTGTGGACTACCAACACCGATGGTTACCGTTTGTTTAAAATGAATCCCTACATAATTTTTCACCAAATCAGCAACCTGCAGAGCTTGAATTTGATTGCCTTGCGAATCCTCCGATTCGAAGCTCATGATGACGGTGACTCTCCCATCGGTCAATTCCACGGAAGTCCCCTTGCATACGCCTGCGATGAGTTCGTCGGCAACATTGCTGATGGCATAAGTAAATAAATAAACATCTCGCGGTGTGTGATTCTCTTGGATACGATCCAGTTCAATGATGAGCACGATGAATTGTTTATGATATAAGTCTATACCGAGCGTATGGAAATACGGCTTCATCCGGTCATAGTTCGTTTTGTCCCCCATCAGCAAACTCATGATCAGACGCCATTTCAATGCTGGCAAGCTGTCGTTCATTTGTTTCTGCAAGGATTCGTTGTCAGATATCATCTGTTTGAAAAACTGCTCCATATAGGTAAGGTCGCCGGAGCGAACCGATTTCTTACCCGCAACGGAATGAAAGAAAAGTTCGAGAGGCCGGAACGTGTAATTGCTTACTGCAAATACAAGCACAATTGCTAGCAAGAACATTCCCGATGTCACAACCAGCAGCAAATTGCGGACAATCATTAACGGTCGGTTCATCTCGGGATCAGGGACAATACTGATATATTTCCAACCATTATAACTGGAAGTTAGATAAAAGGTTGTGTAGCTTCCGCTTTTCGTATGCGTCGTAATATAACCGTTATCCTTAAACTCACTTAACTCGGGGGCGCCGGGAATCGTGCTGAAGGAATGAAACAGATGCTCTTTGTTCTGCGAAGAAATAATCATCCCTTGGTTATTAATAACTAACGTTTGACCTGCCCTTTGCTGATCCACATCTTGAATGAGATTGGAAAGCGTGCTTTCCGCGACATTGACAATAATGGCACCCTTCCGAAACTGCGGTAAGCTAATTAGAGGGTAAGTACGCACCAATGTAATCATATTTTTCTCTATTTGCAGTCCTGAGCTGACCTCCGTGACCTTCCTGGTGTCGAGCCATTCGCCGTAGCCCTTCATGCTGACATAAGCATCATGCCAAGCCATATCGTAGAAGCTGGATTCATCCGAGTATGTTACATCAGTCAACAAGCTCTTGTTCGCTAGAGAATACAAATAAAACGAGGAGATATTGCTGTTCGTAAACATCAGCGTCTTGAACCGTGTATTCAAAATGCGGAAATAATTGAGCCGCAGTTCATCGCTCGCGTATCTGCCATTGAGGAATAACTCGACATCCGGTTCTTGTATGAAATTAATCGTGCTTGTATCTATTTCATGCAGCATCATTTCAATCTTCTGTTGACTCAGATGGAGCAGCGCTGTATTTGTGCGGCGGAGCTGATCTTCCATGCCCCCTTTCGAGCTTAAATAGGACAACCACACGGTGGATGAGATGATGATTAGGAAAAAAACACCATAAATCACCTTGAATCTGGCCGAAATGTTACCTTGTAAAAATTGCATGGTTATCTCCTTTTCTCCTAGAAAAATAGAGGCTGGACAATGTGGCACATCTTTATTGGTAACGCTTACAAATTTCCATTTGTAAATCCTTTCCTCATATGATAAAGCAACAATGGGGATTGTTCAACCTGACAAAAAGAAGGTAACTGCCCGACAAATGGAAAATACCCCTACAAGTAAACGGCTGTCTACCTGAAGGGATATGATCCTGACGCAAACGCTATTTTTTTATTGGCAGTTCGATCTGTACCGTAGTTCCATGGTTAATCTTACTCTGAATCGTCAAATCTCCATCATGTCCATGAATAATTCGTTTGCAAACCATTAGCCCTAAACCGGTGCCATTCGTCTTTGTCGTGAAAAACGGCTCCCCCAACTGAGTCAGCTTATCTTCAGAAATACCTACACCTTGATCTTCGACACAAATAATCAATCGTTCATCCAGGACATTTCTTACAGATATCTGTATCAATCCACCATTCACCATGGACTCAATCGCATTCTTCAATATATTAATTAAGACTTGTTTAATTTGGTCTGGAATACAATAAATGACGGGGATGTCCTGATCCATGTCCAATTGTATTTGCACGTTATACAGATGAGCATGTGGCTGAAGAAAGGCAATGACACTTTGTACAAGCTCCCGAGGATTACTCTCCAGATAGTAACTCAAGTGTGGTTTGGCCAGCGTCATAAATTCATTCACAACATAATTGATATGCTCGAGTTCTTCCATCATCACATCAACATAGTCGGCATTTTTCGCTTTTAATAAATGTACGAACCCTTTTAAAGACGTTAAGGGATTACGGATATCATGCGCGATGCCAGCTGCCAATTGACCGATTAACGACAGTTTCTCTGATCGGATAATCGCTTCTTCCGACTTCTTGCGCTCCGTGAGATCGCGAATGACGCTCTGCATGACCGGATTCCCAATATTTTTGTGAACATAAATCGAGGATATTTCCGCATCAAAAAACGTGCCGTCTTTCTTGCGCATTTTCCGCTCCACAAAATCACTGTAGTTATCCATCTGCATGATCTGTTCAATTCGCTCAATGATGACTTCCTTATCCTTTGGACAGAAATAATCATAAATTGAATTTCCTATGAATTCATCGGATGAAGCTTCGCCAAAAAGATTACAGCAGGCATCATTCACAAACAGGACGAGCCCGTCTTTATGCAAAACAATGGGTTCAGGATTAAGCTTAAGAAGTCTCCTGTACTGTTTCTCACTCTCAAAAAGCTCCTCTTCCACTCTTTTCTTTTCACTAATATCTCGTTCCAAACCGACAAAGCCGACTACGTTTCCATCCGTATCTTTCAAAGGCGAGACGGACACATTGGCAATAAATGTCGTCCCGTCTTTTCTAAGTTTTATCGCTTCGAAATCCTTGATTTGTTCACCGTTGATTAATGACTTGTACAATTGAAGAGCATCTTCTTTAAAATCATCCGGTGTCATTGGCAACACTTGTCCAATAACCTCATCCCTCGTCCAGCCATGTAACTCTTCAAATTTCTTATTTACTTCCAGCACGGTTCCATTTATATCGACGATTACAATCCCATCGGATGTTAAATTCATGAAGGAATCAATTAAGTATTCTTTTAAATTCATGAGTAAATATCCCCTAGTTCAATCAAGTGATAGTAACTGTATTCGTCTCCAATGGTTAAAAACCTTTATTAATCGTCCTATTCAGATGTTTTTTTACATTTTATCATTAGAAATTTAAATGGCGGTTTATTTTCCACATTCTTATGCGGCTCAACAATTTCCGAAAATTCTAACAGCCCATATTTCCCGAATTCTTGGGTGATCGAATCTGCGTCATAGAAAAACATCTTTACACCTGCGGCGGTCTCATAATAGTCTTTACCCAGTTGTTTGCCCTTTCCAAACATGGGGGCTTCTTTGGAAATCGTCGTAAAAACCATATATCCGTTCGGCTTTAACTGGTTATAACAATCCTTGATAAACTTTTCTCTCTCGTCTTCATTCAACAAATGAATAAGCGCATAGCTAAATATGCCGTCATATAGCTTGTTCTCAAACGGCATGTCAGCCACTGAACCATGAAAAATGTCAATATGCAATCCTTCTTGTCTGGCCAGTTCAATCGCTGTTTTCGAAATCTCAATACCTGTTACATGGATATCATTATCCATAAAAACCTTTGCGTTTCTACCATATCCGATACCAGGGATCAAAATATCCTTGACGGTTTTCTCCAGGAAAAAGTCCTTGGTCAAGATGGCTGAGTCTGCAGGTTCAAATCCCCACATCCTTTGATTCTCGATAAAGCTGGATTCCCAAAATTCTGTCATACTACGCTCTCCTTGAATATGTGATTTTGGTTTATTTGTCAGCAAGATGTATGCCCATTATAGAACGGACGTTCTAAAAAATCAAATTTTTATCCCCAGTTTCCTTCCGCGTGTAAAAGGGCGCATTTCGATGAAATAGCGCCCTGGAGTTCCCTTCGCTGAATGAGAAAGCGCAACGCGCTTCGAATTCAGCGCTGCTCAAGGGCTCGGTGGTGAGGCTCGACCTCACCCTATCGCCAGAGCCCTCCCCAAACACTAAAAAAAGACCGCAGCGGCGATCTTTTTCCTTTCACACACGAAATGGTGAGAAATCCGCGTGTCATTTCGATGAAACAGCTGTGCTTCTCCCCGATTCCTGATATCTTTCAAGGACAAGCTTCATTGCTTGGACAATCTCAGGGTACTCATCGACCAGATTATTCGTTTCACCAATATCTTTACTGAGATCATACAATTGGTACAGCGGCGATCCTTCCGGTTCTTCACCAGGCTTTGGATAGCTCCACCCGCCCGAGCCCGGGCATAACTCCAGCTTCCACTTCCCTTGGCGAATAGAGAACGCCCCCTGAATGGAATGATGAACAATGGCTTCTCGCAATGGCCGCTCATAAGGCAGATCAGCCCAAACGGGCAGATTGCTAACGCTATCCTCACCTGCGTCCGGGGGTAATGTTACTTCTAATATCTCTGCAACCGTTGCGAGCAAATCCGTGAGGCAGACGGGCTCATCGCTCATGCGCCCAGCTTGTATGCGCTGCGGCCATTTCACAATCAGCGGTATCCGATGCCCGCCTTCATAAATATCCGCTTTATGACCGCGGAAAACATAACTTGGGTTATGTCCAAATGCTGCAAGCTCCTCATAATTAGCACGAGGTGAGCAGCCATTATCGCTCGTATAGATTACGATTGTATTGTCGGACAGCTGTAATTCATCGAGTTTATTCATTATTTGACCGATCACATCGTCACACATGAGTACGAAATCACCGTACGCGTTTGTACCGGATTGACCAACGAAGGCTTCCGATGGCAGGATGGGGGTATGCGGAGCAGGTAACGGGAAATAGATGAAAAAAGGCTTCTCCTTGCTCATCTCGATCCACGCCAGTGTTCTGGCTGTAAGTTTAGGAAGAACTTGGTGGTGTTCGAAATCCGGTGAGGTAACCCCTTCACGCCAATAAGCCACCGGATCATCGTTGCGAGTTATGCGATCCGGCAGCTGAGTAACCCGGTCGTTCTCGATATAGACATAAGGAGGCATATCCAGCGATGCGCTAATCCCGTAATAATAGTCAAATCCATGCGATATCGGGCCTTTTTGGACGGGCTCTCGATAATCAACTTCACTTTCCGCGTCGCCTACCTTCGCCCATTCCATGCCTAAATGCCATTTGCCGATACAAGCCGTCTTATATCCCTGTTCACGAAGTAAACTGGCGACAGTCATTCGGCCATCCTCAATGAGTGGAGCGGAGAATCCATTCAGAACGCCCTTCTTGAGAGATGATCGCCAATTGTACCTTCCAGTTAAAATGCTATATCGAGATGGCGTACAAACGGCCGATGAAGAATGAGCATCCGTAAAGGCGATCCCTTCTTTGGCCAATCGGTCGAAATGAACCGTATGAATTTTGGAATTTTTGTTCAGGTAGGAAATATCGCCATATCCCATATCATCCGCCAGTATATAAATAATGTTCGGTTGTTTGGATTTCATCTGTTTCTCCTCCTAAATGATATGAGCAGTTTAAAAAAGCATGGATTACTCCATGCTTTTCGCTAGAACCTTATTTTTTCATTTTCGCATCATAAGCGGCTTGATAGATGTCCAAATATTTTTTCAGATTCATATCATTCAGTTTCTTCACATAACCGTCCCATTCTTTATCAATATTGGCGTCACCTGTTGTGAAACGAGCGATCATCTGATTGATATAGCCCGTCAAAGTCTTCTCTAGATCAGCAAGCTCTGTCGCTTGGTCGTTCGAGAAGAATAAAGCTGGAAGGACAGACTCGGGCTTTTGCCTATACGGCTCATAGTTATTTCTGGTCTCTGTAAAGAGCTTGACTTCCTGCGGATTTTTCGGATCTGCCATCTGCCCAAGCCGAAAATCGTTGGAACGGAGCGACGGTGCGGATTGCCCGCTCCAATTGATATTGTTGGCTGCATTGGTCGGAATGGCACTAGGAAGTGTTTTCCATATCGCTTGTTTTCCATTAATGCCTAACTCTCCGCTTGCTGCGTAATCCCACTCGGTTCCAGGACGACCAATCGTTTGACGTAACGTCATCTCCGTATTGTAGAGAAGGTCACCTAAACGGAATGCAGCCTCTGGATTTTTCGCTGTGCGTGTTACGACATAATAGCCTTGAAGTACGCTTGATTTCCATGGCGTCGTTTGTACACCTGCAGGTCCTTTCAAGGAAGGTACGGATTGCACTTCCAACCACCTGCCGCTCGGACCGTTAAAAGCGGTGAATATGCCGTTATGCTGTGAAACTTCGCCGCCCAGAATATTAATATCCGGATTCTCACCCATCGCTTTCGCTTGATCCCGATCTTGTGTGAACGATTGCGGTGCAATCAAGCCCTCAGCATACAACTTGTGAAGGTAAGTCAACCCTTCTTTCCAACCTGGTGTATTGACCGATGTCGTCACCTTGCCATTATCAACAAACAACCGCGTCGTAATGCCGGAGTCAAGTACAAAGGAGTTCATGATAAAGGAATCGATATTTACGTTCGGCCCAACCGCTGCACCCGACAGCGGAATCTCATCCGCTTTACCATTTCCATTGGGATCCTTCGTCTTAAATGCTTTTAGAACGTTATACAAGTCGTCTGTTGTTTTCGGCATCTGAAGACCCAACTTGTCTAACCATGGCTGGTAAATCCACATTTTTTGCGACATCGAGCAGTGATAGCACTCATTCACTTGGGGCAAAGCATATATTTTACCTCCAGGTGCTGTAATCTCCTCTTTAACCCCTTGAACGATATCGAACATTTTCTTCGTTTCCACGCCGTATTGATTAATATAGGGTGCGAGATCCAGGAAGTCTCCCTGCGTGCCATAGATCAACTGTTGGGTTGGCGAAATCCCGAAACCCATGATGACATCAGGCAGATCACCACTGCCAAGCACAAGGTTCAATTTTTCCACAGCTGACTTTTCAGGAGCAACCGTCCATTCAATATGAATATTCGTTTTCTCCTCCAAATATTTCGTGAACTCGTTGTTCGCGTAATCACTTACGCCTGGAAAGCCTTTGACCAATACTTTAATCGTCGTTTTCTCTTTGGTTATCGGCAATTCTCCTGCTGCTGTGACGTTGCTGGTTTTCACCGGATCCTTTGCCGCTTCTGCAGGCGCATCTGCTTGTTTATCTGCACACCCTGCAAGGACAACCCCGCTTGCCAGAAGAACGCTTAATCCCATACCCCACATTTTTTTCATTCCAAGAACAACCTCCCCTTATTTATCCTTTCAAAGAGCCAATCATAACGCCTTTAATAAAATATTTTTGCACAAAGGGATAAACGAGCAGTAATGGCAGTGATGAAACAACAATTAACGAGTATTTCAAAAGTGCGCGTAAACCTTCTTGAGCGGCAATTTCTTTCATGTCCAGCATTGAAGCATCCACTTCGTTTTGCACGAGAATTTCTCTTAAGACTAATTGCAACGGATATAACTTCTGATTATCGAGGTACAATAAGCCATTAAAATATTGATTCCAATATCCAACCGCAGAATAAAGGGCTACTACAGCGATGATCGGACCTGACAGCTGCAGAACGATTGAAAACACATATCGGAAATCGTTGCAACCATCGATTTGAGCCGCTTCCAGCATTTCATCCGGTAATGTCGTTTTGAAATAAGTACGTGTAATGATAATGTTAAACACACTCATCGCACTTGGAATAATCATAGCCCACGCCGTGTTCAGCATCCCCAGATCTTTCACCAATAGATAAGAAGGAATTAGCCCTCCTGAGAACATGGTCGTGAAAACAAACAACAGCATAAACCAGTTTTTACCGAATAAATCACGTCTGGAAAGTGGATATGCAGCAGCAATCGTCAGTACAACACTAAGTAATGTACCTGCTACCGTATAAAAAACGGAATTTCGAAAGGAACTCCAAATTAACTTGTGCTTAAACACAGCCGCATAGCCATCTAAGGTTGGTTGTACCGGCCAAAGCCAAACTTTCCCCGAAATCACAGCGTCAGGAGAACTGATAGAAGCGCTTACAACAAACACTAGCGGGTACAAGATGACCACAAGAAACAGACAAATCAGCAGCATATTGACCCAATTAAACCATTTGTCACCTCGTGATTCGAGGATATGTGACTCTTTCATACCTCCTTGCACCTCCCTGCTACACCGTTACCATAAGCTTTCTTGCTTTGCACGTTTCGCGATTTGATTGACAATAATGAGCATGGCAAGTCCAACAACTGATTTGAACAAGTTAATAGCCGTTGAGTATGAGTAGTTCATCGCTTGTGAGGCGAGTCCCACCTTATACACGTAAGTATCAATGACCTCTGAGGATCTAAGGTTTAATTGATTTTGCAGGAGCAGTACCTTCTCGAAGCCAGAATCCATAATATGCCCTGTGTTCAAAATAAGTAAAATGATGACAACAGGCATAATACCAGGAATATCAATGTGCAAAATTCGCTTAAATTTACTAGCGCCGTCGATCACCGCAGCTTCATGCTGAGACGGGTCGATACCTGAAAGCGCTGCCAAGTAAATGATGCAAGAGAAACCTACGTTTTGCCAGATGCCCGACCAGACAAAAACAGAACTAAAATAGCTTGGCTTCGCCATGAAATGAATGGGTTCAAAACCAAACACCCCAAGCAATAGATTGACAATCCCCTTTTCTGGATCCAGAAGGACGAGCACAATCCCCGCCATAACGACGACAGAAATGAAATGCGGTGCATACGTGATCATTTGTACCGATTTCTTAAACCACTTGTTTTGAATGTTATTAATGGCCAGTGCCAGAAGGATTGGGAAAGGAATACCTGCAAGCAAGCTGTAGAAGTTTAGAACCAATGTGTTTTTTAAAAGGGTGCCAAATTCATACGAATTGAAGAATCTGATGAAATGCTTGAATCCCACCCAACTACTGCCTGTGATTCCTTTCGAAGCAATAAAATTTTTGAAAGCGATTTGCGCACCATACATCGGATAATACTTGAACACGATAATGTAAAGAACAGGCAGCGCTAATAGAACGTACAGCTGCCAACTGCGATGCAGCTTCTTTAAGAACGGCATTCGTTTGATCCCCGTATTGGTTTTTGCCAACGTATTTACACCTGCCACTGTTTTCAATTGGGTAACCTCCCTTCGTCGTTGTATAGCTTCAATGTAAGGGTTACCCTCGTTGCATGTATATATGAAAACGTTTAAATCCTGTGCAATCCTTAGGTTTTGAGGATGTGCAATTACTTTATTCATGTGCAAATGTTATTTTTCCGCTAAACATTCACTTCTACAGACCTTTGATAAACCGTTGCGCTAACCCCATGGAGCCGCTTGAACGCCCGGCAGAATGTATTGGATGAGGCGTATCCTACTTTGTCTGCAATCTCTTGAATGGCATACTCCGAATTTCTTAACAAATGCTTCGCATGCTCCATGCGCAATTGCTCCAAATAATCTGAGAAATTGATACCCGTTTGATCCTTGAAAAACTGTGACAAATACACCTTGGATACACGAAGTCTATCAGCGGCCTCATCCAGACATAACGCTTTGTCAGCAAAGTTTTTCTGAAGCATCGTACGAATATTATCCAGTAGTTCAATGTTACGACTTGAGCGCTGCTCCACGACATGCTGACAAATCGTCGAATAAGCAAGACGTATCGCTGCAAAATGTTGCTGCAAAGTCTCATAAGAAGGCTCCGCGCCATCTATCCGCTGAATTTGGATATAAACTTCCTCAGCTTGCATGCCTAATTGCCGTAGAAGTTTGATGAGATTCCCCCACAATTCACCAATAAATAAACGGAGAACGGTTTGTGAAAGGTGTCTGTTTTCAAAATTTTCGGTGTACAGGGCTTGTAATAGACGTGTAACCTCTTCCTGCTCACCAGCCAATGCGACATTCATGAGCCGTCCTTCCATGTCTTGCGGGTAATGGTAATCATTGAGCGCCGCTGGGAGCTCGTCAAACCACTGCAATCCATCCTTGCCCAATCGTACTAGGGCGAATAAAGCCTCTCTAGCCTGCTCATAGGAGCGTGAGATTGCGGTTACCCGGTCACAGTACCCCCCGATGCCACAATCGGATACAATCTGAAACCGCAAGTTAATCGCCTGACAGACCTGTTCCATTAGTTTCGTTATGTTTTCTCGATGCTTGTTAGCATCATGCGAATATACACTTAGTAAAACGGCAATTTGGTCTTGCGCCACATCATATGCAAATCCGTCTGCGCCTACAAGTTCCCTGATTAACTCAGCGGATGCGAAGCGGACTCGATCCAGATCTTTGAGCAGCCGTTCATTATAGCCATTGTCATACCCTTGAATGCGAATGAGCGCGACGACATATTGCCGATCTTCATCCTCCATCCCTAACCCTAGATGCTTGAGCAGGACATCCGCATCCCTTGTTGATAGAAATTGTCCTTGCATAAGCCTTCTGAAATAGGATGCGCGTAATAAAGGCACCTGCAGCTCCAACTCGGATTGCAGTTTACGGTTAGAAAGCGCCAGGCCGGACACCGCTTCACTTATAAAGCCATACACATCGTGCTGTTTCACTCCGCCTCCAACGAGTTCTTTCAGCGACTGGGCAAGAGCTCGAAGCGGTTTGCTATTCCGATATGCCAGAAAATAGGCCATGGATACACCAATCACAAGAAAAAGCAGCGTTAAGGAGAAAATAATCTTTTGAATATAATGCACTTTTCCTAAAAGAATAACTTTCGGTTGACCAACAACGTACGTCCATCCATTTGTCGTTGATTTTGTATACGTAACAATCATGGATTGATTATTCAGCTTTTGCTCAACAATGCCATGCTGTTCCTTCAAATCAGCCAATCGCACGGGAAGTCCCGTATCTTCGCCAGATAACGAGCTCATAATGCGGCCCTGATCATCCAGAATATACGCCCAGCCACCTTCCGTTAAGTTAAGTCCCTGAAACAGCTTACGGATCTCAGCTTGATCAATCATCACAGCGATAACCGCCTGCGGATTACCCGGTAGACCTAACGATTGTAAATACGTCATCATTTGGTAGGAGCTATTTCCAGTATTCATGTGTTCAGAGGGGAGAAAAGAGCGGGAATGATAGGTCTGCAGCCAATTCTTCCGCATCTTCTCTGTATCTCCGCCATCATAAACGGCAATCCGGCTAAAAAATTCGTCCATGGTATAGCTGGAACCCGGTGTGAGAACAAGGTCGCTATTCTTGAAAAGAATATAATAGTTATAGACGAAGTTATTGGAAAGCTTAAAATCATATAAGCTTTTAATCGTATCTAGGACGGAATACGTGTTGGCACCTTGGAAAGGATCCGTCACCGTCATAAATTGAATGACTTTCGTGTTGGCGGCAACTTGACGTCCAATTGAAGTAATCTCATCCATTCTTCGTTCAAGAATATCTCTGCTTTGCTCCAGAACAAGCCTGTGATTCTCAGTGGCATCTTTTTCCATTACATGAATGGTTTCTCGGTAGACGATATAACCAATACCTAACAGCATACAAATAAATAAAAGATAAGGGATTAACATACGAATAAAAACTTTATGTCTGACATTCGTATCCGGTACAAGCCACTTACGCATGGGCCATTTCCTCCTTGCTACCTCTAAGCCGATTGGATGCATTTACTCTCAGTATAACAAAGTATTGTGAGCGCTTGCATAAAATTTCACCTAGATTCAAAAGTCTGAAACGATGTTTCTCATCGTTACATCAAAAAAAGAGCTAAGCAGATCCAGCTGCTTAGCCCCTCATTTTATTTAACTTCACAGTCAATCATGACGTGAATGGTATCTCCCTTATGCTCGTTCCTCAATTGGAAAGCTCGGGAAACTTCCGCAAGCGGAACGATGTGAGTAATCATTTCCTCCGTATTCACTAATCCGTCGAGAACCAACCGCAATCCTTCATCGAAGTAACGCCGATTATCGATGTCACGTTTGGGTTCCGTTGACAGGATATCCAGCCGTTTTTTATGCACCTTGAAAAAATCAACCGGCTTGTGACACGTGCCAATGCACCCATACATGACGATTCGCCCATTCTGCGCTGCCGCATTAATGGCATCAACCATACCTGCTCCTTCCAGAAGACAAGGAATGACGACATCAAAGCCATCGGGGAAATCTGCTCCCACGATATCCATCGTATCCGCATGTTCATGCGGAATTTTGTACGTATGGGTGGCGCCATATTTGCGTGCAAGCGCCAGTTTCTCGTCAAACAAATCGGTGACGACCAAATTTCTAGGACTAAACATATTGATAACCTGCGTCATCACTAGACCGCTGACGCCCTGACCCGTGATCAATACGTTCTTATTCGGTGAAATGTCTCCGAGTTCTGCGGCATGGATAATACCTGGAAGCACTTCAATCAGCGAGCCCTCGATTAAGGGCAAATCTTTCGGCAACACCTTCAGAGAAAACGGGGTGCAGCATACATACTCGGCAAAAGCTCCCCAAACATATCGAAGAGCAACATGATCGCCAACCTTGACACCAATCACATTAGGGCCGACTTTATCAATGATGCCTGCAACTTCATGTCCCAGCCTTGTAGGATATGATATAAATTCAGGTTCGCGTGCGCCACGGAATACTTCAACATCACTGCCGCATATCCCCACCCACTTAACTTTTACTCTTACTTCGCCATCCTTGGGTTCTGGAATCAAAGCTCTTCTCACGCTAATCTCGCCAATGGCGTCCATAACCGCACACATCTGCGTACCAGGACCATCATAATCAACCAATTCCATGGGAGGTACGGACATTTTTCTAACCATTTACATTATTCTCCTTCCATCTATCCAAAGTATTCTTCAGCCTGTTAAGCCATAACTTCCCACATTTTCTCGTTCACTTCATACATGGTCTTCTCTTCCTGCAAGCCTCTAATGATGTCTTCGACGACTTCCTCCATTAAGGCGAGATGACCTTGTACGGAGGCTCCGGCAATATGAGGTGAAAGAAGAACATTCGGAAGAGAGCGGATAGGATGATCAACAGCAAGAGGCTCTTTTTCAAACACATCTAGAGCAGCAAAGAACCGTCCGCTTTGAAGCTCTTCCATGAATGCCTGTTCATCTACCACAGGACCTCTAGAAGAGTTAATGAAGACAGCACCATCCGGAATTAGCGCGAGCAATTCTCGGGTCAGCATTCTTTCCGTAGCAGGAAGCTTGGGCGCGTGAACCGATATAATAGGACAATTCATAACCTCCTCGAGTGTAGCCCTTTTAGCATTCAGTCGGGCCGCTGCATCTTCACTCAAATAGGGATCGTAAATGAGAACATTGACTTGAAAAGGCGCAAGCAGCTTGATAAACGCGCGAGCCGTAGAGCTAGCTGAGATGATGCCCACCGTACTTCCGGTAAGCTCTCTGCCTTTCAAACCAGCAATCTTCCATTTGCCATCCCGCATGGTGGTATGAAATTCAGTCAAGTGCCGAAGGGATGTCAGCAGCGCTGCGAGGCAATATTCACCCACACTCAAGGCAATCCTTGGGGCTGCCGAGTAAACTTTGACCCCTTGCGCGAAAATTTGTTTGGGAACAAGGTTCTTCACAGTTCCCGCTGCATGCCCGACGGCACGAAGCTTGACGGCCTTCTCAAGCATTTCATCAGTTAAGCTAGGCGAGCCCCAACTGGTAATAATGACTTCAGCCTCAGCAATTCGTTCTGAAAGCTCTTCCTGCGTGTAATCACGTCCTGTCTCGTTCCACACAGGTTCGAAGTACTCATTTATTCGTGCACGGCACGCCTCTGAACAGACTTCATCCAATCGAGATTGTGGTGAAAGCACCCATGTTTTTAACTTCATTGCAGAAAGTCCTCCTTCGTTTTCCTTAGACAAGTCCAAGATTTAGAGCTGCACAACCTGCCCGGTCCGCATAGATTCAAAGCAACCATCCATGACCTTCATCACCTGGATGATCTCCCGACCTGATGCCAGCGGTTCACGTCCTTCTCTAATCGCATTAGCAAATTCTTCAAGCTGCCATTTGAAATTAGGGAATGTAGACTCACAGGTTTCCAGCTTCTCGCCGTTCAGGCTAAGTTCATACTCATCTTTCAGATGCAGCAAACCGTTCGATCCAATTAAATAGCGCTCATAAATGCTGTTTTGCGTCGACCATATCCGCTTCCCGGTAAGACCAACTTCATCGGTTGGGCGGCAACCGGCGTTAAACGACATCCACACATTCGCCATTTGACCATCGCCAAAATTCATGGAAATGGCCACTTCATCTTCACCCGACCAATTCGGATTGTTGGAATGTCCCTGCGCATAAACGGACTTCGGAGCTCTACCATATGCCCACTGAATATAGTCTAGTATATGGCTTCCCCATAATGGAATGATAAATCCACCAATTTTCGATTCGTCCTTCCACCAATCTGCCGCTGGCTTATCCATATGCGCCAATAGCATCGCATTGATGTTAATTAATTCACCAATGGCTTTCTTTCTCACCTGCCGAATCGATTCCATGACCGGTTGGTAGAAACGGCGGCTTTGCCCAATCATTAACGTAACTTTACCACGATTCGCCGCCTCCGCCATCTCCTCCGCTTCCTGCACATTCATCGCCATAGGTTTCTCAACTAGCACATGTTTGCCGGCACGAAGCGCCTTAATTGAGTACTCCGCGTGAAGATCATGTGGCAGAAGCAGCAAAAACGCGTCAATATCCGGATCATTTACCGCATCATCGTAGGAAGTGTAGGTATGTATCCCTTCGCACTTTTCGGCTTCTTGCCGCAATTTACCTTCATCGCGAGAAACAAGGGCAACAAGTTTAATTTGATCGGATAGCTCCCGGATGGCCGGAAGATGGGACTTCGACACGCGCCCCAATCCGACAACGGCTAATCGCAATTTATGCAGCATGTTTGCTCGACTCCTTTTTCTCTTTATTTACCGGATTTCCTGTCTTGATAGGACTTATTAAATTCATCCGTCATCTTCATGTAGTTGGCATCCGCTTTATACGTCTTTACCATCGCATCCCAGGATTCGATCGGTTCTTTCCCCATAATTACTTTGACCTTCATATCGTCCATCTTCTTCTTGTAGTCTGGTCCCATTTTCAAGTCAATATCGGACATCAAACCAATGGATACATCAGGTACGCCATAATTTCCTCGTTCATCGATAATTTTCTTATTACGCTCGAAGGTCGCTTTCGGCATGCCCACGCGATATGCCCATAAGTACGGATCAAATCTTTCGAAGATTTTACCGAACGAGCTTTGCGATACACTGTCCTTCACCGCTTGCTCTGTCGCCGTTTTAAAACCGTCCACCACGGTGAAGTGGATATCCTTCAAGCCGTAACAGGCCAATTCGAAACCTTCCTCGGATGCGCCATAATCCATCAAAGCCAGGATTTTCTTCATTTTGGCCTCAGGGACTTTTTTCGGAATCACATACAGCCCTGCGAAACCAGAACCGGTAGGAACCATTTTACCTGCTGCACTTTCCAAATACGTCATAGCCACAAAATCCGCTTTCGGATCAAGCTTTTGCGCACCTTCCGTAGCACGGAAAACACCTTCTGTTGTATCCACTTGGACACCGACTTTACCGGCTTTCCCCATGTTTTCAAAATCGGTTGTTTTCATAGCAACGAAATCTTCAGGCAATATTTTATCCTTATACATCTTGTTAAGATAAATAAGTCCTTCTCTTGTCCCCTGTTCTAGATCAGTGTCAACCAGTTTGCCGTCTTGCAACTTCCACTTGCCATTACTTTTATTGAAAATATCAATGACTTTCTCCCAGTTCTTTCCGTTATATCCGTACGTGTCAGCTTTCCCGTTCTTGTCTGGATCTTTGTCGACGAAAGCTTTCAAAGCGGTGTAGAACTCATCCATGGTGTGCGGCATCTTCAGCCCTACGTTATCCAACCAATCTTGACGGATGTTAAAGAAGCTGCTTCCATGAAGCGGTCGTACCGACGGCAGGATATATTGCTTGCCGTTTACTTTGACACTGTCCATAATCTCTTGCGGATAAGCCGATAAATTTTTATAATCCTTCAAATATGGCGTCAAATCCCAAAAAGCACCTTGCTTGATCATAGTGATCGCCTGCGTTTGCTTCATGTCTTTGATTTTCATCAAATCCGGCATATCGCCTGAAGCTAACATGACGTTCTGCTTCTCTTCCCACGCATTGGGAGATGCCCAAGTAATCGTCAACTTCGTATTCGTGCGCTTCTCGAATTCCTTGGTCACCGGATTATCGGCAGCCGGTGGTTCCGGTGTGCTAAACTCCGTAAAAATGCTAATTTCCGTTGGTGGACCGCTGTCAGCTGCAGTTCCCGTTCCTGTACCTGTTCCTGTTGTTGAAGCCGGTGCTCCGCCTGAGCAAGCTGACAGAACCGATGCAGCCATCATGAAGGTTATAGATACAGGCAGCGCTTTGCTCGTCATTGACCTCTCATTTTTTTTCATATGAACCCTCCTCTTTCATTTTAAAAAGATTATCCTTTCACCGAACCCAGCATGACGCCTTTGGCAAAATGCTTTTGCAGGAACGGATAAACACACAGGATTGGCAATGTCGCAATGACGACAGCAGCCATTTTTAAAGTTTCGGTAGGGATGCTTTGTTCGGCCATCATCTGTGCTGCAGCAGCCCCTCCTGCTTGCGTCGATGAGTCGATTAACATATTGCGGAGCACCAGCTGAAGCGGCCACTTAGTGTAATCATTGATGTACAGTACCGCACTAAAAAATGTGTTCCAATACGCCACTGCGTAGAATAATCCAAATGCGGCAAGAGCTGGAAGAGATAGAGGAAGGACAATGCGGAAGAAAACGCCGATATCCGTGGAACCGTCAATAATGGCGGATTCTTCTAATTCAACAGGGATGCTGTCGAAAAAGCTTTTCATGAGAATAACGTACCACCCGCTTGTCAGCACCGGTAGAATTAAGGACCAGACGCTGTTAATCAATCCCAAGTCGCGAACCAGCAGGTAAGGTGGGATCAGTCCCGGACTGAACAAAAGTGTGATCAGAATCAATAACATGATCAGTCTTCTGCCCTGCAACCGCTTACGGGATAACCCATAGGCCAGTGCAGCTGTTATCACAAGGCTGAGCGCTGTTCCGACAGTTGCTAGAAAACCACTGATCATCGTTGCATTTTGAAAAGCTGATGTAGACAACAAATATTTGTAGGAATCCAGTGTCCATTTCTGCGGAAATAAGAGATAACCTTGCTTTTGGATGTACTCTGCTGGATCCGTAAATGAAACGACAAAGACATAATAAAGCGGAAAAATCGTAATGATCGCTATGACACCGAGCACGATTATATTCATCGTATCAAATAGACGCTCGCCTAAGGTTCGATTCATCATTCTCACCCCGTTTCCCGTATTTGCGGAGATCAGTATACGCCTTCCTCACCAAATCGTTTAGCCAACTTATTGGCTCCAATAACCAAAATCAATCCAACCACTGATTTGAACAAGCCGACGGCGGTGCTGAAGCTGAATTGCCCCTGCTGAATACCTAGACGATAAGCATAGGTTTCAAAAACATCGGCCACATTGGAAACGGCGCCATTCATCATCAGAAATACTTGCTCGAATCCAACATCCATGATATGCCCGAGCTTGAGGATGAACAACACGATAATGACACTTCGAATCGCGGGCAGCGTTACGTGCCAAGCTTGCCGAATACGGCCCGCTCCGTCTATTTTCGCCGCTTCATACAGTCCAGGATCGACTCCCGCGATAGCAGCAAGGAAAATGATCGTTCCCCATCCCGCTTCTTTCCAGACGTTCTGCACGGTAAGCAGGATCCAGAAACTGTTTTCATTCGTTAAAAAGTCGTATTTGGCAGCCCCTAAACTGACTAGCATCTTATTAATAATCCCCGACGATTGCGATAACAACAAGAAAGTAATCCCTGCGATAATGACCCACGAAAGAAAGTGCGGCATATAAACGATGGATTGAATCCATTTCTTGTAGACTTCATTGCGCAGTTCATTCAGCATAAGAGCAAGCAAGATCGGCAGCGGGAAAAAGAATATCAAACTTAACAAACTGATGGCCATCGTATTTCGGAATAATAGGTAGAAGTCTTGGTTGGAGAAGAAGCGGATAAAATGGTCAAAACCAACCCATGGGCTTCCCGATACCCCCATATATGGCGAGTAATCTTGAAAAGCGATGACGACTCCCCACATCGGGACGTATTTGAAGATCAGGAAAAACAACACACCTGGAGCAATTAACAAATACAGAAATTTGTCTCGTCTAAGTCCATGTAGTACATGCTTCCATCTGCTTTGCGGGACAGTTTCTGGGATACTACCCAGATGCCATTCACTCTGAGCTGCCATTTGCCCTGCACCTCCTATTTACTTAAAAAGCGACTTCGCATAAGCAAGATCTTCGGTAATGTAGCGGTCTTTGTTTGCCAAATCCGTGTACTCTGCCGTCAAACAGATGACACCGGCATAGTTTCGTTCTTTCACATAGCTGGCAATTCTCGGCCAGTGCGCCATCCCGTGCCGTCCGGTCGTGAAATGACGTTTCCACTCCGCTGTTTCAGCCTCGGGTCCGTTACTGCGCAGAAAGAACCCATTTTTCAAATTCACCATTGCCAGATGGGACCAAACGATATCCAATCCATATTCAGGCTGTTGCCCCGCGAATGCATCGTGCGCAGCATCCCAGACGACGCCGATATGCTCGGGGTTTATTTGATGCATCAACTGCATAATACCGTTCGAATCGATGATGTAGTTTCCGTAATGCTGCTGGATGCCGACCTTTACGCCATACTTTTCGCAAAGCGGGACAAGCGCCTCCAGTTTCCGCTTGGTCCTCTCTTCCGTTGCCTTATACCCGTCCTGATCGATGTTGACCATGATTCGGATCAGAGGTACACCGGCTTCCGAACATGCAGCGAAAATCGATTCATCCGTTGATGCGGCAACGCTATAAATGTTGACCCCTTGCTCGTTTAACTGCTTGGCAAATTGCGGCAGTGTTTTCCAAGCTGTCTCAGGCTCTACCTGAAACCCGTCTCGAATAGGAAGCTCGATGCCGTCAAATCCAACTCGGCTTACAAAGCTGGCCAGCTCGGGAGCCATTTTATCTTTCCAATGTTTCACAAACAGTGAAAATGAATAAGGTTTTTCCGAATGTTCCACAGCTGCCGTTCCTCCCTTTCCCTCGCGCATTTTTTATACATTAACATTAGATTTTGTGACGCTAAGAAGGTGCTGCACATCGTGATAACATTGCTGAGCTAATTCGGTATGTACGGGAAGATCGGAGCCAGGCTTGCTTACACTTTCAACGGTGAGGTAACCGTTGTATCCGATTTGTTCCAGCCCTCGGAACACTTCGTACCAATCAATCCCACCTTGATTAATAAGACGATGACAGAAATATTGCTCTTCTTGTTTACCCTGCTTCGGTATGACTCTATGATACCTGCCGATATGCGGTACATAATCACTATATTCGAAAGCCCAAGGATACTGGTTTCCTTGCAGCTTCACTATATCCTTAATATGAACGTTGAGGAGATACGGTTTTAAACGTTCAATGGTTGCTATCCCATAATCGGTCGGCACTTGATACAGGTTAACCGGATCCATGATTAGCCCTACATTACTGCGCCCTACTGCTTCTACAAAAGCGATCGAGGAATCGGCATGATCGCAAAGCGTTCCGTGATGCATCTCAATAACCGCCCGTATATTTCGGATGTTTGCCGCATCGGCGCATTGCTGGAACCACTTGATTGCCTTAGCAAAGTCGTCCTTGGACACCTCATCGGAATGCTGGAATCCTGGGTTCAATCGCATCATGCCGCATCCAATGGTTGAGGCAAATTCGAGATAGCGCTCCCACTTCAGAAATTCCGCATGGTTTTCCTCTTCCGTATTACAAGCAAAATTCCCAACAAAAAGGGATAGATTGATTGGAGTTAGCCGATAATCTACGAGCAAACTTTTAATCTGCTCCGCTCGTTCTTGCGAGATATGACCATCTTTTAATTCACCAACACCTCGAATCTCGACGCCCTCATAACCAATAGCAGCCGCATCTTTCAAAAAATGCTCAATAGTTGAATCATCATACATATTACCGCCTAAAACGATCATTGATTTCATCCCGCCCTTTCTGTAATAGCGCTTTCAATAGTATGAGGATATCATAAGTTATACCTGCAACTTATGTCAACATTTAAATTAAGTTATTACGTTACCTGTTAAATGTTATTATAATCAATAGAAAAACATTGATCTTTGTTCTGATTTTTATTAAAGTAAGCTCATTACCACTATTCGTATGGGTTCAGGTATAATCGTTTTAATTACATAATGATATAGCGACGGTGATAACACATGATAAGTCCATATAAAAGCGATCAAAAGGGTACCAAAACCAGCATCATTCAAGCTTTGCGTATGCACGGTTCCATGCCTCGAATTAAATTGACCAAAGTTACGGAACTGAGCAGAGCGACCATCTCTTCCACGATTTCCGAACTCATGGATTGTAATCTTGTCCAAGAAACAGAAAAAGCCCCATCAACGGGAGGCCGTCCAGCTATCTCATTGGAGCTAGTCCCAGGATCACCTGGCATTATGGGCGCCGATCTGGATAATCAAATATGGACGTTAGGTGTGTTTGATTTACTGGGGAATGTCATCCATCTTACGAAAATACCTGTCAGCTCTCCCCTGCCCGAGATTGCGATTCAAGAGTTAACGGATCAAACGGCAAAATTTGTTAAAGAATTGAATATCAGTGTCATCCAATTATTCGGTCTGGGAGTTCCAGGTCTTGTCGACACAAGAAGAGGTATAATTAAAAGCGCTTCAGATTTGGGTTGGTCGAACGTGGAGATTGAGGACATAGTAAGTAAAAAACTTGGATGGCCCACTGTAGCCATCAACAGGCACCGTGCCCGTGGGCTTGCTGAATGCCGATTCGGTTCGGGCAGCAGCTATAAGCATATGATCTATGTTGGGGTCGGTTCCGGGATTGCTGCCGGAATTTTTAATGATCGACAGTTGGTTTCAGGTTCGTTCGGCGGAGCAGGTGAGCTCGGACATATTACGGTTGAGCCGGACGGTCCGGTATGCCCTTGCGGAAATAACGGTTGTTTGCACCTCTATTCAACGGCTTCTGCCATTGAACAGGAAGCGCGCAGACAACTTCGGTCCGGACAGGAAGATAGTGTGCTCAACCGTGTGATAGCTGGAAACGATCTTCAACTTCTGCAAGTAAAGGACGTTTGCTTGGCTGCGGATCAAGGTGATGCTTTGGCCTTACGTATCGTTAACCGCGCCGCCACGTATCTCGGGATCGCGTTGGCTAATGTGGTCAATTTGCTCAATCCGGAGGCGATCATTCTTGGGGGATCCATTCCCAGCATGTGCAGCACATATGTCCAAACCGCCACAAAAGTTATGAAACAGCGGTCCATGTTAGCCCTCTCTGCCGGAATAGCCGTGGACACGGCCGTCTTACCCGAAATCGGCGGTGCACTCGGCGCAATTAATTTTGCGCTTGATCAACATTTTTCTTTTACTATGATTCAATAAGAAAAGCGTAAAAAAGCCTCCAGCCCACTTGAGAGTGGTCCTGAAGGCTTTTTTAGTTTCGCTATATCCTTATGTTAACGTCAAGTGTACTCACATCTCAACTATGCTGCTTTTGCTGTGTGGCCGTTTACTCCGTAACTTTTAGCCAGACGCTGCCCGAATATCGCCGCCAAAATCTGCTGAAACAGCATGCCTGCGACAACTGGAAGCGCCACTGGCGGCGGAAAAAAGCTGATGGCGAGCACCGCACCTGCACTTAAATTTCGCATCCCGGAATTAAACGTTAAGGCTATCGTAACTTCGCGTTCCCATTTCATCATCCGTGATACCAGCCAACCTGCCAAATATCCGATGGTAGCGCTCACGAAAGCGATTACAATGATTTTGATCAACTGCCCATTCATGTTCTTGAGATAAGGAGCTATGACCGAGGAATTAATCGCGACGACCACAAAAAGGCCTATTTTAGAAAAAGGCGCAAACCTGGGTCCCCATGTGGTTTTAATTCTCCCTTTTGTCCACTGATTAAGCATCGTGCCGATCAATGAGGGAATCACGACCATTAAGAATAATCCTCTCATAATTTCCCATTGGTCCATATGTACCTTCGCTCCAACGATGATTGAAAGACTAAGTGGCACAATAAAGGGAGACAGAAGTGTGTCTAGCAAGATCAGCGCCAAAGTAAGCGCTATATTTCCTCCGTAAATAGTGACCCATACCAAGCTAACTACACCGGTAGGAATAACGAATAGGAGAACAAAACCAGTCTGAGTCAAATCATCTCCTGGGAAAAAAAGCGAGCCGGCGGCCCAACCAAGCAATGGCATGGCAAGATGCAAAATGATAAAGTTAGCGACAATCGGCAGCGGATGCATCAACACCTTCTGTAAATCTTTAAAATTAGAGCCAATGCTACCGAAGAACGTCATCAACGCAAATATCCATGGCACCAGAAAGCTCAGATTGTGCAGCCAAACACTGCAAATTAGCCCAACAATAACAGCCGTTGGCGTAACAAAAGGCATTGCTTTCTCGAGAACTTTATTCAATCGGATAAGCATATACACCCCTCCTTTCTCTATTGATAAGGATTCATTTTAATTACGAGACAATTGTAGCACAATTGTGAGTCTTGATACTTACTATTTCAACAAAATAAAAAGGCTTCCACCCAAGTGGGCGAAAACCTTGTAACGACATCTTTCTTAAACCAGCACTCCTGGTTTGACCGTTTTGAGATGCTGCACATAATCTTGAGCGCTTTTTGCTACACGTTCATCTGTCACATTAGACGTATCGTTCAAAGCAAAGTGTGGCAGATACGAGGCGCTAATAAAATGAGCAAGCGCTTCTACCGGGCGCAGCATCTCTTCTAAAGTAAATCGATTGGACCCGCTTTTTGAATACGACTCTTTGGTGCCATACGTCGAGATCGCAACACCGATTTCTTTTCCAGCCAGTTTGCCCTCTGGTCCATAAGCCCAACCGTATAACAATACGTTGTCAAACCACTTTTTTAATAATGGCGGTGTGCTGTACCAATAAAATGGGTATTGAAAGATAATGCGGTCATGCGACTCCATTAACTTCTGCTCTTTCGCAACATCGATATTTTCGTCTGGATACGTTTTGTATAGCTCATGGATGGTGTAATCCGTTTGATCTTGCAAGGCCTTCACCCATGCTTTATTCCAAGTGGATCCTTCCATGTTCGGATGCGTAACGATGACTAAAGTTTTCATTTTATTTGCCTCATTTCATCATTGATTTCGTTTAATTTACGATTGACGGCATACTCATTTACCTTCATTATTTTTCTTTATTTCTCAAGAAATGATACGCCATAATAAAATATTATTAATTAACCTATTAATAGGTAGTCAAAATTAAAAAATAATCCGCCTGCTTTTTCAAGTTAAGGCGGATAGCAAACCATCGACAATCATATCAAACTTTTTGACATCACTAAAACTTCTTGCTAGTAGTTGCGCTCCTTGAAGTGAAGCCAGAAATTGATGGGCTCTCACATCTGCGGGGCCTTCAAATTTAAGCTGATCATCGAGACGCCCCTGCTCCAGCACACGTTCCAACCATTCTAAATTCGATGTGAAAAATTGAGCTAAGCCATCTCGAACTTTGCCGGAAAGAGTAGCTAAATCCGTTGAGAGCATAACGCTCAGACAAGTACGGTAATCTTGGACTGGTTCACTGTAAAGTAAAGTGAATTTGCGCAGTTTCTCCAAACTATGCTGAGTTTCCAAATCAATTTGTGAGACATAGGTAATAAAATTTCTTTGATACCGTGTAATCAGCGCTTCTCCCAGATCCTCTTTGTTGGGGAAATAATAATGAATACTGGCATTCCGTATCCCTACTTTGTCTGCAATGTGAGAGTAGCTAAATCCGTTAAAGCCAAATTGCTGCACAAGCGACTGAGCGGTGTCCAAAATAAATTCTGCTGTATTTTTATTTTTATCCATAAGTAAATTCTAGCTATCAGTAGATAGCATGTCAACATGCAAGGTATTCTTTTATCATGTATAATGCAGAATAATGACATTCATTATCTCAATCTCAGATATCTAATCGCACCGATACAGGAGGCTTTTATGGATATTCAGTTGCTCAAAGTTTTTTTTACCACGGCACACGAAGGCAGCATTTCCAAAGCAGCAAATAAATTAAAGTTCGCCCAGTCCAACGTCACGCATAAGATTCAACAACTGGAAGCTGATTTGCAAACACAGCTCTTCTATCGCCACAATCGGGGAATAACGCTTACGCCTTCCGGTCAAATCCTTGTTTCCTATGCGGAGAAAATATTGCATGTGATTCAGGAAGCCCGGCTTGCCGTGGGGGACTCCTCCGAGCCCGCAGGTCCCTTGCATATTGGCTCCATGGAAACAACCGCCTCCGCCCGGCTGCCCATGCTGCTCACCAACTATCATACGGAATTTCCCGCAGTCGATTTCACATTAACAACGGGTCCTACAGAACAGCATATCCATGGCGTGCTTCATTATGAGCTTAACGGAGCCTTTGTGGCAGGTCCCGTAGAACATCCAGATCTGATTCAAGAAAAAGTCATTGATGAAGAACTGGTCCTAGTCACTTCATCTTCCCACCCTCCCATCCGTTCTATCCATGACGTGCAGGATCGCCCGCTTCTCGTCTTACGCAGCGGTTGTGCCTATCGGGCAAAATTAAATCTGCTGCTCAAAGAAGAAGGTTTAATCCCTGTTAAACTGATGGATTTCGGATCACCGGAAACGATTATCGGTTGTGTCGGCGCAGGCTTAGGCATTTCGCTTTTGCCACGTACAATCGCTGCCGAACCAGAAGAACAAGGACGAATCCGCACGCATAAAATTACAGGCAAGCATGCCATCGTCACAACGGTGTTCATCCGGCGCAGGGATGCTTTAATCACACCAGCATTATCCGCTTTCTTATCGGCTATGCGTAAGCATTTCACGGGATCTAACGTATAATTAGCTATCGAAAAGTCAATACTTGGAGCAACCTCTGTGAGGTTAGGTGAGGGGGGGCTGCTATGCAACATACAGAAAAAATTACAGGTAACCAATTAGGTATCCTACTATTCTCTTTTATCGCTTCCACGATCGTCTTAACCATTCCTGGATTGATGGCGATGTTTGCCAAACAAGATGCTTGGATATCGGTGATACCATCGACTACAACAGGTTTACTAAGTATTTGGGTGATGACCAAACTCGCGAATCGATATCCGGGTCTGACAATCATAGCGTATAGTCAAAAAATACTCGGTAAATGGTTAGGAACCTGTTTGGGCCTTTATTATATCTACTTTTGGTTTATGTCTATTTCGATTATGACCATACAACATACCTTTTTCATTAAAACACTGCTATTACCAAGAAGTCCGTCCATCATAGGAAGTCTGACGTTATTGATCCTTTGCGGTCTAGCTGTATATATGGGTATTGAGGTCATTGGAAGATGTTCTGAGTTTCTTACGCCACTGAAATTGGTTTTTTTGATTCCACTTTTGATACTGACGATTGGTGCAGCGGATCATGAACAACTAAAACCAGTTTTAGCAGACGGCTTTCTGCCGGTATTACAAGGAGCCATCCTACCGGCAGGAGCATTTATGAATCAGTTGTTTATTTTGGGATGGCTGCTTCCCTATTTGAATCAACCCCAAAAGGCGTTTAAAATTTCCTTGTATGCGCTTATATGTATCTTTGTTTTTATTTTTATCATTGTTTTATCTACGATTTTGGTTCTCGGTTCGTTAACAGGTCAACTCAACTATTCGTATTTAAGTGTTATGCAATATATAGGTATTGAAGGTTCATTCGAACGCCTCGAAGCCATTGCTGTCATGGTATGGGTCATTGGGAGTTTCGTGAAAGTTTCGGTGTCATTGTTTATATTAAGTATTAGTATAAGCCAGATTTTCGGCATTCGGAATTATCGTGATCTCGTGGCGCCAATCACCCTCTTGTGCCTCATTGGATCTGTTTGGGTTTTCAAAAATGGTGCTGAACTTCAGACTTATCTTACATTAATTTACCCGAGCGGGGGTTTTGTAACACAAAGCCTCATACCGCTTTTACTTCTCCTGATAGACACAATCAAAAGAAAAGCTATGCCTTCAGCGCATTAAAAGCATTTTTCCGATGGGTTCAAAAACAATTTTGAACGGGACGACCATACTCGGCAGCTCAACTCGAGCAATTAATAAAGAGCCGACGATAGACGATATGGCCATTAAACCGCTGAATACCGCTGCTTCTCTATTTTTTTGCCTTTGCAGATTAGATCGGATTGTAACAAAAGACCATACGATCATGAAAGATACAAAAAGAATGATTTTGACGATCATTTTATGATCTCCTTTCTCTTCAAATGTAAAGGAGGACCTGCCATCCCGCTGCCTAATATATTTATCTTTACATCAAAGGAAACGGCTACCTCCGGATACTTATTGTCCCATTGATCTTTCAACGTTTTCCACTGTTTCGGCTCGTCACGGTAGATTTCTCTGCCAAAACCCACACTATCTACTTTGTATTGCTTCTGGACTTTGGATAACGTATCGTGAATTTGTTCTTCAACCGCTTTCTCCAAGGCTTCCTCAACAATTTTAAGATTCTCTGGTATTCGAATATCTAAATTGGTGTTATTTTCCCAAATATTCCCTTCACCTTGAAGCTGTATGTTAAATTTAATCTTACCCCCACTGATCTCCGGAGTAATTTTCCGATCCGTTTTTGATAAAATCATCCCAACCGTTCCACCGCTATCTGGTATATTTGCATTAAGGCTCCCATGCTTCATTCTATTTGTAACCCATAGAAATCCATTGGTTTCATTCTCGTTTAGAAAACCAGCTAATTTGAAGTCCTTAAAAATGGCCGAGCCGGCTAGCTTAAATATATGGCTTTCTTTGACTCCTTCTGTTATGCCATCCGGCGTGATGGCTCCCAAAACGGGGCTGATTCCTTCTCCAGACGAGGCTAAAAAAAAGTCTCGCAATGAGATTGCCAGCTCATTTCTTAAGCCTTCCATTTCCTTGATGGCTTCACTGGGCACTTGTTCAAAGGGGTATTTCACTTTCAGAATGTCCCGCCCTTCTCCTCCCTTTACAACCATGATATATGTTTTTAAGCGTTGTTTTGAATCGTGGGTGTAAATGTCGAGAATGTCTTGAATTCCACGTTTAGACAGCTTCTCACCAATGTAAATAACGACGCGGTGTGCAGTAAACAGTCTACGCGAACTTTTTTTCTGAAGCCTATAGAAAGCTTCATTCACATTACTACCCTCAGCGGAAATAACGAAAAACTTCTCGTTGCTGTTGCCTCCACTCCCCGGCCCTCCTTGCGCAGAGGAAGGAATTGCAATTTGATGGGATAAGATATAGTTCCCGTCTTCGGTTATGTCAAATGCCGTACCCATAATGAAAGCAAGATCGTTTATTTCCGTTCGGTCCCAACAGCCACTTGTGGTCAGCAGTGTGATTAGTACCCCTATAAAAAGGAATGGTTTCATTCTGGAGCTCCCTTCCTTTTGCCCGCAGATTCAGGGCTTGGTTTTTGACCTGCAGGCTCACGTACTGCGTCGTTAAAGCTTGTTGCTTTAGGACGTTGAGTTTTAGCCCATATAGGTGCCCGGATGATGACATCCTTTAATTCAGAGAATGTCATCGGAGTTGCTGGAGCAAAGTATGGGACTCCGAACGAACGAAGCGATGAGATATGTAACACAATACCCAGTAAACCGATTACAATGCCATAAAGACCAAGCGTACCCGCCAGTAATAGCATGGGAAATCGTAGCAATCGGATTCCATTAGCAAAACTGTAACGAGGAATCGTGAACGCTGCAATACCAGTAATGGACACAATAATAACGACCGGTGCGGAAATTATGCCTGCTAATACAGCCGCTTGTCCGATGACCAATGCCCCTACAATACTTATCGCTTGCCCGATTTGCCTAGGTAATCGAATCCCTGCTTCCCGTAAGGCTTCAAATATAATTTCCATTAAGAAGGCTTCGATTACGGCTGGAAAAGGAACAGGCTCTCTAGAGGAGGCAATACTCAGTACCAGATTAGTAGGAATCATTTCCTGATTGAAGGTCGTAATTGCGACGTATAGAGGAGGAGCAAATATCGCGATACTAATGAAAAGGAAACGAATCCATCGCACAAAAGTGGCGATTGGCCAGCGGATGTAATAATCCTCACTTGCCTGGAGCCCCGTCCAGAAGGTCATGGGAACAATTAAAACAAAAGGAGATGTATCCACGAGAATAGCTACTTTTCCTTCCAATAGTTCGGCTGCAACCACATCCGGTCGTTCCGTACTGTGTACAAGTGGAAATGGGGAAAATGGACTATCCTCGATAAACTCCTCCACGTACCCTGAATCAAGGATTCCGTCTATTTTAATCCTTCCAACCCTTTCTCTAACTTCCTCAATGATCGTCTCCGAAGCAATTCCAACAATATAAGTTATAACAACTTGCGTTTGTGAAAGTTCACCGAGTATAAAAGACTCCATTTTTAATCTTGAAGTCTTAATTAAGGAGCGAATTAACCCTATATTCCTTGAAATATTTTCGATAAATCCAACCCTGGGCCCGCGGATGACGGGTTCAGATGTCGGTTCGTCTAGGCTTCTTGTTGATTTGGCATTCACCTTCACCATCATCGCATCGCAGTTCCCTATGGTGATCACGGCTGCATGGCCATTTAAGACTTGTTTCACGATGTCAGTTACTTTGGATATAACACTCGTCATCCCTAGGGAGATACTTTGATCATCCAGCCATTCTGTTTTTGCTATCTCTTCCTGTCTTTCCGATGCAGCGATTAATGGCTTCAAGATATGATCATTAATCAACTCTTCTTCAACCAGGGTTGCAAAGTAGATAATAAGCCAGTGGTTGTGTCCAGCCATTTGAACATGACGGAAAACGATATCAGAGCTGTTGTGGAATATCCGTTTAAGAATAAATTCATTATGCTCTAAATCCTCGGTTAACCCGGAGTTCTCTTCACCTTCAGATTGAAGTTCCTCAGGTATAATTGGATACCCAGGTTTCGTGCGCATCCATTTCCTAAACCATTTCACTGAACAGCCTCCTACAGAAAACACGGATAGATCTAATTTCCCATTTTTTCTCCAAAAATATTCTTGGATGAATGGTCATCTTCATCGCGCTCTCCTTGTTATGGTTAGGAAATAACGCATATAATCCCAGTACCAATACGGCACTGGGATTATATAAAGAATTAGCAATATTATTGAGCTAAACCGGCCTTTACCCATTTGGCAACAGACACAGCGCGTTTTGCTTGGTGCTGGGCAGCAGCGCGCGCGTCTTCCTTAATCGCTCCATTTTGATCCACGGTTACGCTTGTCCCGTACGGATTGCCGCCTGCAACAAATACCGAAGGATCCGTGAACCCTGGCGCTGCCACAATCGCACCCCAATGGTACATGGAAGTGTATAATTGAAGAATCGTTTGTTCCTGACCTGCATTCGGATTTTGGGCGGAAGTCATGGCGCTCACCACTTTATTCACCGTTTTCCCTTGTGCCCAAAGGCCTCCTGTCGTATCTATGAACTGTTTCATTTGAGCTGGTAGATTACCGAATCTTGTGGGCATACTAAAGATGATCGCGTCTGCCCACTCCAAATCTGCCAAAGACACGGTAGGAATATCCTTGGTTTGCTCAAGATGAGCTTTCCAAGATGGATTGTTATCTATCACAGATTGTGGCGCAGTTTCCGGCACTTTGAGAATTTTGACCTCTGCACCTGCTTGAAGTCCTCCTTCAGCGGCCCATTGCGTTAATTGATAATTGGTCCCATTTGAACTGTAATAAATAACGGCTAAATTCACCTTTGATGTTGACACTTGTGTAGACTCCTTTTTAAATAGTTTTTTAAAGATACTCACGAATATCGCTCCAAACTTTATATTTTATGTTCGATTCTATCAACGACTCTCTTACTTAGACTTGCTTACCACTGTCCTGCGTTTTGACCACCATCGACGTGAAGAATTTCTCCCGTCACAAAATTTGCGGATTCCAGATATAAAATAGCATCAACAATTTCCTGCATCTCGCCCATTCGGCCCATCGGGTGTAATGTAGCTAAATAAGCGTGATTCTCAACCGGATGCATCGGTGTTTTGGTGATTCCAGGCGCGACTGCGTTCACTCGGATGCCTTTGTCCGCGAACTCGATTGCCAGTGACTTCGTAGCTGAGTTCAAACCGCCTTTGGTTAAAGCCGGCAGTGCAGCAGGAATGGCTTTAATTGGCTGTTCAATAAACCCACTTGCTGTGATGTTGATGATATGGCCTGAACCCTCTTTCAACATCTCGATTAACGCACGCTGAGTGAGATGGAAGAAGCCTGCGACATTGACGGAAAGGATCGATGCAAAATCTTCTTCCGTGTATTCGGTGAATGGTTTAGCAATAAAAATCCCAGCATTATTAATCAGTGTGTCAATGCGTCCAAAACGCGCAAGTCCTTCGCCGATTAACTGCTCAGCTACTTTCGGGTTTGAAATATCGCCTGCAACATAAGCGACATGCGTACCTGTCGGATCGATTTCATTGGCAGCCTTAATCAACTCTTGTTCACGACGGCCGTTGATGACTACGTTAGCTCCTCTTTTTACGAGTTCCACTGCTGCTGCTTTCCCAATCCCACTGCTTCCTCCTGTAATTACGACCACTTTACTTTGAATACTCATTTTCTCCACTCTCCGTCTCTACCTATTAAAAGGTAGTTAATTTAGTTAAAAAAATGCGTCCTTTTTCAAGACGCTATTGATATGTCTTGTTTCTGGCCTGCTCATGTATCTTACAATGATTCTTCTATCTTGTATAATACAGAAATGAGATACTCGATATCTCATTTCTAGATGACTGGACTACATCTACACTTTTTCCATAGTAGAGGGCTTGCCTAATCTATTTGCGCTTCCCCCACGGCTTAAAAACGGAAAGTAGAAACATGGAAACCAAGGAGATCAACTGTAAACCTATACCAATGAACAACGATAGCGTGTTTACTACCAAAGCCCCTTGATTTGCTCCCTCTACCCCTACATCCGTTATCAGCGATATGCCTTGAAGTGTATATATATACATGCCGATAGGACCTAAAATAAGCGCAAGCAAACTAAGTATTTCCTTCGCTATGATCCAATAATATTTCACCAAGCCCCAGTGAGTCCATACGGATAACAGCAACCCTGTCACTATTGTTCCAATAAATGAAGCTCTCACAGAAGTTGTAGATAAAACATGCATAGCCTTATAGCAAGAAAGTATTAATCCTGAATCATTAGAGCTCGCTGCCGTTATACTCAAAATAAGAAATGTTACACTTGTACCGAGCATAATGGCTGAAAAAAGGATGTGCAAGCTCAAGAGCCACTTCTTCTGTGTCATGTTTAGCACTTTCATAATCCCGCAATCCCCCTGTAATTGTAGTATCTATAAGATAATAAATGGAAATAAACTAGATCTAAACCACATATTAAAAATTCATAAACTAGGCATTTTCTTACCGCGCTATTGACTATTTCTTTAAATAAAAAAGCGGGATAAAGTTTGCTGTCAAGAGCTGTGACAGCAACTTTATCCCGTTATGAATTGGCAGGAATTCACCAAGTTTTAATTCAAGGGGTCCCTCCTTTAACTATACCTACCGAGTAGTACAGCGGCATTAGCCGCTCCTTTAAATTCCTCGCCAGTGAACGCAATGAGCGAAAGAAGGAATAGCAGCGAAACAAGCACAAAAACCCCCATACAAATTTTAGAGGAGATTTGTTGTGATCTCGGTGATATCGTGACCCCCCAACTAATCATAAAAGCCCATAGACCATTACTGAAATGGAATACTGCTGACAATACCCCTATCACATATAGGACGAAATAGGTTGGATTCGTAGCAATTTGATGCATCGTAGACCCAAGATCATCATGCGTGATGGTCCCAAGGTAGACTTGAAGGCGTGTATTAAAAAAATGCCAGAAAACGAAAATAAACGTAATGACCCCCGTTATACGTTGAAAAGTAAACGCCCAATTGCGACCGTACGTGTATTGTCCCGAGTTCATATTGGATTGATAAGCCATATAAAGTCCATACACGCCATGGAACAGGATCGGAATGTAGATTCCAAAGATCTCAAGCAAAGGCTTAAGCGGCAAGCTGTTGACCAAATGTACACCGCTGCTGAACCCCTCTGGTCCGCGTTCAAACGATTGAAAGTTAATCAATAGATGGACTAGAATGAAGCCCCCGAGTGGAATGACTCCGAGTAGTGAATGCAGTTTGCGCCAGTAATAGGAATTTCCTTTCATGTGACACCTCTCTAAGATGATTTGTTCCCGATCTGTCTCGTTGTTTCTAATCGGTCAATGATATGCTATCTTGACATTAATAAGACAATTGAGAGTGTCAAAGTGTGACAAAAAACCGCCCACACGGTTCGAAAACCTGAGGACGGTTGATAAATTTTTGCTCATACTGGAAACTTGATACCGGTAAGTTCTTCACTAAGGTGCCAGAGCTGCTCCGCGAATTCCGGATTCGTCGCCCATGGTTTAACGCCTGGTCCGCGAGGGTTATCGGCAGGAACAGCCTGTGCAATATCTACATTTTCGCAATAGACGCCCCCTTTACCTTCCAATTGTTTATTTGCAGCACACCAGACAATCGTAGCTGCACCCTCTGAAATTGTTTTAAACTCATCATTATACTCGCTGAATACTCGCTGCCCTTGTTCGTCCAGAGCTCCCATCGCAAGCATTTCATCATCAGACAGGTTGCGTGACAAGTCGGTTACAATCGATCCTGGATGGACAGAAAAAGCACGAACACCATAGGATTGACCCCGCTTATCCAACTCGACCGCAAATAAGGCATTTGCTGTTTTGGATTGTCCGTACGCCGTCCACTTTTCATAATGGCGAGTTTCAAAAAGCGGATCCTTGAAGTCCATTCCACTAATTGCATGACCTCGCGATGAGACCGATACAACTCTAGCTCCCTCCGCTTTAACTAAAGCCGGCCACAGTCTTGCTGCAAGTTGGAAATGTCCTAAGTGGTTTGTTGCAAACTGAGCTTCATACCCGCGGTAATCACGAGCAAGCGGCGATGCCATGATCCCGGCACTATCCACAAGAATATGCAAGGGACGATTTGAAGCAAGGAAGCGCTCCGCGAAAGCATCTATGGAGGCAGGAGCTAGAAGATCCAAAGATTCTAGTTCAACCCCAGGTAGATGGGAAACGGATGCCTGAGCCTTCTCGGGCGTACGTGCTGGCACAATAACCGTTGCCCCGGCTTCCGCAAGCACACGCGCAGTCTCGAGACCTAGTCCCGAGTAGCCGCCTGTCACAATAGCGACTTTACCGCTCAATTTTTCTCCCCCAAGTGCTTCCTGCGCCGTCGTTCTTGGACCAAATCCTGATTGAATCGGAGCTTGTATTGTTACTTCGTAACTATTCTTTTGCATCTGAATATTCCTCCATGGTGATAGAATTTTGAGCATAGGCTGAAATCCCCTTTGCCTAGTTCCAAGAATAGTACCTGGAGTATACTCGATATCAATTTTAAAATTTCATACAAATGCTGGCTCCTGCTTTGTAAGTGTGAAATAAAAAAGAAGACCCACATTCTGTAGGTCTCCTCATACTAAAATTGTTCGCAATGGTCATAATTCAAGTGCGCTTTAACCAATCTTCGAAGCGAGTCGTGGAAATACGCGCTTCCCCTAGAGGGACAAGAGAATGTTGGTTCAATAACACGCCGTAGTAACGTGAGTTTTCGTCTGTCACTACCTGCCTAGTGTCCTTTCTAGCGGTCAGGAAGCGACGCACGAGTTCGTCAAGACCCATGCGTTCTGGACCAGCCAGGTCTACAATGCCATTCACAGGCGCCGCAAGCGCATAGTCCGCAACCGCGGCAGCGACATCGTCGGATACAATCGGTTGAATAAAGGCGGACGGCATCCGGACGGTTTGCCCTTCCGTAGAGAATTGAGCAATGCTTTCAACGAACTCGAAGAACTGCGTCGCACGAACGATTGTGTAAGGAACTTTAGAGGCCTTAATCATTTCTTCTTGCGCCATCTTTGCCCGGAAATAGCCACTCTCAAGAAGACCATCCGTACCAACGACGGATAACGCAACGTGATGTTTCACGCCGGCAGCAGCTTCAGCTGCTAGGAGATTGCGAGTTGAGGTCTCAAAGAACTCTAATACAGCTTGGTCTTCCCATGATGGAGCGTTCGAAACATCGACGACAACTTCCGCACCGCTAATTGCTTCACCTAATCCTTCTCCAGTAATAGAGTTGATGCCTAAAGAAGGTGATGCGGCCACTACGTCATGACCACGCTCACGCAGGTTATTTACAAGTTTTTTTCCAATAAGTCCACTACCACCAATAACAACAATTTTCATATGAATTCCTCCTAGTAGGTGATTGCTGCATATAATTTACACGTTGTGCTATTTTTATATTCCTTCCTTGTGCTGTTCCTTAATTATTTTCTTAACACTATTAAGACAATTGGCAGCTCTGAAGTGTGACATACATTTTGCTTTGTTCGAGTACCAAAATTTTATTAAACCTTTTGTAAAGCTTCATGAACTTCATTAACAATGGACAAAGCCACATTCCGAGCGCTGGAGAAAGCTCTTTCTGCAAGTTCTCCCTTCCCCTCACAGCCATCTCCACAAAAATAGAACGGAACATGATCGATACGAGTAGCCAGTAACTTATTTGTAATAACGTTTTTCACGCTGGAGACCATTGCTTTTTTGGAAACGCGTTTCACCGCGGTAACTACGCGCCACCCTGGGTAATGCCGATCGAAGAGTGCTTCAATCTGTGCGTTCTTATCATCCAAATAAGTTTTACGCTGCTCCTCACTATCAAAATGATCTTTCAAATAGGCGATTGCCTGCAGCAATTGTCCACCCTCTGGTACAAGCGTATGGTCTGTTGCCGACACATCCGTGATAAATATTTTATTATCCATATCGCTAATATACGTAAAAGGTCTTGCAACAACCTGACTTAATCCAACATCGTAGATCATTACTTCAGTTGCTGTATTGGATTCATATGGAGCAAGGAATGGCTCCCAAGCCGTACCTTTGAGAAATTTGATGACTTGTTGAACCGGCATGGCAAAAATAACTTTATCGAAAGCTTGCTTACGATTTTTGGTCTGCAGAATAAATTTCTGATCTTCATATCGAAGTTCTTCTACACTTTCCTGCATGGCGATTTCCCATTGCTCTGAAGTCATTATTTTCTGCTTCAATTGATTCGTAATAACGGACCAACTTCCTAGGACATAATTGACAGGTTTTGTTGACAGAAACAAATTATGATAGTACTCACTAATCACAGCTCCGGAAACATGACGAGCATCTTCAGGAGCAATAAAGAAATTGGAGCAAACCAAATGCTCCCATAACTCCTTCACATCATCATCCGCCTTAGAGGCTTCGAAATAGTCGCCTAAGGTGTTGTAGTTTTTCAAGTTATGAATATTGGCAATAATCGCCGTGATATCTCCGACAAACCTTACCTTCTGCATGGTGCTTAATAGATCTGTTGTTAATAGATTAATAGCGTCCAGCGGCGCCGTTGTAAGATGATTACCTTTCGAATAAACGACTTTGCGTTTATCTACCTGCTTAGAGGAAAACGTCAGGCGCAATTCATGTTCCATGGACGACAAGGTATGACGGTCGATGCCATATATCGCATGTGCGCCGTAGTTTAATGTGAATCCAGCCTTTTCATAAGTAAAAGCTCGCCCGCCTAATTGCGGACTGCGTTCGAATAAAATTCCTTCAACATGTGGATTCTCAGTCAAGTAGGCAGCCGCTGTTAATCCAGCTAATCCACCGCCAATAATAGCTATTTTCATTATGTTATCCTCCTGGGGTACTAAAAAAGGAGAACTGCACGCAAGCAGTTCTCCTTTTCGGCCATGCAGAACTATTTATCTTAGTTCGCAGAGCCATTTAACCACTCTTCAAAATGTGTTGGAGCAATACGCGCCTCGCCTAGTGGAACGAGTGAATGCTGCTTCAACAGCACGCCATAGTAGCGTGAATTTTCGTCTGTGATAAGTTGTCTTGCGTCCTTTTTGGCGTCCAGGAAACGACGAACAAGTTCATTAAGACCCATGCGTTCCGGACCCGCCAAGTCGACAATACCATTCACAGGCGCCGCAAACGCATAGTCCGCAACCGCGGCAGCGACATCGTCGGATACAATCGGTTGAATAAAGGCGGACGGCATCCGGACGGTTTGACCTTCCGTGGAGAATTGAGCAATACTTTCAACGAACTCGAAGAACTGAGTTGCGCGAACGATGGTATAAGGCACTTTAGAAGCTTTAATCATCTCTTCTTGCGCCATTTTCGCACGGAAATATCCACTCTCCAACAAGCCATCCGTACCAACGACCGACAACGCAACATGATGTTGCACGCCTGCAGCAGCTTCTGCTTCAAGAAGATTTCGCGTTGACGTCTTAAAGAAGTCTAATACGGCTTGATCTTCCCACGAAGGAGCGTTCGTAACGTCAACGACAACCTGTGCGCCGTTGATTGCCGCAGCAAGCCCCTCACCCGTAACGGAGTTGATGCCTAAGGAAGGTGATGCCGCTACGACTTCATGACCAAGCTCACGTAAGTTATTTACAAGTTTTTTTCCGATAAGTCCACTACCGCCAATAACAACAATTTTCATATAAATTCCTCCTGGTTTTATATTTGAAATTATCTAGTCTATAGAGTCCAAACAAATGAAGTATGAACTAATTACTTGAGTCCAGCTTTCGATAAACCAAATGCAGCATCAGCTGAACCTGGAACTGTTTTGAAACCGACATTGATACGGTTCCACGCATTGATCGCCATGATGGAGAAGCTCAAATCTGACAATTCTTTCTCCGACAACTGGCCGCGAACTCGGTCATACACTTCATCAGGTACACCATGTTCAGGAAGCTTGGTTAGGATTTCAGTCCAAGCCAACGCAGCGCGTTCGCGCGGCGAGAACAACGTGGATTCCCTCCAAATTGGGAGGTGATAGAGACGAAGTTCGCTCTCACCATGAATTTTGGCTTGTTTGACGTGCATATCTACGCAGAATCCACAACCATTCATTTGAGAAGCCCTAATGTGAACCAGATGCAGGATTGTTTCCTCAATTGAGCTATCCTTCTCAGCGTTGCTGAAGTCCATCATTTTTTTGGTGAATTCCGGTGATTGCTGCATGTAATTTATACGTTGTGTCATTTTTGTTACCTCCACTTTTTTGATTTCATAACACTATTAAGACAATTGGCGCTTTCAAAGTGTGACATTCTTCATCCGCTGAATAACGAAATGACACTCTGTTAATAATATCCAACATCTATGATGCATGGGGGGTGATCCTCGATGAGCGAAATAAGCAGGTCAATCGAAGTAAACGAAGCCTTTCTTAAAGATCAGTTCCGTGATTGCTCAGATGTCGTTATTCGATCTTTTATGTTAAAAGACGAAACCAAACTAATCCTTGTCTACCTAGACGGCATGACTCGCTTACAAAGTATAGAGGATAACGTACTCAAACCGCTGATTTTCAGCGGACTCCCCCAAGGCATGGATCGGATTCAATCTCTAGCCGACATGTTTAGCCAGGAATGGATTCCTTTGACGGATGTCAAGACGGATTGTACGCTCCAAGATCTTGTCCAGCACATCCTGCAAGGCAGCTTAGGAATATTAGTGGATGATGCGGCAACCGCGCTAATTGCACAAGTGCAAGGATTTGAGACAAGAAGCATCCAAGAGCCAAGGAAAGAAGCAACATTACGGGGGTCAAAAGAGGGATTCGTCGAAAATATTCGCACGAATACAACGTTGATTCGGAGAAGAATCGTTCACTCTCATTTGAAAATGGAATCTTTTACGGTTGGGACTTATACGCAGACTGAAGTTGTCCTAACCTATTTGAAGGGACTAGCAGATGAGAAAGTATTAATGGAGGTAAGAGATAAGTTAAATGCCATAGAACTTGAAGGCGTTCTCGATTCCGCTTATCTCGAGGAGTGTCTTGAGCATAACTCTTTCTCTATCTTCTCACAGATTCAGAATACCGAACGACCTGATATTGTAGCGGCAAGTCTTCTGGAGGGAAAAGTCGCGATTATAACGAATGGAACTCCCTTTGTCCTAATCCTTCCTATTACACTATGGTCAGGTCTTCAATCGGCTGATGACTATTTTGAGAGGTTCATCTTTGTTTTACTGACACGTATGATCCGATATATCTTGACCTTCACTTCCTTTGCTTTGCCCGCAGTCTATGTTGCCTTATCAACGTTCCACCCGGAAATGGTCCCTAACTCTCTCATGATTGAAATCGCAACAGCAAGAGAAAGCAGTCCGTTTCCGACCGTCATCGAAGTATTCCTTATGATGTTTATTTTTGACGGATTACAAGAAGCAGGGGTACACCTTCCTAATCAACTTGGTCCGGTTGTCAGTATTATTGGCGCGTTGGTAATTGGGCAAGCGGCCGTTGAAGCCGGCATTATATCCACGCCGATTATTATCGTTATTTCGTTGACCGGTGTCGCGGCATATACCATTCCGAGATACAGTGCCACCCTGCCCTTCCGTTTCACCCGCTATCTCTTGTTGTTCATAACCGGGTGGCTTGGTTTTGTCGGCTTCGCGTTTGGCATTATTTTTTTGCTGATTCATCTCGTATCGCTTGAATCCTTTGGAACGCCATTCTTGAGCCCGCTCGCGCCGTTCGATGCCAAACGATTTAAAGATGTGATTATCCGTTATCCTTATAGGTTTAAGAATCTTCAAAACAAGAAAGGACGCCAAACATGATCCGCGCTGTAATCATCACGTGCGCATCTGTCATATTTATGTTCTTCGTCTCAGGCTGTACCGATTTTGTAGAGCCGAATCAATTGGCATTTGTAATGGGGACGGCTGTTGACCATGTTGATAATGGCAACATCGAAATCAGCCACCAGATTGTCATCCCCTCCCAAATGAATGGTACTTCCAAAGGAAGTGGATCCGGAGACTCGGACAGTTTCCTCGTCATGTCGGCCAAAGGAAGGGACGTTCTTGAGGCAAATCAAAAAATACAGAGGGAGATATCAAGAAAATTACTGACGAGCCATCGCATTATAATTGCAATTAGTGAAGATTTTTTCATTAAGAATGAAGTGGACAAGATATTTGATAAACTCGGAAGGGATCCTGCCAACAATCAAAGGGACATTACCGTTATGATTAGAGGGAAAAGCGCAAAAGAATTCCTGATGACGAAGAATCCTTTGGAAAATCTCTCTAGTATTGCGGTTGGCAAAGAAATGAATATCAATGGGATGAAAAAATACTCTACAAGGCAATTTGTTATCGACAGTGTTGCACAAGACCACCGGCCTCTCGTTCCGGTTCTACAGATGAAAAATACGCAAACAAGCAAGAATAAAAAGGATCTACTGGCCGTACTATCCGGTTTCGCTGTCTTGAATAATGAACTTAAAATCGGGGGGATTTTGGACGATTTGGAGGGAAATAAAACAGCCTGGATGTCCGGGAAGGATGGGTTGCGAGTGCTGACCATTCCTTGGAAGGATGGCAAGGGGAGTCTTTCCTTCAGATTGACCCATCTGAATCGCGAAATGAAATCGGCTGCCGGCCCTGCTCCTACTCAAGTAGCTGTAACTGCTAGAGCACAAGCTTATCTGCTTGAAAACACGACTCAACTTGACATGTCCGAAGTAGGCAGCATGCTTGAAGTACAACAATATCTCAATGAGAAAGTTAGTGAAGAATTACAACTTACCTTTAATAAAGTTCAGAGTTGGGGCACGGACGTTTTCAGCATCGGTGCTTACCTGCACCACAAGTATCCAGCATGGTGGCGGTTGAATAAAGAGGATTGGGATGAACATTTTAAGCAAATCCATGTGGTAGTCCAAGCAAATATCCAATTTAAATCCATCGGGGCAACTGGCGGACAAATAAAACGAGGACGGTAAGGAGTGGTACGAAATATGAAAGTAAGTGGTTATCAAATGTTTTGGCTGATCTGCATTTCTTCCATTATCGTCGTTTCTTACCTTCCTATCCATTTGGCCGCGGAGCATGCTCGTCAGGACTGTTGGATTTCCATTCTGCTTGGAGGATTGGTTATGATGGCGGTCACTTGGGTTATGCTCCGTGTTTGTATGCAAAATAAGGATAAAACAATAGTCGTCTTCATAAAGGACCTATTAGGCACTGTTCTTGGCAAAATCATCGTCATCGTGTATTTTCTGCTGTGGTTTTTGCAAATGTCAACGATCGCAAAAGGGAATGCTGAGTTTGTGAATCTAGTTTTGATGCACAATACACCGATGATTATTATCTTACTCTTTATGTTATTTCTCGTTGCTTATGCCGTATATAAAGGGGGCATTACGACTGTCAGCCGATGCGCAGAAGTTATAGGCCCAATCTTTGTTTTCACGTTGTTTATTCAATTATTTCTGAATCCTCAAGACATGGAAGTAACCAGAGTTTTACCTATCTATTCGGATTCAGGTTGGTTAAAAATTCTTAAAGGCGCCTTACATTCATATACCTACATGGTGGATCCTTCAATCATCCTTATGCTGTTCTTTTTTGCAGAGAACAAGCAAACTGCCTCGCGAGCGATCCTTTGGGGAACGGGAGTTTCGATGATATGGGGTGTTTTAGCTGCACTGGCGCTTCTATTCGTAACTGGCCCCGACATAGCCACTCAATTGGTAATTCCTGTATATTCTCTCACTAAATTTATATCTATTCTCAATTTCATTCAAAATATCGATGCTCTTTATATCCCATTATGGGTATTTGGTGCTTTTATTAAGTTAGCGGTCAGCTTATTCATTCTAAGCTATGGATTATCGGAGTGGACAGGAATCAGAAATTGGAAATATATTGCATGCGGCATGACAGTTATATTACTGACATTTCTCATCTATAGCTCTTACAATATTCAAATTTCTTATACGCTAAAGAGCACGTTTCTTGTTAGGATCTTTTATCCATTCGCCTACTTTGCCATCCCTTTAACCTTATGGACAATTGGCAGTATGAAGAAACGACGCAAGCTGTCTGTTTAATAGACAAAACTCCGAAATTCCGCCACTTGCACGGATCCAGAGTTTAATTTGCTTTTAAATGGATAGATGTTTTAACTTATCTGGATTCAAAATAATGAAAATTCGTTGTACAGCCAACTTATAGGCATCCCACTCAAAAGCAATGACGCCAGATGGCATACCATCTTTGGTTAACAATATCCCCTGCTGATCATTAACCTCAACGAGTTGGGCCTTATTTTCAGGAAATTTTGATGAAAGAGCCTGTAATATTTTGAGCACACGCTCTTTCATGTAGACAGGTACAGCTGCAGCCGACACTTTTCCTCCACCATCCGCAACCAAGATGACATCCTCGGTTAATAAGTCTACTAGAGATTGAACGTTGCCGTTCGAAAGCGCAGAGATAAATCGCGTCACCAGTTCCTTTTCCTCAACGGGATGCATCTGTAAGTAGTCATTTTTTTCCGTAGATAAATCAACTTTTTTCTTGACCCGGCTATAAATTTTACGGCAATTCACTTCCGTTTTATTAAACATTTCGGCAATTTCGCTATGTTCATAAGCAAAGACCTCTCTTAAGACAAATACAGCTCGCTCTAGTGGTGTTAGTTTTTCCATCAATACAAGAAAGGCATAAGAAATCGTGTCCCGACGCTCAATGCTATCCAGCGGATTATCTTCACTCAATTGTACCAATGGTTCCGGAAGCCAATTGCCTACATAACTAATGCGTTTTTTACGTGCAGATTTCAATTCATTCAGGCACCGATTAATCATCATTTTGCTTAAGTATGATTTCATATTATTAATATTTTCATTTAAATAACCGTGCATGCCAATGAACAAATCTTGTACCATATCCTCGGCATCCGAGCTGGAACCTAACATGCGATAAGCAATTGCAAACAAATGAGACTTATAGGTTTTATACAAATCTTCGATGTTATTAAGTTGTGGGTCCACGGTATAACTTTGCATAATAACCTCTTCTCTTTGATTTAAAATTCAATCTGTTCTAAATATTATGAAACAAATCCAAATAAACCATTCTATACAAGGATAAACGACTTCGTCGTCCTTTTAGGACGGACGCGTTTGTCAAGGTAGATGCGAAGCAAAAGGATAAAACTTATACTTTCTTATCTACTGAAAAACTGCCCAGAACCATCCGTTAATAAGACAACTGGCAATGCGATTGTGTGACATCAGAAATGAGATTTTTCGAGAAAAATCTTGAAAAAGTAAAAAAGCAGCTTGCTTGGTAGCAAACTGCTTGATTTCATCCCTTTAAAACCGGGGTAAATTCGATAAGTTATTGCTTGGATCTCCATCCGGGTAAGACCTTAGCGTCTTTTCCCCTTCTCGATTTCGGCCCGTATTCACATCTTCAATTAATCCAGCTTCCGTCATCGCTATCGCATCCGCAATATCCACGATTCTGCCATCTTGAAATTGTACGCTACGAATGCCGCCGTCTCCATAATGAACGGCTTGAATGATCGCCTTATTCGGATCAATGGTGTGAGGTCCTGCCCCGTACTGCGTCCCATCTCTCATAAACGTACCGTACTGTGTTGGTTGACCATTCGCTCCATACCCAGTGTATCCACCCTGGAACCCCACATTGCGCGCGTCTGCGTGATTGATACCCGTGTTTCGTTGACCATATGGGGCACTCATGTCGCCGGAAGAACCGGGAACGGGCATTCCACCCTGATAGGTCTGGTACTGATTTTGATCATTACGTGCTTGCGGCATAAAATTTGGTTGCATGCTTGGTTGATACGATGACGTTGCTTGAAAAGTTGGCTGCATCATACCGTTAGGTTGGCTTTGCATATTCGGATTCGGTACTGGACCGCGCCGGCGTCTTGACATTTCTATCGACTCCTTTGATTTACGTAATATGTCTGCCACCTAACTAGCATGCGCAGCTTATTAGGATCCTATGCCTATTAGCGTCTCAGCCCCATCATGTTACCAGATGAATACCTTCTTAACCCTCCATAAAATAGGCTAATGGCGACAACGCAAAGGAATAGAACGATACCAATGGCTGCTAATATAAACGGCAAGTCAACTTCGCGTAATAATCCAATCGGCAAATAACTAATAAATCCTGCTGGCAGCACGGTGAATAGAACGATTTTACCTAGACCTTTAAAAATGCTGGTCGGATAGGTTGTAAAAGTTAGAAGTGCATTATACAACTGCAAACTAAGTCCCTCCGTGCTGCCCAACCAGAAAGCGAGACAGTTTACAATGACCGTGAAAAATATAAAAATCAGCGTCGACAGTACCATCGCCAGTGCAAATTTAAGAAAACCAAGCCCTGACTTATCTCCGAAAGCAGCATAAATCAAAAGGGCAGATAAGACGTCACCAATGGCACTAACCGACATCCGGCTAATAAGGACATGCAGCAGTACGGGCTTTGGCTGTGTTAAATAAATATCAAGCTGTCCGGTTGCAATCAGATTGGATATCCGGGTCGCATTGCCAAAGAATGTGGCCATCACTCCAAAACCTCCTGCTGCTACGGCCCACAGCATCATCACATCCTGCATCTCCCATCCATTCAAGACATGGAATCGGCCAAAATAAATTCCCCAGAATACGATCCAAACCACATTATTGATGATCATCATGCCGGCGGTAAGCAGAAAACTCAAGCGAAATTCCATGGCTCCCGCCAGATTGAGCTTCCAGCACGCCAGAACAAATCGAAGTAATCGCTTAAACTTCCCGGGCTGCCCGTATTCGCTGATTGTTGGCAAACGCTTGTTATCCACCGTTAACATTGAGTTTTGTCACTCCTTTCCGATACACGAGGAAGACGATAACACCGATTACCAGCATCCAAATAAGCTGTATGGAAATAGTTCCGGCCAGATTGGAGGCATCGAAAGCCACCGTTGTTTTGGCAGGTAGATAAACAATCGTTTGAAAGGGGAGCCAGCGGCCTACCTGCTGGAGTGCTTCAGGGAATAGCTCAAGAGGCATCAGCATGCCGCCTATGGTAAATAGAAATTTATTGTACACAAATTCCAATCCCCGAGTCTCTTCCACCCAGAAAGCGCAGAGCGCTAATACCATATTCAGCAAAAAATTGACCGTGAAACCGCAAAGCGCAATAAGCGGAAGCCATAACAACCCATAGCCGAAATGCGGCGGTCCAATAATTAATAATCCCAAGATGGTGCCAAGAATAGCGTTTACGATAAAACGAATGGCTGCTTCACTCATGTATTCGACATAGTGGAACACGACAAAATTGACCGGACGAACGAATTTAAACACAATGTCGCCGCTTTTCACTTCTTCTTCAACGCGAGTGCACAAGCTGGGACTAGCCAAAATCATCGATTCCGTAATGACCAGATACCACATAATCTGTTTGAAACTATAGCCGGCAATGGTATCTGTGCCTTCACCATGGAACGTCGTCTGCCACAGCTGAAGGAAAATATATAGGATCAGAAGCAGGAAGATCGATCGAATGAGAAAATCAATCATATAGGCAAATTGATTACGCAGTGTGATTTTGCCGATAAAAACATACTTAACCGATTTGCTCCAGGAGTTCATGTTCCGTCCCTCCCTTGCCATAGTCCCCGTATATGCGAGTGATGATATCCTCCATAGGCGGGTCTTCTACCGTGACGTCAACAATTCGGTGAGCCGCCATAATCTGAGATAAGGCTGTTTCAATCGTCGTTAGCCCCGTATCCACCGACAGGGAAAGACCCACGCCGTTTTTTTCCAGCAATGTCACGCCTTCCAGTTCCATCTCGCCTGGTTCGTCCTCCAGCACAAGACGTACTGTCTTGTGGGTCATGAAGCGCTGCTTCATCACTTGAACACGATCATCGAACACAATTCGTCCATGATTGATCACAATGGCTCTATCGCATAGCCGTTCAATGTCGCCGGCATCGTGAGAGGTTAGAAAAATCGTTGTCCCCTCTTCTCGCTTCAACTCCAGAATAAGCTCTCGGATGCGCTGCTTTACAACCACGTCTAATCCGATGGTCGGCTCATCCAGGAAGAGCACTTGGGGACGATGCAGCAAGGAAGCTGCGATTTCACAGCGCATCCTCTCGCCTAGAGACAGCTTTCGAACGGTGGTGTGCAAGTAGGGACCTAGCTCGAACCGCTCGATGAGATCATCACGCCGCTTGATATAATCACTTCGCCGCAGCTCATAAATACGGCTCATTAGCTCAAAGGTATCGATCGGCGGCAGATGGTACCAGAGCTGCGATTTTTGGCCGAACACAGAGCCGATCTGATAACTAAGCTTGTTCCGTTCCTTCCAGGGACAACAGCCCAGCACTTCCGCCTCGCCCGTGGAGGGATGCAGGATCCCGGTCAGCATCTTGATCGTCGTTGACTTCCCCGCTCCGTTAGGGCCAAGGAAGGCTAGCGTTTCTCCTCCAGCAGCAGAGAACGTAATGCCTTCAACGGCTACTTTCTCGGTGTATTGCGGCCTAATGAGCGCCTTCACACTGCCGATGAATCCCTCTTCTTTCTTCTTCATACGAAATGACTTTCCTAACTGCTGAACACGTATCGACTCCATTAGGTCCACCGTCCTTTCATTCACTAAAGCAAAAAAGACCTCTCGGTCCGTTTCGCCTATGCAGGCGGAACTTTCCGAAGGTCTTTTATCCCTTACGGTGTAACACGACTTGATCCGTGCCGGCTTCGCTCGGTTCGCCATCCGCGTGGATTCGGATCCCTAGAAGCCCTTCCGTTTATTTTCCACATCTTAACACATCATGTCATGTACAGACAATACCTTTTTTCAATTAATTCCCAGATTGTTGAAGGGAATCAAGCTCCTCTTTGAGGGTAGCCGATTTCTGCTGCGCATCCTTAATTTGGGTCTGCAGCTCCTGAATCTCCTGCTCCGCCTCCGAGAGTGCCGCCGCGGTAGCCTGGGAGTGAAGCTCCTGAGCTACCTGCAGGGTTTGTTCAGCAGCTTGCTCCGCTTTTTGGGCAAACTGTTTAATTTGTTCAATGTTTTGCTTATTGTCATCCTGATCTTGTTGGTTTTGTTGTGGCATAAAAGAACCCCCAGCTCGAATTTTCCATACACGATTAATTTTAGTAAATTGAGCCGATCTTATTCCTCTCATCCAAAGCAGCTTGATTTATCGAAGATATTCGTCTTTGCTGACCAGAAGATCGGATAACACACGGGTTGGAATGACGAATTCAGGAACGCCCATATAGCCTGGCGCAACTTCATACTTTTGAAACGAAATCACAAGTTGACCGTCCGAATTGATATAAAAGTTTTGATCTTTTTTAATGGACTTGAAGACTTCGCTCATCTGTACCGGTGCCGGGGAGCCTTCCACCCAATACACTTTTCCCTGATCCACTTTCATCTGCTCATTCATTTGCGATTTGATGTTCTCGCTGATCACCTCGATATACCGCTCATCCATGAACAAACTGGGCAGCGTAATGAGAATCTCTTTCTTTTTATCAATGGTGTCATATTGAAACGTTGTCGAAGACGATCCGACCATGTTTACCACGTATCTTCCTACGGATAAAATGCGATCGTTATCGGTCTTCACGACATAACCGCTGTTTACACCCAAATGGCCTCCACTGCCTGCTGCTTTCATGCTGTCCATTTCCGTCATGAACTCTTGATACTGCTTCTTCGCTTCCTCCTGATATTTTTGATTCAGCGATTCCTGAAGTTCCTTATTTTTCATATCCGTAATCACGGGCACTTCCAACTTGGCTTCATACGTCTGGTCTTTAAACATATATTCTCTAAACGTGAGCACCTTGATCAAATTTCCCACCAGCGGCACTTCGGACAATGCATGAGCAAAAGCAGGACTTGTGTTGATACCAGCTACAAAAATAATTGCCGCGGCAGCAGCAGCTGTCAACCATTTGAGACTTCTCTTTTTCTTCGTATGACGTTGGATGGCTTTCGTTACGATAAAATCAAGTTCTTTGGGGATCGGGACATCCATATATTGTTGTTTCATTTCTTCTAATTTCCTATCCATCTTAGAGTGCCTCCTCTGGATTTTCGTCGTTCATACGAATACGAAGCAGCCGCAGGGCTTGATATAATCGGGTTTTAATTGTCGAAATATTTTCACTCAGCACTTCGGCAATTTCATCGATTTTCAAATCCTCAAAATATCTAAGGGTAATCACGCTGCGATACATGGTTGGCAATTCATTCAGAGCTATCTCCAGATCCATATTGGCATACACGTCTTCACTGCCTGAGTCCATTGCTTCCAGCATCGTTTCGTCCACGACCTGCATCTTCTTGTGCTTTCGTAAGAAATCCAGCGATGTGTTCACAACAATTCGATAAAACCAACTCTTCATCGACGCTGTGTTTTTCAACGATTCCACAGAGGCAAACGCTTTATGGATCGCTTCTTGAACAATATCAAGCGCATCTTCCTGATTTTTTACATAACTGAATGCCAAACGGTAAACGTGTTCTTTATGTTCTGTTATACAGGTAATTAACAATTTCTCCAGATTTGGATGTAAGCTCATGAGTGTAAAAACGCTCCTTTTAAATACGCGTGAATGATGTGTCTTCTATGAGGTAGGACGTATAAGTGCGTCATAAAGTTTGGATCTAGTTATCATAACATAGGGTGTAAGGTCTCAGAGCCATCCTTCTTCTACCAATTTTCTTCTCTCACTGCTATACTTACAACATGCATACGTTAGAGAGGTGACTAGTGCCTATGAATATTATTAAAGTCAAAGACCGCCATGAGTTAGAGAAAAGAATCCCCACCATGCCCTGGTATATAGAGAAATTTATTAATTATAAGCTGCCGGATCTCTCACCCTCCTCTCTACTGGAGTACGTGCGCGATTATGAAATCTTCTTATCCTGGCTGCTGGCCGAAGGATTAAGCACGGCCCCCTCGATCAATCAAGTGCCTATCGAAGATTTAGAGAAATTACATATGGACAGCGTCGATAATTTCCGTATGTTCCTTGCTGTTCGGAGAGAACATGCCAATGTCAAGACGACGGTTAACCGGAAGCTTTCCGCACTCCGATCCCTTTTCCATTATTTAAGCCAAATTGCCGAAGACGAGAATTTCTACCCGCTGCTGAAGCGGAATGTCATGGCTAAAGTGGAAATTAAGCGGTCCCACAGGCCCAAGGATACTGCTGCCAAGCTGGAAGGTAAACTGCTGCAGGAAGAGGAAATTGCCCAGTTCATCGACTATGTCCAGAATGGGTACGAGCATGACGTAGCTTCCAACAAGCAGGCTATCTACTCTTATGAACGCAACAAAATTAGAGACATCTGCATCATTACATTAATTTTGAATTCAGGTCTGCGTGTATCCGAAGTTTTTAATCTGAATGTTGATGATATTGATCTGAAGAAGAAGTTAACGCATGTCTACCGCAAAGGTAAAAATGATGATACGTTCAAAACGCCTGTCTACTTCCGTCAGGATGCCATTGAGGCGCTAACGGATTATCTAGCTATTCGGCAAACCCAATATAAGCCGCTGAAAAAAGAAAAAGCCCTCTTCCTTGCCATCGCAAATGGCAAAAAAGAAGGCGTTCGTATGACCAAACGGGCCATACAGGAGCTTGTTATCAAATATGCGAAGCGTTTCGGCAAACCCTATTTGTCCGTTCATAAGCTGCGACATTCTTTCGCCACGGATTATTACTTGCAGAATGATTTGTACAAAACACAAGAGCAGCTTGGGCATGCCTCGCCGGAAACGACGCAAATTTATGCGCATTTGACCGATCGAACCATGTCCGAAGCGATTGATAAACGATTGGAATCCTGAAGTTTACTTCAGGATTTTTTCAATTTGTTCCAACTCTTCCGTAGCGAACTCCAGATTTTTCAAAGCTGCAACGTTTTCTTCGATCTGGGATACACGGCTTGCACCAATCAATGCTGAAGTAACACGTCCGCCGCGCAGCACCCAAGCCAGCGACATTTGTGCTAAGCTTTGGCCACGGCTAGCAGCCAGCTCGTTCAACTGAATAATTTGATTCAACTTCTCTTCCGTAATATCCTTCGTATTCAGGAATTGGCTTTTCCCGCCTGCGCGTGAATCACTTGGTACCCCGCTCACATATTTATTCGTCAGCAAACCTTGAGCAAGCGGACAGAACGCGATGCTGCCCACGCCGAATTCATCCAGCACGTCCTGCAGCCCACTTTCGATCCAACGGTTCAGCATGCTGTAAGAAGGTTGGTGAATTAGCAGCGGTGTGCCAAGACCTTTCAGAATGGTGACCGCTTCTCTCGTTTGTTCTGCTGTGTAGTTAGAAAGACCAACGTACAAAGCTTTACCTTGACGAACAATTTGATCAAGAGCCGCCATCGTTTCTTCGAAAGGCGTGTTCGGATCGGGTCTGTGTGAGTAGAAAATGTCCACGTAATCAAGGCCCATTCGTTTCAAGCTTTGATCCAGCGAAGAAATAAGATATTTCTTAGAGCCCCACTCCCCGTATGGTCCTTCCCACATATGGTATCCGGCCTTTGTCGAGATGATCATTTCATCACGATAAGCGCCGAGGTCGCTTTTCAGTACTTTACCGAACATTTCTTCAGCCGACCCAGGAGGCGGGCCGTAGTTATTAGCCAAATCGAAATGTGTAATACCTAAGTCAAAAGAACGAAGCAGCATAGCTCGTCCATTCTCGTGAATATCCAATCCCCCGAAATTGTGCCACAGACCTAATGAAATCGCTGGCAGTTTAAGTCCGGATTTCCCGGAACGATTATATTTCATTTCTGCATAACGCGTTGAGCTTGCTTGATAAACCATGTGCTTGCGTCCTCCTTCAAAATGTCCATAGAAAACTTACGCTGTAAGCATCTATTAAAGTTTCACCAAAGTTTGGTTTCTTAGTACAGTATAGGCGAACGCTGGCAACAAAAAAAGAGCTGAAAAAAACGTGTCTTACTTACCTTTAGGTTAGTAGGCTTTCACAGACTTTGTTTCCGTCAACAAAAAAACTGCCGAGTCGCCTCGACAGTTTCAGGATTTACTTGCACTTACCGCAGCCACAACCGCATTTCCCTTTGCCTTTTGGTTTATAGATCTCTTTTTTCGTGAGCAACGCTTTCGACTTCGCTGTTCCACGAATTCCCGCACAGCGTAAACAGTCCGCGATACATTGATTCCGGCCAACTACAAACAAACGAGTACATACATTCGTACAAAAACGGCCGCAATTTGGTATTGCACGTACATTTCCCAGATAAGCTCCTCTTGGCATACCACCAGCACCACCTTTTCCTTTGGTACTATAGGGTATTCCCGCAACGATGCTTACGGTTGTACAGTTCCTCTAGTCTAATTGCTTATTTTGTAAAGAACGTACAAGCTCCGTGCTATGTTCCTGCAGCCATTTTGTCTTATCAAATGTATTTTGGATAATATCAATCAGCACACCTTGTGGATCAACACCATCCGCATATCGTCCCAGGAAGTGAATAAATACATCCAGCCTCCGCAGCTCGATCAATAACGGCAGTACCTGCATTTCCGCTTCTTTTATGTCAACGAATTGTTGGTAGCCTTTATAGAAAGCGGCACAATTTCGCTTCAACTCCGCTTTCGGCAGCGCAGGATCAATCAAATCGGACAAGCAGACCGCAATTTCCATAACCCGAAGATCTCGCGTGATAAATTCAAAGTCCAGAACGGATGTAATGTGACCTTCCTCATCCACCAGCATGTTGGAACCATTAATATCGCCATGCACAAGCTGGTGAGGCAATTTACGCAAAGAGGGAATCGCTTGATATAACGCGGAAAATCGTTCAAAAATATATAAGAGCTCCTCACGCTGCGCGAAAAACGGTTCCGGTGGATGCATACAGAATTCGCGGATCGCATCCGGTGTGCAGCGAGGATGAATATTTTCAATCTCGTAGTAAGGTGGGTAAACAGGCTTCAAATCGACAGCTATCGTTCCCAAAACAGCAGATAACTGACCAACTGCCTCTCCATAATGCAGCAATTGCTGAGCATTCACCCAGGTGGGATTCATCCCGTCCGTAAAGGTAAATAACGCCGCGAGTTTTCCTTGGCTATCATCCAACTGTACAACCGTTCCACCGTCCGGCAGTTCGATTGGCACTGGAATTCGATAAGGCAGTTGATTCTTTCGTTTGTTCAAAGCAAGGAGAATGCGATGTTCAAAAATAATTTTATCGATATCGCGGTGAGTTTCGTACAACCGCAGTACGTAAGATGTGCCTGCTACATCAACAAATCTTGTTGTATTATTCATGCCGCCCGCACCTACACGGATCGTCCAAGCTTGACCAGGAAACCAGTATGCAGGCAATAAGGCCAATTGCTCCTCAAAATCTTTAACTCGCATAATTGTATTCACCAGCTCCTTTCACTAAACTTGATTGTCGCCTTCCACCGCGAATTCGAAGTCTTCTACATCAAACGCTTGAACAGGAATTTCCGCTTGAATCAGCCTCTCGATCAGATCGAACTGATCCGTTAAAATGGGCGCTTGCTCCTTCATTGAACTGAGGATTAACTCCGTTTCAATCGGGTCAAACTGCTCCCCATAAGCCTCTGTATCAATGGCTAACACAACCATTAAAGTGACGTTCTCATTGATTGGCAGCGGAGGACTTTTCCGCCATGGTGCAACAAGCGCCTTTTCAATTTTTTTCTTATTAAATGATTCCTCGAAGAACGCGATCAGCTCGCCAATCATTTGTTTGACGAAACCATCATCCTCTTCTTCCAGCATGATCGGCTCGCTGCCTGCCTGTAATTCATATAGCTCTTGAATGCTTGTATAAGGGATTATATAGGTAACCGGCTGGCCTGGCAGCATTAACTGACCATGCACAGCGAGCATTACTGCCTCTATGATAAATGTTTTGCTCATGACTTATCAGTCTCCTCTCTCTAAGGGTGCATCAGCATTTATTTCGCTAATCAACTTTGAAAACCCTTTTTTCACTGGACATTTTAACCGCGAGATCACGAAGAGACAACAAAAAACCGCCAGCTCAATGATCGCAGTGATCATATAGAACTAACGGTTCAATCTTCTCTTATAAACTGCCATCCTTTACCTCACGATCTTCATACAAGGGAAGATAAGGTTTCTTAGAGAATCGGTTCGCATAGGCCGATGCCACATAACAATCCGGTTTAATGACAGGCACCATGCCTACAGACTCTACTCGCCGCACCATCTCTTGGACATATTTGGCCGTCCTGTTCTTATTCTCATCATCACCTGCATCAATATGGATGTACATATCGAAAGAGGCACCTTGGTACAGATGAGGAAGAACAATATTTTCCATATCCTCTCGTTTAGCCTCGTCAAAGTACGTCGCAATTTCTTCACTGAGTGCCGTTTCCATCGAAAGCTTTTCCTTAATTGAATGCAAAGCTCGATGAACAATCACTTGACGATAGCATGCCCACGCTCCTTTTCCAAGCCGTTGAATCACTACACCTGTGATGAATTTGGTGTGGCCTGAGTGCACCTGACAATCCGTTCCAATGATAAACTTGTAGGTACCCGCCGGCTCAAGACGCATGAAATGCAAGATCCTCTCATGAACCGTATCCAAGTCTAGTCCTCTTTCCGTCGTGTTCCGAAATTCCAGTGGGTGATTTGCTCTCAAGGGTTTCAAAGATAAGGTTCTTCCTTTCTCCTTAGAATCAGGAAGAAGCGGATGCTGGCCAGCTGCATCCGCCCCTATCTATAGTATATAGCAAAACTCCAATGATCGAACCATCACTTAGCGTAAAACACTTCCTCCATACAAAAAGCGGTTCTCCCACTGCTTGCCATCGATCGTATCGACACGAACACCGCCGGATTCAACGGAATACGTATGCAGGATAGTTCCATTCCCCAGGTAAAGTCCAACATGGGTAATCGGTTCTTTGAACGGATCGACATTCTCATAATCAGAAGGTTTGCTTCCTTTATAAGAGCTGAAGAACATCAGATCTCCACGCTTTAATTTTGTCCAATCCGTACTAACAGGTCCTAAAGATCGAACGAAAGTGCCTTGTGCAGCGGAATCACTTGGAACCGAGAGGCGAAGCGCATCCCAGAACATTGTTTGTACGAAATCAGAGCAATCAAACGTGCTAGGATCATTTCGAACGGAACCAAACTCGTAAGGAGTGCCTAAGTAAACATTTCCAGCTGAAATCACCGCTTCAATCTCATCCTCAAGCGGCATACCCGGAACGATCACGGAGAAATCAGTGACCATATATTTGCTGCCTGTGCTTACGTAGCCGCTTGTGCCGTTCGCATCCACAATTTTGTACCAGCTGTCATTGACCTTATCCGTAATTAAAACTTCTTCACCTTTATTAAGCATGCGAATCACTTTGGAACCACTTTCTGATGAAGGAAGCGTACGAAAGTTAACGCCATAAATGATTGCTGCATTGCTGACAATTTTTATGTACTTGCTGTTTGTCGATACATAGCCGCTCACACCTTGAGCATCCTTGACTTTGTACCAATTGGTTGTCACATAATCCGTTACCGTGACGATTTCGTTCGTTTTCAGCAACCGGATCACATGGCTTGACGTGTTCGGCTGATCTCGAAAACTTACCCCCGATACGATCTGTGCTTTCGTCGAAGCACCTACATCCGCTGAAATCGCTGCCGGTAAAACAAAAGTAAGCGCCAAAACAATCAAGCTAACAACCAACGACCATTTTTTCATCGCCTCAACCTCTCTCCATGATGTCATATTTTTCTTACATACCTTTATTATAGTTTCAGGGGCTGAAGAGCGAATATAGGCGAAAGGTTGCGATTTTTGTCGATTTTATGTAAATGCCGCATGGCTGCATACCTATTGACGGCGAGGTTTAATTTTCCAATTTTCGAACCTCGGGTTTTCTTGTTGGAAGCCAGCAGATCGTGAGGTTAGGGTCATTTTTCAATTTCACATTGCAGAGTTTCATTTCCCCTTCTTCAAGCTCAATCACCTGCCAATCTTCTGGCACTATTCCCTCTATGGTGAGGAGAAAATCCTGCGAAAGCTCGTCCGCCTCCTCCTGCTCCGACCAAAATTTCACACCATAATAAACAAGTCCATAATGATTAACCAACATGCAGGTGTAGAGTAGCTCTGTGTTTTTATTTTGCAGTACATACGGCATTTGATCTTCCTCCATTAAAAAGGCACATTCACCGCAACAGGGTGAACGTGCCTCGTTCATATGATTGCTATTACAAATAAGCGTTCTCGTGTTTTGCTTTTAAACGATTCCAACGGCGTTCAACTTCGACTTCGAATGATTTGAGCGAACCCTCGTATTCCGGCTTCGTCATATGCTTCGTTTTCCCCATCGTCTTGAGCCAATCCGATAAAGGAATTTTCTTGTTTTTATCTTCCGGGTTATACGTGATGCTCGTAATGCCGTGCTCCACTTCATACAGCGGGAAGAAACAAGAATCTACCGCAGCACCTACAATGTTGGATCCTTCTTGGTCGTCAGACAGCCAGTTGAGCGGGCATGCAATCAGGATCTTCCCATATACAAGGCCTTCATTCTGAGCGTACCATTGTGCTTTCGCTGCCTTTTTCACGAGATCCTGCGGATACGCTTCTGATCCTGTGAAGACATATGGAATATGCGTAGCCGCCATAATTTGCGCCGTATCTTTATGGTGGAACACTTTCCCGCCTTGGTGTTTCCCAACGTTCGATGTCGACGTGCGATGCCCCATCGGCGTTGAATAGGACAGCTGCGCGCCTGTATTCATGTAACCCTCGTTATCATACTCGAGGATAATCATTTTATGATTGCGCAGCGCAGCGCCAATGGCTGGCCCCATGCCGATATCCATGCCGCCATCGCCTGTAATCATGACGAAAGTGAAATCGTCCTTCAATCCCAAATGATCGAGTTCTCCACGGCGCTTGCGCTCCCAGAACATCTCCACAACCCCTGACAGCGTTGCAGCGCCGTTCTGGAACAGGTTATGAATATACGTCGCCTTATGAGCCGAGTATGGATAACCTGTCGTGACAACCATCGCACAGCCTGTGTGGAAGATTGAAACGATATCGCCTTCGATTCCCTTGAAGAACAGCTCTAATCCCGAGAAAATGCCGCAGCCCGGACATGCGCCATGGCCAGGAGCAATACGCTTCGGCTTCTTGGTTAGAGCGCGCAGTGGCGGGATCCGAACATTCAGCTTGCCGGAGGCTTCATCCGGTGTAACGGTGATGAGGCCCGTCTTCAAATCCTCATATTTCATCGGTGTCAGTACCCGCTTCGGTGCTTTCGCCGGATCACCTGGTGTGTGACCGTAGTAATCGAAGGGCACTTCCACCTTGCCGTTTTGCACAGCGTCAATGGCAAATTGGAACAGGTTATGCCCGTCTTCGGCATAAAAGTCCTTGCCACCTAAGCCGTATATGCGGCTTATGACAAGCGTATCTCTGTTCCCGTGTGTGAACAGCGCCGCTTTAATTTCGTTGACCATATTGCCGCCATGGCCGCCATAGGAATCCGCGCGATCGCCGACCGTGATCGCCTTCACATGCTGCAAAGCTTCGGCAATCTGCTTGGCAGGGAAAGGACGGATCATATTCGGTGCGATCGATCCGGCTTTAATGCCCTTTTCGCGGAGCTGGTCGACGACGTCTTTGATGATTTCGGAAGCCGAATTCATCAGGAACACCGCGACTTCCGCGTCCTCCATCCGATACAGTTCAAGAATCGGATAGTCACGGCCTGTCAATTCGGCATATTCCTGCCGAATGCGATCATACACCTCTTCGGCATTGTACATCGCCATAGATTGCTGATAACAGTTATTAATGTAATCCGGTTCATTCATATAAGGGCCAACCGTGATCGGGTTATTCCGATCTAACGTATCAGGGAAGCCTTGCGGCTTTTCGCCGATAAAAGCATGCACGTCTTCACGATTTGCAAACGTTTGCACTCTGCGTTTCTGATGCGACGTGAAATATCCGTCCGAAGCTACCAGAACCGGTAAGCGCACCGCAGGATCTTCAGCCAATTTCAAGGCGAGAATATTCATATCGTAAACCGCTTGCGGATCACGACACATCACAATCGGCCATCCCGTATTTAAGGCATAATACAGATCCGAATGATCCCCGTGGATGTTCAAGGGACCGGAGACAGATCTACATACCAAGTTCATCACCATGGGAAAGCGTGTGCCGGACTGCACCGGCATTTGTTCCAGCATATACAAATAACCGTTGGCGCTTGTCGCGTTAAATACGCGGCCGCCAGCAGTTGAGGCTCCATAACATATACCTGCAGATCCATGCTCTCCGTCTGCGGGGATGAGCACAATATCATGTTGTCCGTTGGACTTCATCAGATCCAGGAATTGGGCTACTTCGGTCGATGGAGAAATCGGAAAATATCCCATAATGTGATAATTGATTTGATGGGCTGCATAAGCCGCCATCTCGTTGCCTGACTCATATACAATGCGTTGTTCAACCTTGGCCTGCCCTAATTCCTTCTTAATATCAATGGACATAACGAGTAGTTCCACCCTTCTCCCATAAATACTCTCTAAGAGTTTATAGCTAGATTGAAGCGATGTGGCATACGGTGAATATCGGCATAACCGTCTTCTTCCCGCTCATCAGTGAGCGCTTCGGTCGGACAAGCCTGTACACATTTAAGGCAACCTTTACAGTATTGATAATCAATGCCCTGCAAAAACATCTGCGGACGCCCTTTTTTGTCAGGGAGCTCATCCCATACAAAACAGAAATCCGGGCAAGCGTTATCGCAAGAAGCACAGTGAATGCATTTATCTTCATGGAAATGCGGCATCATGCCCGCGCGTGAAATGCTTAAATCCTTTAGAATGCTGTTCCCAGGATTAGAAATCACTCCGCCGATCGTCTGCGTTTCGTATCCGAGTACAGGGGTATCGAAGCGCACGAAATCAGGCATTGTCTCCCCTTCTGGAAGCGCATACGTTTGGAACTTAACTTCGTTGTATCCGCGGTCGAACGTTCGTAAGGCTGGTGCAACAGCCTGCGGATACTTCTTCTCTAATGATTTCCGGATAACACCTCTCATAACATCCGGATCAAGGAAATCACATAACCGGAACAAGGCGCCAAGCATCGCCATGTTTACACGATTTTTCTCCTCCAGCGAAATGCCGATGGCATCGATAACCGCAATCGTGCCGCCTCTTAACTTCATCTTCTCCTTGAGTTCATCCGGCGTTTTCGTTGAGTTTACTAATACTGTACTATCTTCATAGATGCCACTGATAACGTTTACAGTTTTGGAAAGCGATTCATGAAAAACACCTACAACATGCGGTCGTTCTACGGGTGACGTATCCCGTATTTTCGTATCCATGTCACAAAACCTGATGTGCGCTTTCACTGCCGATCCTTTCTTCTCAGAACCATAAGAAGAAAAACTAACCCCGTTCAATCCCACCCCGACCACGCCCGCTTCCGCCAGCATCTTGCCTGCCAGATTAGCGCCGAGACCGCCGATGGATTCCAGTCTTATCTCGAAAAATCCGAGATCGTTCAATTTAGGTAAAGTTACCATGCAAGGTCTCCTTTCAAAAATGAACAGCATAAAGAATAAATAGTATGAATAGTAAATCTACTTACATTGTAACAAGAAATTGCTGGTAATCAACCTTTTTTTAGACAATGCCTTTTTAGAGCAAATAATCGATAATAAGGCCGCATTTTCCCAAATAGTAACTTGCTTCTTCTAACCTCTCACTCTCTGTCTCAGACTCAAGCCTTCCGACATGCTCACACTCGTCACAAACGTTCACATAAGCTTCGTCAATCGGATTAAAGACAACACCGCAAACCTGTGAGCACGCCCGCATCCTCATCTCTCCTCGTTTTCAAATCCCATGAATTTGTAAACGCTTGCATTGATGTTAACTCCTATTATACAGCGGTTAATAGCGTAAACACCATAAGTCTTTATTAAATCTTTAGCAAATCTTTAGCATCCAAAATAGACCCTTTCTCTTGATAAGGTCTAATTCTGTGAGATAATGTAGAAATAGCTAAGATAATGTCGTACACATGGAAAGGATGGCAATCGTTTGCTCCATTCAATCATTTCCCATGAACTGCATGGTCTCTTCTACCTCATGAGCGCTACATTAATCCATCAGGTTCTCACACCTATATTCATCTACAAAGAGCAGCACCGCAATCTGTTATTTGGTATTCTGCTCATCATTCTACTTATCTTTTATTGGAATTTTGAAGATATAGATCCCTTCATCTATTCGCTTCACTTTCTCCCCTTGAGTTTAACAACAGTCATTTTATTTGCTGGTTTTATTCCTGCTTCAATGACTTGGATCAGTTTTAATATTGGTTGTATCTTCGTGCTTCAATATTATTGGCAGCCGGCATTGCTGAGCAGTGCTTTTATCTTGCTAAGCAGTTATTATTTCAGAAATAAAGTGAATCAGCTTAACCTTAAATTCAAAATAACATATGCACTGGCCTTACTGGTTGTGTACGAAGTATTGTATGCACTGCTAGCGTCTTACATACAATCTTACTTTTCCATGTATGTTCTATACACCATATTGTTTACTTTTATTTCACTACTGCTAATCACTTTTTTAGTTTTCCATGTGAAGAAACATGAATTTCATAGACAGCGTATTATCGCGATTGAAAAAGACCGCATGATAGGTCAATTGGCTGCTACGATTTCTCATGAAATTCGCAATCCATTAACCTCCATTCGGGGGTTCCTTCAGTTGTTAGATCAGAAGGAGCTGCCGCTCCATGATCAGAAGAGGTATATTGAGTTAGCGTTATCCGGTGTAGACCAGGCGAATACCATCATCAATGACTATTTGAACTATGCCAAGCCTTCTAACGGGTTGCAGGAGCAGCTGGATATTAAGGAGGAATTGGAAGCCACGCTTCGCTTCATTACTCCACTTGCAACAGATCATCAGGTAATCATCGAAATCATTCATGAGACAGATGACCCCCTGTTCATCTTGGGTGAGTCCAAGAAACTTCGGCAGTGCTTAATAAATTTGGTCAAAAATGCCATTGAGTCCATGCCCGATGGCGGTCACATTGTGCTGCGCACCTGCAAGCTGCCGGACGGTGTTCAAATTTCCATTACTGATACAGGGGTTGGGATGAGCAAGTCACAATTAGATTCGCTAGGCATGCCGTTTTATACAACCAAAGAACAAGGAACCGGACTTGGGCTTGTCGTCGTTATGAGCATCATCAAAATGATGAACGGGAAAATTTCCTTCAGCAGCGCTTTAAACCAGGGTACACAATGCTCCATCCTTTTCCAGCAAAAATAGGAACCAAGTCCCTCCATTTAACAAGGATGATGATCTGTGTTATTCTGTTAAGACAAGCGAACATCATGACTCGTGAAGGAGGGCTTTACCATGAATTCGGATTTCATTCAGATAAAATCGCTGGACGGCGACTTGAAGATGTCTCATAAGAAGAAGGATTATGGTTTAACCATCACGACCAAAGAACTGATTCTTCACAAGCCACATATGAATTATTATTTTAAATTGGAGAACATCATCAGTATTGTTCCCTATGAGCATTCTTCACTGAAAGCCATGTCTTTCGTCAATGCTCGATCGGGTAATCAGGAGACCACACATTTATCTCCGGGCTCCGATCACTTCCGTATTTATGTGCAAGGAGCAACGGTCCATAACAGAAGCGGATTGTTTGAACTTGGTCCTATTAACATCGTTATTCCTATTTATCCAGTCATGCTCGGCGCTATCTCCGAATGCCTCACTCGTACAGGGTTGATCTCTTTATAAATTTTCTAGTGAAAAGGCGTGCAAATGGGTTATCCATTTGCACGCCTTTTTGCCTTTAATTCAAGATCATTCGAGCTACCTCTGCCAAGTCTTTAATATCTACTTTCCCGTCACCATTAATATCTGCCTTTTTGTACTCGCTCCAATTTGGATCATTGAAGGTTTTCCCATAAGCGGCAGCCACGATAGCCAGATCGCCAATTGCAACGTGTCCATCGCTGTTGACATCCGTCGAATGCGCTGTGTTGACCGATTCGATGAACGCTTGAAGCGCTAGATTAAGCTCTGTTACTGCTTGATCGATCTGTTGTTGGGAAGCATTCAGATTGTTCAGCACCGATTTTGCTTTCTCGATCGCTGACAGTAATACAGCCTTGGATCCCAACGGATACTGATTCACTTCTGTTCCTTCCACTGCGCTATCATATTTCGCTTGTGCTGATGCTATAGCGGCGCTAAGTACGGCTCGATCACCCGTCTGGATTTCTACACGCTTGAATACATTGCCGAGTGCGGTTTCCTCCCCTAGACCATTCGAAATCATCACATTAGTTAGCCCGATTACGGCTGGTTGAGCAGAAGATTTCGCTGTAAAACGAAGCTGCAGCAAATCGCCGTTGGCATGAATGGCACCTCCCGCTCCTATGCTTGCCAGCAGGATGCGCACGCGTCCGGACATTTCGTTTTTACCGGCGATGGTTAGTCCCTTCTGAACAGGCTCTGCATCAACAAATTCTATTTGCGCAGGATCGAACGTGACCGTAATGTCCTGTGCATATATACTTTGCGTGACACTAAGATGATTGAGACCATACAAAAGTTCGAAGGACTGTCCGGCTTGTACGCTGCTCGCCCCATTTAATGTAGCCGTCAATTCTGTTGCTTGCTCAGCAGATGGCTTAAGCTGAGGAGTAATCGTCGGGCCCCACACTTCCATCGCATCGATCCCGCTGGCTTGCGGCACAAAATGAACGCGATCAATCGCAAGCTTGCGCGGTTCCGTTGTACCCGCCTTGTAATGAGTATGATACACCATAAACAATTCCGTACCATCCGGCGAGTAGATCAAGGAATGATGTCCCGCACCGGGCACAATTGTGTTGGATTTCATAATCGGATTATACGTGTACTTCGTCCAAGGCCCCATTGGAGTCGGAGCCGTTGCATAACCCACGCCATAATCCGGGCTTTCGAAGTGGTTGCCGGAATAGGTCAAGTAGTAGGTACCCTTATGCTTAATCATAAACGGCCCCTCGTTTATACTTGCAACCGGCTGCTTTTGGCTGCGTTCCCATTCTTGAGTGGCCCGGAACACGAATTGCACCGTATCTTCCTTCATGCTCTTCATATCGTCACTCAACTCGGCCATCCACATTTCATTGCCTTGATTGAATCTGACGAAGTAAATATACCTTTTGCCGTTATCGTCTTTAAAAATATGCGCATCGATTTCCGGCGTATTCAGATGCATCGGTTGCTTGACGTCTTGAACGAACGGTCCTAAAGGTGAGCTGCTTGTTGCTACCGCAAGCCTTTCGTTGACTACATAGTACATGTAGAAGGTTCCGTCCTTTTCCACGACCTCCGGTGCCCAAAAGCCGCTAGTCCCCCAAGAATCGGACTGCTTTAACGCCAATTCATTTTGTTCCGACCAAGTGACCAAATCCGTTGAGGTATACACCTTGAACCCCAAAGACGATTTATTAGGATCCGTATTCGTTCCATACAAGTAATATTTGCCGTCATGCTGCAGTACGAATGGATCCGCAATGTTTGGCAGCACCGAGTTGGTATAAGACGGCCCCGTTATCGAATCGTGGTACGAAGATACTTTGATGTTGTCAAATTTGGCATCGGCATTCCATGTGCGCAATCCGATTGCTCCAGTCGCCATATGCGATGCATCCAACAAGTCGAATTTCGGATATCCGTTGACATTGAGCGGGTTATCGTTTACGTAAACTTGAATGTGATCTTCGTTTGCAAGGACCTTAATATGGTATCGCTCGTTTGCCAGAATCGGCAGTTTTTTGGATGCAAGCTCTTTCCACTGGCCTTTCGACATATGGCCGAGTACTGCCGATTGTGCGGAAGCGTTAATGCCTACGTAATATCCGTCTAAATTATCCGCGCCATTGGCAACATTCAATGCCCTGAAAATAAACCCCGCTTCATTCCCGCTCGTTATTTGCACATCGCCCTCAAGGACGAAATCAGTGAAGCTTTTGCTGTTAAGCACCGCTTTATAGCCGGGACCGCTATTTACCGCATATTGCCCGTTAGACACGGTCCAATTCCCTTCGTACGTAGACCATCCTTCAGCTGATGTTCCACTAAAGTCGTTCGTGTATAAGATCTCCGGCACAGGGGCGGAGTTTGGCACGGTTACTGTTGCTTGCGAACGGAAATCACCGCTTGTAGATGCCGCTTCAATGACCGCTCTGCCTGGCGCTAAGGCCTTTACTAATCCGCTGCTGCTGACGGTAGCGATTTCCGGATTGCTGGAGACCCAAGTCACTTCATCTCCGCTTTCTCCCAGGTTGTGAAGCTGAGCTGTCTTCCCTGATTCGAGTGTCAGCTTCTTCTGATCAAGATCAACTCCGCCTTGAATCGATCTGACAGCAAAATAATCGAATCGGGCATCTATCCGATTATTTGTTGCAACGATATTATTTGCGTAGAAGCCGACCTTGATATTTTTCAAATTCGCAGTGACAGGGTTCGATGCCTGTATCCACGCATATCCATCCCAATAATAGGTCGTATAAACATTCCCCATCTTCTTGATTTTGAGCGTCAGTGTATCACCACCGGGATGAGCCACCTCATTGCCTGGTTTCTTATAACTGCCGTTAAGTTCATAAGCGGTTTCAATAATTTTTCCATTCGCATATACATGCCCCAGCTTTACGAAATTATCTGCATCCTGCCAGACGAACAGACCACCTTGCTGGTGATTTAAGGCAACAGGTGCCGTAACTTTCGTAACAATTTCAAAATCGCCATTGGCGGGCACATTTCTCAAAAATACATTGTTTTGACTATTATTATCCTGATAGACATCCGTAGGCGTCGTATGAATCGTCATTGAACCAGGCGTTTGAGTCAAGCTCCAATTGTCTTTGCTTTCCTGAAAAATGGACCATGCCGGGTCGAGCACCTCGCTATCAAAGGAATCAACGGTGAACTTCGATAAGTCCGGTTCTCCAGGCGTTTGACGGACAGTAATGTTACTTTCACTGATGACTGCGCCATTATCAACACTTGCAACTCGAATTGTTGCGCTGCCTGCTTTCAATCCCTTTACCGTCAGCATCGAGCTACCTGAAGCAGTATCTTTGCTGTCTTGAGTAACCGTCGCCACTTCAGGTGCCGATGAAGTCACCACAACGTTCTTGTTTGTTCCGATTAGCGGTCTCACAGAGGCAACTAAGGAAGCAGTTTCTCCAACCTCCAATGACATAGCTTGATTATCCAGTGTAATACTATCTACCGGTATTGAAACGTCACTCTTCTCTAGAGGCTCAAGAACGATGTAATCCAGTTGAGCGAAATTCAGTTTGCTGGTAAAACGGATCTTGTTAATGCCAGCATTCAAGCTAACATCCATCGATACTGGGTTAAATCCTTTCCAGCCAAAGTTTTTATAAGTGATCGACTCGCCTGTACCTCCATTTACGGAAACTTCATGCTGTGCAGAAGCGCCTCCGGCAGTTCCATTGTCAGCCATGGCAAGGAGTGAGTACTCGCCCGCTTCCTTAACATCAACTGTAAACTCTACATAATCTTTTCCGGGCTGATCCAAATGACCGACTACTTTGTCTCCTGATGCATTATCGGAAGAAGTAATGAGTGCTGTACCGCTGATGAGAGCGTTTTCAGCTTCGTATTTGTATCTCGTTACACTTGGAGTACCTGAGGGCTCCTCCATGGAAGCACCATAAGCGGAAGGCGTTCCGAAATTCGGGGTACCGTCTTCATTCCATGTGAACTTTTGCGCACGGACACTGCGATTTCCCCAGCTACCGCCCGAAAATTGATCGGCGTGATACACGATCCAGTCCTCTTTTCCGTCGGGTGAAGTGGTGAACGTATTATGGCCTGGGCCGTAAGCTGTAGGTGCTTTGCTGAAAATAGGGCCTGACTTGCTCCAGGAAGCAGGGTTCAAAACATTGCCATCCGTGTTGCTTAGCATGCCAAGCGTATAATCGTCCGTCCAACTACCGCTTGCCGAGTAAACTACAAATATTTTACCGTTTTTCTTCAAAATCTCCGGTCCTTCGTTGATATAAGGCGTACCTTTACGTTCCCATTCTTGGTCCGGCGTAGAGATTTGAACTCTCGGACCGCTGATTGTCCAAGGATTGCTCATTGGAGCGATATAAATGCTTTGCTTCACATTGACATCGCCTTCCCAGCCCGACCATACGAAATATTTGGAATTGTCATCTTTAACCAGAACCGTTCCGTCAATTGCCCACTTATTCGTGCTGTCTGAAATTTTCCCTTTCAACGTATATGATCCTTGTGGATCCTGGGAGTCTCCTTCCAGGACATACATCCTGTGATTTTCATTCGCACCGTCATCCGCAGCAAAATAGATGTACCACTTCCCATCCAGATATTGCAGCTCTGGCGCCCACAGTTCCTTGGAATAGGCTTGCCCGCTTGGCGGCGAATAAACAGTCACTCTGGGGACTGAGCCGATATCCTGCAATCTTTTCGCCTTCGAAATCGAGATAGATGCATCTCTGTTGGATTTTACATAGTAGTAGTAGCCATCTCTATACACAATGCTCGGATCCGCTGAACCGCCACTGCTGTTGGAAACAGGAACGATTGGGTTTTTAAAAGTCGTTCTCTCTTGAACCGTCACTTCCGCAGATGCTGTAGCTCCATCGTCATTAGCGGCTGCTGTGAATGTTAAAACCATGCTGGCAATCAAGGCAGAAGATACGATCGTATGAATCTTTTTGGATATGCAATTTAATCTTTTCTTCAAGCTTCTTCCTCCTGTCACTACCTATATTTCTCCAAGTACAAGATACATTATGTAGCAAAAAAACGAAATTGTATTTGCGTTATCCCGTCTTTTTGTTTGTTTTTACAATTTATTCGTACAAATGTATACACAATTAAGCATTTTCAACGACAAAAAACGGAGCTTCGCGAATTTGCGGGCTCCGTTTTCTAAATAACTTTTTATGTAAGTTGTTCCTTATCAAGGATATACGTCAATAAGTTTGCGCAGCTCTCTTCAACCATCTCGTAAACTTCTTGAAAATTCCCCGTATAATAGGGATCCGGAACATTTTTATCCTTTCGCCCGGGTGCAAAATCCAACAATTTATGAATGGAAGCACGCTTCTCACCATCTACCGGTTCAGGAGCGAACGCAGCTAGATTCTGCACATTACTCTCATCCATCGCAATGATATACGTAAATTGCACGAAATCATCGGATGTTACCTGTCTAGCTTGCATGCCTTTGTAGTCAATCTGGTTTTTATCTAAAATATCCCGTGTTCCTTGGTGCGGCGGATGTCCGATATGCCAATCACCTGTGCCTGCGGAATCAATAGCAATGGCATGTTCAAGTCCGGCTTGTTTGACCTGATGGTGAAAAACAGCCTCTGCCATGGGAGAGCGACAAATATTTCCTAAACAAACGAATAAGACCTGGATCATACTTCACCAAATACAAGCTTTTTCTCACGCATCGTTAACTGTCTAGCGGGGATGTCGAGTACGATCCTACCCTCTGAAAGACCCCAAATACGTGTTGCGAATCGCTCTGCTAATTCCACCTTATGCAATGTAGCGATTACACTCATATTCCTATCTTTGCATAATGACTTCAAATCCTGAAGAATATACTCCGTTGATTTCGGATCTAGACCAGAAACAGGCTCATCAGCGACGAGCACTTTAGGTCCAAGTATTAAAGCCTTTGCGATGGCTACACGTTGCTGCTCACCGCCGCTAAGCTGACCAACCTTCTTGTCCCCTTTATCCAGCAGGCCTACCTTTTCCAAATAATCCATGCTATCTACATGCTCATCCCTGGACGTCATGCCTGTAAGAACTCGTATTGGCGCTTGAAACACTCTGCCCATCATGACATTCTTGACAGCGCTTTTATTTCGATTCAGCGCAGGTTTCTCTTCTAAGTAAGCGAAATCCTTGCCTAATTTAAAGCGCTCCCAAGGTCCCGGTTGAGAGATATCATTAGAGTTATAAATTAACTGGCCGCTTGTCCACTTTTCTTGATGGCTAATGCAGCGCAGCAATGTTGTTTTCCCACTCCCGCTACTACCTATCACGGCGATAAATTCGCCTTGATCCACTTGAAAGCTAACCTGAGAAAGCACTTGATTGTCTGGCGGATATACTTTACTTAGATTACGTACGGTAAGCATGACAATCTCTCCTTCATGTTTCCTATTGGTCCCTTTGGAAAAAATCGCCACTCACATCAAGCTAAGGCCTGAATAGAGGGCGATTCTCGCTAACCCACGGGAAGTCATCTTTCATCTTAGTCACAAGATGTCGGTGCTTCTGAAGTTCCTGCTTCTACATTGATTTTATCGGAAATCGTATCGCGAATGACCGACATCACCAGTTGTAGTAAATAATTGATATCATCTTGTGTTTGTTTAAACTCACTTACAATGGGAATTCCATCTAATTCATCTTGCAGAACTTCGATTTCATTCTCGATCTTTTGAACCATTTTCTCGTTCTTAAATGTCTGGAACGCCACAATTTCTTTTTGCTTCTTTTTAATGGAGCTAATTAAAACTTGAATGTCCGGGTTTGTAGCAATTTGCTTCTCTGCTTTTTGATAAAACTGCACTTCATTCGAAGTCGTCAACAAATTGGCCAGTTCTTTGGCTTTGTCTAAAATATCTTCGCGAACGATCATTTCCGTATTCGTAAATTCCTCAACTTTAAAAGCATGAGGCTGGTTATCATGTTGATGATCACATTGGGACACTCTCATTCACACTCCTATCAATAATAACAATCGGATTAAATGGATACTTTCAAGGGTTCCTGAACAATTTCGCCCTTCAAAATCCATGTTTGCGCATGCGTCACTTTGACGTCAATCATTTGACCGATTAGCTCTTTGGAGCCGGTAAAATGAATCAGCTTATTCGTTCGTGTGCGCCCGGCAAGTACATCGGCGTTATTTTTACTTTCGCCTTCAACAAGTACTTCAACCGTTTGGCCTAGCAACTTCTCGTTACTCGCTTTACTGTGAGCGTTCACAAGCTCATTCAAGCGGTACAAACGCTGTTTCTTCACTTCCATCGGAACATTATCTTCCATTCCAGCAGCAGGTGTACCTTCGCGCGGCGAATAAATGAATGTAAACGCGAAATCGAATCCTACTTCCTCGTATAAAGACATCGTTTCATCGAATTGCTCGTCTGTCTCACCTGGGAAACCAACGATAATATCCGTAGTTAGCACGACATCCGGCATCGTGGCTTTAATTTTGCGGGCAAGTTCCAAATAATGCTCTCTGGAATATTTCCTGCTCATCCGTTTCAGGACTTCGGTATTCCCCGCTTGTACGGGCAGATGAATATGCTCAACCAGATTACCCCGTTTGCCTAAAACTTCAATCAGGTCGTCATCAAAATCCCTTGGATGTGAGGTTGTGAAACGAATCCTCGGAACATCAATTTTACGGATATCATCCATCAAATTAGCGAAAGAATAAGTAATATCTTCAAAGTCTTTGCCGTAAGCATTGACGTTTTGTCCAAGTAGCGTAATTTCTTGAAACCCTTGTCGTGCAAGATCTCTTACTTCAGCAAGCACATCCTGCGGTCTGCGGCTTCTCTCTTTGCCGCGCGTATACGGAACAATGCAGTATGTACAGAATTTATCGCATCCGAACATGATGTTCACCCAAGCGCGGATACCTTCCCGCTTCTTCGGTAAATTTTCAACAATGTCGCCTTCTTTGGACCATACTTCAACAACCATTTCTTTGTTATAAAAAGCGTCCTTCAACAAACTAGGCAAACGATGAATATTGTGTGTTCCAAAAATCAAATCAACAAAAGCATGCTTTTGCATAATCCGATTGACGACAGCTTCTTCCTGTGACATGCAGCCACAAACCCCAAGAACAAGTCCTGGCTTCTGTGCTTTGAGCGCCTTCAAGTGTCCAAGCTCACCGAACACTTTATCCTCCGCATTTTCACGGATCGCACAAGTATTCAACAGAATCACGTCTGCCTGGTACTTGTCTTCCGTCGTCTGATAACCCATTTGTTCAAGCAAGCCCCTCATAACTTCTGTATCATGCTCATTCATCTGACATCCGTAAGTGCGAATCAAATAATATTTATCTTTGCCGAACCCCTGCATGTCCTCAGGGATATGGAAATCATAGTGAACGGCGATTTCTTCTTTTCCGCGCTTCTTAGCATCTGACAGTGAAGGAGGCTGAAAATATTGAGAATAATCCTTATCGGATTTCACTTGGTTAGCCACTTCCGTTCCTCCTACGTGTTTGCGTTGGTAAAACTTACGTAATTCACGAATAATTACGCAACTTTTATTATAACATCACATGCCTATTTAGTACAAAAAGAAATTGGCATAACCGTGAAAATAGCTCTTTTTGAACTAGTCAAGAATCTCAGCTATATCCCCTGTTTTGACCCCTGCTGCGTTCCCCTCATCTGTGTCAATATGCATGTCCAAAGCAAATTGTTCGGAAACACGAGCAATCACATTTTCAAAAATCAACGGTCTTTCGCCATTTACTTTGACACGGAGCAATTGTTTGTCTTGGATGCCCCATTGATCTGCATCTGACGTGTGAAAATGAATGTGTCTAGCTGCTACAATCACACCTTGATCAAGTTCTACTTCCCCTACTGGACCTATCACCCTCAAACCTGGTGTTTGATCGATATGGCCTGATTCGCGTACAGGCGGGTTAACTCCTAAAGAAAATGCATCCGTGCGCGAAATTTCAATTTGGGTAAAAGGGCGTGCAGGACCCAGAATTCTCACTTTATCCATCCTGGATTTCGGTCCGACGATGGACACTGTTTCTTGGGCTGCGAATTGTCCTGGCTGTGAAAGATCTTTAAATACTTGAAGCTCATACCCTTCTCCAAATAAAATCGCAATATGCGCCTCTGTCAGATGAATATGTCTTGCCGAAACTCCAACGGGAACTGTTTTCATTAGGGTATCATCCTTTGATTAGTATAGTTGTCAGTATTGCCGCTCAGCAAAAAGGGCATACGGATTATCTCCATATGCCCTCAAGGTCAAACCATTATTTGAATTCAGTGAGCATTTTGTTGAAGTCTGCTTCTGAAATTTGAAGATCTTGTTTCGAAAGTCCTTCTTTAGCGAAGCTAGGGATGGAATCTTCATAGCTCTTTTTATCTTTGTTTTGGTAAATGATACCTGTCAACATGGAGTTTGTTTCCATGATTTTGGTCATTGCCATAACGCGGTTTGTGTAATCGTAATCCGGAATTTCATCCAAATCAACAATGTTTTCTTTGAACCAATCATACGTGTTTACTTTGTTGAAAGTAACGCATGGGCTGAATACGTTGATCAAGGAGAATCCCTTGTGATTCAAGCCAGCTTCGATAACAGCTGTTAACTGTTTCAAGTTACTGGAGAAAGATTGTGCTACGAAAGTTGCACCGGCAGCCATCGCTACTTCTAACGGAGAAATAGCGGACTCGATTGTACCTTGCGGTGTACTTTTCGTTTTGAAGCCTTCCGCACTACGTGGAGATGCTTGACCTTTTGTCAAACCGTAGATTTGGTTATCCATTACGATATAAGTAACGTCGATGTTACGACGAATCGCATGAACCGTGTGACCCATACCGATTGCGAAGCCATCTCCGTCACCGCCGGAAGCGATAACTGTAAGGTCGCGGTTAGCCATTTTTACACCTTGTGCGATTGGCAAAGATCTACCATGAATACCGTGGAAACCATAGGCATTGATGTAACCGGAGATACGTCCGGAACATCCGATACCGGATACGATTGCTAAACCTTCAGGCTCCAAACCAACATTAGCCGCTGCACGTTGAATTGCTGCTTGTACGGAGAAGTCTCCGCATCCTGGACACCAGTTTGGCTTTACATTGTTACGAAAATCTTTTAATGTTGCCATGCTAAAGTCAACTCCTTACATTTTTGTTCGATTTCTGCTGGAAGGAACGGATTACCGTTGTACTTCAGAACGTTTTTAATTTTATCTGCATGACCAACATGCAGTTTAATTTGATCAGCCAATTGACCTGTTGCATTGTTTTCAACAACGATAACTGTTTTTGCTTTCTCAACAAGTGGTCTCAGCTGTTCAGCTGGGAACGGATGAATCAAGCGTACAGTCGCGTGGTTTGTTTTGATGCCTTCTTGTTCAACGCGGCGTCTTGCTTCATCAATTGTTCCACCAGTGGATCCCATACCGATGATCAAAAGATCTGGGTTCTCATGAGGAGCATCTGCTTTGATCGCATCTGTTACTTGAATGTGTTTCAACTTCTCAAGACGTTTATCCATCATTTTTTGACGATTCTCTGTGCTCTCCGAAGGACGACCCGTTTGGTCATGCTCTACCCCAGTTACGTGGTGAAGACCATGTTTAACGCCTGGGATTACACGAGGGGAAACGCCATTCTCTGTGAATTCATAACGTTTGAACAATTGATTTGCTTCTAGCTCAGGAGCTTCTGTTACCAGAGCACCGCGATCGATGACGATACGGTTGTAGTCCAGCATTTCAGCGGATTGTTTACCCAAGGAAAGCTGAAGATCCGTCATCAGAATAACTGGGCATTGGTATTTCTCAGCCAAGTTGAAAGCTTCAATTGTATCATAGAAGCACTCTTCAATTGTGCTTGGGGACAGAACGATTTTCGGGATTTCACCGTGTGTTCCGTAGACCATTGCGTTCAAGTCAGATTGTTCTTGTTTCGTTGGAAGACCTGTACTTGGACCGCCGCGTTGTGTATCAACGATAACAACTGGCGTTTCTGTCATACCAGCCAAGCCAATAGCTTCCATCATCAAGGACAGACCAGGACCAGCGGAAGCTGTCAGTGCACGTGCACCCGCGTAGTTAGCACCGATTGCCATTGTGCAAGCTGCGATCTCATCTTCTGTTTGGATAACTGTACCGCCGAATTTAGGAAGTGCTTTAATCAAGTATTCCATAACCTCGGAAGCAGGCGTAATCGGATATGCAGGCATGAAACGGCAGCCAGCAGCTACAGCTCCCAGAGCGATTGCATCGTTACCGATCATGAACAATTTTTGCTTGCCGTCAGCCGGCTCTAATTGGAAGTCAGCGATTGGGCCGCCAGCCAATTCAAGTACGGATTCAGCACCTTTGCGAACAGCTTCAACGTTTTTCTCAACGACAGCTGCGCCTTTACGACCGAACTCTTCTTCAACAGCTTTATTAAACACATCAAGCGGCAAACCGAGCAATGCCCAAGAAGCTCCCGATGCGGCCATGTTCTTAAATAGGGATGTTCCTAGTTCTTCTGCAATTGCTGTAATTGGAACTGGAAACAGACGTGCTTTAATTCCTTCAGGTAAAACAGGGTTAAATTTGGCATCTGCAACGATGACCCCATTGTCACGAAGCTCGTGAGCGTTGAAATCGATACTTTCCTGGTCAAATGCAACCAGAATGTCCAAATCATCTGAAATTGCGCGAATCGGCTTGGTGCTGATGCGAATCTTGTTATTTGTATGTCCCCCCTTAATCCGTGAAGAGAAATGACGGTACCCATACAAATAGTAACCGAGACGGTTCAATGCAGTAGAGAAGATACGGTCAGTACTTTCGACCCCTTCACCCTGTTGACCTCCGATTTTCCAAGATAACTGACTAATCACCGTACGTCCACTCCTTTTGATTGTAGCTGCTCGAAGACATTAAAAGCTAAATTGTTTAGTAAGATAAGATAATGCAATAAAAAAAACCTTTCACTTGTCAACCAAATTCTATGCCTTTATGAAGCAAAATGCAAGGGGTACCAACGATTCTAAAAGATAGAGTTTTTAGATCGAATCCATATCAATTTTAGATCGATTTTCAATTTTCATTTCGGAAGGTTCGTCAGCATGAAATTCCGCCAATTTCCAAACAAAAAAGCCTCTACTTGTGTTTCGTTATAGTTTTTACAAAGCGCCTCGATTAGATTCTCGTATTGCCCTGCATGTCTTAACCCTTTGATCCATTGTTCAATGCCGTCAAAATCCGATCCAAACCCAATTTGTCTCTCTCCCCCCAACGAGCAGACGTGATCAATATGTTTAAGTAAACCTGGAATAGAAACTGCCAGATTCACGCTATCAACGAAGTAAGGAACAAATGTAAGGCCGATTTGACCCTGACATTGGATGATAGCTTTGATTTGATCGTCTGATAAATTTCTTGGATGGGGACATATTTTCTGAGCATTGGAGTGTGAAGCAATAAAAGGTTTGTTATAACCTTCGACCAATTCCCAAAATGCCGCCGTCGATAAGTGTGACACATCTGCTATTATACCCATAGTTTCTAATTCTCTTAACATGAGTTTACCTTTTCTTGTGAATCCGCCTTTTCTAGGCTCCATTACGCCGTCTGCGGCCCAATTCGCATAGTTCCAAGTTAGTCCTATGCTTCGTACACCGAGGTGGTACAGGATTCTTAGATGGGTCAAATTGCCTGCCAATGCATCCACGCCTTCAAGTGTCAGAATTGCGCCAATTTGATCTCCCGCTTCTACTTCATGCCAGTCCTGCACATTCTGAATAAATCTAATACCCGAATGACTCACAATTTTCCGATGAAAAATATCAACCATCTGTAAGATATGATCAAATGTCGGCTGTTGGATAGAGTCGGATAAATAAATGGCAAAACACTGCACCTTAACGCCCGCATGCTTTAGTCTCGGATAACTGACATCCAGTTCCTGATCTTCCTTCTCAAAATCGAGCTTTGGGTTCACATACAACTTCGTTAACGCATCGCAATGACCATCCATGATCTTCATCCATCCAGCCTCCTTATTTATCGCTAAACAAGACAAAAACCTCTTGTCAGAGGTTTTGGCGTAGAATAAAAAACCTGTCTACAAGGTAAACAGGCTGCAGGCATTCCTATGTATGGTGAAGTTCATTACCTCGGCTCAACAATTAATTTAATGGCCGTCCGATCTTCCCCGTCAATCACGATATCTGTGAAGGCTGGTACACAAATTAAGTCAACTCCGCTAGGCGCCACAAATCCTCTTGCGATCGCTACTGCTTTGATGGCTTGGTTCAAGGCGCCTGCACCGATCGCTTGGAGCTCAGCTGCCCCGCGCTCACGCAACACACCTGCCAAAGCACCTGCAACGGAGTTTGGATTGGATTTTGCTGAAACTTTTAATACATCCATGAATAGTACCTCCTCGGGAATGATGGATAGTTCCATTAATCATCATATTCCCGAGACAGCACAAACATGACTTTCTATTACGTTCTAATTCTCAAAATTTTCTGAAATAACTATTAATCCATGAAAACTTGGTCTTCATCGTACCGAATAAGCTGGATGGCTTTCGCTTGACCTGTTTGATCATTCAACTCGATAACGACAGCGTGGAAGTGCCATTTCCCTTCATCGGTTACAAATCTCACAGGAAGCTGTGTTTTGAATTTCTGAAGCACAGCATTTCGCTCCACCCCAAGGATGCCATCACGTGGACCAACCATTCCCACATCTGTCACATAAGCCGTGCCTTGCGGCAAGACGCGGTTATCATTGGTTTGCACGTGGGTATGTGTGCCGACAACCGCCGATACCCTCCCGTCCAAATGCCACCCCATTGCAATTTTCTCAGACGTTGCTTCAGCATGGAAATCGACAAAAATAAATTTATGTTTTTTCTTATCCGCTTCAAGGATCTCATCTACTTTGCGGAATGGACAATCAATTGGCGGCAAGAATGTGCGCCCTTGTAAATTGATGATCAGCAGCTCCTGATCTTTCACTTTAATGACAGTATGTCCCCTGCCTGGCGTACCTGGCGGAAAATTGGCTGGACGAACCATTTTCTCATCCCGATCAATAAAATCGAAAATTTCTTTTTGATCCCATGTATGATTGCCCATTGTAAGCGCCTGAATGCCCATCTCATAGATTTCTTTCGCGATGGCTGATGTTATCCCTTTCCCTGCAGCAGCGTTCTCTCCATTGGCGATGAACACGGCGTGAGGATGATCTCGCTTTAAACGAGGCATGACATTTTTTAGTGCTTTGCGTCCAACAGATCCAACAATATCTCCAATAAATACAATTTTCATAACAATTTTGTAGCTCCTTTATTCACATAGATGCATGGAGGGTAGTGATACTATGAAATCGGCCCGCCTATAAAATAAGGAAAAGTGGCTGTATCAGCCACTTTTCGCATTGGTTACTCTTATTTAGCGTATTCAACAGCTCGTGTTTCACGAATGACCGTAACCTTAATATGTCCTGGATAATCGAGTTCACCCTCGATTTTTTTGGTAATATCGCGGGCCAGACGGAACGCTTCGGTATCATCCACTTTCTCAGGTTGAACCATAACACGTACTTCACGGCCTGCTTGAATGGCGTATGATTTCTCAACACCTTCAAAAGATTCCGAAATTTCTTCGAGCTTTTCTAAACGCTTAATATATGTTTCGAGCGTTTCCCTGCGTGCTCCAGGTCTCGCCGCGGATAAGGCATCTGCTGCTCCGACTAACATCGCAATAACGGAAGTTGCTTCTACATCGCCATGATGGGAAGCAATACTGTTAATGACGACTGGATGTTCCTTGTATTTCTTACCAATCTCAACACCGATTTCGACATGAGATCCTTCAACCTCGTGGTCAAGCGCCTTACCGATGTCATGAAGCAGCCCGGCACGTTTCGCCAAAGTTACGTCTACCCCGAGCTCCCCGGCCATCAGACCAGCCAGATAAGCTACTTCCATGGAATGCTTCAATACGTTTTGACCATAACTTGTTCTAAATTTCAGTCGACCCAAAATTTTAATCAAGTCAGGATGCAATCCGTGAACTCCAACTTCAAACGTGGCTTGCTCCCCATATTCGCGGATGCGTTCATCCACTTCTTTACGGGATTTCTCAACCATCTCTTCAATACGTGCTGGATGAATACGTCCATCGGCAACAAGTTTCTCTAGGGATGTACGAGCAATTTCGCGACGAATTGGATCAAATCCAGATAAAATAACTGCTTCTGGCGTGTCATCAATAATAAGGTCAATACCCGTTAATGTTTCCAATGCACGGATATTACGTCCCTCACGACCGATAATACGGCCCTTCATTTCTTCATTTGGTAGTGAAACAACTGAAACGGTCGTTTCAGCAACATGATCTGCGGCACAACGTTGAATGGCGAGCGTGATGATTTCACGGGCTTTCTTATCGCCGTCTTCTTTGGCCTGTTGTTCGATTTCTTTAATAAGCTGTGCGGTCTCGTGTCGTACTTCCTGCTCCACATTGGTAAGAATGATGCTTTTCGCTTCTTCCATTGTAAGTCCTGAGATACGCTCTAACTCCGAAACCTGGCTTTTATAAAGCTGATCAATTTGATTTTGGGTATCCTCGATCCGCTTCTCTTTGTTGGAAACTTGCTCTTCTTTACGCTCGAGAGATTCTAATTTTTTATCCAGCGATTCCTCTTTTTGCAACAATCGTCTTTCTTGTCGTTGAATTTCATTCCGACGCTCACGAATGTCTTTTTCAGCTTCGGACCTAAGCTTATGCACTTCGTCCTTTGCTTCCAGAACCGTTTCTTTTTTCAGTGCTTCTGCTTCTTTCTTAGCAGCTTCTCTAATCTGCTCAGCGGCTGTTTCAGCACTGGAAATTTTCGCTTCTGCAAGAGATTTACGGATAAAATAACCAATCCCTAAGCATGCAGCTCCAACAATGAGAATGATCGCGATCCAGATGAAAGTCATCATCTTGTTCACCTCCTCGTTGGTTTCTCCAAGGTGTTAGCCTGGGATTCCGTTCGGTTTTTTAATCCGATTTTTAATTGTTTGACTAGTCATACATACCCTAAAGTAAAAAGAGTATGGCTTTTAAATGAATGCGCACTGTGCGTAAGAGGCACTATAGTGCTAATAATCCATAATCAACAGTGTAAAAATTGGCGGTTTTTACATCTGTCCTCTCAAAATCAATGAAATAAGTATGATTTTGAATACATTATGAAAATATACACTGTTATTTTATCTTTTGTCGAAGAAGCTTGTCAAGCGATAGTCCATGAGAAGATCATCATGCCCAACTACGTACCCTTTTATTCATTCATGTTGTTAAGTAATTTCAGTTAATATTTAACAACATTAATCATCGAAGGAATCATCATGGATTTCAAAATCATCTTCACTCGGCTCGCTGCTCAATTGCCCAAGCACCTTCGTCACTACGGCCCCCGTGTACCCTCTGCGCATTAGAAAAGCTGCCGTCTTTCTCTTCTTGTCAAAAAGCTCACCTGAAGTTTGCTTCCATTTCGTTTGAGCAAGTTTCATGGCTCCAGCTATTTCATCTTCCTGATTGATGTTCTCCATTGCATGTTTAACCAATTCTTTATCGATACCTTTTTGCTGCAGCTCTTGACGAACGAGGTTGCGGCCTTTCTTTTGAGAAATAATCCGGCTGTCCGTCCACATTTTAGCAAATTCTTCATCATTCAGATAATTTTGCGAAGCTAACTTCTCAATCACCCATTCGATAATGGGTGGTTCATAACCAGATTCTTTGAGCTTGCGTTTCAACTCGCTCGATGAATGCGGTCGCCGGCCAATCGCTCGCAAAGCCTTCATATACGCATTATTCTGCTCTTCATCTTGAATGATTCTCTCCATATCTTGGAGATCTACACTCTCTCCTTTTACTAACCGATGCTTAATCAGAATGTCTTCGTGAACGGAAAACGCGTACTCTTCATTCAAAAATATATTATAGCGGTGCTTCCCCCGCTTCTGTTTCTCTACTAGTGTGATGATAGACATCTGCTGTTCTTCCTGCTCCAAGCTTTCTAGCCCCTTTCATGCACGAAAGCACCCTAACCTAAGGTTTAAGGTGCTTTCACGGTATCATATCATCGAATCTTACTCGAAAGCCGCTTCTAACTCATCGTCTTCCTCGTCTACATTTGGCCCGACAGCAACAATCAAATTGCTGTTTTCACGGATTTTTTGTTCGATTGTTTCGGCAATTGCTTTGTTATCTTTCAAGAATTGCTTTGCATTTTCACGACCTTGGCCTAAACGCTCACCCTCATAGGAATACCAAGCTCCGCTTTTATTCACGATATCCATCTCAGTTGCGATATCAATGATACTGCCTTCACGTGAGATTCCTTCACCGTACATAATATCTACTTCCGCTTGTTTGAACGGAGGAGCTACTTTATTCTTAACGACCTTAATTCTCGTGCGGTTACCGACCATATCGTTACCTTGCTTGATCGTTTCTATGCGACGAACATCCAGTCGAACGGAGGAATAAAACTTCAGTGCACGGCCACCAGGCGTTGTCTCCGGGTTTCCAAACATAACGCCGACCTTCTCACGCAACTGGTTAATGAAAATCGCAATAACCTTGGATTTGTTAATTGCACCAGATAGCTTACGAAGTGCTTGAGACATCAGACGTGCTTGCAGACCCACGTGAGAGTCTCCCATTTCGCCTTCGATCTCTGCTTTAGGTACTAGTGCCGCTACAGAGTCAATAACGATAATATCAACCGCGCCGCTTCTTACAAGCGCTTCTGCGATCTCTAGTGCTTGCTCACCAGTGTCAGGTTGAGAGAGCAACAGCTCATCTATGTTAATGCCTAGCTTACTTGCATAAGAAGGATCCAAAGCGTGCTCTGCATCGATAAATGCAGCTTGTCCGCCAACCTTTTGGACTTCAGCGATCGCATGTAAAGCTACTGTTGTTTTACCTGAGGACTCAGGTCCGTATACTTCAATAATTCTTCCGCGTGGGAATCCACCTATTCCTAGAGCAATATCAAGGGCTAACGCTCCGCTTGAAATCGTTTCAACTTGCATATGCGTTGACTCTCCAAGCTTCATGATGGAGCCTTTACCGAATTGTTTCTCAATTTGTCGTAATGCATTATCAAGTGCTGCGCGACGGTCTGTCAAAACACTCACTTCCTTCTATCATTATAGGTATATGATAACTTGTTTCGGGGTGTTTGCCAAGTACTTTTTCGAACATACATTCGACTTTTTCGCGAACAAACAAAAAACCGCAACAAAGTTATCGCTTTGTTACGGTTCTTCCGTTAACACTTATTTGATTATATGCGAACTCTAGCTTTCTTTCAACTGTTTCCAAAGGTGGTAGAGCGCGCTCTTCGCGGATCTGTGTTTAATCGATTCCCGATTGCCGGAAAGCTGCAGCGTAATGACTTGTGTCTCCGCGTTCTTTTGCGCAAATCCTATATACACAAGCCCGACAGGCTTGCCTTCAGACGAACCAGGACCGGCTACACCGGTTACGGAAATGCCAAAGTCACTCCCCGTTGTCGTGAGCAAGTTCTCTGCTAAGATAACCGCTGTTTCGCTGCTAACGGCACCTGGCGCGCCTTCACCTTCCAGCACATCCATAGGAACACCGAGAAGTTTATGTTTTAGCGCATTGGAATAACAGATAATCCCCCCCAGGAAAGAGCTCGAACTCCCGGGTATTGAAGTTATTAAATCACTGAGCAAACCGCCTGTGCAGCTCTCAGCAACTGCAAGCGACAACTTGCGTTCATCCAGCATTTTCAAAACTATCGTTTCAATCGGTACGTCTTGATCCGCGTAAATATGCTGGCCTAAACGGCTTCTAATCTCTTGTTCAGTCGCAAACAGTTTACGCTCGCCCTCTTCCGCCGTTTGCGCGCGGGTCGTCAGACGAATCGTCACTTCGCCTTCTTTGGCATATGGAGCAATGGTTGGGTCCGATTGTGCCTGAATCAAATCAATTAATTGATGCTCTAAATTAGATTCACCGATGCCGGCAAATTTAAGCATTTTGGAATAAAGCGGAACTTCATCATGCATAACCGCATGCAGCCAAGGAACCGCATAATTGGTAAACATGGGCTTCATTTCTTTGGGCGGGCCAGGCAGAAGAATGAAATGAGTTCCTTCAAACGTGAAGGCAACACCTACCGCTAGTCCTGTTTCGTTATGTAATGGATCACTGCCCTCAAGCATTAACGCTTGACGCCTGTTGCTTTCAACCATATGTATGCCGCGTGATTGAAACATCTGGGTGATTGCGTTCATGGACGGCTCATGAATGATTAACTGACGACCTACGTAAGCCGCTAGGACATCTTTTGTTAGGTCATCCTGTGTAGGTCCCAAACCACCTGTGCAGATGACCACGTCGGCTCTGGAAGCGGCTAACGTGAGGCTTTCCAGCAATCTCTGCTCATTATCACCCACTACGGTTTGGAAATATATATCCACACCAATTGCGGCGCACTCCCTAGAAAGAAATTGAGCGTTCGTATTCGCAATTTGTCCAAGCAAGAGCTCTGTTCCAACAGCAACGATTTCTGCTTTCATCCCAGCATCCTCCTAGAATAGAAAAAAACCAATAGGATGACCTATTGTGTCTTTTCTGAAAAGTCTATGACATGTTTATTTTTCACAAAATACTCGATACCTGAGTAGACCGTAATGATGGCCGCTGCCCAACTTGCTATGACATCAAAAGGAAAATCTACAAACGTAAACGGAAAATTATTGATAAGTAGCGCTATGATGGCTGTAATCTGAGCTGCCGTCTTTGCTTTTCCCCACTTACTAGCCGCCATCACTGTGCCTTCCAGCAGAGCAATTTGGCGAAGACCAGTTACAGCCCATTCTCTACTGATAATAACAATGACGATCCAAGCATCTACTTTACCCATTTCCACTAGTGAAACGAGCACAGCCGTAACAAGCAGCTTATCCGCCAAGGGATCAAGCAGCTTGCCTAAATTGGTTACTAGATTGCGTTTTCTGGCAATATAACCATCTAAACTATCTGTGCTCGCTGCAATAATGAAAATAGTAGCAGCAATAATTTGATTATACGTAATGCTAAATTCCTCAATCCGTATATGAGGGAATTTCACCTTAATCAACAGAAAAAACATGATGATCGGTACTAGTAAAATCCTCGCCACGGTGATGCGGTTGGCCAGGTTCATGCAATTACCTCCCCAGATAAGTCAAACTCATAAGAGTGGGTAATACGAACTTTGGCGAGTTCACCGATCGTTAGTTTACCATTCGATACGAATACCTCCCCATCGATCTCGGGAGCATCAAATTGAGAACGCCCAATATACACATCACTTCTACCATCGTACCGCTCAATCAGTACATCAATTTCTTGACCGATACGGCGTCCGCCGCGGATATTCGAAATTTCTCTTTGGATTTCCATGATCGCATTCGCACGATACTCTTTCACATCATCAGGCACTTGATTCGGCAAACGTGCCGCCGGAGTATCATCTTCTTTGGAATAAGCAAAAACGCCAAGGCGATCGAACTGTACATCTCGAACAAATTGTTTCAAGTTCTCGAAATCTTCTTCCGTTTCTCCCGGGAACCCTACAATAAGTGAAGTCCGAAGCGCAACATCCGGGATCGATTCGCGAATTTTGCGAACCAACTCACGGGTATCCTTTTGACGGCCAGGTCTACGCATACGTTTAAGAATAGAATCTTCGCTGTGTTGAAGCGGCATATCGATGTATTTACATACTTTCGGGTTCGTCGCCATCACTTCGATTAACTCATCGCTAAAGAAACCAGGGTATGCATAGTGCAGACGTACCCACTCGATGCCTTCTACCTCGCTCACTTTATTTAAAAGCGTAGGCAGCATAAAGCTATCATACAAATCTGTACCGTAATTCGTAGAATCCTGTGCAATTAAGCTAATTTCTTTCACGCCTTGTGAAGCCAAGTTTGCTACTTCCGCTACAATGGACTCCATGCTTCTGCTCTTGAAGCTGCCGCGCATGATCGGAATACTGCAGAATGTGCAGGCATTATCGCAACCTTCGGCGATTTTTACATACGCTGTATATCTAGGCGTTGTAACAAGCCTCGGCAGGTCCGCATCATAGTTAAATACCGGATTCCCAACAAGAACCGGTCTTTTCCCGCGCAGAGCCTCATCAACAATATCATTGATTTTGTCAAAATCTCCCGTTCCCACGATTCCGTCAATCTCCGGCATTTCATCGAGCAGCTGCTTTTTGTAACGCTGGGTTAAGCAACCTGACACGATAAGCGCCTTAAGATTCGCTGTTTCTTTGAGTTCTGCCATATCCAAAATTGTATTTACGGATTCTTCTTTCGCTGCATCAATGAACCCGCAAGTGTTCACGATAATGACAGTGGCATCTTCCTTGTTATCTACAAGCTGAAAACCACGCCCATGTATTAATCCAGCCATAATCTCGGAATCGACCATATTCTTCTCGCATCCGAGGGTTACTACTTTAACCTTTTCTGTCATGAAAGAAACAACCTCCAATAGTCCTAAAAACGCTCCCTACAAGTATAATACAAGCCCTATAGGGTGTCAAAATGTAAAAACCCCCTAGCAGCAGGGGGCTTCTCTTTCAATAACATGGTATGTATGCCTATTTTAAGTTTACAAATTGCAGATCAAGAGGAATCTCCGCCTTGCGAAGCAGAGCGATAACAGCCTGCAAATCATCACGGCTCTTGCCTGTTACCCGAATTTGATCTCCTTGTACTTGCGTTTTCACCTTAAGTTTCGAATCACGAATCAGGATGTTGATTTTTTTCGAATTTTCTTGATCGACACCTTGTTTCATACTGATTTTCTGTCTTACAGTCGAGCTGGCAGCTGGTTCTACCTTGCTGTAATCGAGATTTTTGATCGAAATCCCGCGTTTTGTCATTTTCGCATGCAGGATATCTAGAACATTCTGAAGCTTGAATTCGTCATCCGAAGTAACGACTAATTGATCTTTTTCTAATTTAATGCTGCTTTTGCTGCCTTTAAAATCAAAGCGGGTTGCAATCTCTTTTTCAGCCTGTTGAATGGCGTTATTTAACTCCTGCATATCCACCTTGGATACAATATCGAACGAACTTTCTGAACTCATCTTAGACCAAACACCCTTTCCATCAAATTACAATAGCATTATAGCAAGAAGTCTAATAAAAAGAAACATCCCGCAGCCCCACGGCCTAGGATGTCTCTTGAGGAAATGATTTCATTACCCGGGAAAGCGCAGGAACTGCCAAAATGCTAGTTTTTTTGCAAGTTCAGCTGTACACGCTTTGGATTAGGTGTATCACCAACAGGTACCACGGTGCCGTTCACAGTAAGCTCTAGCGCACTTGCTGCTCCTACATTCAGATAGGCGGAACTTGTCAAATCAAAGGCGTCGGTATCGCCTGCTTTGTAAAGTTTTTGTCTTAACATGTCTTTACCGCCACCATCTGTAAGGGCATCAATTCGAATCCAGCAGGAACCGTTTATTTTCATCTGTATGTTTAAATTCGCAGTGCCAGTAATCGTGTAGTTATCTACGCCTTTTTCGTTGCTGCTAAATTTAACTTGTACCGCTGGTGGCGTCGGTGTCGGTGCCGGTGTTGGGGTCGGAAGAGGCTCCACTTTACCTTCACTGGAGGCATTCGTTGAAGTTGTCGGAGTCGTTCCTGCCCCGGGATTCGTGGTATCCGTAATTCGCGGAGACTGCGTTTGAGAAGGCTTTTCCCCTGCCGGTGTTCCCTTATAGTTCTTATATGTATAATAGTACACAATTCCGAAAATGAGCAAAATGAAACAAATAAACATAACGCTTGACGCCCAACGGCTCATTTTCTCTGTATTACGAACGCTCGTTCGATTTTTACGAATTGTTTCTACTACCGGTTTTTCCACGACTGGAGAAGGATTCGTTGTCTCGTACATATTCAACACTTCAGTTGGATCCAACCCTACCGCTTCGGCATAGCTTTTGATAAAAGCTCGTACATAAAAGCTTCCTGGCAGCACTTTATAGTTTCCTTCTTCAATGGCTTCAAGGTAGCGTTTACGAATTTTTGTAACTTCCTGCAAATCATCTAGCGAAATCTTTCTTTCCAATCGTGTCTTGCGTAAAATGTATCCAAGATCAGACATAATGGTCACCTCCCCACGGGAATCTCATTAGTTAATGACGTTACAAACCTTAAAATGGTTCGGACGTATACGTAAATGAATCGTAATTGATTTCCTCATCCGGGCTGTTACGAAGCTCAATAATATAATCAAAGTGATTATAAGTGTATTCCGATTCGCGAATAAATATATCCGGATGCTCGATTACCTTCGTAGAAGGCATAGCCATGATATCCTGTAAAAGACTATGATGCTTCTCATTCGAACGAATCGTGGAAACGATTCCGTCAATAATAAACACATTGTTAGGCGTCATCTCATCTTCGGATAATTGGCTGCGAACCGTCTGACGAAGCAACGTGGAAGAAACGAATGTCCAGCGTTTATTTGCACAAACACTTCCTGCAATAATCGATTCCGTCTTGCCAACCCGAGGCATGCCGCGAAGCCCGATCACATGATTACCTTCACGTTTGAAAACCTCGCCAAGGAAGTCAACCAATAACCCTAACTCATCACGGGTAAACCGGAATGTTTTGCGATCATCCGAATCACGTTCGATATATCGACCATGACGTACAGCCAAAATATCCACGAGCTTGGGTGGACGCAATGCCGTAATAGTAATATTATCTACTTTTTTCAGCATTTTACCCATTAAGTCAATTTTTTCTTCATCGTTAGTTTGAAGAAGCATACCGCGCGTACGATCTTCAACCCCATTAATGGTTACAATATTAATATCCAACATCCCCATTAAGGAAGCGATATCCCCTAATAACCCGGGACGATTTTTGTGAATCTTATACTCCATATACCATTCTTTAACGTCCAATCCTTCCACCTCATCGCTGTATCTGTAACGTCCTTTTGTTAGCTCTTCAAATAAATTCTACAATTTTCGCCAATTTCCTTCTGTAAAGAAGCACGAATTTATTTCATTTTGAGTTCAGTAAGCTCTTTTTCATTATAATTTAAAGCGCCTTTCTGCCATGACTTACTTGTCATTACAAGAAGCCGGTCATCGAGAATTTGCGGCCAGTTAAGCTCAGCTGATAATGAATTAGAAACATCTATGACAGATGTTCCCAGCGTTTTTGCTTTTTGCAGCTGCGCTTCTGTCGCGGGAGAATAGAAAATAATCCAAGCAGCATAGTGCTGTCTCGTTTGGAAAGCTAGCTGCTGAAACCATTGTTCATTATTATCAAGCAAAACAATGTGGTCCGCTTCTTCCGAAGGTGCCCATGCGGAAGGAATCGGGCGATCGCTTCTCGTTACCCATTCCACCGTAACATTCTGAGCCATGAGATTTTGAATCCACTGATTCTTCAAGTTTTCAATCTGTTGAGAATCAATTTGCAATAACGCAGCTTGCTCAATGGCTGTGCTCGCACTCCCGTTTACATCCAACTGACTCTGTAATAATGTCCATTTACCCGGATTTAACCCCTGCTGAATCACCCCATTGGCCGAAGGAAACAAATCGTTGCCGATAACATATATGTAATCGTACGAGCTTGCTTTCAATTTCGTGAGCACACGATCATCCACTGCACTCAAATCGTTAATCCAATCATAGGCGATAAAATTGGCGTCTCTCCACTTTTGAAGCGCACTCCCAATGGAGTCCTTAGCGGTTTGAGATAAATTAACGCTAGAAAGCATCAAGACAGATAATTTCTTATCCAATAACTCCTGTTTGATAACTGGAATACCTCGATTTCCACAGCCTGCAACAATAAAAGATAAGAGCAAAATCATAAGCATAGAACGTTTGATAATCATAAAATTCGATTCCTTTCTACCTAAGAAAGCGTGCAAAAGCCTCCGAAAGAGGAGGCTTTCACATAGTACCCTATTGAATTGTAAAACGGTTATTAACCTTTGTCTACTAATTTTACCATGAGGCGGGCAAGCGTACGTTTATCCTGCTCATCCCCGGCATCCCATAGCTCTTTGAGCACACGTTCCTGCTCATTTTCCGGATCAACTTTATCAGCTAGGAATTCACCAATTTGAAAAGCGAGCTTTGAGATGGTTTCATCACTCATCCCCGCATGTCCAGCTTGACTAACCCGTTCAGCCAGAAACTCTTTCCACTTGTCAAATACTTTAAGTACTGTAGCCATTGTAAGAAGCCTCCTTTGAGTTATGAGAGATGGTCATTACATAAGTAATATTCGCTTCTCCCACTAGAATTATGCGCGCTTCTTACAATGACATTAAGTTAACCATCCACCATTAGGGCTTATAATTTGACCCGTGATATAGCCGGATTCAGGCAAGGCCAAGAAATAAACGAGCGAAGCCACCTCATAAGGCATTGCAAAGCGGCCGACCGGAATTTCGCTGGCAATCGCATCCCGCTCCTCAGTTTGAAACCCGGACATCATATCCGTTTCAACAGCCCCTGGAGCAACGGCATTCACTGTTACGCCGGATGGAGCAAGTTCTTTAGCTAATGCCTTAGTGAACGCATTCAGCCCACCTTTTGCCGTGGAATACACCACTTCACAAGATGCCCCTGAGATACCCCAAATCGAGGATACATTAATGATTCGACCATACTTTTGGGAAATCATCGCTTGCATAAAGGTTTGCGAACAAAGAAATGCTCCCTTTAAATTAACGTCCATGACAGAATCCCATTCTTCTTCGCTTACATCTGACAACAGCCCGTAATGAGCAATACCAGCATTATTCACGATGATATCAGGAACCATATCTTTTTGCTCCAGCTTTTCCTTCATCAAAAGAATTTGTTCTCGGGATTTGACATCTGCAGATACGGTGAGTACCTTCGCGCCATGCTTCATGCAAGTTCTGGCAACTTCATTCGCCGCTTCATGAGAATCGCGGTAGTGGATGACCACTTTCATCCCTACCGCGGCGAAGCGCTCAGCAATCGCTGCTCCAATCCCCCGGCTGGCACCCGTAATGAGAACCGTTTGCTCACTAAATGGCTTGGAAAAGGTCACGACTTCTCACGACTTTGAACAATGGAAATAGCAAGCTTACTCCAATCAAAATGCTCTCTGAAGCGTCGATTAACATCCTGAAGCGTAATTTGCTCATAAACAGGCAAAATGTCAAACAAATCAATGCCTTTAAAACGGTATTTCGTAAACTCATTCGCAATCGATTCCGGGGAATTCATCATCCGTAAGAAATTGCCGATTTTTTTCTTGCGGCTGCGTTCAAAGGTAACCTCATCAAGCCCAGGGCTTTTCCTTTTTTCGACTTCTTCACGGATACGGGCAATAAGCTGATCAGGATCTTTGGTGTCTCCGCCAAGGATAGAGAAGGCATATCCATCGCTGCAATTATATTCATGTCCGAAATTATCAGAGATAAGCTGTTCATCATAAAGCGCTTGATAAATATCCGAGCTTGAGCTGAACAAGACGTCCAGCATTAATTTCGTTGTCAGTTCTCTGACTAGCAAATCCTTGCCATTCACAGCCGGCGCTTGCTCCTTGAAGCCAATTAAACACTTCGGCATCGATACTGGAAGCAAGGTAACTCTGCGTGCTTCCTTCACCTCTACTGGCTCTTCCGGGAAAAATCGTTTGATTTCTCCTTGCGGTGGAAATGTTTTGGCAGCTTGGTTCTCCTTCACAAGTTTAATTACTTCTTCCGCATTCACCCCACCTACAACAAACAAGCTCATATTGCTCGGATGGTAGAAGGTATTGTAGCACTCATACAAAGTCTCCTTTGTAATTTTGGAAATCGAAGCTACGGTCCCCGCGATATCAATATGAATGGGATGCTTGGCATATAAGGATTCAATTAAACCGTAATAGCTTCTCCAGTCAGCATTATCTTCGTACATTTTAATCTCTTGACCGATAATCCCTTTTTCTTTTTCCACATTTTCATCTGTAAAATAAGGATTTTGCACGAAATTAATTAATGTCGTTAAATTGGTTAAATAATTGTCCGTTGACGAGAACAAATACGCGGTCCGGTCAAAACTTGTGAAAGCGTTCGCTGATGCCCCGTTCGAAGCAAAAGTTGCGAAAATATCACCCTCGGGCTCCTCAAACATTTTGTGCTCCAGGAAATGGGCAATACCGTCCGGAACTTGAACAGCCGCTTTCCCTTCAACTTGAAAATCGTTATCGATAGAACCATACTGCGTCGTGAACGTCGCATAGGTTTTCTGGAAACCTTCTTTGGGCAGAACAAACACATGAAGCCCATTATCGAGCACTTCGTGATAAATCGTTTCACCCAGGTGTGGATAAGGAATAACTTTCATGGCCTACTCTCCCTCCCGATCCCGTAAAAAATAAATCGTATCCAGTTGAACTCGCTTAGCAGCATCAGCAATCGCCGGAACGTCGATTTGTTCCACGGACTCGATTAACCCCGCTACTGTGCGCTCTTTACCCGACAAGATCGCATTAAAATCAAAAGAAATTAATTCAAAAGCGGAATCCTGGATTTCTCGAAGCTGATTCGCAATCATAGCCCGCGTCTGGCTTAGTTCAATATCATTGATATCTCCCTGCTCCATCGCCGTTAGCTGCTTGCGGATAATATCAACCGCTTTCTCATAATTGGCCATTTCAATACCTGATTGGATCGTTAATATGCCTTTGTGTCCATCAAATCGAGAAGAAGCATAATAAGCTAAACTTGCTTTCTCACGGACGTTAATAAACAGCTTGGAATGCGGATATCCGCCTAGGACCCCATTATACATAAGAGCTACAGGATAGAGCTCATCCCCATAGGAAATATTCGTGCGCAGTCCCATGTTGAGTTTACCTTGATTAACGTCTAATCGCTCGACAACCGTTTTCACTTCACCTGAAGCGCCCCGCGGAGCCGAGGTCACGTAACCAACATCTTGATTGCGATCAATTTTGAACGCGGAAGAGACAATTCCTTCAACTTCAGCGAGCGTTGTGTTACCTACCACATAAATATCTATCGGCTGTGATTGAAGCCACTGTCTATACTGTTCGTAAAGCTGCTCGGAATTAATACGGTCAAGATCCGCTATTTTACCCAATGGGTGAAGACGATACGGATCGTCACTGCACATTTCTTCGATGCAGCGCTCAGCGGCATAGCGGATTTTATCATTAATAACGGATTCAATACGCTTCTGAAGCGTTTGCTTCTCGGAATCTACATATTTGGTGCGAAAATGATTACCTTCCAGAGCAGGTCGTGTAAGCGTTTCTCCAACAAAATCAAGCCCTTGTTTCAAGAGTGATTGCGCAGACTTTACGAAACGGTCATTAATGATATCCATCCGCAACTGCACAATTTGATAATCGCCTCTTTTGTAAATATCAAATCCAAAACCTGCACCGTACAGATCATCCAAATACTCTCGAAATTGCTTCGTTTCCGGCCGTAATTCTGTTCCTCTGCGTAATACAAAAGGAGTAAGGGCGGTATTCGTGACCGTATCTTCATCTAAGGGACGGCCTATGTACACGGAAATAGCAAACGTTTTGAACCGATCTGTCGGCAGCACATGCAAACGAATATGATTCAATGTACTGCGCTCAAATTGTATATGCTTCAAAGGTCTGTCTCCCTTCTAAGATCGTAATAGTTCCATTATATTCCTATACGAAGAGGAGAAGCAACCAATGCCGGTTCCTTCTCCCTGTCCATTTCAAAATTATTTACAAAAAATATGCTTGCCAATATTCTTAACTTGTGGTCGGCTCCAAATCCACTTGGATGTTGCTGTTTCCGGGTTAAAATAATAGATACACCCGCCTGTAGGATCCCAGCCGCTTAATGCATCTTTAACCGCTTTTTTCGTCGACTCGCTAGGTGTAAGCCAAATTTGGCCATCTGCTACAGCGGTAAACGCACCTGGTTGAAAGATAACACCCGAAACCGTGTTAGGAAAGCTCGGGTTTTTGACGCGGTTCAAAATGACTGCGGCTACTGCTACTTGTCCAACATACGGCTCGCCGCGTGCTTCACCATTCACAGCATTCGCCATCAAGTTAATATCCTGCTCCGAGAGGCCAAGGTTATTAGATGGAGTAAGATTAGCCGGCTTTTGGTCCGAAGCAGCATTCTCTGTACCACCAGCAGTTCCGCCGCCACCTCCACCACCACCGCCTGTGTTACCTCCAGTCGCTGGTGCAGTTGGTTTCCAATTCTTCGTAGCTTCCCATAGTTTAAGTTTTGTTTTTGGCCCTACAATTCCATCTACGGTCATCCCAAATTCGCCTTGGAAACGTTTCACAGCCGTTAATGTCTTATACCCATAATCACCGTCTATATTGCCGCCATAAAAACCGATGAATTTCAAACGTCCTTGCAGCTCATTGACGTCTGCACCCGTAGCTCCATAACGTATCTCATTTTTGCTGAACGTTTCTTCCGCCGGCGGGTTGAACTTTCCTTTCAATTGGAAGGCAACAACCAATACGAAAACAATGCAAAAGGTTACTACAATTAATCGTTTATTCATTCCCCTTCTCAACCTCACTTTTCAAATAAGAGCCTTTTCTTACTTTTCTTAGCTTATTATGAGAAAGGGGGTCTTGGTTTATGCAAACAAAAACACTCTCCAGAAAGAGAGTGTCCAAGTAATCATCTTACATCTGTTATCAACTAATTCGATTGTGTTGGTATTGCTCGATTGACATTAGCACTTCACGTGGTTTGCTTCCCTCATAAGGGCCGACAACGCCTTTGGCTTCCATGGCGTCTACAAGCCTAGCTGCGCGTGTATAGCCAACTCTCATGCGTCTTTGAAGTAAGGAAACGGAGGCTTGTTTCGCTTCCAAAACGATTTGAACGGCTTGATCATACAGCTCGTCCTCGAATTCATTTTGTTGTTCCGGCATTTCTTCAACTTGCGGTACCAATTCTTCTTGGTAATTGGCTTGTTCTTGTGTACGTACAAAAGTTACGACATGTTCGACCTCTTGGTCAGATAAAAAGGCTCCCTGTACACGTACCGGCTTGGATGCTCCAACAGGCAAATAAAGCATATCGCCTCGGCCTAGCAGCTTCTCGGCACCAACCATATCCAAAATGGTCCGTGAATCGACTTGGGAAGAAACACCAAATGCAATACGCGAAGGGATATTGGCTTTGATAACCCCCGTGATGACATCAACGGAAGGCCTTTGCGTAGCAATAATCAAATGAATACCTGCTGCACGAGCCATCTGAGCTAATCGGCAGATCGAATCTTCTACGTCATTAGCTGCGACCATCATTAAATCCGCCAACTCGTCTACAATGACAACGTAGTAAGGCAGTGGAGCCGCTGTGCCGCTTTCAGTCAGCATAGCATTGTAGCCTTCAATATTTCGCGTTCCACTCTTCGAGAATAACTCGTAGCGTTTCTCCATCTCAACAACGATTTTCTTAAGAGCCAAAGATGCTCTTCGTGGATCTGTTACAACCGGCGCCAGAAGATGCGGTATTCCATTGTAGACATTTAACTCAACCATCTTGGGGTCGATCATCAAAAACTTGACTTCATTCGGTTTAGCTTTGTACAAGATACTCGTAATGATCCCGTTGATACATACGGATTTACCTGAACCTGTAGCACCGGCTACTAGTAAGTGGGGCATTCTAGCCAAATTCCCGACGATAGGTTGTCCGGAAATATCCCTCCCGAGTACAACAGACAAGCGAGAACTCGATTCTTGAAATGCTGATGTTTCCATCACTTCTCGCATCGTTACAACGGAAACCTCTAGATTTGGAACCTCAATCCCAATTGCGGATTTACCCGGAATCGGAGCTTCCATCCGAATATCCTTAGCGGCAAGCGCTAACGCAATGTCGTCCGTTAAGGAAACAATTCGACTTACCTTCACCCCGACATCGGGTTGAATCTCATACCGTGTAACAGCAGGTCCCCTGACGACCTCGAGCACTTTGGCACGCACACCGAAGCTTTCCAAGGTGGCTTCCAGCTTCCGGGCATTCGCTTTGTAGTCCGACATCTCACTGCCTTTGCCGACAGCCGGCTTCGCCAGCAGATCGAGTGCAGGCATCTCATAAGGACGGGTTTGAACGGCCGGTACATGATCTTGAAACTCTAAAGTAACAGGCTCATCTTCCGCAGTTGCATCACTAACTGAAGCTGGTTTTGTCTTAGGTATCGCCGTTATTGATGCAGCCGAAACAGGTTTAGCCGATTGTTGGGCTTCTTGAAACACTTGTTCCTGAAAATCGCGAATGATCGGTGTGACAGGCTGATCTTCCGATGGAATCTCGGCAGCAGATGGCACTTCATTCGATTTGTAAACCACTTCTTCGGAAGCTTCCGTTTCTTCTGCATTATGTACAAATTCATCTTCATTCTCATCACTTGCCGCTGCAGTTGCTTTCTTGCGGCCTTCTTTAATAGGACGCAGCAGCTCCATGATAAGCGGTGATTTCTTCCGTTTCACAGGCTGGAATACTTCTTCATCGAACTCATCGTCAACAGGGACATAAGCCTGCCTCTTTACTTTCTTGTCATTGGCTCCAGAGGCCGTGGCCGTGGCAACTTGCGCGGGTTGTCGCCCTTCTCGATCCTGCAGCCATTCTTTCATTCTGTCTTTGAAATTTTGTCCGACATTGCTGAACCGTCCGCGGATTACGTTGCCGATATCCACATAAGAGATGCCGGTAGCCAGAATAAAGCCTATGACAAATAAGGCGTACTGAATTAATCTTGCACCTAAGTAGTCAAATAAAAAGTACAAGATACTGTACAGCATAGCGCCAATCATGCCGCCGCCTATCCCGTGCTCAAGCGCAGCCTTGCCTGCTTCCGTCGGATGCAGCCCCTCCAACATGGCGTTCCATGTCGACGAAATGATTTTGCCTGACGTAAATCCGCCATCCGGGTACAATTGAGCAAATAAATCAATGTGATTTTTTATCAAAAGTCCAAGAATAAACAGCAAAATGCCTGCTTTCTTAGGCGTCACCATCTGTGGCCAGGCTCGTTTGATCATGGCATATAAGGCCACATATATGAAAATGAGAGGCACTAACGAATACCACGTTCCAACAAAAAAGCGGAAAAGGTAAATCAATGAGTTTCCGACATGTCCTTGATGGGCAAGTGCAATGACGGAAAAAATCAAAATGAGAATCCCGTACAATTCGAATAACAAGCTAGTTTTTAAAGCCTTACCCTTCTTCTTGCGTTTCGCCACGCTTGTCACCCCCAAGTCCACATTATACCATATTTGGCTTGAGGGATGATACAGGAACAACGCTTTATGTGAGTGAAGTCTCCATAATTGGACTATAAGAAATTATAGTTCCAGGAGCATATTGCTGTTTTAAATAGTCCTGCGGGTTACAGCTGTACAGTCTGACAATACGCGCTTGAAAGCCGCTAATTGGCTCAATCTGCATCATGATTCCGCCTTGCTCAATATCCATGAACTTGGGCTCATACGTATCCGCCCCTTCAAAAATCACATCCATAGGCACGACCGAATAGTGAATCATTGTACCATGCCACCGCCCATAGCTGCCTTTTTCGACTCAATACGCTTGTTAAGCTCCCGAATGGCATCACCGATTCCGCCGACCTGGTTGATTAAGCCGTATTTCACAGCATCCTCGCCAATGACCGTTGTGCCGATATCTCTGGTTAACTCCCCCGTCTTAAACATCAACTCTTTAAACTTTTGTTCCGTTATATTGGAATGTTTCGTTACGAATCGAACGACGCGTTCTTGCATTTTATCCAGATACTCAAAAGTTTGCGGGACACCGATAATTAAGCCATTTAATCTGATTGGATGAATCGTCATCGTCGCAGTCTCCGCAATAATGGAGTAATCTGCTGAAACCGCTATTGGAACACCGATGCTGTGCCCTCCCCCTAGAACTAAAGCGATTGAAGGCTTCGAGAGGGTCGACACCATCTCTGCTATCGCTAACCCCGCTTCAACATCTCCACCCACTGTATTTAAAATAATCATGACGCCTTCAATCTTTGGATTCTGCTCCGCGGCGACCAATTGTGGGATGAGGTGCTCGTATTTCGTTGTTTTGTTCTGCGGCGGGAGCACGATATGGCCTTCCACCTGGCCAATGATCGTAAGACAAAAAATGTTCGACTCACCCGAAATCGTATTGGTTTGGCCTAATTGCTGAATATTTTCGAGAACAGGATTTTTCTTCCCTTCCTCTGTCACTGGTTCCTGCTGCTTCGTCGGTTCTGTAGATGATGCCACAATAAGTCCCCCTTCATGTTTGACTAACAATCCTTACAGACTTGGATCATAATCTCCCATAGTATGAATATTCTTGGTACCTTTCATGCATCATTTTTTGTTTTGGGCCGACTGAAAAAAGCTCCCTCCAGTGACGGAGAGAGCTTTGCTATTTGCATAGGTTCAAGTGACTGTTCGAGCCTAGACTTCCATGATAATTGGAAGGATCATTGGTCTTCTTCTGGTTTGTTCATATAAAAAGCGTCCGAGAACATCTTTTACATTAGTTTTTAAAGATGCCCATTCATTTACATTTTCGTTCATTAACTTCGTTAATGTATTGGTAACGATTCGATTGGCTTCTTCCAAGAGGCCCTCTGATTCACGTACATACACGAATCCACGAGAAATGATATCCGGTCCGGATAAAATTTTGCCATCTTGTTTACTGAGAGTAACAACGACTACAAGAATACCGTCCTGAGACAGTAACTTACGGTCACGCAACACAATGTTGCCTACATCTCCGACGCCCAGTCCATCAATCAGAATGTTGCCGCTTTGAACTTTGGAACCTTTGCGTGCAACTCCATTTTGAATTTCTACCGTGTCACCGATATCACACATAAAAATATCTTCTTTCGCCATACCTACAGACTCAGCAAGGAGTCCATGCTGACGGAGCATGCGATATTCACCGTGGATTGGAATAAAGTATTTCGGCTTCATTAAATTGAGCATAAGCTTCAATTCTTCTTGACTGCCGTGACCTGATACGTGTACACCGGTCACTGAACCTGGTCCGTAAATCACATTAGCACCGATACGGAACAATTCATCTACGGTACGACCTACATCACGTTCATTTCCTGGAATCGGCGTAGCTGCAATAATGACCGTATCACCTGGTAAAATATCAACTTTACGGTGGGTGGAACGTGCCATTCTTGTAAGTGCAGACATCGGCTCGCCTTGGCTTCCTGTGGAAAGAATGACAACACGGTCAGCAGCAAGCTTGTTCACTTCTTCTGGCTCAATCAACATGCCGTCCGGAATGTTCAAGTAACCTAATTCGCTTGCAATCGATACCACATTAACCATGCTTCGACCAATAACGGTAACTTTACGATTCGTTGCAGCCGCTGCATCAAACACCTGTTGTACACGATGAATGTTAGATGCAAAAGTTGCAATAACCACTCTCTGTTTAGCTTTACGGAACACTTCTTCAATCTCAATACCTACACTGCGCTCCGAGCCTGTGTAACCAGGTCGTTCTGCATTGGTACTGTCAGAAAGCAAGGCAAGAACGCCTTTCTTCCCGATCTCTGCCATGCGGTGCAAATCGGCATATTGATCATTCACAGGAGTTTGATCAAATTTGAAATCTCCTGTATGCACAACCACACCTTCCGGTGTATCCAGAGCGACACCTACAGAATCAGGGATACTGTGATTAGTTTTGAAGAATGTTGCAGTAATAGTGCCTAAAGAAAGTACGGAATCCGCGTTAATAAGGATCCGGTTTGTTGTACCGAGCAAGTTCGCTTCCTTCAGCTTCGCCTCAATGAGACCCATTGTAAGTTTAGTCGCATACAGTGGAACATTAAGGTGCTTAAGCACGTAAGGTAAGCCGCCGATATGATCTTCATGGCCGTGAGTAATGATAATGCCGCGTACTTTATCCCGATTCTCCGTTAAGTATCCGATATCTGGAATGACAATATCAATTCCGAGCATGTCCTGCTCAGGAAATTTCAAACCACTATCAATGACGATGATATCGTTCGCATACTGAACGCAATACATATTTTTTCCGATTTCGCCCACGCCGCCAAGAGCGAAGATCAAAAGTTTATCAATATTTTTTTTGGACAAGAATATACCTCCTTCTAAGATTGGACGACGAATTTTAGATGAAAAACCGAACTAGTCACTTGCAACCATTATACATGAAAAAAAACAACAAATACAAGTTAATACCGATTACAATAGCTTCCCCAAAAAAAGAAAACCGATGCCGGAGCACCGATTCATTAGGCGTTATCATACAAAAAGTGATTGGATGAATTGTCCTTCTTGCTCGGATACGCGAACTAACGGAAGTCTCACGCCCCCTGTTTGGATACCTTTCAGTGCAAGAGCATGCTTGATTGGAGCAGGACTCGGAACACGGAAAATGCCAATAAACACAGGGTGCAGCTTACGATGAAGCTCTGCCGCTTGCTGAATGTTACCTTCTAAATAATACTTTACCATAGATTGCATTTCTTTTCCAATCACATGGCTCGCAACACTAATAATTCCATGACAACCTACGGATAATGCTGGCAGGGCATTGCTGTCATCCCCGCTGTATACTAGAAAACCAGGGGCTGCATCGTTAAGAATACGGGTTAATTGATCCGTGTTCGCACAATCCTTGGTTGCCACAATATTCGAAATGTGGGAAAGACGAATGGTTGTCTCTGCATCCAAATTGACACCTGTACGACCCGGTACATTATAAAGCATGATACTGACGTTAACGGATTCAGCAACTGCTTTAAAATGCTGGTACAACCCCTCTTGCGACGGGCGGTTATAGTAAGGTGCTACGATGAGCAAAGCATCGACTCCGAGTTTCTCAACTTTTTGTGAGAAATGGATGGTGTGTGCCGTGTCATTGCTTCCAGTGCCTGCAATGATCTTGCAACGACCTCGGGCATAACGAACGGATAGCTCGATCAGCTTCAGCTTCTCCTCGTCGGTTAATGTAGGCGCCTCACCAGTGGTCCCACAAATTACGAGGCTATCAGACTGCTGCTCTTCGATCAAATAATTGATTAGCGGTTCTACTTGGTCCCAGTTGACTTGTAATTGCTCGTCAAACGGAGTGACCATGGCTGTGATTACTCTTCCAAAATCCACCGTTTGCACCTCCTGAATCTCATATTCATTTATTTAAACCAAATTTATGATGTAATGCTTTAACCGATTTAATCATATCTTCACCTTGAACAAGCACCCATATCGTCGTATTCGAATCGGCTGATTGCAAGATCCGTATGTCTTCTACCGTTAAAGCCTCTACAATTTGCGCCATAATTCCCGGCACACCGTTCATCCCCCCGCCGATCACAGATACCTTGGCACATCCACTTAAAGCATGGGGTTCGTAACCATGGCTTCTGAGCAGCTTAACTGCACGTTCGGCTTCATGGTCGAAAACGGTATAAACAACTGCCGATGGATTCACACTGATAAAATCAACACTGATTTGGTTCTGCGCCATCGTTTTGAACACACGAAGCTGCAGATCAAATTGCCCCTCAACGGCAGCCACATAGATTTGCGTAATGTTCGTAAAATGGGCAATCCCCGTAACAAATCGGTCTTTTACTTGATTCAAGTCATGCGGGATACTGTCTGAAGCTGTAACCAAAGTGCCTAATTCCTTCGTGAACGTGGATCGCACCCGGATCGGAATATTAGCGTGCATAGCGACTTCTACGGCACGCGGATGAATCACTTTGGCGCCATTGTGCGCCATATTGCAAATTTCGGCAAAACTGACTCGAATGAGCGGTTTAGCGTCCTCCACAATTCTTGGATCCGCTGTCATTATCCCATTCACGTCAGTGAAAATATCAACAATCTCGGCTTTCAGTGCTGCTCCTAACGCAGTCGCTGATGTATCACTACCTCCGCGTCCCAGCGTAGTCAGCTCATCCTCGCTTGTTTTACCTTGAAAACCAGTAACAATAACGACCATATCTTGTTCCAGTAACTCTAGAATACGGTTAGGCTGCATAGCAACAATCTTAGCGTTACCATGATCGTCATTTGTTAAAATACCAGCTTGCCCACCTGTCAAAACTGTTGAGCGTATGCCTCTAGACTGCAATAAACTGCACAAATGTACCGCAGAAATTAACTCTCCGCAGCCCATTAGCATATCGAGTTCCCGCGCCGGCAGCCCCTCTCCGTTCTTACGAACAAGATCTAAGAGCGTGTCAGTCGCATAGGGTTCCCCTTTACGTCCCATCGCAGAAACAACAACGACTAATTTGTATTCATCGATTAGTGCATCTTGAATATGTCCAATAACATGTTCTCTAGCCTGTGCGGTGGAAAGCGAGGTACCTCCGAATTTCTGTACAAGGATTCGCATGAGTTTCCCCCATATTCACTGCAACTTAATCGCAGTAATGCTGATTATTGTTCTATAGCAATATATTCAGCAATTTGCACAGCATTCCAAGCAGCGCCTTTGAGCAGGTTGTCAGAAACAATCCACATATTCAGTGCTTTTGGGTTGCTCAAATCGCGGCGTACGCGTCCAACAAAAGTTTCCAGCTTGCCCGCTGCATCTGTTGCTAGTGGATATTGCTGCTCAGCCGGATTGTCAACTAGAACGATACCAGGAGCATCTGCAAGCAATGTTTTCACTTCTTCTACGTCGAAATCTTCCTTCAATTCCACGTAAACGGACTCTGAATGTCCATACACAACAGGGATACGCACACAAGTGGCAGTCACTTCAATGGACTCGTCACCCATAATTTTTTTCGTTTCAAGAATCATTTTCATCTCTTCATTGGTAAAGCCATTGTCGAGGAACTTATCGATTTGAGGGATTGCATTAAAAGCGATTTGGTGTTTCACCGGCAATGAGCCCACTGGCAAAATGTCCGGATTCGCATCGTTACCTGCAAGTACCTCTTTCGATTGTCTCAACATTTCATGAATCGCTTTCGCGCCCGCTCCAGAAACAGCTTGATACGTCGATACGATGATGCGGGAAATGCCGTAACGATCGTATAAAGGCTTCAGGGTTGCAACCATCTGAATCGTGGAACAGTTCGGATTTGCAATGATACCTTTGTGCTCGTTGATTTTGTCAACATTCACTTCTGGAACAACCAGAGGTGTGTCTGGATCCATTCGGTAAGCACTTGTGTTATCAATACAAATTGCACCTGCATTTACCGCGTGCGGAGCTAACGCTTTAGTCACGTCGCCACCAGCGCTAAACAAGGCAATATCCACACCCTCAAAGCTGTCTGGGGTAGCTTCTTGAACCGTTACCTCTTGGCCCTTGAAAGGGATCTTGACACCCGCTGAGCGTGCGGAAGAAAGCAATTTTAATTCCTTGATGGGGAAATTCCGTTGTTCTAATAGACGGATGATTTGTTCACCTACTGCGCCTGTTGCTCCGACGACTGCAATGTTGAAAAGCTTCTGGTTGGACATGAGCTGGTCTCTCCCCTTCAAGATTTATATATGAAATTAGTACTGAAATCTCTCAATAATCATGGGTTGCAATTGCTTGCCATCCAACGCAGATTCACAAGCTTCCATAATCAAGTCCATGCGAGCCACCAACGAATTTGGCTTAGCTCCAGGTGCATCTTGACCAAAAGGAACAAAATAAATGTTCTTCGTAATCAGAAGCTTAGCGATATTCATCGCATTCAAACCCAGTCCGTCATTGGTAGAAATAGCTAAAACAAGCGGACGTAAGTTCCGCATTTGCGCTTTGGCAGCCATAAGTACAGGACTTTCTGTCATCGCATTTGCTAGCTTACTAGTTGTATTTCCTGTGCACGGCGCAATAACCATCACATCAAGCAGCTTGGATGGACCTAGTGGTTCTGCATCTACAATTGTCGAAATGATGTTGTTGCCTGTTATGTCCTTTAACTGCTGCTGCCAATCTGCCGATTTACCGAAACGAGTGTCCGTTGTCATGATCGTATTTGATACAATCGGAATGACACGTGCACCAGCATCTACAAATCTCTGAATTTGAGGCATTACCTCTTCCAGCGTACAGTGAGAACCGGTTAACGCGTAACCGACTGTTTTCCCTTGCCAATTCATTCCACATCGCTCCTGTCTCTGAAGTCTTCCTCGATCAGCTGACTTAGTGTGTTCGCCATGATGCGGCCAGCTGTTTTGGGGGCGACGATGCCAGGTAATCCGGGCGCAAGCATCGCTTTGATGCCTCTTTTCTCGGCAAATCGGAAGTCCGTTCCACCGGGTTTAGAAGCCAAATCGATGATCAGCGCGCGATGTGGGATATTGGTAATAACTTGCGCTGTGACTATCATAGTCGGAATTGTGTTAAAAAGCAAGTCAATATTCCCCACTTCCGGATACAGATCTTTCGTGTAAAAAGGCTGAAAACCCATCTCCCACGCCCTTGCGAAATGCTCTGGTTTCCTTACCCCTACCTTAACGGTAGCCCCTAAACCTTGCAGTGTTTTGGCCATAGTGAAACCCGTACGACCAAAACCCAAAACCATACATACAGAACCATGAATGGTAATATCCGTGTTCTGTATCGCCATCATCAGCGCGCCTTCAGCTGTTGGAATGGAGTTGTATATCGCGACATCGTCCCGATCAAATAACTCCACAACGCCTATTCCATGCGCGGCACAAAGATTTTTCAAATAACTTTTGGCCATTCCTGTGTACACCTTGGCATGCTTCGGCAGCGAAGAAATATGAACGTCCGTCAATCTCAGTTCATCGCTTGAAAAGATAGATTCCACTTGTCCCGAATCATCCGTACCTACAGCCGGCAAGATAAGAACATCAATCGTTTGAAGCAGCACGGGATCTAGTTTCGCGTTGGAAACACTGCTAAATTGCCTCCCGAGATTGTCAAAACCGAATAATGTCACTGATGCATCAAGCTCGGTAAATTTCTGAATTACTTCTAGCTGCCGGGCGTCTCCACCCATGAAAGCAACCGAAATCCCAGTAAGCATTCTTTGCTTACACCCCTTTCTCGGTCCGTTTCGATACGTTATAGTATGCGTTCGCCTAAGGATGGGTGCCACTGCTTTTTGAAACAAAAAAAGAACCCCTATACAGAGGTTCTTTCTACTACTTATTATCGTCCTGTGTGACCGAATCCACCTGAGCCCCGCTCCGTTTCCGTCAACTCATTAACTTCGACTAGATCAATCTGTGGTACAAGCTGAAATACCATTTGGGCAATGCGCTCATTGCGCCCAATTGTGAAAGCTTCCTGTCCATGATTAATCAGCAGCACCTTCACTTCACCACGATAATCAGCATCAATTGTTCCTGGTGAATTCAACGTCGTAATGCCATATTTGAATGCCAATCCGCTTCTTGGCCGGATCTGCGCTTCAAGTTCCGGCGGCATGCTCAGTGCAAAACCAGTAGGAATAAGCCTACGCTCACCCGGAGCAAGTATAACAGGTTCGCTTACAGCAGCATGAAGGTCAAATCCGCTTGCGGCTGCAGACATTTTCTGTGGCAAGAGGATATCTTCCTGCCCGGAAACACGTTTTATTTGGACTTCAAACTTAGAGAGAGACAAGCTGATCCCTCCTGAAGCTGCTAATGACATCATCGGAATTCCCAACCATTGACAGAGCAAACGGTGTTGAGAATAATGTTTTGGTTAACGCTTGAATGTGCTCCATTTGTACGCTGTCAATGCGTTCAAGCATTTCATCCAGACTGTAGTGCTTGCCGGTCATCAACTCATTTTTCCCAAAACGGTTCATGCGGCTGCTCGTACTCTCAAGACTAAGAATCAGGCTGCCCTTCAACTGTTCTTTCCCTTTTTTCAACTCGGATTCCAGCATCCCTTTTACCGCTATATCATGAAGCAGCTCCATCGTTACTTTCAAGACTTCTTCTGTTTGTTTAGGTGCTGTCCCAGTATAGATAGTAAACATGCCGCTATCGATATGGGAAGAATGGTACGAATACACCGAATAAGCTAAGCCGCGCTTCTCACGGATTTCTTGAAACAGCCTGGAGCTCATGCCCCCACCAATTGCGTTATTGAGCAGCACCATGGGGTACAGGTTTTCCTCTTGTAAGGAGAGACCTGGCAGTGAGAGACAGATATGATTTTGCTCTGTTTTTTTGGCATGGAAAATCAATTCTCCAAGAAAATCCGGCGCATCATAGCTCGTTTCTTCCCCCGTTTGTGCGAATCCACCAAAATGCTTCTCAATCAGTTCACGAACACTGTCATCAATATTGCCGGCAATGCTAAGCACCGTATTCTCCGTATTATAATGTTTCTTCATATAATTACGAAGATCATCCGACTTCATTTTGGATAAATTCTCTGCCGTCCCGAGAATCGTATAACCTAATGGATGAGTCCCATATGAAGCTTTCGCTAATAAATCATGGACCAAATCGTCAGGCGTGTCTTCATACATCGAAATCTCTTCATAAATGACTCCCTTTTCTTTCTCCAGCTCCCCTTCATCAAAGGAAGAATGGAAGAACATGTCGGAAAGTACATCCATAGCTAGCGGCAAATGCTCATCGAGTACTTTGGCATAATAGCAAGTATACTCTTTGGAGGTAAAAGCATTGACATTTCCGCCAATTCCGTCAAATATCTCTGCAATATCTTTTGCTGAATGGCGCTCCGTTCCTTTGAACAGCATGTGTTCAATAAAGTGCGAAATGCCGTTTTGTTCTTGAGACTCATTACGTGAGCCAGTTTTTACCCAAATTCCGAACGTGACCGATCGAAAAGTAGGGATTTGTTCCATAACCACTCTCAAGCCATTATGTAAGCGATATTTGATCACTAAGTTTCCTCCTCAAAATGAAGCCCGTAAAGTCCCATTTCCAAATTATACTTCCTCAGTCTAACAAAAATGTGCGAGCGACTCAACTTTGCAAGTTCTCCATCACTCAGTTGACAATTTGGTTCGCTTCTTCAACCCGTTTGGAGGAAAGTAATTCCGTTACCGTACCCATGGTTAATCCCTTATTTTTAATCATTCGAATCATCCCTGGCAGTGCGTCTCTGGAAGAAGGCGTTGGATGCATCAGAATAAGCGAGCCTGGCTCAACACTGGTGGAAAGCCTCTGCAGAATGCGGTCTGCTCCGGGATTTTTCCAATCAATCGTATCAAAAGTCCATAATACCGTCTTTAGTTTAAACTCGGATGCTACTTGGACCGTTTCTTGGTTAAAATACCCCGAAGGCGGGGCAAATAGTGTGTTATGCACGCCTAACTGCTGCTTCAGCAACTGTTCCGTTTTGGAGATTTCCTCAACAGCCTTACTCCGGCTGACGTTCCTCATATCCTTATGGGAATAAGCATGATTGGACAATTCATGACCTGCATTCTGAATCGTTTTCGCCATCTCAACATTTTTATTCAACCAAGACCCATCGAGGAAAAATGTGGCGTGCACGTTTTCTTTGCGTAGCGTCTCTAAAATGCTCGGCAAATACTCATTCCCCCAAGCAACATTGATCATAAATGAGACCATTGGCTTTTTGGGATTGCCTTTATAGATGGGGTTTGGTCCCAAATCATCCAACTGGATACTAGGGGGAACTTCTTTCATGACATAATTGATTTTGCCAGGCGTCAACTTGTGCTGAGCCAGTTTAAGCGTTTCAGGAATATCGACTTCTAGACCGTTATAGCCAGGAATTGCTTTCCACACAGGATCTAATTTCGCATTGATCGGAGCAATTTTACGTTTCTCCGCTTCTTGCGTAATTGTATCTAATAAATTATTGCTTTTAGACGGAGTCGATTGGATAGAACCAGATGCCGGGTCCATTGCAAAAACCGGAAGCGCTTCTTCGTCCTCCCAATCGGTCCCGAATACATAGGGACTTTGTCCACTTTTCACGGACTGAATATAAGCACCCACATTAGGGATAGTATCTAAGGCAAGCATAATCATAGCAAAAAAACTTCCAAGTAGAAGCCATTTCTTGTAGCGCATAGACTGATCCCCCTTCTCCTCATGTCCTGAGTGTATGCAGAAAGGGACAAGAGTAGAACCGGCATGTCCATGTCTAACGAAATAGCAAAAAAGAGACAGATTCATCTGACTCTTTATCCATGACTTAATCTATGAAAAAGGGACTTCACAAGTCACTCGGCTCTAGGTTTGAGCCGGGACTTGCGAAGTTAATGTAGCTTTGCGAGAAAGGTTAACTCTTCCTTGTTGGTCAATTTCCGTTACTTTGACTGTGATTTGATCGCCAACGTTAACGACATCTTCCACTTTCGCTACGCGCTCTGTGGAGATTTGAGAAATATGAACCAGACCTTCTTTACCTGGCAGGATCTCAACGAAAGCTCCGAATTTCTCAACGCGTTTTACAGTACCAAGATACGTTTCACCGACGATAACCTCACGCACGATACCTTCAATAATGGAACGTGCTTTTTCGTTCATTGCTTGATTTGATGAAGCAATGAAAACACGGCCGTCTTGCTCGATATCAATTTTCACGCCAGTTTCTTCAATAATCTTGTTGATGATTTTACCGCCTGCTCCGATAACATCACGGATTTTGTCAGGGTTGATGTTCATTGTCAAGATTTTCGGTGCATATTCGGAAAGAGTTTTCTTCGGTTCCGAAATACGTGAAACCATTTTGCCTAAAATGTGCAAACGGCCTTCTTTGGCTTGCTGCAAAGATTGCTGCAGGATGCTGCGATCGATACCATCAATTTTGATATCCATTTGAAGCGCTGTAATCCCTTCAGCTGTACCCGCAACTTTGAAGTCCATATCGCCAAGATGATCTTCCATCCCTTGAATATCGGACAAAATGGAGAAGTGGTCGCCGTCTTTAATCAGCCCCATCGCAATACCAGCAACCGGTGCTTTAATTGGCACACCAGCATCCATAAGCGCTAATGTACTTGCACAAATACTTGCTTGGGATGTAGAACCGTTGGATTCAAGTACCTCTGATACGAGACGAATCGTGTAAGGGAAATCGGTTTCGTTAGGAATGATAGGCTCTAAAGCTCTCTCCCCTAGCGCACCATGTCCGATTTCACGACGGCCCGGCGGACGAAGCGGTCTTGCTTCACCTACAGAGAACGGAGGGAAATTATAGTGATGCATGAATCGTTTAGTTTCTGTAAGATCCAAGCCATCCAGAATTTGAACATCGCCTAATGCGCCTAATGTACAAACGCTTAATGCTTGTGTTTGCCCACGTGTGAACAAGCCTGATCCGTGCGTGCGCGGCAGCAAGTCGATATCGCAGTCAATCGCGCGAATTTCTTCCAGTTTACGTCCATCCGGTCTAACTTTATCATGCGTAATCAAACGGCGAACTTCTTCTTTGACGATATCATAAAGAGTTTCTTTAACATCGCCTAACAACTCCGGTGTTTCCGCATACAAAGCTGTAAAATGTTCCACCGCTTCAGCGTTCACAACGTCAATTGCTTCTTGTCTAGCATGTTTCTCGGAAATTTTGATGGCATCGACTAATCTAGCCTGCGCGAAGTCGCGAACTGCTTTGCTTACATCAGCATCAACCGTGTGGAGTTTCACTTCCATTTTCGGCTTGCCTGCGATTTCAACCAATTCCTCAATAACAGCAACAATTTTGCGGATTTCATCATGTCCGTACATAATCGCTTCGAGCACAACGTCCTCGGATACTTCGTTGGCGCCTGCTTCAACCATCATGATTGCGTCTTTTGTTCCTGCAACCGTTAAATGAAGATCACTTTTCTCCGCAATTTCACCTGTTGGGTTGATTACGAATTGACCATCCACACGTCCAACAATGACACCGCCAACAGGACCGTTGAAAGGAACATCAGAAATGGCCAGCGCTGCGGAAGTACCGATCATTGCCGCGATTTCTGGTGGACATTCTTGATCCACGCTCATCACCATGGATACGATTTGGACATCGTTACGGAATCCTTCAGGAAATAGCGGACGAATCGGACGATCCGTCAAACGGCTCGCAAGAATTGCCTTTTCGCTTGGGCGACCTTCACGCTTAATAAATCCGCCTGGAATTTTACCTACGGAATATAGTCTTTCTTCATAATTGACAGTCAACGGGAAGAAATCCAAGTCTTTCGGTCCGCTGGATGCTGTAACTGTACTTAGCACAACCGTGTCACCATAGCGAACGGTAACTGCTGCATTGGCTTGTTTGGCAAGTCGGCCCGTTTCAAGAATGAACGGTTTACCGCCAAGTTCCATTTGTACCCTTTTCTCCATAAAATCCTCCTAAGGAAATTTCTTATTCATTATGTGTCTTGATACGCATTCACAGAAAAGGAGGTCGATACCTCAAACCTTAGACTCCGTATGTATCCAAAAACTTGCCTAGCACTTGAGTCATCCTCTATTTCTGCGTAGTGTCTAGTATTTCCTTCTTTTTCCGTTTTAAAAATACAAGAAAAAGCAACCTCGTTGCCACTCTCTGCGCAAGCTTTATCAAGCCCAGCAAAGGAGCAACAGGTTGCTTCTCATTGTCGGTTTTATCGACGCAAACCAAGCTTCTCGATCAAAGCACTATAACGGCTTACATCTTTGTTCTTCACGTAAGCAAGAAGCTTACGGCGTTGTCCAACCATTTTAAGCAAACCACGACGGGAGTGGTGATCTTTCTTGTGTGTACGAAGGTGGTTCGTAAGGTTTACAATGTTCTCAGTAAGGATTGCTACTTGTACCTCAGGTGAACCTGTGTCGGTATCGTGTACCTTGTGAGTTTGAATCAGTTGTGTTTTGCGCTCTTGTGTTAATGCCATGATTGTTCATCTCCTAAATTCTATTGTATCCCCATAAGCCTAGAAATCGCCGATGATAGCGTCTAACCAAGCTTAGGTTCATGCCAAAGGAATTGTCCTTTGGGCAACGTTAATCAGTATACCATAACCACATAGTAGAAGTAAATGTTTGTTTCGGTATGATTTATTCTAGTTTATTTTTCGCAGCTTCCGCATCTACCTTGATTTGCGCAATCAGCTCGTCAATGGACGAAAATTTACGCTCGGGACGAAGGAAAGCAATGAGTTCAACCTTCATTTGTTCGCCATAAATTTGCTCGGAGAAATCAAATAAATGAGCTTCAAACGATGGTTTCAACTCCCCAGTCGCGAAAGTCGGCTTTACGCCAATATTCATGACGCCTTTATAGGTTTCCCCTTTGATTGAAGCTTTAATCGCATACACGCCATTTGTAGGAATAACATAGGTCTCGTCCAATTGCAAATTAGCTGTTGGAAACCCTAGCAGTCTTCCTCGCTTTTCTCCATCTATCACGATGCCGCTAATGCTGTAGGGACGACCAAGAAGTCTTGTAACTGTGTCAATATCCCCTTGTTGCAACGATTCACGAATGAGTGTAGAACTAACTTTTTCGCCGTCCATTTGAAAAGGTCTCACCACTTCTACAGAAAATTTCCCGTGACTCAATTCGCAAAGCGAATCCGGGTTTCCTTTGCCTTGATAGCCGAAAGTAAAGTCAAAACCGCAAATGACGCTGTTCACACCTAGCCGATCCAAGACTTGATCCACGAATAGCTCCGGGGACAATCGCATTAGCGAAGCGTCGAAGGTAACTATATAGGTATGATTGACGCCAAGCGAGGCAAATATCTCCATCTTCTCTTTCATCGGTGTCAAAAGATCAATGTATTTATCCTGCCCCATTACCGATCTGGGATGCGGGTGGAAAGTCATGATCGCCGTCGGAAGATTCAGCTTTTTAGCAGTAAGTAACGCTCGTCCAATGACCTCTCGGTGCCCCAAGTGAACACCATCAAAATCACCTATAGCGACTACCTGCTCTCCGACAAATACGCGCGGAGTATCAAAATCAATGGGATATGATATTGGTATTATTTGCATATAAGTTCAATTCACCTATCCATTTCAGCCTGTCCCTGCTTGTAATGGGTTAAAGAAATACTTTTGAAGGGATCAGGATTTGGCTAGAGCTTTTCCATTCATAAAGCCCTAGGAACCTTTTATCCGGAGAATAAGCACGGATCAAGGTTGGAGAACCCGCCGCTGCACCCGTAATGCGATTCACAGCTATTGAAATCCTTTTTCCTTGCTGCGCATGAATGGCTTCTTGTTCGGAAAGCTCAACCGAAGGCATATGAGAGATCGCTTCGTCCATAGGAATCATACGGTCTTGCAACACGCCTTGATCTTTCAATTCTTTGATTTGCTCAAAGGTTAGACACTGTTCCTGACGGATATTGCCTGTAGAAGTCCTGATCAAGCTACTCATAACCGCAGGATACCCTAAAGCTTTACCAATATCAACACATAAGGTTCGAATATAGGTCCCTTTCGAGCAAGAAACACGGAAATGTATTTCCGGATGCTTTTGCTGCAAATCCATACGAAGAATGTCTAATTGATGAATCGTTACTTTACGTGATTTGCGCTCAACTTCCTTGCCTTCGCGGGCCAGCTCATACAGCCGCTTCCCGTCGACCTTAACAGCCGAGAACATAGGAGGAATCTGTTCGATCTCTCCGACAAATCGAAGCAAAGCCTCGCGAACAACCGTTTCGTCCAATTGTACGAGAGCAACTTCTTCGAGTACATTGCCTGTCATATCTTCTGTATCTGTTGAAAGGCCAATTCGAAGTACGGCTTCATATTCTTTCGGCAATTCCTGTATATATTCAACCATCCGCGTTGCTCGACCAATGCAAAGCGGCAGAACCCCTGTCACTTGCGGATCTAGCGTGCCGGTGTGGCCAATACGTCTAATTCCAAGTATACCTCTGACTTTGGCTACAACATCATGAGATGTGAAGCCTTCCGGTTTCCAAACAGGCAAGATGCCTTCTAGCGTCATATCAGCTTGCTCCCTACTTCCTGAACCATTCTTGCTACTGCTTCTTCAATTGTTCCTTGGATTGTGCAGCCTGATGCTCGCACATGACCGCCTCCACCAAGGGATTGAGCGATCGCTGCAACGTCGACAAGTCCTGAAGAGCGAAGACTTACTTTAATTATGCCGGGCGCCTTTTCTTTAAATAGCATACCCACTTCGACGCCTTCCACGTTACGAGGATAGTTCACCAGTCCATCTAAATCTTCACTAGAAGCCCCTGTAGACTCCAAATCAGCTAAAGAGACTGCGAGCCACGCTAATTTGCGATCATGAGCAAACGAGAGGGTAGATAACGCCTTCTGTAGAAGAACAATTTGCGAATACGTCACTCTCTCTAGAACTTGCTCGGCAATTTCGGAGCCCTGAACACCCAAAGCAAGCAGAGACGCTCCAATTTGCATAACTTCCGGCGAAGTATTCGAATAACGAAAACCGCCTGTATCTGTAAGCAAACCTGTGTAGATGCAGTCACCAATGGCCAAGTTCAAACTCATGTTCATATGTATGGCTAAATCATACAAAATTTGAACAGTCGCGGCCGCATCATGCTTAATCAAATGACACGAACCAAATCTATCATTGGTTGGATGATGATCAACATTGAGCAGCTGAGCTTGTTCATCAAAAAGAGTGCTGACCCTACCTATTCTGGAGAAATCAGCACAATCAACACTTATTATGGTCTTGTAACGTCTACTCGTTATTTCTTTGCTAAAATCAAGTACCTGATCGCTTCCCCACAGATAGGAAAATTTAGAAGGCATAGGACCTTCGTTCATCATGGTAAATGTCTTCCCTAGCTGGCTCAGAAGCCATCCCATCGCGTATGTAGAGCTGGCGGCATCCCCATCCGGCTGGATGTGAGATACCACCAAGAAATCATCATGCTGCTCGATAAACTTAGCTGCTGCTTCCAGCTGCTGGCTGTATTCGGTGGCATGCATCATTCCATTACTCATACACTTGGATTTCCTTCCTGGTTTAGCTTATGAAGCAAGTTCTCGATATGACTGCCATAATCGATAGACGCATCGAACTTGAACTGTAATTCCGGGATTTTCCTTAACCGAATTCGTTTGCCAAGCTCAGAACGGATGTAACCGGAACCTGCAGAAAGCGCCTTTAGAGTGGCCTCTTTCTGTTCGTCCGTACCCATCACGCTTAGAAACACACGCGCTAAGGAAAGATCGTTTGTTACTTCAACACCTGTAACAGTTAGGAAACCAATTCGCGGGTCTTTTAACTCCGATTGAACGATTTGGCTTAATTCTTTCTTGATTTGTTCGCTTACTCGACCTACACGCACTCTAGCCATTTGTTATCACCTCTCAACGGACTCCATGATGAAGGCTTCAATAATGTCGCCTTCTTTAATATCATGATAACGCTCCAGAGATATACCACATTCATAACCTTGTGCTACTTCTTTTTGGTCATCTTTAAATCTTTTCAAGGAATCAATTTTGCCTTCATGAACGACAATACCGCTGCGGATCAAGCGTGTTTGAGCATTACGAGCAATTTTACCCGAAATGACCATACAGCCGGCAATTGTTCCTGAACCCGTAATTTTGAATACGTTACGTACTTCCGCTTGACCAAGCACAACTTCTTTGAAGACAGGATCCAGCATGCCTTTCATCGCTTGCTCGATTTCTTCAATAACGTTGTAAATGATATTGTGCAGACGAATATCAACTTTCTCTTGTTCTGCTGTAGATTTGGCAGCAGGCTCCGGACGAACGTTGAAACCGATAATAATCGCATTAGACGCCGAAGCAAGAATAATATCAGACTCGGTAATTGCCCCTACACCGTTATGCAGGATTTTAACGCGAACGCCTTCCACTTCGATCTTCTCAAGCGAGCTTTTCAGCGCTTCAACAGATCCTTGAACGTCACCTTTGATAATGACATTCAAATCTTTGATTTCGCCATCTTTGATATGCTTAAAGAGATCATCCAATGTCACGCGTGAATTTGCCGTCATCTCGGATTGACGCAGTGCAATGGAACGACGGTCCGCGATATCTCTCGCTTTACGCTCATCTTCATACACCAAGAATGGATCTCCAGCTTGAGGAACATCAGTTAGACCTGTGATTTCGACTGGTGTAGATGGGCCTGCTTCTTTCAAGCGTTTGCCCTTATCATTAACCATCGCTCTGATACGGCCGAAGTGAACGCCTGCAACGAAGCTATCTCCCACTTTAAGCGTACCGTGTTGAATGAGGACGCGAGCCACTGGGCCTCTTCCTTTATCCAACTCAGCTTCAATAACTGTTCCTCTTGCACGTTTGTTCGGGTTAGCTTTGTACTCTTGTACTTCCGCTACAAGCAAGATCATCTCTAAGAGATTTTCAAGTCCGATACGTTGTTTCGCAGAAATTTCGCAGAAAATTGTATCGCCGCCCCACTCCTCCGGAACCAGTTCATAAGCTGTAAGAGCCTGTTTGATTTGGTCAGGATTAGCGCCTTCTTTATCAATCTTGTTCACAGCTACAATGATCGGAACACCTGCCGCTTTAGCATGGCTAATCGCCTCTACGGTTTGTGGCATTACGCCGTCATCTGCTGCTACGACAATAATCGTAATATCCGTTACTTGTGCACCGCGGGCACGCATGGTTGTAAATGCTTCGTGACCAGGTGTATCCAAGAACGTGATCTTCTTATGGTTAACTTCAACTTGGTACGCACCGATGTGCTGCGTAATTCCGCCTGCTTCGCCTTCAGTAACGCTTGTTTTACGAATAGCATCAAGAAGTGTCGTTTTACCATGGTCAACGTGACCCATAATTGTAACAACCGGTGGACGCTCAAGCAGATCTGCCTCATCATCCACTTCTTCAATCGTCTCGAAGTTGTCTTCTTCGACTTTAATTTTAATCTCAACTTCAACGCCGAATTCAGTTGCAATCAATTGAATAGCGTCCAAATCAAGTTCTTGGTTGATTGTCGCCATTGTTCCTAGGAACAACAGTTTTTTGATAACTTCAGAAGCATCTTTGTGGAGCAATTTAGCTGTTTCACCAACCGTCATGCTGCCGCGAACGATGATTTTCTTAGGAGTGTTATCAATTTTTTCTTTCTTAACCGTTTCTTGCTGATATCTGCCACGATTGTTACCACGTTGGTTGCCACGGTTGTTACCGGATGGCCCGCGGTTGCCGCCAGAGCGGTTATCATCAAAACGCTTAGGCGTTGGTTTGGATTTCTTCGTAGTGATTACGCCAGCTTTCGCTGCTGCATCATCCAACTCAGCTGCTGTTGCTCCAACATGGAATTGCGGCTTAGCTTCCTGAATAACAGGTCTTCCGCTTTGGTTATTGTTACGGTTGTCAAAAGGTTTGTTTTGACGATTCGGTCCTGTACTCCGGTTAGGACTTCCACCTTGTGGACGGCCACTGTTCGCGCTTTGTCCGCCACCGGCAGATGCGCCTGCACCTTGGTTCGGACGGGATCCCGCATAGTTGCTATTCGTGCGAGGAGCTCCGCCTTGGCCTTGCCCCTGGTAGGAACCTTGACCGCTCGGACGTTGGCTGTTATATCCGCCTGATGATCCACCACTTGGACGTCCATCGTTGGAACGGAATGGAGGTCTGTCACCAGAGCGTTGACCTTGCCCCTGTCCTTGACCTTGATAGCCTTGGCCACTTGGACGTTGTCCGCCTTGGGAAGAACCTTGATAGCCGGAACGTTGCCCACCTTGTGATGAACCTTGGCCGCTCGGACGTTGCCCGCCTTGACCTTGGTAACCCGTACGTTGTCCACCTTGACCTTGACCGCTTGGACGTCCGCCTTGCGAAGATCCTTGGCCACTTGGGCGACCATCACGTTGGGGTTGGGATGGGCGACTTGTCGCACCAGGTGTAGCTTGCGTTGTGGATGGCTGTGGGGTCACTGCACCACTAGCTGTTTGGTTGGCTGATTGTTCTGAAGAAACAACAGGCTTGGAAGCCCCCGTTGCTGCACCTTTATTCTCTTGTGCTGGAGCCTGCGATGCAGGATTCTGATTCGTCGTCGATGAACTCACATTTCCTCCGTCCGTAGCTGCTCGTTTGGCAGCCGCATTAGCTTTTATATCACGGAAAAATTTCTCCACGGAACTAACCGCGTCATTTTCCATTACACTCATATGATTGTTAACAGGTATATTTAAACGTTTGAGAATGGTGATGATTTCTTTACTGCTCATATTGAGCTGTTTGGCGTATTCGTATACGCGGGTTTTATCTTTATTATCTTGTTGTTTATTGGTCAATATGTTCCACCTCCGCAGGATTTTCTTGACTTTTCTGCAGCATCTGCGCGAAGCCTCCGTCCAATACACCTATGGTGACACGCATCTCTTTACCAATGCTGCGGCCCAATTCATACTTCGTTCCAATTTCCATAAGAGTCACCCCATAAAATTGGCATTTATCCTGAAATTTCTTCCGTGTATTAGCCGAAGCATCCTCCGCCATAATGACAAGTTTGGCTTCTCCCGAACGAATGGCTTTAAAGACGCCTTCATCGCCGGTAACAAGCTTTCCTGCCCGCATCGCCAGACCCAACTGGTTAAAAAATTTAGGATTCATCTTCGGATTCCTCCTCTTTGGAAGAGAGGAATTCATCTTCAACCCGAATAAAATCTTGTTCCAGTTGGTCATAAATATCAGCGCTTACGGCATGCTTAAGTGCTCGATCCAAGGCTTTGCTTTTCTTTGCCAATTTAAAACAAGAAACTTTACCGCATAAGTAGGCACCGCGCCCGGATTTTTTCCCTTTGAGATCAATGAGGATGTCATCTTCAGGCGTTTTGACGACGCGGATCAACTCCCTCTTCGGCATCATCTCCTGGCAGGCCACGCATTTTCTCAGAGGGATTTTTCTCTGCTTCATTCCGATCACCCCTTGCTTCCAAACAAAAACTTAATCGATACTGACTGAATCTTGATGCATTTCTTCTGTATAAGTTTTCACTCGGCCAAATTCTTGTTCCGCTTGTGTTTCACTCTTAATGTCGATTTTCCAGCCTGTCAATTTAGCTGCTAGGCGAGCATTTTGCCCTTTGATCCCAATGGCTAATGATAGTTGATAGTCTGGAACAATGACGCGTGCCATCTTTTCATTTTCATGAATTTGAACTTCAAGAACTTTGGAAGGACTTAGCGCATTGGCCACGTACTCTTCCACGCTTTCCATCCAACGAACAATGTCGATTTTCTCGCCGCGCAGTTCAGTAACAATCGTTTGAACACGTAACCCTTTGGGCCCAACACAGGAACCTACCGGATCAACCTCAGCATTGCGTGAGTGAACAGCGATTTTGGAACGGAATCCTGCTTCACGGGCCACGGAACGAATTTCGACGACACCGTCAAAAATTTCAGGCACTTCGAGTTCAAACAGACGTTTAAGCAAACCGGGATGTGTACGGGACAAAATAATTTGCGGCCCTTTAGTCGTATTCTCCACTTTGGTGATATACGCTTTAATCCGATCGCCTTGCTTAAATTTGTCTGTTGGCATAAGTTCTGTTAAAGGCAGTACAGCCTCCACTTTACCTAGATCAACATAAATGTTGCGTTGGTCTTGACGCTGAAGAATACCCGTAACAATATCTTCCTCTTTGTCAATAAAAGCATTGTAAATTAGTCCTCGCTCAGCTTCACGAATACGCTGTGTTACGACCTGTTTTGCTGTTTGAGCAGCAATTCTACCAAAATCGCGAGGCGTAACTTCAATTTCAACAATATCTTCCAGTTGATAATTAGGATTAATTTCACGCGAAGCGTGGAGCGAAATTTCCAATCTTGGATCGAGTACTTCCTCAGTTACGGTTTTGCGTGCAAATACCTTAATGAGACCCGTATGACGATTGATATCTACGCGCACATTTTGCGCGGTGTTGAAATTACGCTTATAACTTGAAATCATCGCTGCTTCAATTGCATCGATAAGTAACTCTTTAGAGATACCCTTCTCACGTTCAATTTCCGACAGCGCTTCGATGAAATCCGTGTTCATTTGAACTGAGTCCCCCCTTTCAATAAGTAACGGCCACTAAAATACGATAGCTAAACGAGCGCTTGCTACCTTAGTGAACGGAATAGTAACTTTCTTTTTGCCAATTTCAATGATGAGATCTTGTTCGTCAAAGGATACCAGCAATCCTTCAAACTCCTTGGAGCCCTCGATCTGCTCATAGGTCGTAACAAATACGTGACTGTTCACGGCCTTGTAATAATCTTGGGTCTTCTTCAATGGACGTTCAGCCCCTGGTGAAGAAACCTCCAAGAAATAAGCATCAGCAATCGGATCTTTCTCATCCAATTGAACACTAAGGTATTCACTGATGCGGCCGCAATCATCTATATCAATTCCGCCTTCTTTGTCAGCGTAGACGCGAAGGAACCAATTGCTGCCCTCTTTGACATATTCAATATCCACGAGTTCAAATCCATTTTGTTCAATGAAATCCTTCAGCATGTCCTCTATGACGGATTTGATGTGTGCTTGTGTAACCACAGATAAATGTACCTCCTAAATTGACTTTCCCCTAGTCATAACCCGAAAAGTCCTATATCAAAATGTAAAGAGTGGGTTTCCCCACTCTTTAATCACAAGATGATATCCTCATTATTGCCAATAAAAATTATACCATAACCAATCTTTGCATTACAATAGCAAACTTGTTAATGATTTTCACTTGACAGCTAACTTCTCTATTACACTATGCAATGAAATTTAGAATAGTGACAACTGATTCGATTCCGGCAAACCTCGGAAACATCCCATCGACGACAATAGCTCGATCACGGTTTTGGAAGCTTTCGAACGATTCTGGAAATCCTCGATGGAGAGGAAATCGCCTTCGTCCTTGGCAGCCGCAATATTTTTCGCTGCATTCTCTCCAATACCTGACAAGGCGGCAAAGGGAGGAATCAATGAGTTGCCATCAATCGTAAATCGCGTTGCATGCGAACGGTAGATATCAATCGGCTTGAAGCTGAAGCCACGAGACGTCATCTCTAGCGACATCTCCAGGATGGAGACCATTGCCTTTTCTTTTGGCAGCGCTTGAAAACCCTTTTCTTCAATTTCGATCAAGCGTTTCAGGATAGCGTCGTACCCTTGGCAAAGCAATTCGAGATCGAAGTCGGCCGCACGAACACTAAAGTATGTGGCGTAGTAAGCAATTGGATGATACACCTTGAAGAATGCTGTACGAACAGCGGAGATTACGTAAGCAGCAGCATGCGCTTTTGGAAACATATATTCAATCCGTTCACAGGACTCAATATACCAAGCAGGCACATTGCACCGCTTCATCTCTTCTTTCCATTCGTCCGTTAGACCTTTACCTTTACGCACACTCTCGGTAATTTTAAAGGCTAAGCCCGCATCCATCCCTGCTTTATAAATTAAGAATAACATGATATCATCCCGACATCCAATTACGGTCTTAATATTACATATTCCTTTTTTAATCAGCTCTTGAGCGTTACCTAACCAAACGCCTGTTCCGTGAGACAATCCGGAAATTTGCAGTAAGTCGGCAAACGAGCTCGGTTGCGTTTCCTGGAGCATCTGACGCACAAATTTCGTTCCCATTTCCGGAACGCCATATGTAGCAACCGGAGAACGAATTTGTTCCGGAGTTACGTTTAGTGCTTCTGTTGAGTTAAAAATACTCATCGCTTTAGGATCATTCATCGGAATGGTTGTCGGATCAATACCCGTCAAATCCTGCAGCATTCTCATCATCGTCGGATCGTCGTGTCCCAGAATATCTAGTTTGAGCAAATTGGCATCGAAGGCGTGATAGTCAAAATGAGTTGTTTTCCATTCTGAATTCTTATCATCTGCCGGGTATTGCACTGGTGTAATGTCATCAACTTCCATGTAATCAGGGACTACAACAATTCCCCCTGGATGCTGCCCTGTGCTGCGCTTCACTCCAGTACAACCGGCAGCCAACCGATTCAGCTCAGCGCCCCGCCATTTCTGGCCTTGCTCTTCTTCATATTTTTTGACAAATCCGAAGGCGGTCTTCTCCGCAACTGTACCAATGGTGCCCGCACGGAAAACACATCGCTCGCCGAAAATTTCTTTCGTGTAATTATGGGCAACCGGCTGATACTCGCCAGAGAAGTTCAAATCGATATCGGGAACTTTATCCCCTTTAAAACCCAGGAATGTTTCAAAAGGAATGTCATGTCCGTCTCCTCTAAGATTCCCACCGCAATCCGGGCATATCTTGTTAGGAAGATCGAACCCACTCGGAACGCTACCGTCCAGAAACCACTCACTGTGCTGACAAGAGGCGCAAATATAATGCGGAGGCAGCGGATTAACCTCAGAAATCCCAAGCATCATCGCAACTACAGAAGATCCGACAGATCCCCTTGAACCTACGAGGTAGCCGTCTTTATTCGACTTTTTAACCAATCGTTCGGAGATCAAATAGTTCGCAGAGAAACCGAATTTAATGATTGGAACAAGCTCTTTTTCCAACCGGGCAACGATGACCTCTGGAAGCTCTTCGCCGTAAATACTTTTTGCTGTCGAGTAACAGGTGTTTCGAATTTCATCGTCTGCGCCTTCAATGATTGGCGTAAACAATTTATCCGGAAAAAGCTCAATCGCTTCGAACCGATCTGCCAGTTCATTCGTGCTGCGAACAACAACCTCAAAGGCCTTTTCTTCGCCCAAAAATTTAAACTCTTCCAGCATCTCTTTCGTGGTGCGGAAGTGAGCATCCGGCTTCTTCATCGATTTCAGCGGGCTAAACCCAGTAATCCCGTTAATGGTAATATCCCGGCATACTTTCTCCCGAGGATGCAGGTAATGCACATTGCCTGTCGCAATGACCGGCTTGCCCGTTTTATAACCGATTTCACAGACGCGGCGTACTGCATTCTCGAGGTCCTCAACACTGCCGACAAGCCCTTTTTCAACTAAATGCATATTGTAGCTGACCGGCTGGATTTCCAAAATATCATAGAACTCTGAAACCTGTTCAGCTTCTTCAATCGTTTTATTAAGAACAGCCTCAAAAAACTCGCCTTTTTCGCAACCGGAAGTGATGAGAAGCCCTTCTCTCAGTTCGACTAGCACGCTCTTCGGAATCGTAGCGCCTCTCTGTAAATAGGTCGTATGGGATAAAGAGATAAGTTTGAATAAGTTCTTTTTGCCAACCGCGTTAAGCGCATAGATGCAGCAATGGAAAGGTCGCTGATTCGACAAATCTTTGCCGACATAATCATTTAGTTTGGCGAGACTCGTTATTTGTCGATCATTAGCCTCATTAATTAAATGATATAGCACAAATCCTAATGCAATGGAGTCATCAATCGCGCGGTGATGGTTATCTAAGCTAACTTTGAATTTATCGGATAAGGTGTTCAAACGGTGATTCTTCATGGATGGGAACAAAAATCTCGCCAGTTCCAATGTATCTAATACAGCGTTGGTAACCTCCGGCAAACCCATCCGTTGCAAATTGGCTTGAAGAAAGCCCATATCAAAGCGCGCGTTATGAGCTACAAGCACGGAATCGCCGATAAATTCTATAAACTTCGGAAGTTCCTCCTCAATGTCTGGAGCTCCAACCACCATGTCATCTGTAATATTCGTTAATTGCTGAATGTTATAAGGGATTTTCTCATGCGGATTAATGAATGTTGCAAAACGCTCGATTTCCTTGCCATCCTGCATTTTAACTCCGGCAAGCTCGATGATACGATTATTCGTAACGGATAACCCTGTGGTCTCGACGTCGAAAATGACATATGTCGCCTGCTTCATATCCAAATCCCTGCCATTCATGACGATAGGCACAGAGTCATTGACTACGTTAGCTTCAACACCGTAAATCACTTTAATCCCGTGTTTTTTGGCTGCTTTCCCCGCATCAGGGAAACATTGAATATTGCTGTGGTCCGTAACGGCAATGGCTTTGTGACCCCATTTTGCCGCCATTTTCACATATTGATCAATAGGAGTTAAAGCATCCATCGTACTCATCGTTGTATGCAAATGGAACTCAACACGCTTTTCAGCAGCATCATCCATGCGATCTTTCGGTGCCATCACTTCAGTCAAATCGTTTGGAATCATTACGAGCTCAGGGATTTGCATGAATCGGTCATATTCAACTTTGCCTCTGGCTCTGATCCAAGTTCCGTTCTGAAGCAAACTCATGATCTTCACGTCATCTTTGGTTTTCGCAAAAACTTTCATCGCCATTGAATCCGTAAAATCCGTTAAGTTAAAACTATACAACGTGTTACCGTTTCTTAATTCCTTAACCTCTAAGCCGAATACCGTTCCTTGAACCGTAATTTTCTTCTCTTCTTCTTTAATATCTTTCAGCGGAGTCGGTACTTCCTTAATCTCATACCCCATTACGAGCTTCAAATCATCCGGTAAAGAAGCTTCTTCTTCTTCTTCCATGTCTATCGACATCATAATTTCTTGTGTAATCGTCTTCTCGCTTTGCTCACGCTGTTTGGCAAACTTTTCATATTCCGTTTCGACATTGGCTGAATCGCTGATCGCAAATTTAACCGTCAATTCTGTTTGGAAAAAGTTATGGAAAAAGTCCCGGATGAAGGTATCAATATTCTTTTTCTTCGCAAGCTCCAGACCAATTGCATCCAACATTATGAGAGACAGGGCTTGACCTTGCACTTCAAATTTGGCTTTAGCCATCCAGCCGTTAATGGACGGTACTTCGCGCTGCAGCCATTCCATAAATAAGCTCCAGTATTCATCTACCAAAGCAGCCGGCTCCGCCCCTTCAAATTTCCAAATAAAACGAATCTTCGCAATTTGCGCGAATTTTTCTTGAATCATTTTACAAAAAGAGCGGTAAATGTTCTGAGGCACTAATTCATTTTTCACCAAATAAAAAGTCCAGTCGCGGTTCTTCCGACTAATCTCTACTTGATCGATATAGCCTTCTGTAAAAAATGATCGCACGATATCGGCAGGAATCTCAGCTTGCTGCATCAAAAGCTCAAAGCGATTCCGTTTATCCGCCAAATTACTCATGAACAGCCTCCCCATAAAAATACGAAGGGCAATGGATGACTTGCCTCCATTTGCCCTTATTGTAGTAATTAGTAACTGCGGCCAAATACGACCGTATGTTTAGCAGCATCGCCGCAAACCAAACATGTTGACTTCGTTTCTGTAGGTGTGAATGGAATATTCCGGCTCGTCGCACCTGTTTCTTGCTTCACTTGTTCCTCACATGCATTGGAGCCGCACCATCCAGCTAAAGCAAAACCACGTTTTGTTTCTAGGAAGGTTTTGAATTCATCGATAGAATCCACGGCAATATAGTGCTCGTCACGGAACTGCTTGGCTTTATCATACATCTGCTGATGAATCTCAGCAAGTAAATTTTGAACTTCTTCGACAAAATTCGCTTGTTGCACGGTTTTCTTCTCTCCACTTACTCGGGATACAAGAACAACCTGCCCGTTCTCCATATCGCGTGGTCCCAATTCAACACGAATCGGTACGCCGCGCATTTCATATTCATTGAACTTCCAGCCAGGGCTTTGATCAGCGCGATCATCCACTTTTACACGGACACCTGTTTTTTTAAGATCAGCGTACAACTCATCTACCCGTGCGATAACTTGATCCCGCGTTTTTGGAGGACCAATTGGAATCATGATGACTTGCGTTGGAGCGACTTTTGGCGGAAGAACCAAACCTCTGTCATCTCCATGAACCATGATCAGTGCCCCGATAAGACGCGTGCTTACGCCCCATGACGTGGTGTGCGCAAATTGATGTTGATTCTCACGATCCAGGAATTTGATATCAAAAGCAACTGCGAAATTCGTACCCAGGTAGTGAGAGGTACCTGCTTGTACAGCTTTTCCATCTTTCATCATCGCTTCAATCGAGAAAGTATCAATTGCGCCAGCGAATTTCTCAGAAGGCGTTTTTTGTCCAACAATGACCGGAATAGCCAAGAAATCTTCTGCAAATTGACGATAAACATCTAACATTTGCATCGTTTCGCGACGTGCATCCTGCTCATCCTCATGTGCCGTGTGCCCTTCTTGCCATAAGAATTCCGTTGTGCGCAGGAATGGCAACGTACGTTTCTCCCAACGAACCACATTCGCCCATTGATTAATCAGCAAAGGCAGATCACGATAGGAGTTGATCCATTCGGAGTACATATGTCCAATCATCGTTTCGGAAGTAGGGCGAATCGCCAATCGTTCTTCCAGTTTCTCCCCGCCTGCTTCTGTAACCCATGGCAGTTCCGGATTAAAGCCCTCTACATGCTCTTTTTCCTTTTGGAAAAAGCTTTCTGGGATAAATAAAGGGAAATAGGCGTTCCGATGTCCTGTTTCTTTGAATTTACTGTCCAACTCGCGTTGAATGTTTTCCCAGATTTCATAGCCGTCCGGCTTAAACACGATACATCCGCGAACCGGAGAGTAGCTCATCAGATCCGCTTTTTTGATCACATCTATGTACCAACGGGAGAAATCTTCTCCCTGTGGTGTAATCTCTTTAACAAACTGCTTATCGTTTGACATAAACCCTCCTAGATCATTAGAACTATCCCTTAATTAAACGTAAAATATCATTATACGTTACAGCTACCATTAGCAGCATAAGCAGCGCAAACCCAACGAAGTGAACCATGCTCTCACGATTCGGATCAATCGGTTTGCCGCGAAGCGCCTCTAATCCCATGAACAATAATCTGCTTCCATCCAAAGCAGGGATCGGCAGAAGATTAAATATCCCAAGATATAAACTTAAAGTAGCCATCCACGAGAGAAAAACAGTAATTCCCATCTGGGCGAATTGGGCAGATACTTGGGCCGTTCTAACCGGACCACCTAAATCATCGAGTTTAAATTGCAGCATCACTAGCTTCTGCAGACCCGTTACGATTCCAATAGTTGTCCCAACAACTTGCTCGTAAGTTCCACTTATTACTTCACCAAAGGAAGCACTTCTTCGGTCACCCGAGATCACAACACCTAGTTTGCCTGACCCGGCTTCCGTTTCTGGCGTTACCTGCAGAGTCAGCGGATTCCCGGCGCGGTCAATTACCCAAGTCATTGGCTTCCCAGCAGATGATTGAATCGTCGTTACCAGCTTCTCACGGTCACTGCCAATTGGCTGATTATCAATCGAAATGATAATATCGCCTTTTTGCAACCCAGCCTTCTCCCCTGCCTTACCCGCTAGAACCGAATCCAGCTTTACATTCGTAAAAACACCAGACATGATTACAACGATCAGGAACAACACGATCGCCAAAAGAAAGTTCATCACAGGTCCCATTACAATCGCAATCGCCCGTTTACCAACGGTTTTCGAGCCGAATTGCCGATCATACGGTGCAATCTGTGTTTCCACTCCCTTGGTAACCATCATCGCTTCGCGGTCGACGGGATAGGTTACTCTCTCTCCATCCACATCAAGTGAAACTTGAAGTGTTCTTTCAAGATCGATATGTTCCACAATACCCAAAATGACATTGGATCGACGGTCTAATTGATCAAGAAAAAGGGAGGACACTTCATTTTGTTTATTTAATTTAATCGCAATGGTTTGTCCAGGGTTCACTTGAACAATTTCCGGATCTTCTCCGGCCATACGAACAAAACCGCCGATGGGCAGTAAGCGAAGCGTATAGCGAGTTTCCCCTTTTTTATATGAGAAAATCTTGGGTCCAAAACCGATGGCAAACTCTCTAACTAAGATGCCTGCGCGTTTTGCAAAATAAAAATGACCCCATTCATGAATCGATACAAGAATGAAAAACATCAAAATAACTTTCAATCCAACTTCTATGGCTGACAAGTCGTATTTCCTCCTTCATGGACAGCATGTTCTTAGATTACCATTATTGAACCGCTGAATACAAGCTATGCCTGTTTAGCACAGTATACGGCAATGGAGAATGAATTAGACGTACCTGCAACCAGAGAAAAAAAGAGCCGAGCCACACTCACTGACTTAAGCTCTTCACACATTAAAATTGAATAGATTCGGCATACGATCTAGCCCACAGATCCTGTTCATGTATGAGTTCCAGTGCAGGATTGGCATATGACTCATGCTTCTGAAGAGCTGCTTCAATGACTTGCTCGATTTGTAAAAAAGTAATTTCCCCTTTGAGGAAACGCGCTACGGCAATCTCATTGGCAGCATTGAAAACCGTCGGTGTCGTCCCACCTTGTCTACCGCTCTCATATGCCATCCGCAAACACGGGTATCTGGTATAATCCATCTCGCGGAAATGCAGTTTGCCAATTGCAGCTAGATCAAGCCTCTTGGTCGGTGTCACGAATCTGTCAGGATACGTTAAGGCATATTGGATTGGCACTCGCATGTCTGGGTTACCAAGCTGAGCAATAATGCTGTTGTCAACAAACTCAACGTAGGAGTGAATGACACTTTCCGGATGAATCAACACATCAATTTGATCATAGGAAAGGTTGAATAACCAGTGCGCCTCAATGACCTCAAAACCTTTATTCACCATCGTAGCTGAATCGATCGTAATTTTTGCTCCCATAGCCCAATTAGGGTGTTGTAAAGCTTGTTCAACTGTAACGCCTTCTAACTCTGCACGAGTACGATCTCGGAAGGAACCACCGGATGCTGTTATCGTAATTTTGGAAACCTGCGCAATGTTCTCACCATTTAAACATTGATAAATCGCTGAATGCTCACTGTCAATAGGCAGTACAGCGACACCTTTTTTACGTACAGCTTCGGTTACAATGTGCCCTGCACTCACTAAAGTTTCCTTGTTGGCAAGACCGATGTGTTTACCAGCATCAATAGCAGCAAGTGTGGGTTTCAGACCTTGACTTCCTACCAGAGCAGTAACGACTAAATCAGCGTCCGTCGCCGCGGCTACTTCAATTAGGCCTTCTTCACCATATACAACCTTCGTCCCTGCCGGTACGTTCAGCTGAACCTCATTCGCCAACTCCTTCGTTGCAACGGAGACGAGTTTCGGTTTAAACTGGTTCACTTGCTCAATCAATAACTTCGTATTATATCCACCAGATATAGCTTCTATTTGAAATTTCTCTGGAGCGTGTTGAATGATGTCTAAGGTCTGGGTACCGATAGACCCCGTTGATCCTAAAATGGCAATCCGTTTCATGACTAAGCACCTCGCCCATGACAATTACATAGGTATTATTCCGATCAAATAAACAAATGGAAACACAATTAGCCAACTATCCATCCGATCCAGCACACCGCCGTGACCGGGGAGTAATGTTCCCGTATCTTTGATTCCTTTAACACGCTTATATGCAGACTGAATTAAGTCTCCTACTTGTCCAACAACAGCAATAATAAAACCAAGAGCTAACGCTTTGCCAAACCCGAGTAAATCCGGAGCAAACCAAGCGAATATGAACGCCGCAATCATCGAGATGACAACGCCGCCTATTGCGCCTTCAATTGATTTCTTAGGGCTAATTTGCGGCCATAGAAGGTTTTTGCCCAGTTTGGAGCCAACGAAATAGGCACCTGAATCCGAGGCCCATATACAAACGAAAACAAGGATTGTCCAAAACAAGCCGTGCTCCGCTAAACGTGCTGCAATCATATAATAGAAGCCAAAAGCAATATAGACAACGCCTAACAAAATGACCGAAACCTGATCGATAGTAATTTTATTTTTCGAAGCTACCGTTATAAATAGAAGTAAGAACATAGCAAACCAAATGATTGCACTTGTAGGAATTGGAGAAGTGATCCCAACGAATTCCCAAGGTATTGTTATGTACAACAGTGCAATTAATCCAACAGCGCTTGTTAACCTATACTTCATATAGCCATTCATCTGCAAATATTCCCGGTAGCCAAGAATCGAGAGCAATACGATTAATCCGGCATACCAGTACCCACCTAAAACTAATAACGTAATAAAAACGAGCCCAGCAATAACGCCTGTGACGATCCTTTGTTTCAAGTTGAATCCTCCTAGATGAACAACTTCAAATCCGGCAGCAATTCGTTAAACAACCGTCACCGTTAAGGAGAAATCGAAAGGATCCTTTACAGTCCTCCGTATCTTCTCCCACGGCGTTGGTATTCCGCGATGGCCTGCAAAAATAAAGATTCTGTAAATTCCGGCCAATAAGCCTCAGTAAACCAAAGCTCTGAATAAGCCAATTGCCACAACAGAAAATTGCTAAGTCTCAACTCACCGCTCGTGCGAATTAACAAATCGGGATCTGGTAGATCTGAAGTAAGCATATACGATGAAAAACGAGTTTCGTCCAGTTCTTCGGTCTGCAGCTTGCCGCTTTGAACATCACGAATCATATCCTGCACACCAGCAATCATTTCTTTACGTCCACCATAGTTTAAGGCAAAGTTCAAAATGAGTCCTGTATTATTTTTCGTCCGTTCAATAGCGCCCTCTATCGCATTTAGCGTATAGTCAGGCAAACCATCTTTCCAACCCGTCATGCGGATACGGACATTATTCTCGATTAGCTCTTCAATTTCCAAGGGAAAAAACTCTTGTGGAAGCTTCATCAAAAACTCCACTTCTTCCTTGGGTCTCTTCCAATTTTCTGTTGAAAAAGCATACATCGTCAATACTTTAACACCGATCTCATTAGCTGCCATCGTTATTTTCTTAACATTCTTCATGCCGGAATGGTGCCCGGCTACTCGCGGCAAACCTCTTTGTTTTGCCCAGCGGCCATTTCCGTCCATAATGATAGCGACATGCGCTGGCACTTTGTCCAATTCAATTTCTGGTCTAGCTGTAGATGCTTGCTGATCTTTCATTCCAAACCATTGCTTAAATCGCTTGAGCACTGTTGTTCCTCCCAACTAGGGAAAGATGAAAAACCCCCAGCGACTACCCGGGGGCATATCTATCTTATACTTCCATGATTTCTTTTTCTTTAGCAGCCATAACTTTTTCAACTTCGGCTACGAATTTATCCGTAAACTTCTGGATGTCTTCCTGATGTTTACGAGACTCATCTTCCGAGATCCCTGCTTTTTCAAGCTTTTTGATCTCATCGTTCGCATCGCGGCGAATATTGCGAATTGCCACTTTGGCTTCTTCGCCGAATTTTTTCGTCATTTTAACAAGATCCGTACGACGCTCTTCGGTCAGAGCTGGAATGACAATACGAATAACCGTTCCATCATTAGATGGTGTCAGTCCTAAGTCAGACTTCATAATTGCTTTCTCTATAGAGGACATGGAGCTTTTGTCCCATGGTTGAATAAGCAAAGTACGTGAATCAGGTGTCGTTAAATTCGCAAGTTGATTCACCGGTGTCATTGCTCCGTAATATTCTACTTGAATACGATCCAACAAAGAAGGCGTAGCACGACCTGCACGAAGCGTAGTCAAGTCTCTTTTAAGTGCGCCGATGGCTTTATCCATCCGGTCTTCTGCGTTCTTTTTCACTGCTTGTGGCATCGATTAGACACTCCCTTTAACTGTAGTCCCAATTTTCTCGCCAAGGACCACTCGTTTAATATTCCCTTTTTCTGTAATGTTGAACACCACCAACGGGATGTTGTTATCCATACATAGGGAAGAAGCGGTGGAGTCCATGACACCTAAATTATTACTGATAACTTCCATATACGTCAACGTTTCAAATTTCTTAGCTGTTGGATCTTTGAATGGATCTGCGGAGTAAACGCCATCCACTTTATTTTTGGCCATGAGAATAACTTCCGCTTCAATTTCAGCTGCTCTCAAAGCTGCTGTCGTATCTGTTGAGAAGTATGGATTCCCTGTACCTGCCGCGAAAATGACAACTCTCGACTTTTCCAAGTGACGAATTGCTTTTCTACGAATATAAGGTTCAGCTACTTGCTGCATCGTAATGGAGGACTGAACTCTTGTTGGCACATCAATATTTTCCAAAGCATCCTGTAGTGCCAAGGAATTCATGACGGTCGCAAGCATCCCCATGTAGTCCGCTGTTGCACGATCCATGCCTTTTTCACTGCCGGCGATTCCACGCCATATGTTACCGCCACCTACTACGATAGCAACTTCCACGTTCAATTCAACAACGTCTTTCACTTGCTGGGCGATGGAGGTAATGACTTCTGAATCAATGCCGTACCCTTGCTGTCCTGCCAGAGCTTCGCCGCTCAATTTGAGCACTATTCTTTTATAAAAAGGTTGACCCAACTTGTATAACCTCCGTTTCCATGCATAAACAAACTTATTGGCTAAAAAAGAAGGAACACCAAGTGTTCCATCTTTTTGAAATAGCTATTATAGTTTAACTTGGGACATAACTTCTTCAGCGAAGTTTTCTTGTTTTTTCTCAAGGCCTTCACCAAGAGCAAAACGTACGAAGCGGCGGATCGAGATGTTCTCACCGATTGTTGCGATTTTCTCGTTCAACAATTGCTCAATTGTTTTGTCTGGATCTTTAACGAAAGATTGCTCCATCAAGCAATACTCTTCATAGTATTTACCGATGCGGCCTTCAACCATTTTGTCAACGATTTTCTCAGGCTTGCCTTCGTTCAAAGCTTGGTTGCGAAGGATTTCTTTTTCTTTTTCCAATGCTTCTGTAGGTACTTCTTCACGACGCACGTAAGTCGGGCTTGCAGCCGCGATGTGCATTGCGATGTCTCTGCAGAAAGCTTTGAATTGATCTGTTTTACCAACGAAGTCAGTTTCACAGTTGATTTCAACAAGTACGCCAACTTTACCGCCAGCGTGGATGTAGGATTCTACAGCGCCTTCTGTAGCAATACGTCCAGCTTTGTTAGCTGCTGCGGAAAGACCTTTCTCACGAAGGATTTCTCCTGCTTTTGTCAAATCACCATTTGCTTCTTCAAGCGCTTTTTTGCAATCCAACATACCTGCGCCTGTTTTTTCACGTAATTCTTTCACTTGTGCTGCTGTAACTGCCATTGAAAGAAACCTCCCGTTATTGGTTAGTATGTAAAACTCGTTACTCTTTAAAAAAAGGGTGGTGACAGGCTGTTACACCTTCCAACCACCCTTTTCCCATTCCTATAAATTAAGCTGTTGTTTGTTCGCCTTGGTGTGCTTCGATAACTGCGTCAGCAATTTTCGCTGTAAGCAATTTAACTGCACGAATCGCATCATCGTTACCTGGGATCACGTAGTCGATCTCGTCCGGATCACAGTTCGTATCAACGATACCAACGATTGGGATACCCAATTTACGAGCTTCTGCAACAGCAATACGCTCTTTACGTGGATCGATAATGAATAGTGCGCTAGGCAGAGATTTCATGTTTTTGATTCCGCCTAAGAATTTCTCAAGACGCTCTTTCTCTTTACGGAGAATGATAACTTCTTTCTTAGGTAGAACTTCGAATGTACCGTCCTCTTCCCATCTTTCAAGAGTTTTCAAACGGTCAATACGTTTTTGAATTGTTTGGAAGTTAGTAAGCGTACCACCCAACCAACGTTGGTTGATGAAGTACATTCCGCAACGTTCTGCTTCTTCAGCAACGGAATCTTGAGCTTGCTTTTTAGTTCCTACGAAAAGGATTGTACCATTATCTTCAGATACGGATTTAACGAAGTTGTAAGCTTCCTCAACTTTTTTAACCGTTTTTTGTAGATCGATAATGTAAATTCCGTTTCTTTCTGTGAAAATGTACTTGTCCATTTTCGGGTTCCAACGACGTGTTTGGTGACCGAAATGTACGCCAGCTTCTAAAAGCTGTTTCATGGAGATAACTGCCATCCCCAATCCCTCCTCTAAAATGGTTTATTTGGTATCCGCCGCCTGTCGCATCTTTGTATAAAACTTACCAATGTAAGCACCAATATACAAATTGACTGACGTGAGTTTTTAACACCGTGAATAAATATACCACAACTCAAATCCCTATGCAACCTTTTGTCGATTTCGTATTTTCCCGTGACAATAGGCGTGTTTCAATAAAAAAAGACCTCAAAATAATGATCAATTTGAGCGTCTACTGCTGGGATGTTATGAGATTCGACACAACTTGCTGCATATCCATTTGCCCTTCAAACACGTGAAAGCCAACTTGCAATTTGCTGTTTCCGCCTTGCTTTTGGAGTTCAGTGGCAAATGCTTTTCGGTCCGTAATCAGACCGGATTTCACGAGAAGTTCGCTAACAGCAGTTGCATCAAGATTTGGCTGTACGTAAACAACTGTTCTAACAACGGTCTCTGTCTTAGGCTGATCTTGAGGCTTAGCTGCAGCTAGTTTGTCCGTTTCTTCTTTCACCTTTTTTTGAACAGAAGCATCCACTTCAGCTTGCGTATACATTTTAGTGCCTAAATCAAAAACTTGATAGTATTTAGCTGTTTCTTCTTTCAACTTCTGAGGATCCATTTCGTCAAGAGCGAGACCAGATTTGCCCGGTGCGCTTGCCCGAACGGACATCACTTGCAGCAATAAGGCACCGACGATGATGCCAGTCCCAATGCCTAAAAGATATGAACGATTTTTAAGCACGGGTCGTCTCCTCCTGTCGGGAAAGCTGCAAGATCAAACTAACTTCACCTTTATTCATCCCTAATTTCTTAGCGATAGCTTCAACACCTTTTCCTTGATCGTGTAGAGAAAATAGCTCCGCATATCGGCTTTTCATACTCAGACCAACATAAACCGGCTCTTCTTCAGCAGCAGCTGATTCTTCAACCAAAGAAGAATTTGTGATTTGGGGTTCTCCCGCGGCTGCCTGTTGCCCGAGCCCTGGATCAATCGTAGTAACTAAAGCAGAGTTTCCTTGATCTTTGATATGAACTTTGGTCAACTCTTGGGAAAGCTCATGTTTCTGCTTCTCCAAAGTTTCCAGCCTGCCTGCCAGCTTCGCAAGTTCAACCTCGTAATCTTGTTTGGTTTTCGAAAACAGGTCCATCAGTGATTGATTTTGCTCATCCATCTCAGCGGCAAAGTGTTCTATCGTTTCCTCAATCTCTTGAACGACCGTCATCTTGCCGGAGGCTGCCGCTTGTTCCTTAGGCAGAAAACGTGCGTAAACAATCACGACCAATCCTAGAAGTACGACATACATCCACGGCTGCATAGCCACTTATGTTCACCTTTTTCTTTTTAATGAGATAACGCCTTATAAGGATAAATCAATATGATGCCCTTTGTATGGATGATTCGGTTGATGTTCATGTTCTATAGAATCTGATGAAGACGAAAGCTTTTTGTTCTTGGGCTTCTTCTCAGCCATCTGCTGCTTCTGCCCGCCATGATCGTTGATATCCGTTCTAGCGCTTTCTTCAAGCTTACTGCTGCGTTGTCGATCTTTTTCAGTCAATTGTGCAGCCTGATTTTCTAGGATCGTTTCATCTTGGCGTGGTTTCTGCATCAGTTGATTCTGACGAATTCCCGCCTCATCGTTCTTGTGTACAGCGAACTGTAAATCGATGGCTTTAAAACTCATCGCTTACCCACTCCTTCACTCACACGTATGCACTCATATAAATATCTCCCTCATGCAAACGGAATGTCATTCGATTAGTCGAATCTTTGATGAATTTCGTATAGCGCCCAATGACAATCTTAGTTCCCCCGTAAACCGTCGACAAAACTTCAACCTTCGCTTGATCGGAATCTTCTAATGATTTTTCGATCTCAAGAATACGTTCCTTGATCGTATTTTGCTCTTCGATACCTTGTCTCTTGGTATGATTCAATTTAACGCGCATTGCAAGTTTATCCGGAGTGAGCTGACCCGCAGCAGCCAAAGTATCAAGCAATGAAAGGGCTTTATCTGTTTTGTCCATATTCTCCACAAAAACTCTCAACTGATTACGCAAATGAATCATTTCATTGCGGAGTTCTGGCAATACCCCCACTTCAATGACCGTTGTAGTTGACATGGAGTTTCCAATTGTACGTGCTGTCACACGTTCACCAGCTTGTATGGTGCCTCCAACAATCAGTCCCTTTGCTCCATTACAATTAACTGCTTTACCAGCTCGAATGGTAGAATGCATAATGCTCTGAGAAACTTTTAACTCCCCTAATACTTCAACGGTCGCATCTTGAATAAAAGAGCTCTTTACATTTTTTCCGGCTTTAACGAAAGCTTTATTTTGACCTACAATACCGGCATTTATCTCGATAGAGCCATCCGCTTCAAGCTCTGCGGCTTCTACGCCACCAGTGACACGAATATCGCCGGAAGCACGAATCTTAAACCCTGGCAGCACATTGCCGCGGACAACAACAGTACCGATAAAATCAATATTTCCAATATGATAATCTACATCTCCATTCACTTCATACACAGGAAATACATTAATCTTATCTCGATCGGTTTTCACAACCATCCCATCAATCAGGGCATATAGCCCCTTTTGTTCGGCGTCTGCAATCACATTCTTACCAATTTTAAAACGAGCTTCTTTCCCAGCTTTACTAAAAATCGTCTCACCTGTCACTGCACGTCCCGGAGTACCTTCGGTAGCTAAAAAACGTTGTCCAATCAGTTGTCCTTTTTTCACATTATTTAGAGATACCACTTCTTTATAATTTACTCTGCCGTCATCCAGCTCTTGAGGTTTTTTGTCATTATCATCCAAATCAAACGTATAAGAAATATAACCGTTAACACCTGGTTCTGCCTTCGTCCCAACAGCGATAACTACTTTTTGTTGATAAAAAGCTTTAGGATTTGCAGCTATTTGAGCTAACAGCGGTCGATTCAAGCCATGTACTATACGGTTTTTTTGAGTTAATTCTTCTAACTCAGCAGTTGTTACTATTAAAGTATCATCCATATTATTTATAAGTAAAAATGCTGACAATTTATCATCCGAGATGGAAATACTGATGTAATAATCTAAAGGCATGTTCCTCTCAAGCATGGAATTCCACCCTTCAACTTTAGCAAGTTTATGTTATGTATCCTGGAATAGCTGATTCTTAAACCGGCTAAGTACGCCCTTTAAACGAAGAATCGCTTTCGAATGTAGTTGCGAAATGCGCGAAGGAGATAAGCTCATAACTTCGGCGATTTCACTTAAAGAGAGTTCCTCGAAATAAAATAACGAAACCACAGTACGTTCCTTCTCTGTCAAACGCTCAATAGCTTTGGCCAGCGAGTCTTTCAAATAAAACTCATTCACTTGAAACTCCGGATTTTTAGCTTTTTCATCGACAAGCAACGAGAGCCGCGTTTCCGAATCTTCTTCTCGAATTGGATCATCAATCGAACACACCGTCGTAATAGAGATATCTTGAAGCATCTGTTGGAAATCTTGCTCACTGACCTGCAAGTATGCGCTAATCTCGGCATCTGTTACAGAACGAAGATACTGTTGTTCAAGCTTTTGATAAGCATCTTCAACCTTTTTGGCCTTTTCTCGAACAGAGCGCGGGACCCAATCTCCTTGCCTGAGGCCATCGATAATCGAGCCACGGATTCGCCAGGATGCGTAAGTTTCAAATTGTAGGCCGCGGGCATAATCAAATTTCTCCACGGCATCAATAAGACCCATCACGCCATAGCTGGACAGGTCCTCTTTCGAGACACTTTTGGGAAGTCCAATGGCGAGACGTCCTGAAACATAATCGACTAAAGGCAAGTAACTCTCAATCAGTGCCTGCTTAGCGGGAACCCAGCCTTCCTCTTTCCACTGCTTCCATAAGTCGAAATTCGCTAGTTGTGATTGCTTTTGTTCGATCATGATTTACGTTTCACCATCCTTAGTCTTCTGACATTCGCCGTAGGGCACCCGCCAGTTGTTCAGGTTCCAGATTATTCTTGGTGACTAACTTAGGTGGATTCAGTGGTGAAAATTGCATGTCAGCTGATGAAGGCGTATGTTTATTGCCCATATTAGCTTTCAATAGTTCACGTGTTTCCTCATCTTCTGGTGTTGTCAAATCCAACGTTTGACCAACGGATGAGTCTGGCGTCATATTCGCATATTGTGCGTGTCCTGCCGCGTGTTCAGCCCCAATCATCAGACCTAGCACCCACCGAAAGCCAAAGGTAAGTATAAATAAAATAAGAAAACTGTATAACGTTTTTAGACAGGAAGTTAGGAATAAATTATTGCCAATCGATAAGCCAAAAGTTAATAAACCCGCCAACCCTGCTACAATGAAATTTAGTCGAATAGTACCAATCATCATTAAATTTCTTTCACTCCTAATTGGACGCTTCGAATGACTAGAATACCGGTTTCACTATTAAATTCTATCGTTCGACCGTAATTCGCTCCTGTATCCTCCGCACGAATTGGAATTCTGTATTTATTCAACATTTCCTTACAGGATTCTACATTTCTCGGGCCAATTCTCATCGTATCATTATTCCCTGCGAATGCAAACATTTGGGCACCGCCTGCAAGCTTAGCCTCGAGCTTGCTAACGGTGGCTCCAAGCTGCTCCATTCTGGAGATTAACTCAGGAATGGCGGTGTCCGCATATTTCGCAATGTTTAAGGAACCTTCGCGGGCGATTTCAGAGGATGGCAGCATGACATGTGCCATTCCCGCTACTTTCACGCGGCTATCATAAAGCGTAACCCCTACACATGAGCCTAAACCTGTTGTTTTCAACACACCTGTCAGGTGAGCAACATTCAAGTCAGCCATGCCTACTTTAATCAAATTATCTTGGGTCATGAAGAATCTACTCCTAATGCCGAAAATATTTTGCCAAACGATTCCGGATCAGGAATTAGGAAGAAATGCCCTTGTACTTCACTTTCCCCTTCCAAAAATTTGGTGTCAATGAGAAGAGCCTGATCTCCCATTTGACCAAATTGCAATAAACCATAACTTAATATGGCACCTGCCATATCAATCGCTAATGCTGGGACTGTAGGCTGCATGTTCAAGTTAGTAAAATCAGCAAGAGAAGAAAGATAGGATCCGGCAAGGATATTGCCTATTTCGTTTAACGCAGATAACTCCAGCTCCGAATATTCTTCTTGATCTTCAATTTTCAAACCAATCAGGTCCCGCAGTATATTTTTGGCGGCATCTAAATTGAGGATAAAGAACATATTCCCTGGAGCGTCTCCTTCTACTCGTAAGAAAATGGCCAGAACAACCGTCTCAGCCCCGCCAACACTTTCACAAATTTCTTCAAAAGGAAGCATCCTGACTTTGGGTACAAGCATATCGATCGGTTTGTCCAATAGTGTAGATAAGGCGGTAGCAGCATGCCCCGCACCTATATTGCCAACTTCCTTGAGAACATCCATTTGAAAATCTGCCAACTGACTAAAAACGTCCACAAGTTAGTCCCCTAATCTTTCTAACTGTAAAATTTCGTCGCGGTTTAAAACCTGCTCTAAATTAAGCAGCACTAACAATCTTTCCTCGCCGACCCGAGCTATGCCATCCAGATATTTTGCTTTGATGCCGCCAACAATTTCTGGTGGAGTATCAATGTTATCGGTATCCAGGTCAATCACGTCATTAGCTGAATCTACGATTAAACCCACTTCAAACTCACCTGCAGACACGATGATAATCCGAGAAGCATCAGAAATCGCTTGCTCTTCGAGTCCAAAACGTGAGCGCAGATTGATAATCGGAATGACTACACCACGAAGATTAATTACACCTTTAACAAACTCAGGTGCTTTTGGAACACGCGTCATCGGCTGCATTCTTTCAATCGTTCTGACTTTCTCGACTTCCACGCCATACTCTTCCGATCCAAGTGCGAAGACGATTACCTTTTTTTCTTCTCCCATTGTAAGATCCTCCTTAGAATTATGTAGTTATTTAATCAATGCGTTTGGATCAATAATCAAAGCCACTTGCCCATCTCCAAGAATCGTAGCACCTGAGATCGCAAATAGTCCTGTTAAATACTTACCTAATGTTTTGAGAACAATCTCTTGTTGGCCGATAAATTCATCAACCATCAAAGCAACCTGCTTGTCCCCTTTACGAACAACCACAATTTCGGTTTCTTCTTCGAGATCCTCATTAAAATCCGGCACTTCAAACAACGTGCTCAAAGATACGAGAGGAATAACGGATTTGCGGTAATCCACCATTTTGTTACCGTGGATGTTGCGAATTTGATTTTTCTGGATCGCAGAAGTTTCCACGATAGAGGATAACGGTATCGCATATTTCTCGCTGCCAAGCCGTACTAACATAGCTGAAATAATAGAAAGTGTAAGCGGGAGCTGGACAGAGAATTTACTTCCTACGCCAGGCTTCGAGTCAACTTGCACATGTCCGCCAAGCATTTGAATCTTGGTTTTCACGACATCAAGTCCTACGCCGCGACCAGAAATATCTGAAATTTTTTCAGCCGTACTGAAGCCAGAGGCGAACAGTAAATTGTAAACTTCTTTATCCGTCAGCTTTGCGGCTTGCTCAGCCGTTACAAGTCCATTTTTCAGTGCCGTTTTTAATACTTTCTCTCTATAAATGCCTCTTCCATCTTCTTCTATTTCGATAAAAACATGATTGCCGCTATGGAAAGCACGAAGTTGGATGGTTCCATGTTCACTTTTCCCTACAGCTACACGGTCACTAATCGACTCAATACCATGATCAACCGCGTTACGCAGCAAGTGAACAAGCGGGTCGCCAATCTCATCGATAACGGTACGGTCTAATTCCGTTTCTGCACCTGTGATCACTAAATCTACTTTCTTATCTAGTGATTTCGCCAGATCCCTGATCATCCGCGGGAAACGATTGAATACGGAGTCTACAGGCACCATGCGAAGTTTAAGCACAATATTTTGCAAGTCGCTGCTTACTCTAGACATGTGTTCGACGGTTTCTGTTAAATCATTACGCTTAACTTCACTCGCCAGTTGTTCCAAACGCACACGGTCAATTAATAACTCGCTAAAAAGATTCATTAATGCGTCAAGACGTTCAATATCAACGCGAATGGTACGGCTTGCAACAGGTGCTCCGCCAGCTGCCGGTTTAGCTGCTGCCACTGGTTCTGCCGCAACTGGAGTACTCGTAACAGCAACAACAGGAGTTGGTGCCTCTACAGCCGCTACAGCAGCAGCGATTTCTTTCCTTGCCGCTTCAACTTCGCTGCGAGGACGGGATAGTTCTACCAAGGATTCGGAATCAACCGTAATAATTACAGCAGATTCAATCTCTGAAACATTAAGAATCTCTTTTTCTAGTGTTGCGTGATCAACTTTGGATATAAAATAAAGCGAGAATGAGCGGTCGAATTTCTCTTGCTCGATCTCTTGCACAGATGGCGTCGCTTTGACGATCTCACCCATTCTTTCCAAAGCATCAAAAACCATATAAGCACGTGCGGCTTTTAGTACACAGTTCTCATTGACGTTAACTTCTACGTAGAAAACAAGAAAACCCGCATCAATTGATTGCTGAAGAATGGAGAATTGAAATTCGTCTACTTCAATGCCTTTAGCTGGTTCCTTTACTGCCGCAACAGCTTTAGTTGAAGCTGTTAAGTATTCTCCAGTCACAATGGATCTCAGTGATACGACAATCGGCGTAACATCCGCTTTTCCAGTGCCACCTTGGATAATGTCTTCCACCATAGACTCTAAGGAATCTAAACTTTTAAAAATACAGTCAAAAATGAAATCATTCATTTCGATTTTACTATTGCGGACCATGTCCAGAACGTTTTCCATTTCATGCGTGAGAGAAGCGATATCCTCAAAACCCATTGTTGCAGACATGCCCTTCAACGTATGCGCAGAACGAAAAATATTATGTACAATGCTAATATCTTGAGGGTTGCTTTCTAAACTTAGTAAGTTCTCATTCAAAGATTGCAAGTGTTCTTTCGACTCATCGATAAACATGGATAAATATTGACTAAGTTCCAAAACCACACACCTCCAATAGGATCTTTAAGTAACTTGCTTGCATTGTTCCATCAATTAAGGAAGTACACATTGCGCCAAGCGGGCAGCAATATGATGCTGTGGAAGTACGTGCATTGCCGCTTGCATCTCTACGGCAGCCCGAGGCATGCCATAAACTACACACGTTTCTTCAGACTCCGCAATGGTTGTTGCTGCACCCGATTGCCTTAAGGAAAGCATTCCCCTGGCGCCATCGCTACCCATCCCCGTCATCAAGACGATGTGCCTCTTCAACTCATTCAGGCCAAGCAAGGACTCAAAGAGGGCATCCACCGAAGGACGGTGGCCAGAACGAGGTTCTTCTTTTGTTAATTTAATTTTGTATGTATGATTAACATCTTTGTATACAATCATATGCCAACCTCCCGGAGCAACATAAGCCGTTGCCGTTTTGAGAACATCCCCCTCAGCTGCTTCTACAACTTGAATCTGAGAGATGTCATTCAACCGCTGAGCTAATGACTTCGTGAAATTAGGCGGCATATGTTGGACAATAAGGATCGGAGCAGGAAACCCTGCCGGGATACTGGAGATCACTTGGTGCAAGGCTCGTGGTCCACCCGTAGAAGTTCCAATTGCAACTAGATGCTCAAAATTCGGTGAATTTTCTGCCAACGTTTTCTTCGCATCTAACTGTTTCAGTGTACTGACTTTATTAAGTAGAAGAGGAGCTAAATTACTTCTAGGCGCTACGATTGGCTGCTGAATGGGCTGAAATGATCTCAACTTGGTTCGAACAGCCATGTGCAGTTTTTCGTGCAGCAGCTGCTTTACTTTATATAAGTCCAATGAGATGGAACCCGATGGCTTTCGAATAAAGTCGACAGCACCCCATTCAAGCGCTTTAATCGTTTCTGCCGCCCCTTCCTCGGTTAAAGAGCTTATCATGATTACCGGAGTTGGCTGCTCAGCCATAATGCGCTGCAATGCATCCAACCCGTTCATCACAGGCATTTCTACATCCATTGTGACGGCATCAGGCCGTAGAAGCTTCACTTGGTCAATAGCTTCTTGTCCATTTTTGGCAGTTCCAATGATGTTATACTGAGGATTATCTGAAATCAGATCGCTAATTATTTTTCGCATAAAGACGGAGTCATCTACAACTAGTATGTTATATTGTGCCATGCTGTTTCCCTCCCTTTATGTGCTAATTCGACATAACTCGCGAAATTCCTATTTCAAAAGTCGCATCATTTTATTCAAAAAGCCCTTGACACCAGGAGAAGAAGTATCAACGACGTGATAACCTTTGATATAATCGACTACAAGCGATTGTAAGCTTCTAGCTGCGACCGAGTTTGGAAAAGCAATGGTAAAGGGAACTTGCCTTTTTACAGCTTTTGACACAGACGCATCATCTTCCACAAAACCTAGTGTAGGAACCTGGATGCCTAAGAATTGTTTGGCCACCAAAGCGATTTTGTCCGCTGTTTGTTTGCCTTCTTTTCGATCCGCAACCCGGTTTATGATTAACTTAAAGGACACATCGTGTCCCATCGAGTTAACCATTTTGATGATCGCATAAGCATCCGTAATGGAAGTTGGTTCTGGAGTCGTTACCACGAAAGTTTCCTCAGCCGCCAGAATGAATTTTAATGTTTCTTTTGACAAACCAGCACCCGTGTCAAAAATGATGAAATCAACATAACCGTTAAGCTGCATCACCTGCTCAGCAAAGTAATCCAGTTCGTCTTCCGTTAAACGAAGCAGATCGTTGAAACCAGAGCCACCTGCAATGAAATCTAAATCATTCGAACCTTTTTGGATGATTTCCCAAATGGTTTTTTCCTTTTTCAACAAGTGATACAAATTGTACTTAGAGGAAATGCCCATCAACACATCAATATTGGCAAGCCCTAAGTCGGCATCAAAAACAAGAACCTTATAACCTTGGGACTGAAGCGCTAAAGCAAAGTTCAGCGTAACATTCGATTTCCCTACGCCGCCCTTTCCGCTAGTCACGGTAATAATCCTGGTCGATTTTGTGCCTTTATCATTCTGAATTTGAACCAGGTTCCGTAACCCTTCTGCTTGATCCTTCATGCTCTAGGTTCCTCCAATAACAAATCAATGATTTGCCACTCATTCAATTCTGTAATGTCATCCGGCACGCTCTGACCATTGGTCACATACGAGATTTGAAGAGAGAACTCATGAACAATATTAACAATAGCTCCGTAAGAATCCGTTTCATCCATTTTGGTGAAAATGACTTTATCCAGCTTAAATTTGTTGAAGTTGTTCGTAATTGCCTTCATATCTCTATATTTCGTTGTTAAGCTAAGCACAAGGATCGTCTCGCTGCTGCCTTGTGTTTTGAGCAATGAATTAAGCTCCGAGACGTACATTTCATTACGAAAATTGCGACCGGCTGTATCCATGAAAATAACATCACAATCCGCTAGGTTTTGAAATGCTTTTACTAAATCTTGCGGGGAAAAGACAACTTCTAATGGAACGTTCAAAATGGTGGCATACGTTTTTAATTGTTCGATAGCCGCAATACGGTAAGTGTCTGAAGTAATAAATCCAACCTTGCGTTGATACTTCAATACTTGTTCAGCAGCCAGTTTCGCAATAGTCGTCGTCTTACCGACTCCAGTCGGTCCCACAAAATGAACAACACGCGTATTCGGTGAAATTTTCTTGCTATGGTCGGACTGAAAAACCTGAGCCAGCTTAGCTTTAACCAGTTGTACAGCACTTTCTTCTGTCACCGGCTCATCTGCAAGTTGAAAATCAGCGACAGTCTCATCCATAATTTGACGTATTAGCTTATGATCTACTTCTTGATCACTTAATCGCTGTTCAAGTTTTTGAAGAGGCTCAGGGAGTGCGAACACATCCGATGCTTGTGTTAACTTCTTCATCATCTCTTTCATCTGTTTAAGTTCCTCAATAAGCTGCTCGTCCTTTTGGTAGCTAATCTTATTAGGCGCATTGACCGATGCCGGTGTATAGGTTTGTTGCGACGTTTGAGTTAAAGATGAGGCTGTATCTACAACAAATTTGGCAGCAACGGGCTCATTTTCTGCCGAAACATTCACGAGAACATCCGGTACTTCCGGAAAATCTGACTGATGAGGCTGAGACTTTGCCGCATACACATGAGAAATCATTGACTGCTGCTTCTGCTGCTGAAGTTGCGATGTAACCTTGGGTGCAGTCGGTGCTGCATTAGAATTCGTATTATCAATAGCAGCTATGACCTCAATCTTTTTCTTGCCAAACATACCAAGAAATCCGCCTGTGCGAATTTCTTTGGTGTTAAGAATCACTGCATCCTTCCCTAAATCAGTGCGAATTTTCTGCAAGGCATCAGGCATGGAATCAACAACATATCTTTTTACTCTCATAAATTGACTACCCCCATGCTCTGAATTTCTACGCTAGGCTCTAACTCGCTGTATGATAAAACGGGAATGTCTTGCAGCGTTCTTTCAAGCAGTTGTCTCAAGTACATCCGAATCGTTGGTGAGGTTAAAATAACAGGCTGTTGCCCAGATTGAATTAATTTGCTTACTTGTTCGCTTACGCGATGGTAAATAATTTGAGATGAGGACGGGTCTAGGGCCAAATAGCTTCCCTGATCGGACTGCTGTACAGAATCAGCTATTTTCTTTTCCACAGACGGGCCTACTGTAATAACTTTCAATGAATCTCCCAATGACGTGAATTGCTGCGTAATCTGTCTGGATAATGATTGTCTGACATATTCCGTCAAGATCTCAGGGTCTTTCGTATAAGCGCCATAATCGGCAAGTGTCTCCAGAATAGTAACCAAGTCGCGAACAGAAATTTTCTCCTTAAGCAGCTTAGCCAACACTTTTTGAACATCACCAATCGACAATACGGAAGGGATAAGATCATCCACAAGCGCAGGGTAAGATTCGCGAACATTATCGATGAGCGCTTTCGTTTCTTGGCGTCCAAGAAGCTCATGTGTATGTTTCTTAATAACTTCTGTTAGATGAGTAGCTACTACAGAAGGAGGATCAACAACAGTGTATCCTGATAACTCGGCTCGCTCTTTGGTCACTTCATCGATCCAGATGGCAGGCAATCCAAAAGCAGGCTCCGTTGTCTCAATACCGGCAATTGAATCATCATCAATTCCTGGGCTCATGGCCAGATAGTGATTAAGGAGTAGTTCGCCGCGTGCCACCGTATTGCCTTTAATTTTGATGATATACTCGTTCGGGCGCAGTTGAATATTGTCGCGTATGCGAATTACAGGTACGACAACCCCTAATTCAAGTGCGCATTGCCTACGAATTAAAATAATTCGATCAAGTAAATCTCCACCTTGCTGCGTATCCGCGAGTGGAATTAAGCCGTAACCAAATTCAAATTCAATCGGATCAACTTGCAGTAAAGAGATAACACTTTCGGGACTTCGAACTTCCTCGATTTGCTGCTCTTCCACCAATTGTTCTTCTTTGATGGCTTCTCGTTCCAAGTTCTTTTGCATTTTGTACCCGGCGAAAACCAACAATCCGGCAATCGGAAAAGTCGTAAACCAATGGATCGGTGTAAAAATCCCCAGCATCACTAGCGTACCTGCAACAATATAAAGTAGTTTAGGTTGTGAAGTTAACTGCTTGGTCACATCAGTACCTAAGTTTCCTTCTGAAGATGCTCTTGTGACGATAATACCAGCAGCCGTTGAAATCAGTAGTGCTGGAATTTGGGAGACGAGTCCATCTCCAATCGTTAGAATCGAAAAGGTTTGAAGGGCTTCGGAGAAATCCATGCCTTTCATCGTCATCCCAATGATAAAGCCACCAATCAAATTGATGACCAAAATAACAATACCAGCAATAGCATCCCCTTTTACGAATTTGCTGGCACCATCCATGGCCCCGTAGAAATCTGCTTCTCGCTCAATCTTCTGTCTTCGTTCGCGTGCTTGAACCTCATTTATCAATCCGGCATTCAGATCCGCATCGATACTCATTTGTTTACCCGGCATCGCATCGAGCGTAAATCTAGCTGCAACCTCGGCAACGCGCTCAGAACCTTTGGTAATTACGATGAATTGAACTAAGACAAGGATAAGGAATACGACAAATCCTACGACGATATTTCCTTGCGCTACGAAAGAACCAAAAGTTCTGACCACGTCGCCTGCTTCTGCATGAGACAAAATATTTCGTGTTGTCGACACGTTTAGCGCTAACCGAAACAACGTAGTGATCAAGAGTAGAGACGGGAAGATAGAAAATTGCAAGGCTTCTTGCGTGTTCATGGCAACCAAAATAATCATTAAAGCAATAGAGATATTAATTATTAGAAGAAAATCCAACAAAGGGATTGGAACTGGTACAATCATCATTAAAACAATACCGATAATGCCTATAAGAACGAACAAATCCTTGACTCTCATTAGATTGTACCCCCCTTCTTATTAATTCGTCTTGCCCTTCATTTTATATACATACGCCAACACTTCTGCGACAGCTTGGAACAGCTCAGCCGGAATTGAGTCTCCTATTTCCACCTGTGCAAAGATCGCACGAGCAAGCGGTTTGTTTTCCATTGTAATAATACCGTTGTTCTTGGCAACTTCTTTGATTTTCAAAGCAACGTAATCGGCGCCTTTTGCAATAACGGTAGGGGCTTGCATATTGGTGGAATCATATTTAAGAGCAACTGCAAAGTGAGTTGGATTCGTAATAATGACATCCGCTTTAGGAACTTCCTGCATCATTCGCTGCATCGCCATCTGGCGCTGCTTCGCACGAATCTTTCCTTTAATGAAGGGATCTCCCTCACTTTTCTTATACTCATCTTTGATGTCCTGCTTGGACATTCTAAGACTTTTCTCATGTTCATATTTTTGATAAATGTAGTCAAAAATGGCAAGTACGATGAGAATTGCGCCAATCTTTATACCTAATTTTAAGGTAATCGAAGCGATAAACGAGAATGTGCTTTCTAGTGGAGCATGTCCCAACCCCAACAATCTAGCCTTTTCTCCCATTAATGTCGTGTAAACAACATAACCGATAATTGTCAATTTCAATGTAGACTTCAAAAATTCCATCACTGTTCGTAAAGAAAAGATCCGTTTAAATCCTTCTAATGGATTAATCTTATTGAATTTCATCATCAAGGGGTCACCGATAAACATGAACCCGATTTGCGCATAATTCGCAATAAAAGCGATAATCACAGCCAGCAGAAAGATAGGACCTAAGATAAAAAATCCTTGCTTGACCAAATCGGCGAAAAGCGCTTGAACATTGCTAGCCGTAATATCCATCGTCAGTTCATTCTCATATACATTGCGAAAAATGTTAATTATCTTCTCTTTCATGTATCTACCAAACATTAGAAACGACAAGAAAGAAAAGAGCAAAATAAGTGCCGCGGGTAAGTCCATACTTTTCGCAACTTGCCCTTTCTTGCGTGCATCCTGCCTTTTCCTCGCCGTAGCTGGCTCCGTCTTTTCCCCAGCAAACCATTGTAAATCAAGCTGCAAACGACGTTGTTGGGACACGGCTTTCCTCCTGCCTAGGGAGATGGTTGCTGTGTTCCACTGATGAGCCCAAGCAGCTTCTCCATGATTTCGAAAATAGTTGAGAACAAAGATTGGAATTGTGAAATTAATTCCGGGAATAAAACAACAAGTAAGAAAAAGCCTAGAATCATTTTAAGCGGCGCACCGATAACAAAAATGTTAAATTGCGGAGCAACCCTCGTTAACAGCCCTAAACCTAAATCGGTTAGAAAAAGAGCGGCAATAATCGGTGCAGCAAGTTGAAACGAAAGATAAAACATTTTGGTCAAAGAATGAAACAAAAAGTCAGATATCTCACCGCTGTACATCCGAGCAAACAACTGGTTGTCCAACGGAACCCACTTATAACTATCCATAATCGCTCTAAGTAGGTAATGATGACCGTCAAATGAAAGGAATAACAGCACGGCAATCATATACTTGAGGTTACCTAACATTGGCGTTGAAGCCCCTGTTAGCGGGTCTATTACGCTTGCCATACTGAAACCAATTTGCATGTCCATCAGAGAACCGGCGGTTTGAATAACCGAAAAAAAGAGATAGGCAAGAAAACCAAGCAAAATGCCGATCAGCATTTCACGAATAATCAAAAGAACATATTCACCATCCATCGGAATGGGCTTATCCAACCCCATACTCGCAAAAATAAGAAATGAGATGAATACGGATAGACCGATCTTGAACATCATGGGCACGTTTCTAGAAGATAGAATCGGCACCACGACAAAGAATGATGTAATTCGACAAAAGATAAGCAAAAAAATAGGGATTGCCTGAAAAACTAATGTCATCGCGCTCACAACCTATCCAACGAATTTGTAAAGGTTGTTGAGTAAATTGAACGTAAAATCAACCAGTGTGTTCATGATCCACGGACCAAAGATGAGGATTGACAGCAGCACAGCGACGATTTTGGGAACAAAAGCTAGCGTTTGCTCTTGAATCTGTGTTGTCGCCTGAAAAATACTTATAATCAGACCTACGACAAGCCCAATGACAAGCATGGGAGCACTTGCTTTAAGCACCGTGTAAACAGCTTCACCAGCAATTCTTATTACAAATTCCGACCCCATTTAAGAAACCTCCGATATCTTGATCCTCAACTATAGCTTAGGAGTAATGATCTCACCACAAGATACCAGCCATCTACCAAGATAAAAAGTAGAATCTTAAACGGTAATGAAATCATAACAGGCGGCAGCATCATCATCCCCATTGCCATCAAGGTGCTGGAAACGACCATATCAATGACCAGGAACGGAATGAATATCATGAATCCCATTTGGAAAGCAGATTTCAACTCACTAATCGCATAAGCAGGAACTAATGAAGTTAGCGGAATATCTTCCACACCTGTAGGTGCCTTTGCCTTGGTGTAATCTAAAAATAACTTTAAATCCTTCTGACGCGTATGCTTGAACATAAACTTTTTCATAGGCAATGAAGCCTTCTCGAAAGCCTGGGTTTGATTGATTTCACCCTTCATATAAGGTTGAAGAGCTACTTGATTCACTTCTCCTAAAGTTGGAGACATGATAAAGAAGGTTAAAAACAGAGCGAGTCCGATTAGAACCTGGTTAGGTGGCATCTGCTGGGTCCCTAGTGAAGTACGGACGAAACCGAGCACAATGACTATTCTTGTAAAACTAGTCATTAGAATGAGAAAAGATGGTGCAAGACTCAAAACGGTTAACAGCAGCAATAGTGTTACTGTGTTAGATGACCCTCCGGCTGTCCCTCCAGTCCCAATGTTTACGTTTAAACCTGGAATCGGATTGTTAGGATCGGTCTCCGCAGCTGATGCTGTCAAAGAGAGTAGAAACACAGAAATCAACACAATGAGAAGTGTAAAAACAATTTTATTTCGTTTCATTCATCATTCAACCGATCTTTTTGTTTTTGATCAGAAAGCCATTCTTCTACATTTCGATTACGATTAGTTACACGCTGTAGCTTATCATGAAATACTTGCTGAAAGGCAGAGTTAATTTCTACTTCTTCTTCGATGTCTTTTTTTCTAATTGGCAGTTTACTGATCCACTTGCTAACAGATCCGAATCCCATTCGATCATCCTGAGAAGAAATCAGAAGTTCAGTGATGTATGCTACTTCATCGGCGTCATTGATTTTATCCAACAGCTGGATGTTATCTCCGACGCCAACTACGAAGAGCGAATGTCCAATTTCAACGATTTGAATGGATTTATTTTGGCCTAGGGGAACTCCACCTAAAGATCGAATTGAGTTCCCAAACATTGTTCCTTTATTTTTCTTCGCTACGTACCTAATTAGCACATAGAAAAGGAGAATAATTAAAATCAAGAAGAATATGACCTTAAAAATCATCCCAAACGTCCCCGTTGGATCGGTACTCGGATAATCCGTTGTTGGAAGTCCTTGCCCGGGTTCAGTTTCAGCAAAACCGACGGACCTTGTATACAACATTGCGGTTAAACCGAGTATGCCTGTTAGCAGTCTTTTCGAGCAGAGTCTTCTCATATCCACAATCCTTTCGGTGTATGTAAGACTCGACCGAACGAAGACGGCTTAACCTAGAGTCTTTTTAATAGCTTCAATAACACGGTCTGCTTGGAAAGGCTTCACGATAAAGTCCTTCGCACCAGCTTGAATGGCGTCAATTACCATTGCTTGTTGTCCCATCGCTGAGCACATGATTACTTTAGCGCTAGGTTCAATTTTCTTAATTTCCTTCAAAGCTTGAATACCATCCATCTCTGGCATTGTGATATCCATTGTAATCAGATCCGGTTTCAACTCTTTGTATTTTTCGATAGCTTGTGCACCATCATTCGCTTCTCCACAAACCTCGTAACCATTTTTTGTCAAAATATCACGAATCATCATTCTCATGAAAGCAGCATCATCTACAATTAGAATACGGTTAGCCATGAATAAAGTCCCCCTAAGATTAAATTATTGTAACTTTTGAATTCGTTCCCACTGGTTCACAATGTCGGTTACACGAACTCCGAAGTTTTCATCGATGACAACGACTTCGCCCTTGGCAATCAGCTTATTGTTAACTAAGATGTCTACCGGTTCACCTGCCAGTTTATCCAATTCGATAATCGATCCCTGGGAGAGTTCCAAGATGTCTTTAATCACCTTGTGTGTTCTGCCTAACTCTACTGTTACCTTAAGCGGTATATCCAGTAGTAAATTCAGGTTCGTATCATCCGTATGCCCTAATCCACCTGATTGTAAATTTCCAAACTGAACAGGTTGGACATTGACATTGCGATTTGGCATCCCTCCGTAAGAAGCAGGTGGCTGCTGGTACATAGGTTGCTGCGGCGGATACATCGGCTGCCCCATTGGCGGCTGCATTGGTGGTTGCATAGGCTGTTGGTACATAGGTTGTTCATACACTGGCTGCTGTTGTTGATACATAGGTTGCTCATACATAGGTTGAGCAGCTGCAGGGGGCGGTGTATGTACTTCCTGCATAGGCGAAGGCGCCGGCGCTTGTGCAGCAGGTGCAGCTTCCATTGAAGACTCAGAATCGCCACCCATGAGGATCGATACCATTTCTTTGGCAAAAGGAACAGGTAATAATTGCATGATATTAGAATCAATAAGGTCGCCAATGATAAGTCGGAACGATATCTTTATAAATACGTCCTCGTCGGGTAGTTTTCCTTCTCCTTTCGACAAATTTAATATGTCGATTCCTGGAGGTGAGATATTGACAAATCGATTAAATATGGTAGACATGGATGTTGCTGAAGATCCCATCATTTGATTCATCGCTTCTTGCACGGCACTAATATGAATTTCGCTTAGATGTTCATCTCCGCCAGTACCGTCTCCACCCATCATTAAGTCAGCAATGACTTGGGCATCGCGCGTTTTGATCACTAACAAGTTAATGCCATCGAAGCCATCCACATAGTTTACATGTACAGCCACATGTGGTTTCGGAAATTGCTCTTGCAATTCATCTTTACTGATAATCGATACCTTTGGCGTCGTGATGTCGACTTTTTTACCAAGCAAGGTAGAAAGAGCTGTAGCTGCACTGCCAAATGTGATGTTACCAATTTCACCTAGTGCGTCTTGCTCTAAGGAAGATAAAAAATCTTCAACTTGAGGAGACCCATGAAAAGAAGAGGCTGAACTATCGTCCGAAGACTGTCTCAACAAAGCATCGATCTCTTCCTGGGACAAATAATCTCTATTATTCGTCATAATCTTCTTCTCCTTCATTTACGATATCTGTAATTTGAACAGCCATCTTTCCTTTTAAGGTACCAGGGCTACCGAGATATTTCAGCTTCTCGCCCACTTTGACTTGAAGCGATTCTTCGACGGATTTTTGCAGCGGGATCACATCGCCGACCGTTAAGCCTAAGAAATCTCGAATTGAAATTTCGGACGAACCCAATTCTGCAATAAGGGGTAGCTTGGTTTTTTCCAAGCGGGATTGAAGTGCTTCCACTTCTTCAGGTGCTCTCGTCTTCTTCTGTGAAACAAACCAGTGATGCACAGAAAGTCGAGGCATGATCGGTTCGATGACCACATGCGGTATGCATAAATTAATCATCCCTGTCGTATCACCAATTTTGGTACTCAATGAGATCAATGCGATCGTTTCATTGGGAGAAACAATCTGCATAAACTGTGGATTTGTTTCAAGTGCCTCTAATCTAGGCTGAATATCAATAACAGTTTTCCATGCCTCTTGCAGGCTGTCGAAAGCCCGGCTAAAAATACGTTCCATTACAATGGTTTCAATCTCAGTTAAAGCATTAATCTTCGTAGGAGTTGTACCTGCACCACCTAGCAAACGATCTAACATCGCAAACGCAACATTGGGATGCACTTCAAGTACCATCCGACCCTCTAAAGGCTCCGCTTCAAAGATGTTCAAAATGGTCATTTTCGGGATCGAACGAATAAATTCATCGTAAGGCAATTGTTCAACCTGAACCACACTAATTTGTACAAATGTACGTAGCTGCGCTGAGAAATAAGTGGTTAGGAACCGCGCAAAGTTTTCGTGAATTCGAGTCAAACTTCGAATATGGTCCTTGGAGAAGCGCACAGCTCTTTTAAAATCATAAGCCCTTACTTTCTTCTGCGTCTCTTCTTTTTTGAGTTCATCCGCATCCATTTCGCCAGAGGACAATGCCGCCAACAAGGCATCGATCTCATTTTGCGACAAAACATCAACCATTAGAGTCACCTCCTTTTAGCAAAATCAATAGCAGATTTATTGAAGCACTTTATCAGTTATCCAAATTTGCTTTATTTTACCTTCGTGCAGCAGTGGGTTTAATTTGTTCATCAACGTAGCCGTTAAACTATCCGACCCTTTGCTTCCTTCGATTTGATCCTTTGTTAAATCTCCCAGGGTTTGAACGATCGTCCCTTTCACAGCAGAATCCAACAAACTGTCAAATTCCGTTTTGCCTTTAGAGTTTTCCAACTCGAACGCGAAACTAATTTTAATGAAATTTTGGCTGCCTGATAAATTGGTCAAAATATCTTTGATGATTGCCGTGTTCGCCTTAACCGCTTCAGCAGAAGGTGCTTTTGTCGGTTTCACACTTGCTACAGCATCTTGTGCTTGGACCGCAGGATCTTTGGATTGATTACTCTTTTCCATAAAATTCCACAAAACGAATGCAGCGGTCAAAATTAATGTGATAGCAATTAAAATCGATACGATCAGTATGAAAATTTTATTCTTAAACAATTACGAACCCTCCGCATCCCTTGACATAATCGTCGCTCGTACTGAGCCAATTTCCTGCATGTAGGTCCGCACTAAGCTTACCACGACCTCTGCCTTTTCAAGAACTGTGATCTTCTTCCCTGTCGTCAAAGTAATCATGGTGTCTGGCGTCTCTTCAATCAATTCAATCAAAATAGCATTAAGGATGATGGCTTTACCGTTTAAACGAGTGAGAGAAATCATGCTTCTCCTCCTGCATCAGGATAAGGGGAGACTAGCTCCCCTCTGTCATTTCAATGAAAATTAACGTTTAAGATTTACGACCTCTTGAAGCACTTCATCCGAAGTTGTGATAATACGGGAGTTTGCTTGGAATCCACGTTGAGCGATAATCATCTCAGTGAACTCCCCAGTCAAATCAACGTTGGACATTTCTAGTTGCCCAGAAATCAGTGTTCCTGTTCCCGTTTCTGTGTTACCAGGAGCCCCAACCTCAATCGCACCTTCTGGATTAGCATTCGCTGTCATACGATACAGATTGCCGCCAATTTTCTCAAGACCAGATGGGTTAACAACTTTGATGACGCCAATTTTTTGGCCAGTTGCAACCGTTGCACCTGTCGTGTCAACACCGATAATATCGCCGTTTTGAGAGATTGAGAACGATACGATATTATCCGGAATCACGATCGGACCAGCGCCATCAGCTCCCATGACATGAAGGCCCTCAGCATTCACCAAGTTTCTAGTTGGGTCTAATGTAAAGTTGCCGGATCTCGTCAAATATGGAGCATCTGTTTGATCTGTAGTCCCTACTGCAAAAAATCCATCGCCATTAATGCGTAAATCTGTAGGAACGTTCGTTGTCATGGCACTGCCAGGTGTATGTACGGTGTCTATTGAAGCCACGCTTACACCTAATCCAACTTGCTGAGCATTCACGCCGCCACGGTTCTCATCAGCAGCACTAACGCCAGAAATAGTTTGGCTAAGAATGTCTTTAAACATAACACGGCTTCCTTTAAATCCGATGGTGTTTACATTTGCGATATTATTACCGATAACATCTAATTTCGTTTGAAAACCACGCATACCTGAAACACCAGAGTATAAAGATCTTAACATCTTACTAGCCTCCTAATCGGATTAAAATAACGTGAATCATGAGCTGCTTCCTTCGCTCCACAGCTCCAGGCTTCCTGCGCGGTCGAGCCCGTTTATGTAGATATAATAATTGCACTGTCTATCTGTGTAAAAACATGTTCATTCATCGCGTTCCCGTCAAGCGCCGTAACAACAGTTCGGTTAGGAACATTGACAATCAATGCATTTCCGCCTAAAACCATCAGTGCATCCTTAGCGCCTTTTGCTGCTACCTTATCAATCGCTTTGCTAAGACTATCCAGTTGCTCCGGCTTCAGTTGAATGCCTCGCTCTTTCAGTCTAACTTCTGCATGATGACTGAAACGAACAAATTGCTCCTGAAGTAGTTTTTGAAATGTAGGATTCCCGGATGCAGATGTGGATACCGGTTGCTGTAAAGTTGTTCGTCTCGTAGACGCAGGAGAAACCGCATTAGGATAAAGCTGCCCTATGGATATTCTCTCTGTCATTTGGTTTCTCCGGTATCCTCAATTTTCTTGAGTTTATCCAGAGAAATTTCCACTCCCTTCACATTGGCAAATTGATTGCCGTCCTTGAACGTGATGGAATCAACAACGCCCGACTTTTCAACAGTCGCTCCGGTGGAGTCCGTATCATCCCAAGTGATCGATTTCCCAATCAACCCAGAAACAAAACCTAATGATTGACGCATCAGTTTCATCTCACCAGCCATATTGGTCAATTGCTCAACGGAAGTGAACTGTGCCATCTGGGCAATGAACTCTTTATCTTGTAATGGTTGTGTTGGGTCTTGATTCTGAAGTTGGGTAATTAAGATTTTAAGAAAATCGTCTTTACCTAACGTGTTGTTATCTTTTTCTTTCGTTTTCGCATTTTTCCCAGTATTGATTAAATCTGTAACGTTGCCTACGACGGGGTTTGTATCCATACTTTCACCTCCAACTGCATTAAATGGACTCACATTTAGGCAGTTACATCAAAGGAATTACCATGTATTGCCGGTTTAACTTGCACGTTAGCATCAATCTCTTGCTCAAAATCAAGGGATTCAACCTCAAAACCGCCAGAATTGTTCTTATTTTGACGTTGAGATTGGCCAAAAGCTTGCTGCTGACGATGTTCCTGGAACATGCTGGATTGCATATTTGGGCTTTGCGTAACTTCAAGCTTTTCTACTTGCAAACCTTGCGTTAGAAGAGCTTGTCTCAACTGCGGCAGCTGATTTTCCAGCATCTGCTTAGCTGCTGCGGATTCCGCAGCAAACTGTGCAATTAGCTGGCCATCATGCATCGATATTTTCACATCAATGTGCCCCAGATTTTTTGGAAACAACGATAACTTAGCTTCGGAGAAACCGTCTGCGAGTGTTATTTTCATGTTCTTAAGAACATGCTCCGTCATTTCTTCAGCGAAATTAGCCGCATTCATCGTTGGAACTACGGTCTTGTCAACAATGGTCTGTGACTGTTGCGTTCTCTGCAAATCACCGATCGTAACCACTGAGCTAGTAGTCGTTTCAGGTTCAGTTGGCAGATCTACGAGATTAGGCAGCGTATCTCCCGATGTAGAAGATGCATCCACCTGCGCGGTTAAGAAACCACTTTTCAGAGCAAGAAGCTCTAATTTTGACTTTGCTGGTTGTGCAATCGTCACCGAGTTTGTCATATCAACGTTCTGATCTGATGTTTTCTTGCTACTAAACTTGTGATGATTTGGCTTATCAGTAGAAGTGACTTCCTTCTTACCTGGATGCAACAAACCTTCCATTGCTTCAGCAGCGTTCTCTGTACTAGCAGCCTCTGAAGTTTGTCCCTTCAAGTTCGCCACCAATTCTGGTAATAGTGGTTGAATGACGTTTTGTAGATCTTGATTCAGAAACTTCACAACCGGATTGTCAGGCTGCTGCTTTGACAGGGAAGCTAATGCTAGCAGCGTATTTTGAGCTTGCAGGCTTGAAACTTCAGTTGCTTGAAGCTTTAGCGTACTTGGAAGAGTAACCAATGGAGTTGATTGAGCTCCACTTAGCGTTTGTAGAAGTTGCTCAGCTTCTTCAAACCATTGCTGAACCTTTGGATCCTGCAATAATTGCTCAGCAAGCGCTGGATTACTGTTCATAGCCTCCAAAACGACTTCAGAAAGTGGCTGATCTTCTGTTTTTGCATCCTGCACAGCAGTCCCTTGCAGAGGTGCTACCAGACTCTGAAGCATTTGCAACAGCATGTTCAGAGAAAGTGCTGTGTCAGTTGGGTTCGCCTCAGTCTTTGCCGTGCTATCTTGAGACAATTGACCGTCCAAAACTTGATTAAAACCGTCCTTAGAAGTAGTCCCTGTTGCTCCAGCCTTATTCGTCGAAGTTGAAGCAGAGTTTGCAGTAGGTGTTGTCTGTATTTGTACATCCATCTTATTTATTCACCTCCCTCCTAAGTTCAACGTCGGTTACTGAACAAGCTTAGCTGAAATTGCAGCAGCGATTTCTTTATTCGCATCGGACAACGCCGACATCACTTTGGAACGGGAAGCATTATCCATGCCACTCAGGATGGCCAATACTTTGTCGGGATTTGATTTATTCATTTCAATTAGCACGTTTGAAGCACTTTTGGGAGTCATGTTAGCAAATGTCTGACCTAAATCCGACTTGCTGACAGATGTCGTCGCTTTTGCTGTGCTTGCTCCATTCGTTGCTAATCTTTCTTGTAAAGCGGCAATCTCTTTATCCCTTACAGGTGTAACGTCTTTAAGTCCCATGGAAGCTTCTGCTGCTTTCGTTGCATCCATTTTCTCCAGGATCGCTCCGCGGCTGTCCGCTTTCATCATGGAGAAGATCAGCACCATTTCTTTAGGTGTAAGTGCTTCAATGATTGGAGCCGCCTTGCTCGGTGTCATTTTTGCATACATATTGGCAAGCTGTGTGATTTGATTCGTGTACTCTTCTTCTGTTTGCGTCTTGTCTTTCAGCTTTTCTTCCAGTTCCGTTATCTTTGCGCTTGCATCTTTGAGTGATTGATCCTTCGTCTCCGTTGTTGATTCAGCTTTCTGCAAAGCGGACTGAAGTTCCGCCAATTTGGCATTCAACTTCGTAATCTCATCATCCTTGGTTTTGATGCTTTGTTCAGGAGTTGTCTCTTTACCAGTTCCGCTTACAACACTTTTTTCTTTGGGCGCAGGAACAATTGCTCCAATCACCGGAGTGTTATGCAACGCTTTCTGAATACTGCTCTTGATATCATAATCAAAGATCGACAGTAATACGAAAAGCAAGACAGCCGTAAACACAAAGGGGATGACAAACCATATCAGAAACCGCTCCAGCGCACTATAAGATGCACCTTCCATGCTTGTATCGGCCATCTCCTTGTTCCTCCTTTACCTTCCTCAATACGAGAGTCGTTTGAACCGGTTTGTAGCCATTTCATCCAGAGCGTCCTGCTCTTTTTTGGCAACAAAGGATTGAAATTGGCCGAATGCCTTTTCCCTAGCTTTCGACCACACCTTCTCATCGATCATTCTTTCCGATAGATGTTCCTGCTTTTTGAGTACGACACGCTTAGCTTGTTGAACATCCTGATGTTTACGCGCAATTTGCTGATCAACATGGTTCATATAAGATTGGAGCATGAGCATCTTTGAAATAGATACTGAATTGCAAGAGGCTTTCACCATTTCCTGATGCAAGTTCTCTTTTTCTTCAAATAATCCATGTAAATTCGTTTCTTCGTTCCGTAATTGGCCCATTGCCTCAGATAAAATCCATTCCGCCTGTGTTCGTTCATTGTTTTTTAAATCGACAATTTGCTGGAAAGAATAACGAAATTGCATTTAGGACCCTCATCCCTTATAAAATTCGTGAATCAATCGTTCTTGAGCTTCTTCATAGGTCAGTTTTTCACTCGTTTTTTGCTTGATGAAATCCCATATGGCTTCAATATGATCCATGGCAACATCAATATTTAGATTAGAACCTTTTTGGTACGCCCCGATATTGATTAGGTCTTCCGAATCTTTATATATAGAGAGAAGTCGCTTTAAGTGATCAGCAGCTTCCATATGTTCAGAAGGCACGATTTCTTTCATTACACGGCTTACGCTGGACAGAACGTCAATAGCAGGGTAATGACCCTTATTGGCAATGCTGCGGTTTAGAACAATATGACCGTCGAGGATCCCTCGGACCGCATCAGCAATTGGCTCGTTCATATCATCACCGTCTACTAGCACTGTATAAAAGGCAGTAATGGATCCTTTCGGCCCGGTACCAGATCGCTCAAGTAACCGTGGCAGCATCGCAAAAACCGAAGGCGTATAGCCTCGCGTTGCCGGAGGTTCCCCTACAGCAAGGCCAACTTCACGCTGTGCCATTGCAAAGCGAGTGACGGAGTCCATCATCATCATGACATTTAGACCGCGATCACGAAAATACTCAGCGATGCTTGTTGCTATCATTGCTCCTTTGATACGTATAAGCGCAGGCTGATCAGATGTTGCAACGATAACGACTGATCTTGCTAGCCCTTCGGGACCTAGATCTCTTTCGATAAAATCCAAGACCTCTCTGCCCCGCTCACCGATAAGTGCAATGACGTTAACATCTGCAGCTGTATTACGGGCAATCATTCCCATCAGCGTACTTTTACCAACACCAGACCCTGCAAAAATACCAACGCGCTGACCTTTGCCAATAGTCAATAATCCATCAATGCATCGAACTCCTACAGATATTGGATTCAACACTCTCGGCCTCGTTAGCGGGTTGCCCGGCGCATTATTCGTAGAATATTGAGCCATTCTTGAAGGCAAGAACGAACCATCCAATGGTTGTCCTAATCCGTCCAGCACTTTACCAAGAAGTTCATGGCCTACTTGAACAGTAAGTGGTTTTCCTGTACCAACAACATCGCAACCAGGTCCAATAGAGTCCAAATCGCCTAGTGGCATCAACACGACTTTATTGCTGCGAAAACCAACGACTTCCGCCTTCAATGGCTTATTGGATTTATGCGGGTAAATATAGCAGAGGTCGCCAATGCTCACATCCGGACCTTCCGACTCAACCGTCAATCCAATCACTTGTGTTACTTTTCCATTAACACGAATAGGGTCGATGGCATGCAAATGTTCTTTGTATTTATCTACTTTTGGTAGCGCGCTGCTCATGATCCTGTACCCTCACTTTGAGTGGCCAACTGTTGCAGAGCTGATTTAATTTCTTTCAGCTGCGTATCGATGCGTGCATCAATACTTCCAAATGAAGAACGAATCACACATCCACGATCTTGCACCGTAGAGTCAGGTATAATTTGCAATTCAGCCTGTGAATCAATAGAAGTTAGCAACTCTTCACGCGCATCCTGAATGTAAGCGAATTGTGAAGGAGATACGCATAAAGCAATGATCCCTTTTTCGCGTCTGCGCGACAGAACGGTTTGAATTAACTCAACAACCCATTCCGGATTTAAGGTTAACTGTTTGCCAATGATTTTCTCTGCTATGGATGTGCTTAGTTCGATTAGGAATGGCTCAGATTCCTGAATGATCTGCTGTTTAAGTTTGTAGGATTGCTCCAGAATACTTTGTGCTTCCGTTAGCATTTCACTGTATTCCTGTCTAAGCGCTTCTTCAGCTTGAGCAATTCCTTGTTGGTAGCCTTCTTCAAAACCAGCCTGCCTGGATAAAGTGACATGCTCTTCATCTTCTGCACGACGTGTTTGCCACCAAGCATTAATTTCTTCTTGCGTTTGTTCACGGAGCGCTGTGCATTCCTGCATAGCCTGGTGAATCTGCTCATTGGCAAAAGCTTCAGCATCTTGAAGAATTTGATCTTTCAAATTCGTCGCTTCCGTTATTTCCTGCTGTTGTTCGGGAGTTAGCTGATTACCCGCATCAAGATCTCCATTCAAGTGAAATGGCGAGATCGTTTCAACCAATTTCTTATCATCTACAGCATAATAAGCAAATGATTTAATGATATTAGACAATAATATCGTCTCCTCCACCACGTGCAATGATGATTTCACCCGATTCCTCTAGGCGGCGGATTGTAGCAACAATTCTCGTTTGTGCTTCTTCAACGTCACGCAAACGAACAGGACCCATAAATTCCATTTCTTCTTTAAACGTCTCTGCCATCCGTTTGGACATGTTTTTGAATAGAACATCACGCACTTCTTCACTCGCAACTTTGAGCGCAAGTTGTAAATCAGCATTTTCAATATCACGAATAATTCGCTGTATAGAGCGATTATCAATATTAACGATATCTTCGAAGACAAACATCCGTTTCTTGATTTCTTCGGCCAGTTCAGGATCTTGAATTTCCAGAGAATCAAGGATGGTACGCTCCGTCCCCCTATCAACACCATTCAAAATCTGAACGATAGATGCAATGCCTCCAGCATTTGTGTAATCCTGTGTAACAGTAGACGAAAGTTTTTGTTCCAGTACACGCTCTACCTGACTGATCACTTCTGGAGAAGTGCTGTCCATCAAGGCAATACGTTTTGCAACATCGGCTTGTTTTTCTTGCGGCAACGAGGACAAGATGATAGACGCTTGATCCGCTTGCAAATAGGACAAAACTAGCGCAATGGTTTGTGAATTTTCATTTTGAATAAAGTTAAGAATTTGAGCAGGATCCGCTTTTCTGGCAAAGTCAAAAGGTCTCACCTGTAAGGTGGCTGTCAGACGGTTAATGATATCGAGTGCTTTCTGAGAACCAAGCGCTTTCTCCAAGATATCCTTAGCGTAAGCAATACCTCCTTGTGAAATGAATTCTTGGGCAAGACAGATCTGATGAAACTCAGAGAGAATCGCTTCTTTTTCAAAAGAATCTACTTTCCTTACATTTGCAATTTCCAGTGTTAGCTGCTCAATCTCTTCTTCTCGTAAATGTTTAAATATTTGAGCAGACACCTCAGGGCCTAAACTGATCAAAAGAATGGCTGCCTTTTGTCGTCCGGTTAACCCGTTTACAGCAGCTTTGGCCATACAAGTGCACCTCTATTCGTCTACTAACCAAGTCCGAAGCAGATTGACAAAGTCTTCTGGCCGCTTTTTCGCAAGAGTTTCTAACTGCTTACGCACTTGATTGTCATTAGTTACATTTTCAATATCAATCGTTGGAAGTTCCGCTTTATTCGCTGCAATGTTCAGATCTTGTTCCATTAATTGTTGTGCAGCTTTTCTACGTTTTCTAATTGCAAAACCAGCAATCGCACCAATCGCTAGCGCCGCTAGAGCCAATCCAGCATAAGTTAAGTACGTTGTTGTTTTCGAAGCAAATGTATCTGCTGGCCGTGCAAAAGTATGAGCAAGAACTGTAACTTTTTTCTGCAATTCATCGTCAGTATATGTAACCTTATTATCTGCCAGTGCAGTCCTCACAATATTTACCAAAGCGGTTTGCACAGCAGTTTTAGTCTCTGCAGTCAAAGAAGTCGGATCATCTTTAACCGGCGGTTCAATTCCGACATTAATGCTCAAATCTTTCACTACATACGGTGTAGCCACGATGTCATTCGTAATCCGATTCACTTCGTAATTTACAGTCTTCGAGTTTTTCTCGCTGTTCGATTTACCGGAATTTGATGCCCCTGGGTAACCGGGCACATCCGTCGTACCAGTACCAGGAACACCGCCTGTATCTGCACCGTTATTTTGATAAGACTCGGTTGCTTCTTGCAGGGAAATTTCCAGTCCTTTTTGATCCACTTGATTTGGTGCAGAGACGAGCTGTTCTTTACTCTTCTTCTGATCAAAGTTCATGGTAGAGAAAACACTGACATTTACTTTATCGCGACCAAACATCGTTCCTAGCATGTTCATAATATTTTTCTGCAGATCTTTTTGAAACTTATCGTTAATATCGGACTGGCTTGTCACTAAGCTCGAGGAGGACTGGCCACCTGATTTGGAAGAAACTAAGCTTTGCCCATACTGATCTGAGATCGTGATATTCTCAACAGGAAGATTTTTGATACTGTGTGAAACCAAGTTATAGATCGTATCGATTTTGCCTTGATCTAGTGTGTAACCTTGTTTCATTTGAAGAACAACTGATGCTGTTGCTTTCTCTTCCTGCTGTTGCAAGAAAGGTCCATCCTCAGGAAGTGAAATAAGAACCTTCGAACCCGATATGGCTTGATTCGAGTTAATAAGCTGCTGCAACTCACCTTGAATCGCATTTAAGTATTTCACTTTAAACTCGTTATCTGTGATACCAAATGAACTACTGTTGCTAAAAGCACCGAATCCTAGAGAACCATTTTTGTTTAAACCTTGTGACTCTACACCGAGTTTCACATTCGCTACTTCATTTGTAGGTACTTCGATGCTTTTACCATCAGCACTAAGTTTGTATGGAATTTTAGCTGTATCTAGGTAACCTTTGATCGCAGCCGCGTCGCTTGGCTGAAGTTCGGTAAATGCTAAGGAATATTCCGTCTTAGATAAATTAACACTGATAATTGCGGCCGTAAGAATCAAAAGGGCAACCGTTGCGATAAATGTTATTTTTGTTGTTCTACTATATCGATTCCAATACTGTTTTACTTTTTCCCAGTACTGGAGGAGATTCTCGTTCACTCCGTCACCCCATCGAACCAAAGTTTTAGCAGCATTTGGTTAATTACAGCTGCATTCTCATCATTTCTTGGTAAGCTTCAAGGACTTTATTTCTAACTTGCACCGTAAGTTCCAGACCTAACGATGCTTTCTCGGAAGCAATCGTGAGCTGATGAACGTCTGAAAGCTCTCCTTTAATGAAACTTTGATTCAACTGATCAACTTGTTGTTGTTGGGCATTTAAATTCGTCATCGCATCATTCAGAAATGAGCCGAATTGTTTCCCAAGGTCAGCAGCACCTTCACCAGAGTTGTCTTTGGGTTGAACCGAGCTCATAATATTTATTGGACTATAGCTGATTTTGTCAATCATGCTGCAACCTCCCGATTAATTATCTACCGATCTCTAATGCCTTTGTAATCATTGATTTACTTGCATTAAGCGCGGTAACGTTAGCTTCATAAGATCTTGTGGCTGAAATCATATCAACCATCTCTTTAAGCACATCAACATTGGGCATGTAAACAAATCCATTTGCATCTGCATCAGGATGTGTAGGGTTATATACTTGTTTGAGCGGCGACTGATCCTCGAAGATTTTGTTAACTCGTACTCCTTCGCCTGTTCCATCTGCCATAGCCGATTGCAAAGACTGTGCGAAGCTCGGTTGTGATTTTGTTTCAAATGCAACTAACTTTCTCGTGTAGGGTACCCATTTCCCGTCTACAAACTTAGCACGTGTTGTATCCGCATTAGCAATATTTGATGAGACGACATCCATTCTCAAACGTTGCGCAGTCAGTGCTGATGAGCTGATGTCAAATCCGCTAGTAAGCCTCATTTGTTATTACTTCCCCCCTAATACTGTGCGCATTTTTTTAAACTCACTGTTCATTTGCTGAATCATTGTATTGTATTTCAGTTGGTTTTTAGCCATTAAAGACATTTCATAGTCCATATCGACATTGTTCATGTTGTTGTTAATCGCTGTCGATTCATCGGTTTTAATTTCTGAATTCGGTAAATTTGTCGATTTGCCTATAAAGAAATGCTTAGGGTTTGTCCGATAACCTTCTATAGAGGGCGTTGATGAATTCATTTCACCTTGCAATAACTCTTCAAACAATACGTCTGAACGCTTAAAGTAAGGTGTGTCCACATTGGCAACGTTGTTCGCTACCACTTTTTGTCTGAGAGTCGAAGCATCAAGCGAACGCTCCATCAAGTTCCAACTGGGTTTGTCCAACAAAGACATGCACGTTACCCCCTTTCAATAGAGTATTCGACACTATACTTCCACACAGAAAGTATGTATTCCTTCTTATTTCGACATTATTTTCACAAAATAATTAGAAAAAGTTTCCTGTTGTAGAATTTTGTAAGTTTATTACCTTCCTAATCATCTAAGATATTCGCTTAAGTTACAATAAGAAAAAAGCCCTATCTTTTTTAGCAGACAGGGCTTTTCAATCGTGCCAAGCTATAGTTTTGTTTTTATCTGTTCGATGCTTTGTATTAATTGTTCATTTAAGATTCGGATATAAGTGCCCTTCATACCAAGCGAGCGTGTCTCTATAACTCCGGCACTTTCCAGCTTACGAAGTGCATTCACGATAACAGAACGCGTAATTCCAACGCGATCAGCGATTTTACTCGCGACCAAAAGCCCTTCTTTGCCATCCAATTCCTCGAAAATATGCTCTACAGCTTCCATTTCGCTAAAGGATAAAGAGCCTATTGCCACTTGAACGACAGCTTTACTTCTTGCTTCTTCTTCGATCTCTTCCGCTCTTTCTCTCAATATCTCCATAGCGATTACTGTCGAACCATATTCAGCTAATATTAAGTCATCATCAATAAACAGGCTTTCATTACGACTTAAGATTAATGTCCCTAATCGATCACCACCACCGATAATAGGAACCAGCGTCGTGTGTGTATAAGGGAACATGTCTTTCATTTGTTCTGTGTAGTAATAGTACGGGCTGCTTGGTTCAGACGTCGACGTCGTTTCCTCTATCTTCAATAGAAGATTATTGGATTCAGACGGAAATCTGCGTTCCAACAAAATCGCCTGATTCATTTCAGATGAAACAGGATCATTGGTCGTAGCATAACCTAGAATCTTCCCTTTACGACTGACGACATATATATTCGCAATAACAATATCACGAAGAACTTCAGCCATATCCATAAAGCTAACCGCATTCCCTGCTTCCTTTTGCAGCAATCGATTTAGCCTTCTTGTTTTGTTTAATAAACTCATGTAACTGCCTCCTACTTACGTAACCCTGCAATCGCTCATTATAAAATGTATTGACTCAAATCTCTATTCTGAACAATACCGCTCAGCTTTTCGCGCACATATTCCGGATTGATGATGAAAGATTCCAATGTAAGCTCAGGGGCTTCAAAGGAAAGATCCTCAAGCAATTTTTCCAAGATTGTATGCAAGCGACGTGCTCCGATATTTTCCGTATTCTGATTGACCTCGACCGCAATTCGAGCAATTTCATGAATAGCTTCCTCAGCAAATTCAACTGTTATACCTTCTGTTTGCAACAACGCCGTGTACTGTTTCGTCAGCGCATTTTTGGGCTCTTGTAGAATAGAAACAAAGTCTTCAAGCGTTAAATCACTCAGTTCTACCCGAATCGGAAAACGCCCTTGAAGCTCTGGGATCAAATCCGAAGGTTTTGCAATATGGAAAGCTCCAGCACCAATAAATAAAACATAATCGGTTTTCACAGGTCCATATTTGGTTACAACGGTAGAACCTTCTACGATCGGGAGAATATCGCGCTGTACGCCTTCGCGTGAAATATCCGGACCACTTCCGCCGCGGGAGCTGCTTGCTACTTTGTCGATTTCATCAATAAATATGATACCCGACTGCTCAGCGCGGTGAATGGATTCTTGAATAACATCGTCCATGTCAATCAATTTCTGTGCTTCCTCTTGAGTCAGAACTTTTCTTGCTTCCTTCACTGGAAGCTTGCGTTTCTTCATCTTTTTCGGCATCAGGCTACCAAACATTTCCTGCATATTCATGCCGGCTTGCTCGTTTCCTTGCCCTGCTAACATATCCAGCATGGAAGGTGAAGAGTCTTCGACTTCGATCTCTACAATCTCGTTCTCTAATTTACCACTAGTCAATTGTTCGGCGATTTGAGCCCTTTTCGATGAGAGATTTGGATCCGGCGCACTCTCTTCCTGTTCGGGTTGATTTTGGCCCCCAAACAACATTTCAAACGGATTACGCTGCGTTTTGGTGCGCGAAGGACTTGGAGCCAGCAAAGAAACAATTCGCTCATTCGCTAATTTCTCTGCGCGGTCTTTGACTGCTTCCATGCGTTCCGATTTAACCATACGAATAGAGGTTTCAATTAAATCCCTTACCATCGATTCGACGTCACGGCCAACGTAACCTACCTCTGTAAATTTGGTTGCCTCCACTTTAATAAAAGGGGCTCCAACCAATTTTGCCAGTCTGCGTGCAATCTCAGTTTTACCTACACCTGTTGGTCCAATCATCAGAATATTTTTGGGAACAATCTCATCCCGCATGGCTTCATCCACCAGATTTCTCCGATAACGATTCCGCAAAGCAATAGCAACCGATTTCTTCGCTTTCTTCTGACCTACAATGTATCGATCTAATTCCTGTACAATTTGTTTAGGTGTTAGGGAGCTGTTTGCCATTCGGGTACCCTCCTAAAAAAGTGCGTAATCAATTCTGATTTACTCGATTTCTTCGACAATAATATTATGATTCGTGAACACGCAAATTTCAGCAGCTGTTGTAAGAGCAGCATGTGCAATCTCTTTGGCACTTAGCGATGGTGCATGACGATGTAGTGCCCTACCAGCCGCCAATGCGAAACTTCCGCCAGAACCAATCGCCAGAATGCCATCATCCGGTTCAATAATCTCCCCATTGCCTGAGAGAAGCAATAAGCCGGTAGCATCCATAACAATCATCATTGCTTCTAATCGACGTAATACGCGGTCTTGACGCCAATCCTTCGTGAGTTCGACTGCAGCACGTTGTAAATTGCCATGATGTTCTTCGAGCTTGCCTTCAAACTTCTCAAAAAGGGTAATCGCATCAGCTACTGATCCTGCAAAACCTGCGATCACTTTCCCTCTATGTAAACGCCTCACCTTTTTGGCACTGCTCTTCATAATCATACTGTTGCCAAATGTAACCTGGCCATCTCCGGCAATTGCACCTTTACCTTGATGACGAATGGCAAAAATAGTTGTCGCATGGAATTGCGCCTGACTGGCATCCATCTCTTCTCACCCCTCTAATGGAATCATACACCGGAAAAACAAAATCTTGACTTGGTTTCGACCTAATAAAAAGAGATAAACCTCTAGCGAGGTCAATTTCACAATTAAGACCGCATCTAGAGGTAAATGTATGAGAAAACGAATGAATAATAATTCAAAACATAATTATAGTAACACAGTGAATAGTGTGATTACAACCTATTCAGTAATTGTTTTCGAAAAATTCTGAATACTCTCAATTGCTCGGTTAGCCAACTTCTCGTACTTTTCTTTTTTGTTCCGAATCCGTTCCGGAAGTTGTGGAAGTAATCCGAAATTGGCATTCATCGGTTGAAAATGTTTAAAGTCAGCTGTCGTAATGTAATGAGCCATGCTGCCTAATGTTGTTTCTTCTGGAAGCACCAAGCATGGTTGCCCCTTTGCCAATCGACCGGCATTAAGCCCAGCGATTAACCCGGACGCAGCAGATTCCACATAACCTTCAACGCCTGTCATTTGTCCTGCAAAAAACAGATTCTCACGACACTTGTATTGGTACGTCGGTTCAAGAAGCTTCGGCGAATTAATAAATGTGTTACGATGCATCACGCCATAACGGACGAATTCCGCTTCTTCCAAACCAGGAATCAAAGACAGAACTCGTTTTTGCTCGCCCCACTTCAAATGGGTTTGGAATCCAACCAAATTGTACAAGGTTCCCGCGGCATTATCTTGGCGAAGCTGTACGACGGCGTGCGGCAGTTTTCCGGTGTGCGGGTTAATCAATCCAACCGGCTTCATTGGCCCGAATAACACTGTCTGTTTACCACGCTTAGCCATGACCTCTAACGGCATACATCCTTCGAAGTAGATCTCTTTTTCAAATTCCTTAAGCTCTGCTACCTCAGCCGTAATTAAGGCTTCATAGAAAACATTAAATTCCTCTTCCGTCATCGGACAATTGAGGTAAGCTGCCTCGCCTTTGTCGTAACGAGAAGCCAAGTAAACTTTATTCATATCAATGGAATCTTTCTCTACAATCGGTGCTGCCGCATCGTAGAAGTACAAGTATTCCTCACCCATTAGTTCCTTCAGTTGGGCAGATAAATCTGGGGAAGTTAACGGACCAGAGGCTACTACAGTGATGCCTTCCGGCAAAACCTGCACTTCCTCGTTGATAACTTCAATGAGCGGATGGTTCCGTAACGTTTGGGTAACGGCTTGGGAGAACCCATCACGGTCAACGGCTAAGGCTCCACCTGCCGGTACCGCGTGCTTGTCGGCGCAGGAGAGAATCAAGGAGTCCATTCGTCTCATCTCTTCTTTCAGTACGCCAACTGCATTCGTTAAGCCATTGGATCTAAGGGAGTTGCTGCACACCAGTTCAGCGAATTGATCTGTAATGTGAGCTGGTGTTTTACGGACATTACGCATTTCGTATAAAGTAACAGGCACACCTTGACGTGCAATCTGCCAAGCTGCTTCACTTCCAGCGAGTCCTGCACCGATGACTGTTACTCTTGGGTATTCTGGCAAAATCGGACACCTCTAATCTTTCATATCTTCGTTCTGATCTTCATTTACTTCTTCTTTATGGTCGCAATTCGTACATTGAATACTAAGGCCGTTCTTGCTTCTTTTCTCGATCATCATTGAGCTGCAAACCGGACAAGGCTTGTTAACCGGCTTATCCCATGAGACAAAATCACATGTTGGATATTGATCACAGCCATAGAAAACTCTGCCCTTCTTACTTCTGCGCTCTACTATCTTGCCTGCGTGGCAGCTTGGGCATGTGACACCGATATCTTTGATGATCGGCTTCGTATTCCGGCATTCCGGGAATCCGGAACAAGCCAGGAATTTGCCGAAGCGTCCCATTTTATAGACAAGGTGTCTGCCGCATTTCTCGCAAATCTCATCAGACACTTCATCCTGAATCTCAATTTCCTTCATTTCTTCTTCGGCAAATTCAAGCCGTTTCTCAAAGGAAGTATAGAAAGTATCCAGGACTCTTACCCAATCCTCTTTGCCTTCTTCTACAAAATCAAGTTCCTCTTCCATATGCGCTGTGAACTCAATATCGAGAATTTCAGGAAAGAACTCTTGCATCAATTGGATAACTAGTTCGCCTAACTCGGTAGGAACGAATTTTTTTTCTTCGATCGCAACGTAACCGCGCTTCTGAATCGTCTCCAGCGTCGGTGCGTACGTACTTGGTCGACCAATGCCCATTTCCTCTAGGGCTCTCACTAAACGGGCTTCCGTATACCGTGGAGGCGGTTGAGTAAAGTGTTGTTTGGGGTCAATGCTTTGTTTCTCCAAAACATCGCCTTTCGATAATGGCGGAAGCAATTTATCCTCTTCCGTCGTCCCATCATCATTGCTTTCAACATAAACCTTCATAAAACCCGCAAACTTCATTTTGGAGCCGTTCGCCCGGAATACCGTGTCACCTGCGGTCAAATCGATGGTCATCGTATCCAAGATGGCGGATGACATTTGACTGGCAACAAAACGATCCCATACGAGTTTGTATAGACGATATTGATCTCTGCTTAGGAATTCTTTCAATTGTTCAGGTTCGCGGAGCACTGAGGTAGGCCTGATTCCTTCATGCGCGTCTTGTGCATTTGCATTTTTTTTCGTGTAAACACGCGGTGTTTCCGGATAAAACGCTGCACCATATTTGGTTAAAATAAACTCTCTGGCTTCTTCTTGGGCGACAGGTGAAATCCTTGTTGAATCCGTACGCATGTACGTGATTAAACCGACTGTACCTTCTTTCCCCAAGTCTATTCCTTCATATAATTGCTGCGCGACAGACATCGTCTTAGACGCCCGGAAGTTTAATTTACGTGCCGCTTCTTGCTGCATGGAGCTTGTAATGAAAGGTGGAGACGGGTTACGCCCGCGCTCTTTCTCTTTCACTTCTTTCACGGTAAACTTCCCGTTGCCCATTGCGGCCAGAATTTCGTTAACATCCTCTTGCGAATGCAGTTCCTTTTTCTCGCCGTTTATGCTGTGGTACTTCGCTTCGAATCCTGTTTTTCCCGCATCCAACAGCGCTGTAATGGACCAGTACTCTTCAGGCTCGAAGGCTTTGATCTCATTCTCTCGATCTTGAATCAGTTTAACCGCTACGGACTGTACTCGGCCTGCCGATAAACCTTTCTTCACTTTTTTCCAAAGTAAAGGGCTTATTTTATAACCTACAAGTCGATCCAATATTCGTCTGGCCTGTTGAGCATTAACAAGATCCTGATTGATGCGGCGAGGCGTTTTGAAAGCATCCTTCACAGCATCCTTCGTAATCTCATTAAATACAACTCGGCAAAGCTCATCTGAACCAACATCCAAATAATGCGCTAAATGCCAGGCAATCGCTTCACCCTCACGATCCGGGTCAGCCGCCAGATATATTTTTTTCACTTTTTTACTAGCATCTTTTAATTCTTTTAATATAGAACCTTTACCACGGATAGTTATGTATTTAGGCTCAAAGTTACGATCTACTTCTACGCCAATTTGGCTTTTCGGAAGGTCGCGAATATGACCCATCGAGGCTTTTACGATAAATTTGCTGCCTAAATACTTGCCGATGGTTTTGGCTTTAGCTGGTGACTCAACAATGACTAATGAATCTGCCATGATCGTCCTTCCTCCCCTCTTAATTTCAAGGTTAAGTCTATTGGCGAGAAGAAAAACTTCTTGAATAGCCTATGCTTGGATGTAGGTAGAACCTGGAAGCTGTTTAATCGCCTTTTTCAATAGTAAAGATAACAGAACTGCATGCAAATGTCCAAACGTAAATTGTCCGTCCTCCATTAGGGCATCAATTGAAATGGGTTCATTCGACAACTTACGGAATATTTCGCCTTCCTCTTCCGAAAGTGAAAATAATGTCAACGGCTTATTTAGAGCACGTTTTTCATCTGAACTTATCATATAGTTGTAATCGTCTACAATCTCTTCCACACGTGTAACTAACTTAGCGCCATCCTTTAAAAGCCTATGAACACCGCTGCTTACACGCGAATGAATGGGTCCCGGAATAGCGAACACATCCCGCGACTCGTCGAGAGCAAACTCTACCGTTATCAACGATCCGCTGTCCTCAGCTGCTTCAACAACCGTAACGCCAAGCGACAATCCCGCAATAATGCGGTTTCGCTGCGGAAACATACCAGGCTTCATCCCTGTACCAATAGGGTATTCAGAAATGATAACTCCTTCTTGCTCAATATTTCGAAATAGTAAAGCATTCTCACGCGGATAGATCTGATTGATAGCGCAACCAAGAACTGCTACCGTCTTTGACTTTCCTTGTAAGGCGCCGATATGCGCTTTACTGTCAATTCCTCTAGCCAGCCCGCTCACAATACCGAATCCAGCACGTGAAAGTGCCGCTGCCCATTCCTCTGCAATCTTTTTCCCATACAGCGTGGGTGTACGGGTACCAACCATTCCCAAGAGTCGTCCATTCAGTATGGCTGATTTACCTTTCACATATAAAACCCAAGGGGGCTGCGCAATTTCTTTCAATATCTGAGGGTACTCCTCATCCAGTATCGTTAGGATCTGAATGGATTGCTTCATATATAATTGAAGTCTTTCCTCAATGAAGGCATGAGTAAATCGGGAGGAAATTCGCTCAGCTACAGAAGCACGAATACCTTGAGCCGAGATTTCCGCTGCGGAGAGCTCAAACAAAACTTGCAGGTCTGGAAACCGGTTAACGAGCTGAAGCATGGTTTTCCAGCCGACCCCTTCAAGTTCATGAAGGCCAAATAAAATGATTCGATTATCCATTAGTATATACACTCCTTACTCGAATGACAAATCTTTGCAAAGCTAGAAAAACAAAAAACCTTCCAAATCCCTGTTTAAGGGAGATGGAAGGTTGCTTACCTTCAAAAAAACGAGGCTATTTTTTTGTGATAACTTTGTCAAGCATTCCTTTTTCTTCAAGCACGCTAACTAGCGTTGAACCCATTTCAGATGGCGTAGCCGCTACGCGGATTCCGCATCTTTCCATTGTTGCAACTTTCTCAGCTGCCGTACCTTTACCGCCGGAAATAATCGCACCGGCATGGCCCATACGTTTTCCTGGAGGCGCAGTTTTACCACCGATGAAACCGACTACCGGTTTCGTCATGTTGGCAGCAACCCACTCAGCCGCTTCTTCTTCTGCTGTTCCACCGATCTCACCGATCATGATAACAGCATAAGTGTCAGGATCTTCATTGAAACGTTTGAGGATATCGATAAACTCGGAACCTTTAACAGGGTCTCCACCGATACCAACAGCGGAAGATTGTCCAATACCGCGAGTTGTCAATTGGTGAACCGCTTCGTAAGTTAGTGTTCCGGAACGGGAAACAACACCTACGTGACCTGGCGTGTGGATATAACCAGGCATGATACCGATTTTGCACTCGCCTGGCGTGATAACGCCTGGGCAGTTTGGTCCAATTAGAACGGTTCTCTTGCCTTCCATGTAACGTTTCACGTTAACCATGTCAAGAACAGGAATACCTTCTGTGATACAGATAACGAGATCAAGATCAGCGTCAACCGCTTCGATAATGGATTCTGCTGCAAAAGCAGGTGGTACATAAATAACGGATGCTGTTGCACCAGTTGCATTTTTAGCTTCGATTACTGTGTTAAAAACCGGAAGTTGAACAAGCTCACCGTTTTCCAGTGTGATGTCTACTTTTGTTCCGCCTTTACCTGGGGTTACGCCACCAACCATTTGTGTGCCGTATTCAAGACCGCCTTTGGTATGAAACAAACCCGTAGCGCCGGTAATCCCTTGAGTAATGACTTTTGTATGTTTATTGACCAAAATACTCATGATCTTTTGTTCACATCCCCTATATTATTTAAAACCGCACGGGTTTAATTTATTTCACAAGTGCAACGATTTTTTGAGCGCCGTCTGCCATGGAGTCAGCGGCAACAATGTTCAGGCCGGATTCGTTAAGAATCTTTTTACCAAGTTCCACGTTTGTTCCTTCAAGACGAACAACAAGCGGACGGGAAAGACCAAGTTCTCTAGCAGCAGCAACAACGCCGTCAGCGATTACGTCACAACGCATGATACCGCCGAAGATGTTAACGAAAATCCCTTTAACTTGCTCATCGGACAAGATGATTTTGAATGCTTCTGTAACTTTCTCTTTCGTAGCACCGCCCCCTACGTCAAGGAAGTTAGCAGGGTCTCCGCCGTAGTGCTTGATGATGTCCATAGTAGCCATCGCAAGTCCTGCGCCGTTAACCATACAACCGATATTACCGTCAAGAGCAATGTAGCTCAAATCATATTTGGAAGCTTGAATTTCTTTCGCATCTTCCTCTTCAAGGTCACGAAGATCAACGATATCTTTGTGACGGAAAAGAGCGTTAGAATCGAAGTTCAATTTAGCGTCAAGAGCCATAACGTCGCCGGAACCCGTAACAACCAATGGGTTGATTTCAGCGATGGAGCAATCTTTTTCTACGAACGCTTTGTAAAGCGCAAGCATGAATTTAACTGCTTTGTTAACCAGTTCGTTAGGAATGTTGATGGAGTATGCAAGTCTACGAGCTTGGAAAGCTTGAAGACCGATCGCAGGATCTACAACTTCTTTGAAAATTTTCTCAGGAGAATGCTCAGCAACCTCCTCAATTTCCGTTCCGCCTTCTTCAGAAGCCATCAAAACGACGCTACCTGTCGCACGGTCAACAACAACACCAACATAATATTCTTTTTTAATGTCACAACCTTCTTCGATCAAAAGGCGTTTAACTTCTTTACCTTCAGGACCTGTTTGGTGAGTGACAAGCACTTTGCCAAGAATTTCGCTAGCATATGTACGAACTTCGTCGAGGTTTTTAGCTACCTTAACGCCGCCTGCTTTACCGCGACCTCCGGCATGAATTTGCGCCTTAACTACGACGACGGATGTTCCGAGTTCTTTTGCAGCTGCAACAGCTTCATCTACGGTGAAAGCAACTTTCCCGTTAGGAACGCTGACTCCGTACTGTCTCAGGACTTCTTTGCCTTGGTACTCATGGATATTCATTTCCTAAAATCCTCCTATCAGTATGGACTTTCTATACGTGCTATACAGGGGAAAAAGTGTAATTTCCTATGTTTGTTGTGCACGAAATAAATCTTGCTGCCGGAATTAGTATCACACTTCTTCACAAGCCCTAACCATTGTATCACTAATTTTCGACAGTTTCCTTATTTTTTTCGTTAATCCATTCAAATTTTCCTTTCACTCTGAAAAACTTTAGCTATCACTTGCGACCATCAAGCGCCCACATCTGTGTTTAAATGACAAAAATGTTCATAAAAAAGACGTATTTCTCAAAACTTGAAAAATACGTCTACCTCTTTATTTGTCAATAATGGGGCGTTGTCGGAGTATTCATTCGCGGTTCGCGCTCCGCTTGTTTGATAAATCTCATCTCATTACCGGTAAAGCTGCAAACAAGACATTGAATCATCGGTTCTTCCTCAGGAATCGCATCAGGATCATTGAATTCCGTTATGTTACCGGATAGAGCATCTTTCAGAAACGGCTGCGCATAGCTGGTAATTACACTGAATTTAATACGATTAGAACGGCAGTTTGGACAAAAATATGGCTTCTCCTGCATATCATCACCTCATCTTCCAGTATGTGCATATAGACATTATTTAAAACGCTTTAAAAGCATTTATGGATTGCGTAATTTTTCCATTTTATATACAATAGAGGAAATTAAACGGATCAATAAGGAAGCACCTTTTATCCTCATGAACAGTAGTTAACCTGCTGCTCTACTAAGGAGAGGAAGGTGTTTATTGTATGTACGGCAAAGTTTGGAGTGCTTGTTTGCAAGGGATTGAAGGAAAAACAATCGAGGTAGAGGTTGATATCTCCAGTGGGTTACCTCAGATGAACTTAGTGGGACTTCCGGATTCCGCCATCCGTGAATCTGTGGAAAGAGTTCGTACGTCTATCAAAAATTGCGGATTCACGTTCCCGATGGATCGAATCACGGTGAATCTAGCGCCAGCAGACTTGCGCAAAGAGGGCTCCTCTTTCGATTTGGCTATTGCAGTTGCTATTTTACTAACGACAGGTCAGGTCAGTAGTGAATTTTTACACAAGACCTTATTTTTAGGCGAATTAGCCTTGGATGGCTCACTCCGGCCTGTTCCGGGCGTGTTATCCATGACGCATGCAGCAAAAAAGCTAGGCATCAACCGAGTCTGCGTCCCTCTCTCCAATGCTTCTGAAGCTGCACTAATTGACGGCATGGATGTTTGTGGAATAATAAATCTCTCAGATTTTAGAAATTGGAATCGGCAATCTCATCAAGAGTATTTATTTAATAGTAATACGAGCATTCAGAATGGATTTTCGAGAATTTCCTCAATAACCCATCATGATGTCGAAGATTACGCCGATGTCAACGGGCAGCACCAAGTCAAACGAGCAATGATGATAGCTGCTGCAGGCATGCATAATATCCTATTAATCGGCCCTCCTGGAACCGGAAAAACGATGTTGGTAAAGCGCATGCCTTCCATTTTACCCCCCATGTCGGATCATGAAGCACTGGAAGTCACCAAAATTTACAGCGCCTCAGGCAAGCTCATAGATCGCTCCTCGCTAATGCGCAGTCGATCATTTCGAGCTCCACACCACACCATATCGGCCGCAGGGCTGGTTGGAGGTGGAACGATACCGAAACCAGGCGAAGTCAGTTTAGCTCACCGTGGAATTCTGTTTCTGGACGAGCTGCCGGAGTTTACACGAAATGCACTGGAAGTTCTTAGACAACCACTGGAAGAGCGCTCTGTTACAATAGCTAGAGCACGAGCCGTGTATACATTTCCTTCGCAATTTATATTAGCTGCTGCTATGAATCCTTGCCCCTGCGGTTATTACGGAGCAGAAAATGAAGCAAATGCCTGTATTTGCTCGCACGCAAAAATCGTTCAATACCGTTCCAAAATATCCGGCCCTCTCCTGGATCGCATCGATCTCCATGTGGAGGTGCCTAAACCGAGTTATGCTCAGCTGAAGGAGCACACAATCAATAATCCTTTATCATCCACGGAAATGTTGGCGAGAGTATTAATTGCCCACCAGCGACAGCAAGAGCGCTATGCAGGCACTGGCATTCAGCATAATAATGAATTAAGCGGAACTCGGATGAGACAAATTTGCCATCTGACAGCTGAGGGAGAGCAGCTGCTGAGCGCATCCTTTGAGGCTCTTGGACTAAGCGCTAGAGCCCATGACCGCATTCTTCGCTTAGCTTTAACGATTGCAGACTTAGAGGAGAGTGATCGTATTCTGTCCCATCACTTGGCTGAGGCCATTCAATACCGGAATCTCGATAAGCAGCAAAAAGAGCAAGAAGGATGACACAAATAAGAGCCTTTTGAGCCCGTTCGTCTTATCTGCGAATCAGGCTCAAAAGGCTCCTTGAATATGTTCAATTTGAGTCGTTGCTCCGTCCAAGTATATTTCGACGGCAATGACATCAAAGCGAACGGAATTCTCATATTTTTGGAAGCGGTGCAAGTAAAATTGCGCCGTTTCTTTCACTTTCATTTGCTTACGGGTATCAACGGATTCTTTGGCAGTTCCAAAGCGGCCGGTAGAACGTCGTGTTCTGACCTCAATAAACACAATCGTACCTGCTTGCTCTGCAATGATATCCAGTTCTCCCGTACGACAGCGCCAGTTCCGCTCCAGGATCCGATAATCCTTGCTGCTCAAAAATGCCTCCGCTGCATCTTCGCCAAGCTTGCCAAGCTGCTTCCTGTTATCTTTCCCTTGTTCCTTCATTATCTGTCCCTCTGGGTTCGCATTCGGTTATCCGATCGATAGATAAAGCTTAGCACTTCAGCCACCAACTGATAGAGCTCAGGAGGAATTTCCTGATCCAGGTCCAGCTTGGATAATACTTCAACTAATGAGGAATCTTCTTGAACAGGAATACCGTTATCCTTGGCTTTTTGTAAGATAGCTTCCGCCACATGACCTTTACCTTTGGCAATCAGGGTTGGAGCCTTCTGCGCTTCAGGGGAGTAGCGAAGCGCTACGGCTTTCTTGATCGGCGTAGGTTCTGGTGTTCCCGCTGGATTCTTTTGCCTGGTCATGCCCGAAAATCCACCCCCTTGTACGTTTTGGGGAGGTAGAGCGAGCGAAGGTCTGCTCGACCATCTGTAACACCCTTCACTTTCCCCTCATCCTCGTTGCTTGCAGGCTGTGGATAGGGGGAACATTTCAACGAAATGAACTGATACCCCGCTTTGTTCATCGCCGATGTTATTTCTTCCTTGGACTCCTCCATCATAGGAGCTAAGGCTGGATGATCATTATGGATCGTCAATGAGACGATCTTATTAACAACTTGTACGTCCACTAAGGTATTCCCCATGACTTTCATTTGTAGATCGAATAACAAGCGACAGTTGCTTGCATCTACTTCACCGCGTTTGCCTTTGCGGGATTGAATATGAACGGCTGCAGATTGCTGACCTGTTCCATCCATAAATGGAACAAATAAGGTCATATGCGCAAACATGGCGGTTTTGTCACCAGTCAACATCAGTTGTTGACCCGTGATTTGCCCGACTGCTTGCTGCGCCGCCTCTCTGAGCGGCGCTGGCGTATCATCCGAAGCCGTGAGCTGCAAAAGCAAGCTCTTCAGTGTCTCAGCAGCTGCAGGCTTGGCCGTATCGTCCTGCTGAGAAGTCATGGTGATCAGGTTCGACAGCTGATCGTCCTTAGGGAGCCGGCCGCGCTGCATGACCTCTCCGCGCTCCTCCAGCTTCGCTGCCAGATGAGCCTCATGCTCCACGCCGACGGCTTTGAGCATCCTGCTGATCCAGTTAGGCTCTGGATCAGCCTCGGGCTCCGGAGGCGCACTGCTGCGCGCCTCTTGCGATTCCGCCGCCTTCTGCTTCGCAGGCGGCTCTTGCACAGGCGAACCCGCCACCGGCGGTTCGCCTTCAGGCGCAGGCACAGCGCTTCGCGCCTGTGCCTCCGGCATGGCCGCCCTCGCGGTGCGGGCGGCCTGCGGTTCCGCCGCCGGCTGCGCCGTTGCGGCGGGCGGGGCTGTTACGGCAGCGGCCGCAGGCGCGCTGCCGACACGCGGCGGCGGCTCTGCGGGAGCCGCCGTGCCGCTGGCGCCAGCCTGCGCAGCAGCTGGCGGAGCCGCGGCCGCGGCCGGCACCTCCGGCGGCCGCGCGGGCCACGCAGCTGCGGCGGAAGCCCGCAGCTCTCTAAGCAGCGCGACGACCTGCTTCGCAGTGTCAGCTGCGGGATGCTCCGGCTCCTGCTCAAGCAATTTCGCAGCCTGCTGCTCCACCTGCTCCAGCACCCTCCCTACTGGAGGGCCAGAAGTAACCTGTCTTAAGGCCCCAACTGTTTCTTGTGTAAGGGGCAAACCCTTTTTGTGGGCTAGTACAGCAGCTTGCGCCCATTCTTCCTTATTCACACCCTCAGGTAGGTTACTCATCAAAGTTTCAAAAGCTTTTACCGTTTCCTTGGATACAGGAACGCCTTCCTGCTGCATCAGCTGAACCATTTGCCGATTGCCTGCCGTATCCTTAACCGAGAAGGCTTTAAGGAGATCACCGAGAGAATCTTCTGTAATCTGTACATCCGATGCTGTCAACGGCTTCATCATAATTTGTCCGCCGCTTGATTCCGGTTGAACCTGCAGGTAAGTCACATCTCCTTGCTTAAGAGGAGTTTCCAGTTTGGCTCTGACTTGTACGCCACCTATATTAAGTAATGCTTCTTGATCGCTAAGCAGTTGAAGAACGACACCTTTCACTACTTGTCCTACTTTTAGTTCAAGCACCTTGCTATCCGAAGCGGTTAAATCACCCACCAAGCTGCGAATTAATCCACTTATGTTCATCCCGTTCACCTCAAGTCTTTCTATTGCTTATGTATATTATCGGCTGCTTCTCGGCATTTCTGAATAAGATGAAGTCAGATAAAGTCCAGTTCCAATTGTTCAGACTGCGGCTGCGTTTCTTTCTCTTCCAGCTGCGCCATCACTTTGCGTATAAATAATTTACGGTGGAGCGCCGTCGGACCATAGCGCAATAGCATCTCTCTATGGTGCTTTGTAGCATAACCCTTATGTACCGCGAGTCCGTATTTGGGATATTGTTCATCCCAATCAGCGCACATTCGATCTCTCGTCACCTTGGCGATAATCGATGCTGCTGCAATGGATTGACTTAATGCATCTCCATGTATAATAGCCGTTTGTGGAATTTCCAAATCTACCTTCTCTGCGTCCACAAGTAGATAATCTGGAACTTGGCTTAACTGCTCGACAGCCTGCTTCATGGCTAATCTAGCTGCTTGTTTAATATTCATCGCTTCTATTTTATCTACATCAACAATGCCAACTCCTACAGCTAGAGCTTCACTCATAATTTGTTCATAGAGGGCATCCCGTTTTTTCTCGGAGAGTTTCTTGGAGTCATTTACCCCTTCCAACACATACCCTTGTGGAAGAATGACAGCTGCCGCAACGACATCCCCGAATAAACATCCTCTTCCTACCTCATCAATCCCGGCAACAAGGCTGAATCCTTGCTCCCATACTTCTTTTTCATACTCCAGCAATGGCTTTCGCCCCTTTCCATCTCATCATTATAAGGGATTGCCGCTTCGCCAAGCTATACCAATTTTTTTCAACAAAAAAGCCACTTCCGACCCGCCTTAACAGCTCGGTCCGAAAGTGGCTACTTATGTTTCCTGTATTACTGAGGCTTTTCCAAGGAAATACGCCCCATTTTACCTGCTCGAAGATCACGGATGATAATTAAGGAAGCTTTATCCAAATCCACTTTACCACCGCTCACAATGGCTCCGCGCTTCCGACCGATTGCCTCCATCACCTTAACCACTTCGTGCACATTCTCCATATCCTCCGGAAGGTCGGTTACTCCGAATCGCTCTTGAAGAGCTGCACCATAATGTTCAACCATATAGCGAACAACAAAAAGCGCAATTTCATCTAAGTGCAACAATTCTTCTTTAATCGCACCAGTCGCTGCAAGACGCTGACCAACCAATTGATCCTCGAATTTCGGCCATAAAATACCCGGCGTATCCAGCAAGTCCATTTCCGTTCCGACTTTAATCCACTGTTGCCCTTTGGTAACACCCGGTTTATCGCCGGTTGCTGCGATTTTTTTACCCGCCAACTGATTGATAAGCGTTGATTTCCCAACGTTCGGAATGCCGACAATGAGCGCCCTTACAGCACGAGGATTAATCCCTTTGCTAAGTTGACGTTCAATCTTATGTGCCCACAGCTGTTTCACACGGGGTAAAATTTCTTTGGTCGCCGTTCCAGTGGCTGCATCAATTGGCAAAGCAGGCAGTCCTTGTTCTGCAAAATATTTCACCCACTGCGCTGTCACCTGGGGATCCGCCAAATCGTTTTTATTCAAAAGGACCAAACGGGGTTTGCCCTTCAAAATTTCATCCACCATCGGGTTCCGGCTGGAGAGCGGTACGCGGGCATCCAAGAGCTCAATGACGACATCAATCAGCTTTAGCTTATCTTCAATCTGCCTTCGAGCTTTGGTCATGTGACCGGGAAACCATTGAATGGTCATTCTATTTCACCTCAAAAATGTATAAAACTAATTTTGTTCAGCGGCCAGAAAATAACTTCCGCACGTCCAACGATTTTTTCGAATGGAACGAAGCCCACACTTTTAGCACGGCTATCTTTCGAGTTCGGACGATTATCCCCCATTGCAAACAGCTCCCCATCCGGCACTTTTGTTTCCGGGAAATCTGACAATGTGTTATAAGCATGTCCTTCTTTATTTGCTTGTTCGATAGCTTCCTTAATGAATGGCTGATCGATTTCTTGGCCATTAATAAACACTTTATCGCCTGTTACTTTAACGGTTTCGCCTGGGAGTGCAATTACACGCTTAATGTAATCTTTCCCCTCCGGCGCATGGAAAACGATCACTTCTCCCCGTTTCGGTGCGCGAATATCATAGACAATTTTATTGACAATGAGTCGCTCGCCGGTAGAAAAATTCGGACGCATGGAATCACCATCGACGATGAAAGGTGAGAACAGGAACCAGCGAATAATAATAACGAGCACTCCCGCGATTACCAATGCTTTAATCCATTCCCAAGTTTCGCTTTTTGCTGTTTTTACAGGTTTTGCTGCTACAGCTTCCGCAGTCGTAACTGAGCTTACTCTAGGCTGATCTTGCTCATTCTGTTCCATCACTGATTGCCTCTTTTCCAGTTTTGGTTTTATGTATATAGTTTGCCCTGTAAAAATGAAAAGGAGACTTGCCTAAACAAGCCCCCCGTTTTCTTATCGAATTTCTTTGATTCTTGCTGCTTTACCACGAAGACCACGCAGATAATAAAGTTTCGCACGACGAACTTTACCACGGCGAGCCACTTCAATCTTCTCAATCTTCGGAGAATGGAATGGGAAAGTTCTTTCCACACCCACACCGTAAGAAATTTTACGAACTGTAAACGTTTCGCTGATTCCACCGCCGTGGCGTTTAATAACAACACCTTCGAACAGCTGAATACGCTCACGTGTACCCTCGATAACTTTTACGTGTACTTTAAGTGTGTCTCCTGGACGGAAATTAGGAATATCCGTACGGAGTTGCTCTTTCGTAATCTCTTGAATAAGATTCATAGTTGACTCCCTCCTTCCACACAGGTGTTCATTCCGCTTATCTACATAGTATGTCTTAGCTGTTATGCGTAGAGGACCACCAGACTCGAACTGTTGAAAAATTCACAACAGAATATATATTATCATAGACAGAAAAGAAATTCAATAGAGAAGTTTTTGGGGGCTACTTCATTTGTTTTTCTCTTGCCATTCCATGATCCAAACCTTTTCTTCTTTGGTCAGCTCTCTACCTTCAAGCAAATCAGGACGGCGCTCAAGAGTGCGAAGGATGGATTCCTTACGGCGCCAACGCTTTACGTTCTCATGATGTCCTGATAAAAGCATTTCGGGTACTTCCCACTCTCTGAACTTCGCCGGCCTTGTATAGTGCGGGTACTCCAGCAGGCCTGTGGAGAACGAATCGGTCACCGCTGACATCTCATTGCCCAGCACACCAGGCAACAGCCTCACTACGCTGTCTATAACGACCATAGCAGGCAATTCTCCGCCAGTTAATACATAATCACCTATGGACAGCTCATCGGTCACCAGATACTGCCTAATGCGTTCATCGTAGCCCTCATAGTGACCGCAAATAAATACAAGATGCTCTTCGCTTGAGAGCTCTTCAGCAATTTTCTGCGAAAACGGCTTACCCTGCGGACACATGAGAATAACGCGCGGCTGAGTAGGTACTTCCTCTGCCTCTTGATGTTTGGGCAAAGCTTCAACTGCGGCAAAGATCGGCTCTGGCTTTAGGACCATTCCACCGCCGCCACCGTAGGGATAATCATCTACCGTATTGTGTTTGTTATTGGAGTACTCACGAAAATTCACGGTATTTAGACTAACAATTCCCTTGTCACGAGCTTTCCCCAAAATGCTCGACGAAAATACCCCGTCAAACATTTCCGGAAACAAGGTCAATACATCGATTCTCATTCCATTAGTCCTTCCATCAAATGAATCCGGATTGTTTTGGCAGCAACATCCACATCCAGGATCACATCATCGATCACAGGAAGCAGCAGCTGTTTGCCTTTTGGCAAGTCCACAACCCAAACGTCATTTGCGCCAGGCGTCAACACCTCAGAAACTAGCCCTAATTCTTGGCCTTCTTCCGTTATGACTTTGCAGCCAATAATTTCGTGGTAATAGTATTCTCCCTCTTCCAAGGGCTGTTGATTCTTAGCTTCGATTTTTAGCAATGAACCTTTGAATTTCTCAACCTCATTAATATTGCTGAACTGCGCAAATTGGACGATAAAAACATTTTTATGTAAGCGGGAGGTTTGAACCGTCACCGGCGTTTGCTTATTTTGAGGGTCAACAATAATCAATGCATTTCCTTTGTCAAAGCGTTCTGGAAAATCCGTTTCCGGCACTATTTTCAATTCCCCACGAATCCCGTGGGTATTTGCGATTTTACCAACAGTTATGAGTTTCTCGGTCATTTGCGCTTGCCCAACCTCCACTATAATTTACCTTCAAGACCATATAAGAAAAAGGTTAGGAACTGAATCCTAACCTGGTTTCTTATGAAACGATTTCAACGGCTACCCGCTTCGTTTCTTTCACTGCTGCTGACGTGACGACTGTGCGGAGCGATTTCGCAATCTTGCCCTGCTTCCCGATCACTTTACCGACATCGTCGGGGTGAACAGACAGCCTGTACTCAATTTTGTCATCCTTCTCCACGACAGCGACTCGTACTTCTTCCGGATGATCTACAAGAGCCTTAGCAATAACGGTGATAAGATCCTTCATGAACCCACCCTCCGAAAGTTAACAGATTACTTCTGTAATTTCAGCTCGTGAAACTTAGTCATCAAACCTGCTTTGGAGAACAGGCTGCGAACTGTATCGGACGGTTGAGCGCCAGTTTGAAGCCATTTCAGCGCTTTTTCCTCATCAAGGTTTACAGCTGCTGGTTCTGCAATCGGGTTATAAGTTCCGATTTCTTCGATAAAACGACCATCACGCGGGGAACGGGAATCCGAAACCACCACACGGTAGAAAGGAGCTTTATGAGCGCCTACACGTTTAAGACGAATACGTACTGCCATGAAAAATCACCTCCTACTTAGAATAAAAAACATTATTTAAAAGGGAAATTTAAATCCCTTGCCTAACTTCTTCATGCCTTTGGCGCCCTTCGGCCCCATCATGCCTGAAAATTGCTTCATCATTTTGCGCATATCATCGAACTGCTTAATGAAACGGTTGACCTCTTGTACCGAGTTCCCGCTTCCTAGTGCAATCCGCTTGCGGCGGTTTGCATTTAGCAGTTCAGGCTTGCGTTTCTCTTCCTTGGTCATCGACTTCACAATCGCTTCAACACGCGCCATCTGTTTGTCGTCGACTTTCATATCTTTCATGCCTTTGATCTTGTTCGCGCCTGGCAGCATCTCCAGGATCTGATCAAGCGGCCCCATCTTCTTCACTTGCTCCATTTGATCAAGGAAATCCTCGAAAGTGAATTCGGCGTTGCGCATTTTGCGCTCCATTTCTTTCGCCTTGTCCATATCGATACCAGCTTGCGCTTTCTCAATCAAAGTAAGCATATCGCCCATGCCAAGAATTCTTGATGCCATACGATCCGGGAAAAATGGTTCTAACGCGTCCATCTTTTCGCCGCTTGCTACGAATTTAATCGGGCAACCTGTAACCGCCTTGACAGATAAAGCTGCGCCACCGCGGGTATCGCCATCCAACTTGGTAAGTACGACACCTGTCAGTTCCAACTGCTGATGGAAACTCTCCGCGACATTAACAGCATCCTGACCCGTCATCGCATCAACAACTAGCAAGATTTCATCAGGATCAACGACGGAACGAACATTTTTCAGCTCATCCATCAAGTGCTCATCAATATGCAGACGACCCGCAGTATCAATGATCACATAATCATTGCCATTATCTTTGGCGTGTTGCAGACCAGCTTTTGCAATTTCAACAGGATTTACTTGATCTCCTAGTGAAAATACAGGAACTTTTAACTGATCGCCGAGTACTTCCAACTGCTTGATTGCCGCAGGACGATAAATGTCACACGCAACCAACAGCGGTCTATGGTTCTGCTTAAGGAGCATCTTAGCCAGTTTACCTGACGTCGTTGTTTTACCTGCCCCTTGCAAGCCTGCCATCATAATGACAGTCGGCGGTCGATTGGATCGAGCCAGCTTGCTTTGTGTGCCACCCATCAATGCCGTGAGCTCTTTGTTAACAATATCGATAACGACCATGCCCGGTGTAAAGGACTTCAGCACTTCTTGTCCGATAGCTTGTTCCTTCACCTTAGCAATAAAGTCTTTCACCACTTTAAAGTTAACGTCCGCTTCAAGCAGAGCGAGTCTGACCTCGCGAAGCGCTTCGCCTACATCTTCTTCCGTCAGCTTACCTTTGCTTCTCAGCTTGCCGAATACGTTCTGTAATCGGTTTGCTAATCCTTCAAATGCCATGCGCTTCACCTCCTGCTTACACTTTTTAATCGATCCCTATTATTGTATCAAAAAGCTCCGCTGTTTTCCTCTTTAGCTCAGGTTCACAACCATCCAGCATGTGATCCAGCTCTGTGCGCAGCTTCATGCGTTGTTCATGCTTATGTAACAGATGCAGTTTAGCTTCATATTCCTGTAAAGTTAACTCTGCTCGTTTTATATGTTCATATACCGCTTGACGGCTTATTTCGAAATTCTCGGCAATCTCTCCAAGTGAGTAATCATCATGAAAATACAATTGAAGGAAAGTTCTCTGCTTCTCGGTTAAAAGTGGTTCATAGAAATCAAATAACAGATTAATGCGATTGGTTTTCGCAAGCATTTGATCGACAGTCATGAACCCACCTCCGTAAAGGTTGCACCCTTGACACCAGCACAACAGAACCTATCATACTGAATTCCAAGATGAATGTCAAGCGTTTTACCTTGTCAGTTCGCAAACAAAAAAACCCCCTCTAACCGACTGCCGGCAGAGGAGAATTTTTTACGACTATTCTTCTTTTTGCTCGCCGATCCATTTGCCAAATAAAGCATGCACGAACTGCTCGGAATCGAATGGCTGAAGATCATCCATTTTTTCACCGAGACCGACAAACTTCACAGGCAGCGACAATTCCTGACGGATCGCCACCACGATACCACCCTTGGCCGTCCCGTCAAGCTTGGAGAGCACTAGTCCGGTCAGCCCGGTTTTGTCACCGAACAGCTTAGCCTGGCTCAGCGCATTTTGGCCTGTTGTCGCATCAAGCACAAGAATGACCTCATGAGGAGCATCCGGTACTTCACGCTGGATAACGCGGTAAATTTTGTTCAGCTCTTCCATCAGGTTCACTTTATTCTGCAGGCGTCCTGCCGTGTCGCAGAGCAAAATATCCACGCCGCGGGTTTTGGCTGCTTGCACAGCATCATACATAACCGCAGCAGGGTCAGCTCCGGATTGCTGCTTAATGACGTCAACGCCGACACGCTGCCCCCAAGTCTCCAACTGTTCAATCGCTCCGGCACGGAACGTATCACCGGCAGCCATGAGCACTTTTTTCCCTTGGGATTTAAACATGTGCGCCATTTTACCAATCGTTGTCGTCTTCCCTACACCATTGACTCCTACGAACAAAATGATCGATAAACCGTTAGGATTTAAATTCAAACCTGCATCCGCGTCACCTTTCAGCAGTTCGATCAGTTTTTCCGAAAGAATAGGCTGCAGTTCTGCGGGATCTTCAATCTTGCGTTTTTTCACTTCAGTACGAAGCTGATCAATGAGCTTAAGAACCGTATTTACACCTACGTCTGCGCCAATCAGAATTTCTTCCAGCTCTTCATAGAAATCTTCATCAATCTTCTTACGGCGGCTAAATAAGTCATCGACACGCTCAACGAACACATCTCTCGTTTTGGTTAGTCCCTCTTTGAACTTATTCGTTACCGCTTCGGCCTTGCTCGAAATGCTCTCTTTTAACCGTTTAAAAAAACTCATAGTTCCTCCCAAGAATAAACAACTTCTCGTCCCAATGGGGCGAGCGTATTTGTCGAAATAAAAACTCTTTAAGAAGCTGACATTTCCGCTTCCTCATCTTCCAATCGAACAGAAACGAGCTTGGAAACGCCGCCCTCTTGCATAGTTACACCGTACAGCACATCAGCCTCTTCCATCGTCCCTTTGCGGTGCGTAACGACGATAAATTGCGTCATTTCCGAGAACTCGCGCAAATATTCCGCAAAACGGGATACGTTTGCTTCGTCCAAGGCAGCTTCTACTTCATCCAATACGCAGAAAGGAACCGGCTTGACCCGAATGATCGAGAACAACAGCGCAATTGCCGTAAGCGCGCGTTCTCCCCCTGATAAGAGTTGAAGATTTTGCAGCTTTTTGCCTGGCGGCTGGGCGACGATCTCAATTCCCGTATCCAGCATATTTTCTGGCTCCGACAGGATCAAATCTGCGCGTCCTCCACCGAACAATTTGGAGAAAACAACGCCAAAATGCGAACGAATGGCATCAAAAGTCGTCTTAAAGCGCTTGGACATCTCCTGATCCATCTCGCGAATGACCTGATAAAGCGTAGTTTTGGCTTCGATCAAATCATTTTTCTGCGCACTCAAAAACTCATAACGCTCAGAGATCCTCGCATATTCCTCGATCGCGCCGAGATTGACATCGCCAAGCGAAGTAATTTCGCGTTTGATCTCACGCACTTTGCTCTGCGTACCCTGGATATCTTCCGGAACCGGATAACGTTCTTTGGCTAGCTCATAGCTAAGCTCGTATTCTTCGCCAAGCTTTTTCAGCAAATTTTCCAGTTCAACATCCAGACGAGTTACACGCACTTCGGTTTGATGCAAGCTTTCTTCAACCTGCTTTAACTGTACGCGCTGTGCACGCGTTTCATTCTCTTCCTGCTCAAGCTTCTGCAGCCATTCGGTCCGCTCAGCACGTTTGAAATCAATACTCTCTGTGCACTGCTGCTTCTTCAGTTTGAGATCATTAAGTAATTCTACTTGAAGGACCGTTTCCTGTTCAAGTGCGCTCATATCCTGCTCCAGCTGCTGCAGAAGCCCTCGGTTCATCTCCATCTCTCGATCGGACTCGCTAAGATCCTGCTGCAACCGCCGCTGTTGATCCTGAAGAGACTGCTTCTCTTGGGAAATGGAAGCCACCTTCACCTTAAGATCCGTCAGCTGCCCTTGCAGCTCTTCTTTCTCGGATTCGCTGGCTTTTCGCGAATTTTCTGCATCACGAATTGCTTGCTGTAAGGAAGCTTCTTCTTCCTGCAGCTCCGCAAGCGCCGCTTCGGACTCTGTTTTCCTGCGTCCAAGATCAGCTTGCTCTTCAAGCAATGCCCCCCTGTCTTGGCTATCCAGGGAAAGCTGCTCCTCCACCGTGCGGTTTTCCGCTTCCAACGGATTTAATTCCGCTCGGATTTGCTGCTCTTCGATACGCTTTTGCTCTCCTAATTGGCGAAGCTGCTCCACAGCCATCATCTCATCCGTAATTTCACGCTTCATGACACTGGTTTGACCGCGCAAACCACTAAGCTGCTGTTCCGAATGTTTGATTTCATTATCCAGCTCTTCGATCTGACGCTGACGACCTAGCAGATTTGTCGACTTCTTCTGCAAACTCCCCCCCGTCATCGATCCTCCGGGATTGACCACATCGCCTTCTAGGGTCACAACCCGATAACGATATTGTGCTTTTGCAGCAATATGATTCGCATCTTCTAACGTTTGGGCTACAACCACATTGCCTAGAAGACTAGAAAAAATGTTTTGATAAGTAGAGTCAAACGATACTAGATCTACTGCGATACCAACAAAACCTTTTGCCGATCTGAGAGAGCTGATCTCATTATCCGAAATTGAACGCCCGCGGATAACATTCATTGGCAAGAACGTTGCCCGTCCCATTTGACGTCGCTTCAAGAACGAGATCGCTTCTCGCCCATCCGCTTCGGTTTCGACGACGATATTTTGTAAAGCCCCGCCTAAAGCGGTTTCAATCGCGATCTCCACATCGGCCGGCACTTTCACAAGTTCCGCAACAGCACCGCGAATTCCCCGCAAATCCTTGCGGCTTTTCGCTTTAAGCACCTCTTTAACACCTTGCATAAAGCCGTCGTAATCGTTGGCCATTTCCTTCATGGTGTCGCGGCGTGATGTCAGAGCATCCAACTTCTGTTCCCATTTGCGGACCATGCCCAAGGCATCATCAAGCAAGCCCTGCTTATTTTTCAAGCTTTGCGTCAGCTGGACATACTGCTGTCTAGTGTCTTCGATTTCCTTAACCGTTGTTTCCAGTTTTAACGTTAATTCTTGCTTGCGGACAGTGATTTTCTCGCGCTGCTCGGCCCATTTCTGCCGCTCATCATCAAGCCTTTCCAGCCTGCGCCCGATACTTTCCGTTTGCTGCTCCGCATAACGAATTTCGTTCCGGGCTTGTGCCATCCGGTTTAGCGTCTCTAAGAGTTCACCTTTCAATTGATCTTCCGGCGAAGAGCTAATTCCACCATTAACCCCAAGCAACCGTTGTTCTTCGGCCGTCAGCTTGGCTTGAAATTCAAAGAGCTGCGCGCCGATTTGAATGATTTTCTCACGCTGTTCGCTAATCTCAGCTTCCTTGTCTATTTTGCGCTGTTCCTGCAAGGCAATTGTGCTGCTAAGCTGTTGGTAATTGGCAGCGTAATTTTTTTTGCGCTCTTTGAGTACTTCACCGTGACCCTCGCATTTCTCGAATTCCTCGCTCAGAACAAGCAAACTTTCTTGAAGCTTCTCCAGCTCCTCTTCCAGCCTGCGGGTTTCCCACCGATGCTTCTCCAAATGCGCATCATGCTGATTCACAATGGTTGAAAGCTCTGTCTGCTCCTTCACGAGCTTCTCCAGCTTCTGCGAAGCTTCATTCCACAATAAATAGATTTGATCAATCTGGTGAACATACATGGCAATCTCACTGCTTTTGAGTGTTTCACGCAGCTCCTTGTAGCGAATCGCTTTCTCCGATTGCTCCCGGAGCGGTTCAATTTGATCCTCTAATTCTGAAACCAAATCATGGATCCTGAGCAGATTTTGCTCGGTGTCACTTAGCTTCTTCTCTGCTTCCTTTTTACGCGATTTATATTTAACTATCCCCGAGGCTTCTTCAAAAATACCACGACGATCCTCTGATTTCGTACTAAGAATTTCTTCAATACGTCCTTGTCCAATAATGGAATAGGCTTCTTTCCCGATTCCCGTATCCATGAACAATTCCGTTATATCTTTTAGGCGGCAGGGCTGCTTATTGATTAAATATTCGCTCTCTCCACTCCTATGTACTCGGCGAGTAACCGTTACTTCATTGAAATCGAGCGGAAGCGATTGTGAAGTGTTATCCAATGTCAGTGATACTTCGCCATAATTGACCGCCCGGCGCGCATCACTACCCGCAAAAATAACATCCTCCATTTTACCGCCACGCAAAGACTTCGCGCTTTGTTCCCCCAGTACCCATCGGATACCATCGGAAATATTACTTTTTCCGCTCCCATTCGGACCTACAACCGCGGTGATACCGCGCACAAATTCCAGCTCCGTCCGATCAGCGAAAGACTTAAACCCGGATAATTCAATCCGTTTTAAAAACATGGTCTCACCTCAGAAATTATTGTAACATATCCCTTCTAAAAATAAGAGAAAAAAACAAAAAAGGCAGCCGCAGCTGCCTCTTTATGCTATATGACTTACCGCTGAACGGTCACATTCAATTTCAACAAAGCTTGCGCAGCAGCCTGCTGCTCAGCTTCTTTCTTGGAACGTCCCGCTCCGGTTCCTAGAAGGTCGGCATCCATGTGTACTTCAGCTACAAACTCACGCTCATGCGCAGGTCCCCGCTCATTCACGATCCGGTATTCCAGAGAACCCATTCCATGATGCTGAGTATGCTCTTGCAGCTGAGTCTTGTAATCAATAACGAGCAACTTACCTTCACTGGAGATATTTGCAAATACATATTTCTTCAAAAAACTTTTTACAACATCTATGCCTTGATCCAAATATAAAGCACCAATGAAGGATTCAAAAACGTCGGCAAGAAGAGCCGGGCGGTTACGTCCGCCGGTCAACTCTTCGCCTTTACCAAGTAATACGAATGCGCCAAAATCCAAATCTTCAGCAAACGTAACGAGAGACGGCTCACAAACAATCGATGCTCGCAGCTTCGTCAACTCGCCCTCCGAACGCCCGGGATAAGAATCATATAAAAATTCCGAAACGGTTAATTCTAATACGGCATCTCCTAAAAATTCCAGACGCTCGTTATCTTTATGTCCGGCAATACGATGCTCATTCACATAAGAAGAATGGGTAAAAGCTTGCTTCAGCAGCTCTGATTTTCGAAATGTGATGCCAATCCGCTGCTGCAATTCCTTAACATTGCGGTTCATTGCTTAATTCACCACCCAGAGAGAATGCTATTTCGTTATCTTTCTTCGCAGGCAGGCAAATTATGCTTGGAACCTTTTCATAATAATCGTTGCATTGTGACCGCCAAAACCAAATGAATTGGACATCGCAATATCAACTTTTGCTTGTCGTGCTTGGTTCGGTACGTAATCCAAATCACATTCCGGATCTTGGTTCACCAGATTAATCGTAGGCGCAATCAAACTGTTAGCGATTGTCAGACCACAGATGACAGCTTCAACGCCTCCGGCAGCTCCAAGCAAGTGTCCTGTCATGGACTTTGTAGAACTAACCGCTACTTTGTACGCATGATCGCCAAGTGCTTTCTTGATCGCTGTTGTTTCCGACTTATCACCAACTGGTGTTGATGTTCCGTGAGCATTAATGTAAGTAATCTCATCTGGCGAAATGCCAGCATCCTTGATCGCTTTCACCATACAACGGGCTGCTCCGTCCGGATCCGGATCTGTCATGTGATAGGCGTCGCCGCTCATCCCATAGCCGATTACTTCGGCATAGATGCGTGCCCCACGCTGTTCCGCATGTTCAAGTGACTCCAGAATCAGAACGCCTGATCCTTCGCCCATAACGAAACCGTCACGGTCCGTATCAAACGGGCGGCTTGCCAAATGCGGCTCATCATTGCGAGTGGACATCGCGCGCAGCGCACAGAAACCAGCCACACCAATCGGCGTAATCGTCGCCTCTGCTCCGCCGCAGATCATAACGTCAGCGTCGCCGCGTTGAATCATTTTGAAGGAATCACCAATGGAATGCGTTCCTGTCGCACAAGCTGTCACCGCTGTCGAGTTCGGTCCTTTAGCCCCTGTAACCATCGAGATGTGACCCGAAGCCATATTCGCGATCATCATTGGGATAAAGAACGGAGAAACACGTTTTGGACCTTTTTCCAAAAGGATTCTATGCTGCTCTTCCCACGTATTCAAACCGCCGATTCCAGAGCCAACGGAAACCCCGACGCGTTCTGGATCTGTATCCTCTTTCAGGTTCAAATTCGCGTCCTTCAGAGCATTAAGAGCGCCTGCTACGGCAAACTGTACGAAACGGTCCATCCGGCGAGATTCTTTGCGATCCACATAATCTTCAATATTAAAATCTTTCACTTCTGCTGCAATGCGTGTTGGGTATTCGCTTACATCAAAATTCTCAATCAAGCTGACACCGGACTTGCCGGCCGTCAAATTGCCCCAAAACGTATCTAAATCTTGACCAAGGGCAGTAACTACGCCCATACCTGTAATTACAACTCTTTTCATCTGTACCACCTTCTATGTCGTGAATCTTCATTTTTTAATGGATGAGAATGGAGAGAAGTCCCGTCTTGATTAGAAACGGGACTCTGTAGACTATTACGTATGAGATTTTATGTAATTCGTAACTTCTCCTACTGTCGTAATCTTCTCAGCATCTTCATCTGAAATTTCTAAATCGAACTCATCTTCTAATTCCATCACTAATTCAACTACATCGAGAGAATCAGCACCAAGATCTTCTTTGAAAGATGCTTCGAGGGTGACTTCAGCTTCATCAACCCCTAGACGATCGACTACAATTCGTTTAACACGATCCAATACGTCGGACATCCGGTTCACCTCCTCTTTGGTATTATACGAGAATCTTTGACAGATTGCCAGTAGGCAATTTGGAGATTCTCTTTTTGGCGAATCTTACATGTACATGCCGCCATCCACGTGAAGTGTTTGGCCTGTCATGTAGGATGCATCGTCGGATGCCAGGAAGCGAACAACCTTTGCGATTTCCTCTGGTTGACCAAGGCGCTCCAACGGAATTTGCTTCAACATTTGCTCACGCATCTCGGCCGACAACTTGTCGGTCATATCGGTTTCGATAAAACCTGGCGCCACCGCATTCACGGTAATGCCCCGAGTGGAAAGCTCCTTCGCCGTAGCCTTGGTTAAACCAATCACGCCGGCTTTGGCTGCTACATAGTTAGCCTGACCCGGATTTCCGAGCACGCCGACTACAGAAGATATATTAATTATTCGACCGAATCTTTGCTTCATCATAGGACGAGTAACAGCTTTCACACAGTTAAATACACCCTTCAGATTCGTAGCAATGACTTGATCAAACTCTTCTTCCTTCATTCGCATGATTAGATTGTCTCTTGTGATACCTGCATTATTCACAAGAATATCAATCTTACCAAATTTTTCAATGGTTTGCTTAACTAATTCCTCAGACTCCTGGTAACTGCTTACGTCAGCACGGAGTTTGATGGCTTTGCGCCCCATCGCTTCAATGGCTGCTACTACTTCTTCAGCAGCGGCTTCACTTCCTGCATAATTTACAGCAACATCTGCGCCATGTTCAGCCAAATGCAAAGCAATCGCTCGGCCGATGCCTCGGGATGCCCCGGTTACCAGTGCTACTTTACCCGTTAGCATGTTATTGCACCTCCTGTAAATACTTCTCCAGAGCTTCGAGGCTGCCAATCGAAACGGTTTTGACCGTTTTATCGACCTTTTTGATCAGACCGGCAAGCACCGTTCCTGATCCCAGTTCAATAAAGGTATCAACATCTTCGCTGATCAAGTACGCAATCGTGTCCTCCCATAATACAGGGGAATAGACCTGCTCGACAAGCAAACCGCGGATATCGGCTGGAGACGTAACAGGACGTGCCGTAACGTTGGCCACAACGGGAACGGCTGCCTCGCTCATCTCGATGGATGCGAGCACTTCAGCGAGACGCTCTGAAGCGGGCTTCATCAGTGATGAGTGGAAAGGTCCGCTCACCTCGAGCGGGATGGCCCGCTTCGCACCGGCTTCTTTGCAGCGTTCGACAACCGCTTGCACGCCTTCTTTACTGCCCGAGACGACGATCTGTCCCGGGCAGTTCACATTGGCGAGCTCCACGACGGAGCCGCCGCTTGTGATGGCCTTGCACAGCTCCGCAAGCGCTTCGCGCTCGGCTCCGAGCACGGCCGCCATCGCGCCCAGGCCGCCAGGGACGGCCTGCTCCATGAACTCGCCGCGGGCCCGCACCGTGCGGACCGCGTCTTCAAAAGCGAGCACGCCGGCTGCGACGAGCGCGCTGTATTCACCCAGACTATGTCCAGCGACATAGTCTGGCGTAATGCCCGCAGCCTTAAATGCTTCCAGACAAGCGATGCTTGTTGTCAGTAAGGCAGGCTGCGTGTGGTAAGTGATCTTCAGCTGGTCCTCCGGACCTTGGAAGATCAGATCAGATAAGGAAAAGCCCAGCGCTTCATTTGCGCGGTCATAAAAAGCTTTGGCTGCCGGATGATTCGTGTATAAATCATGGCCCATCCCTACTGACTGTGAGCCTTGGCCAGGAAAAACAAACGCAATTTTACCCATACGAGAATAGGATCCCCTTTGGCAATAGATTTTAAATAAAATAAATGAATTTCATGTATAAAATGAACTGAACTACCACACCAGTGCGGTTGCGCCCCAAGTCAGACCTCCACCGAAACCAACCAGCACAAGACGATCGCCTTCTGTTAATCTGCCTTGCTCTGCAGCTTCTGCAAGCGCTACGGGAATGGAGGCTGCCGACATATTGCCGTATTTATCGAGATTAATCATACATTTATCTGCGGTCATTTCCAGTCGGTTTAATGAAGCTTGAATAATCCTCATGTTTGCTTGATGCGGGACTAGTAAATCAATATCTGATTTGTCCCAGCCTGCTTTGTTCAGAACTTCATCTGCTGCATTCCCCATAATCCGCACAGCGAATTTGAAAACTTCAGCACCAGCCATATAGATGTAATGCATACGTTGATCAATCGATGTTTGTGAAGCAGGATTGCGTGATCCCCCGCCTTCAATTTTCAACAGCGGCCCACCTGTGCCATCGGCACCAAGCTCAAAGGATTTGAATCCTCTTTCTTCAGGCACTTCGCCAATCACAACCGCTCCAGCACCATCACCGAACAGAATGCACGTATTCCGGTCTGTATAATCTGTAATCTTGGATAAACAATCTGCACCAATCACAAGGGCATATTTATAAGTTCCTGTTGCAATAAAGTTAGATGCATTAGCCAGTCCATATACGAAGCCTGAGCATGCCGCAGATAAATCAAATGCCGCAGCCTTTTTGGCCCCCAGCTTCTCTTGCAGGATGCAAGCCGTTGATGGGAATGACATATCCGGCGTAATGGTGGAAACGACAATCAGATCAAGTTGGTCTGCCGTAATGCCGGCATTGGCCAGTGCAATCAACGATGCTTCATAACAAAGATCGGACGTTGCTTGTCCTTCAGCTGCGATCCTTCTTTCACGGATGCCTGTTCTCGTTACGATCCACTCATCGTTCGTCTCAACCATCGTTTCCAATTCTTGATTCGTTAATATGCGATCAGGTACATATTTCCCTGTACCAAGCACCCCAACTGGTATTAGGTTCATGTTGTAATATCTCTCTTCCCATGGCTTATTTCGGCAGATATCGTGCCAACCAAATCATTTTGCAAAGCTATTCTAGCTTGGCGAACCGCATTTTTAATGGCATTTGCATCGGAGGAACCATGGCTCTTCAGAACCAATCCATCTATCCCTAAGAATGGCGCCGCTCCATGCTCGTTATAATCCAACTTTTTGCGGAATTGGGTAAGACCCGGTTTCAAAACAGCTGCTGCCAGCTTGGTAAATATCGATTTCGTAAATTCCTGTTTCAGTGCTGAGAAAATCGCGGATGCCGCACCCTCCAGCGATTTCAGCATAATATTTCCGGCAAACCCGTCACATACGATAACATCGCATTTGGCGCGGAGTACCTGAGACGATTCGACATTTCCTACAAAATGAATAGGCCCTTGTTCCATTAGAGGATATGCCGCTTTGGTTAATTCATTCCCTTTGGCAGCCTCTGTTCCTACGTTCAAAAGGCCTACGCGCGGCTTAGAAACGCCATGCACTTTGGAACGGTAAATGCTGCCCATGATTGCATACTGAAGCAATTGCTCCGGCGTAGCATCCATATTCGCACCCAAGTCGAGGGCAAGCACACCATTGCCATCCATTGTCGGGATCATCGGCGCCAGAGCCGGACGCTCAATGCCCGGGATTCTTCCCACCACGAGCAAGCCCGTCGTCATCAATGCACCTGTATTTCCAGCGGAAATCATAGCTTCCGCTTCTTTCTCCCGTACTAGTTTACCCGCCACAACCATGGAGGCGTCTTTTTTGCGCCGCACTGCTTTCACAGGCTCATCTTCCGCTTCAATGACTTCCTCCGCGTGACGGATACTTATATTTGCCGGTCTCTCTGTGAGATGGGCTTCAATTACAGCGCTATTGCCGACCAAAATGATATGTACGTCTTTCCATTCTTTGGCCGCTGCTAACGCACCCTCCACGACAATCTTCGGGGCATTATCGCCGCCCATGGCATCAATCGCGATCCGCATGCAGCTTGTCCTCCCTCTCTAGATGTTGCTCTTTCTTCGAATGAAAGATCACGAAATTACCTCGGAACACAGCCTCATCGCCAACGTAGGAAGACACTTCAACTCTTGCTTTCCCTTTGGAAACGGAACGCACATAGGCTTTGGCGATACATTTCTCTCCTAGCTTTACAGAACGTATAAACCGGATGTCTGCTGAGGCTGTCAAGGCGATCGGATCGTCGATAACGGCAACGGCGAGGGAGTTTGCTTGTGAGAATATATGATGTCCTCTTGCAATTTTGGTTCTTGAGAAAACATGATCTTCTTTAATTTCAAAAATCGAAATACCGCTTTGGTCAAGCTGTAAATCGATCACTTCACCAATGACTTCATCAATGGACAGTGAACGCACTTGATCGTACGTTTTGACAGCCATGTGTTTCATGCGTTCCCGCAGCTCAGGAATACCTAGTTCCAATCGGTCTAACCGGACGGTTTGGATGCTAACCTGAAACGTTCGCATCAGTTCCTCGTCAGTCATAAAAGGATTCGCTTCAATTGCTTGAAGCAATTGCTGCTGCCTTTGTCGTTTAGGAAGGCGTTCGATGGCTAGCACCACCTTATCTCGTGAGATCTCATCTTATTACCAGATACTAAACTGTAGTATATTAAATTTAGAACCAAAAAGAAAGCAAAAAAAATAGCACCTCACACTAGGATGAAGTACTATGCTTATTCTTATGCTTTTACGATCTCTCTACCTTTGTAAGTTCCGCAAGACTTGCACACACGGTGTGCCAGCTTCAGTTCTCCACATTGTTCACATTTCACCATGCCTGGAACTTCCAATTTAAAGTGAGTACGGCGCTTGTCGCGACGAGTTTTGGACGTTCTCCTTTGAGGTACTGCCATATTCAAAACACCTCCTTCATCGAATTTCGGGCGTTGCCTTATTCTTTGTTAAAAAAGTCCGCGAGACCTGCAAGCCTAGGATCGATTTTCTCCTGCTTACAGCCGCAATCCTTAAGATTGCGATTTTCTCCACACACAGGACAGAGACCTTTGCACGCTTCGTCACAAAGTGGTATGTACGGTAAACCGACCACTACATTTTCTACAACGTACGGCTCTAAATCGACTTTATCTCCAACGACCAAATGAATGTCCTCGTCAAGTTCCGGGTCTTCTTCCTCTGGCTTTTGCATGAAGACTTCCTCAAAAGGAAGTTCGATTGTTTGATTCGTGTGCGTTAAGCATCGTGAACAGCTTAACTCCAAGTCTAGCGTTAACGTTCCGTTAACTTTGGCTACTCCATCTTCATGCGATGCAAGAAGATCGACACGTACAGGACCATAGCGAAGGATATCTTGACGCCCTTCAAAAGGAGCCGTCAAATTCATCTCTTCCGTCATATGGACCGGGTGTCCTTTCAGAGAAAGCTCTCTAAAACGAATCTGCATGTTATATCACCCCAAACAAACAAAGATTATTATATCCAGTTTGATTGCCTTTTGTCAATTATAAATCTATTTACTTGCATTCCAAAGAGCTTACTTGGGAGGCAGCGCCGCTAGATATTTCAGGGCGTCATCCATCGTGCCGATCTCGACAATTTTCATCTTCGTCTTAATTTGATTCGCTCGTTGGACGGCATCGGAATAATTCGTAATTTTGGTCCCGTCTTTGTACGTCACATCTTTGGGAGCAAAGAAGAAATCCGCCTTTTCCCGATCCGCGGCAATAATCTTATGTTGAATGCCTCCGATCGGGCCCACAGTGCCATCTGTTTCAATGGTCCCTGTCCCTGCAATACGATAGCCCTTTGTGATATCCTCTGGAACCAGTTGATTAAAAATCTCTAACGAAAACATCAAACCAGCCGAAGGTCCTCCGATTTCTCCAGCCTTAATCGAGACCTGTTGATCTTCTTGGTCTGCTTTGACTGCTTGCATATCAGCCGGAACGACGCCAATACCAGCACGAGGTTCACCTGTCTCCCCTTGTTGTAGAGGAAGCGCTCCTAGTGCTAGTGTTGCCTGCTGTTGCACCTTATTCCTAGAGTAGGTAACCGTGATGGATTCTCCCGCTTTCTTCCCTTTTAATGCATCAAGTAAATCCTGAGCCACTTTCACATCTTTCTCTCCAGCCTTCAGCAGCACATCACCGGGTTTGAGCACCTTCTCTCCCGATAAACCAGGTAACGTCTGCAATACCATTACGCCCTCATGATTGATGTGAAAAGGAACCTTCGCATGTGTGTACGCTGCTTGAATGGCACTCGCTTGCGAGGTCAACATAACATATTCTTGGCGCTGTGTGTACTCTTGCTCGGACTCACCTTTGCGCAAAACACTCGTTTTGGGCTGAATTTCTTCATATGGGTGTACAAGACCAATTAGATAATTAATCATATTGGCATCGGCTACACGCACTGTCGTAAGCATCAACGTTCCCTTTTCCAAATCAGAGCCTCTTGGTATTGTCACCATCGGTTTAATTTCTTCCGCCGTTCCCGGCATGAAAATAAAGAATGGTAACCGTACAAAAAACAACAAATAAATAATGACAATTCCGACAAGCGCTGAAACTAAATAACGCCTCGTCGACGATCTTCTCGGATATCGATAGGAATCATTAGACCACGTGTGAATTCGATTCTCTTCTTCGTTTTCCATGCAGGTTCCCCTTCCTGATGCCTACTACAAGTCATGACTATCTTCCAATGGACAAGAATGAAAGCTTGGTCTAAACCTCTGTCTTTTCGCGTACAAATGAAGCATGTTAAAGGATGAGGTGAAACCATGCAGCCTTCAAAAGTAAGCTACACTCCCAAGCTGACAACGCTCGTACTGGGTTCTCTGACTGCCCTCGTAGTTGTGTCTATCATACTTTTCCCTGACAAAGCGTTTCAATCTTCGCTCGAGGGGCTTACGATTTGGTGGAAACTCGTCTTTCCTGCCCTGTTGCCTTTTCTCATTATGATCGAGCTGTTGATTGGTTTTGGCGTCATTCAAGGGACAGGCGTTCTGTTAGACCCATTAATGAGAGTGATATTCCGTTTGCCCGGAGTGGGTGGTTGGGCGCTAGCTTCAGGCCTGATTGTAGGATTTCCTAGCGGAGCCAAAATTACTGCCACCCTCAGCGAAAAAAAACTCATCTCGCGAGATGAGACTGAACGTCTAACAGCTTTATCCCACTTGTGCAGCCCTTTATTCTTAATCATGGTTGTGGGTATCGGCTTTCTGCACAGTGCGAAACTTGGTCTTATCCTGGCCATCGTTCATTATACGACCGCTATTGTCACCGGCTTCTTAATGCGATTGCCTAAAAGATCTCAAATGCCTCAGCAGCCTTCGGATGATCAAAAAAGCGCTGCTCCTAAATCGTCAGGCTCTATCTGGAAGATGGCCTTGTCAACGATGCGACAAGCCTATCTGCACGATGGCCGTGCGTTCGGCAAGCTCCTAGGCGATGCAGTGATTTCCTCTGTTCAAACGTTAATGCTCATCGGCGGATATATGATGATCTTTTCCGTATTGATTAACGTCATTACCATTACCCATCTCACAGAAGTCCTTAAGCCCCTCGTCTCCTTCTTCTTGCGCTTCTTGAATGTCCACACGGATACATCACCGCAATGGGTGATGGGTCTGATGGAGATTCATCTCGGAGCCTATTCCTGGAGCCAAGTTCAGGGCATCTCCTTACTACCACAAATGGCGCTCATTAGCGCATTTCTTGGTTGGGGCGGCTTGTCCGCACATGCGCAAGTTGCTGGCTTTCACCAAAAAACAGAAGCACGCTATGGCTTTTTCTTCCAGTCCCGTATCTTGCACGCCGTTCTTGCCTTTGTAGGTACCATTCTATTTTGGAAACCTGTACAGTTCCTTCTCATAGATACAGAACCAAGTTTTCTCTGGTTGGATCAAACAACAACAAACACGAACACACAATTCGCATCTCAGCTGAACGGCGGCTCGATATGGGCTTTTTGGGGAGTTAACCTCTTTCAGTTCCTTCTTTTGATCATCACTATGCTAATCGTCTCTTCTTTTATAAGTACTTTTCGAAAAAAAGCCCAATAGATGGCTGCTTTAAGCTTTTGGAAATTTATTTTGCAGCGCTATTTCCACTTCGGGAGGAACTAAATCAACAACAGGCCCATGAAAACGAGCAATTTCTTTGACGATACTGGAGCTCAAGTAGGAGTACGTGGGCTTCGAGGTCATAAAGAAAGTCTCCACATCCGAGTTGAGCTTGTGATTCGTAGACGCCATTTGAAGCTCGTATTCAAAATCAGAAACAGCCCGAAGACCGCGCACAATCAGTCGCACATTGCGGTGCTTCATATAATTCACCATTAAGTCCCTGAACCCATCCACCTCTACATTCGGCAGATCCTTCGTCACTGTTCGGATTAGCTCCATTCTTTCTTCCAACGTGAAAAGAGGGTTTTTGGATGTGTTATTCAGTACTGCAACAATGAGCTTATCAAACACCTTCGCTGCTCTATGTATAATATCAAGGTGGCCATATGTCACCGGGTCAAAACTTCCCGGATATACAGCTACAGTAATGCCATGTTCTTGTTTCATCATGCTGTCATCTCCTCTCAAAATCCTATTCATCCCCTAAAGATTGTTTGTAAATTGTAACAGCGGTATCTCCATAGTCCGCTCTTCTTTGTTGCTTGAATCCGCCTATAACGTCGTCTAGAACATCCTTCGCGTCATGCTCCACCACAATTGTGGTACTCGCCTCAACGATAGCTTGTGTTTCCATCGCGTTGATCAGATCCACGATCACTTTCATTTTATATGGCGGGTCTAGAAAAACCAATTGGAACTGCTGCTCCCTCTTTGCTAAAGCCTTCAATGCCCGAGCGGCATCTGTCCGGTAAATCTCGGCTTGGTCTTTGAGCCCGGCTACTTGCAGATTATGCTGGATCGTATCGATGCTCTTCTTCTCAATATCAATGAAGACCGCTTTATCCATCCCGCGGCTCAGAGCCTCGATGCCTAACCCGCCTGTGCCTGCGAACAAATCGAGGACCTGCCCTCCATCAAAATAAGGCCCGATCATACTGAAGATCGCTTCTTTCACTTTATCCGTTGTTGGCCGTGTGCTGATACCGGGTACCGCCTTTAACGACCTGCCTTTGGCAGTGCCTGAAATCACTCTCATCTTGCGCTTTTCCCCTTCTGACTGGTTCATTCTTTTGCTATCGTACCACAAGCCCTATTCTGACACAAAAATTTTGTGCCTGCCATGTATAAATTTCCTGTAAAACGGTCATCCTTGAACTATCGACATCAGAGAATGTCGTAGACAACCGCGGAGAAGACTTACGTTTCCCCATAAGCTCTTCGTCCGGTTTCTCCTCTCCCATGAGACGGCCCGTAAAAGGGCCGTCGTATTAATTTAAAAAACAGTTTTTCTGAAACCCTTATGATATAAGGGTTTCTTAGTGTATAACAGGGGTTAAAAATTAAATAGTATAGTTATAGATTTTTCTTGTTGGGGACGGTTTGGGGACGAAATTTAATTATATAGAATAAATAACCTCATGTAAGATCCGATAAACTACATATAGAATATACAAGTTAATTTACTTAACCTTGGCCGATAAAGCTCTGATTTGGCATATTTAACGGCTCATCTTCCCATCCTCGAATAATTTTAATGGTATCTGTACTCCAACTATCCCAAATAATAAAGTTTTGTTCCGCCAACTTAACAAGAACAAATCTAATCTCTTTTTCATATTTCCCAGTTTTTGTACTCAGTTCATTGAAGGATGGCATATATCCGTGATGTCTATGGGAATAGTTCCAAAGAATACGCAAAATCTTTCGTTCGATATCTCGAAGCAAAATGATCACCTCGCTGTTATTATATGCGAACAAAATGCGAACAACAATAAAAAGCCTAAGGAAATTCCCTCAAGCTGCATTTTATCATGACAATTTGGGCACAAGACGACTTAAGAGACCTACTCATACCTCCTTTATTTAACGGTTGTTCTGATTTTCAAAACTAACAAACTAAGTCCATGGGAATTTACCCTTGGGCCATTAATAAGAGAGTTAATAATATTATGATACCGTACTTCCTACTCACATTAACAATTTTGAAATGTCAGTAATGACTAAACAAGTATATATCCGATCGCTGCGTTCTGAAGTATCTGAATTCCTTTCACTATAATGATAAATAAACATCCGCCTGCAATTCAGAACGATGAAATCGCTCGCCGGGCATTTATTTTTATCCTTACGAGGAATAGCCGTATCAATTTATGCTTTTTGTTTATAATAATCTCGAGGACAAGCAAAAAAATACGACTACACGGACAACGGATCAGGTCAGTAAAAAAAGACACAAATAACTACGCCGAAAGTGGAATTTGGAACCTAAGGAGGGAAGCAAATGCTTAACGATTTGGATAGCAATTACGACTGCGCGAATGCGGGCAATGATTTGCATAATCTGATCCAAGAGCTTGAACAGTTCGAGGGTCCCGAAGAGCAGCGCAACCGGCTCGAGAATCAGATCCATTTTATCCAAAATAAATGCTCCATCACGCACGAACACTTCCGTTACCGGTAAGAAGAAAGAAAAGTCCATGCTCCTATACCGGGCGCGGACTTTTTTCATGTTTCCCATCGATTCTTCTTCTAGTCAAAACGCAAGGAACCCCTTTTCCGACAGCACCCGATTGAGACATCATCGCCAAATAACTAAGCCCTCTATCGTGCATTGTGATTTGCAAACCGCACAAGTGGCCGACTCCACAATTCTCAGCGCATACTGCGGAATGTTTGAAATTTTTTTCTTAAGAACCTTGCCCTTTCCTTTTGATGGTCCCCCATACATTCGCCTCCTTACTTCACTATATGAAAATAAGCCCAAGGGAACTTTCCTTTGGGCCTTTGTTTTGTTTCTTCATTATAATAATAAATTTATTTCCCTTCCCACCCTACCAACAATTTTCAAGTACAGGGGGGTATTTCATATAAACTAATCCCGTAACTCGAACATGTTCGCAGCCAAGAGTTTGACGTTGATATCCAGCTCAAGCTCCGGAATATCTTCATTGATGGTCAAGCCTTTACGATAGCAAACTTCGTTTAAGGAGTAAATGTCAACAGATCGTTTCTTGCCAAGTTCATAGGTTTTTGTAATTTCATCTACGACGTTTTTTTTAATCAACATATTCATTTCATTCAGCTCTAATGGTTTCTTCTGCTCTCTAATGGAGGCGTCCATGCTAATTTCAAGTTTAACGATTCGTTTATCATTCTTATATGAGGCTGTTTTCTTTACCTTATTGTTCTTTAAGGCTGCGGTTCCAATAAATATGCCTTGATCGTCCTTGATGGGGAGTATACCGCGTAATGTTCTTTCTTTTAACCATTTCACTCCACTTGCTTCTTTACGGTTGAATCTGACTTCGCTCTTTCCCTTCTTCAAAGCAACAAGACCATCCACGGTTGGCAGCGTAAACGGTTTACCGTCTTTATCCCAGCTCTCGGAGAGTTTTATATGATCCAGCAGCATGGTTTCGAACGGTTCTCTTGAAGATCGTATGAACCTCTGATAATTCAATGGCTCAAAAGAGGATTGCATCTGCTTATATAAAAGATTTGGCTGATAGTACACTGTGTTAATCGAGGAGTTTCCAGTAATCGGCTTTGTGCTTAGAATCTTTCTAAGGTCTTCATTCGTAGCAAATACCCAGGGTGTATAGCGTTGATCGCGTGTTCGCATCAAATCGTCATGGATATTGAAAATCCCCTTAGCAAGCATACGATCGCTAAATATAAACGCTTTTGTCTGTGTCCAATCCATTCTCATCTGGCTTTCCTTAAGCAGATCGAACATCGCCATCCCGATACTTTCGCCTTCGCCTACTCCAACAACAATCGGATTCGGGGTGTTTCCGCTTCCTTCTTGCTTCGCCATGGACGCGAGATCATTTATTTGCGTATAGATTTTATATTTTCCGTCGATATAATCGATGCCGATCATATTAACGAAATTGAAGTATTGAATGTTCTTTCCGTCCCAGCATCCACAAAGAGATAACATGATGCAGCCGACCAAGGTCGATTTCCAGACTCTATTCATGACTTTCCGTCCCTCATCCTCGTATCGTCCTGCAATTGTAGGTTCTGTGCACGCTTTTTCATTTTATTCGCCGGTTTCTTAAGCAGAGCCCCTGTGATATCTGCCCAAGATGGCGGTGAAAGAGGAGAGAGATATGGGATCCCGAACGATTTGAGATCGGATAAATAGGCGATGACGAAGAAGATAGACAGGAAGAACCCGAACATCCCGAGAAAAGAGGTGATGATCATGATGGCGATGCGTGCAATTGATACGATGCCGCTCAGCGTCGGATTCACCAGCGTGTAGCCGGATATTACCGTGGTCGCAGCTACGACAGTTACTGTAGGGGACGTAATGCCGGCTCGTATGGCGGCATCGCCTACGATGATACCGCCGACGACGGTTACCGTTGGGCCTACAGATTTCGGGAGCCGCAGTCCTGCTTCTTTAAACAACTCAAACAAGATGAGCACGATAACTGCCTCTAATGGAAGTGAAACCGGAAGTCCAATGCGATTTGTTGCGATTGTTGCTAACAAAGGCAATGGAATCTGCTCGAAATTGAATCCGATCAGCGCGATGTAGAATCCGGGCAGGAACAAAGCCAAATACCAGCCAAACATTCGGATTAGCCGTTGAAAAGAACTGATCACCGCACGGAAATAGCCGTCTTCCGGCGATTTCATAAGCGATGTAAGTGTAATGGGAGCGATAATGGCAAGCGGTGAACCGTTAAGCAAAACTACGAAACGGCCGCCAATCAAATACTCAGCGGCAAAATCAGGCCGCCCGGTATTATCAATAAGCGGTACCACCGACATAGTCTTATCCGATATGGCTTCTTCCAGCTGAGAGCTAGTAATAAGCGCATCGATGTGGATGTTCTGTAACCTTTCTCGAGCCTCATCGACAGCCTCCTTATTAGCAATATCTTGAATGTAGAGCAAACATATCTCGGTCTGACTTCGGACACCAATTGTAAAAGATTCAACCTTGAGTGTCGGAGTTAGCAATCGCTTGCGGATTAGCGCTACATTAGTCTTGATACTTTCGGTAAATCCGTCGCGCGCTCCCTTGGAGGACGTTTCCGTTACAGACTCTTCCGGGTTTCTTTGAGGCGGATCTGCGACAAAGTGCAAGTAAAAGCATGCCGTATCCATGTCGAAGAGAAGTAAGTTGCCACTAAACACATAGGACGATAGCTCATTCTTCCAATTCGATGTTAAAGTAGCGGGGTGCTGCCGCAAAATGCCTGCACTACATGTGCTCAATTCATTTATTTGCTCCCGATTAGACATGCCTTGGCAGAAAATGAACAGAAGGCCGCCAATAGTTTCAAGGTTAACATCGCCGCAATCCTCAAATAACTGCCTTATATCACTTTCACTTATTTTAGCCATTTTGCTCCACCGCCTTCTTGTTCTTTCCTGCCCAAATACAAATTAGGAGTACTAAACTAGTGACACCGCAAAACAGACTGGAACTCGTATAATAAGTTTTTACATGATCGTGGAACTTTATATCTGACAGCTTAAGCTGATTGATTACAAAAAGAAATAAGGATATCAGGATGAATAAAATTTCTGGATGCCTCCATTTTTTCACCCACAGAGTGTGAATAATGTAGATCGCCAACGAAATTCGTATAAACGCACCGGCTAACCACTGATAAATGGACAAAAAGTCGGTTTGACTTAGCATGCTTCCGATGGATGCCATGCGCCACTGCTCGTAAGCCGGGTATCGTAGTTTCTCGGCTTCGAACGGACCGAACATGGCTATTATGCCTGACAATGGTCCGAACGTTAGCTCAATCAACATAAGAACAACCAGCATCATATTCATTCGAGACAGCTTGCCCTTCACATTGTCCTTCAGAAAGAACACGAGGAAGATCTCCGTGATCCCCGATGTTGTGTACCATGCGCCATTTGTGATAGATTGCGCTGAATTTTTGAAGATAGGGAACAAATAGCTGTAGTCTTTATATTGAAAGTTTACTGTCATAATATAAAAACCGAATAGAACGATCCAGGGAAGCAGAATACCATTGGTGATTGCAATTGCGGCCAGTCCTTTTCTTGCCGTGTAATAACTAATCCCGATGAGACATATGCCGACTACCCATGTTGGGGTATAAGTCAGGTATGATGTATTTGACCACACGATCGTATCCCGTATACTGATGCTAGCCTGAGTTAAGAAGTATAACGTGAATAGAACTGTGAAAATAAGCCACACCAGTGAATTTGTTTTCTCTTTTACCCAGGTGGAGAGCGAAGAAGGGATCTGTTTGTACATATATACATACAGCAGGCCAAGAAGTAAGGAAGGTACAATGCCTGCCAAGACAGAGATCCATGCGTCGCGGTTCGCGGTATCTAACAATATTGGAATGAGGATAACATGGTTGGAGATTCCGATATATGTAATCAGGAGCATAGACAACTGGAAGGGTGTGATTTTTCCGTTCAAACAAATCAGCTCCTACTTACGATGGCGGTATACTTAAATTTTCCAATTACACATATTTTATGCATATAGATAGATTTCATAAAGTAAACATAGCTAATTACAAGTCCATAGAAGATGATATGAAATTCACATGCGTACATCTAGTTAAAAATAAGTGTATAGCAGGCGTACAACATTGCTCTGTTTGAATGCTCAATGGCTTACTCAGCAAATATCCAACCTTCTGATCAACCAACTTTCGGACAAAACCATGCGGCAACTAGGGCAGCCACAAAAGCACTCGGGTCATTGGTATAACCGAAATCCAAACCAAATATAGCTTTGTAATCGGGCAGCTTGGCGATATCTCGCCATTCAAATTCTTCCTCACACCAATTCTCAAAGATCGCGCCTTCCGCAATCCCCAGTTGCCCTCACCTTCAACGCGGTAACGCTTCGGCTTATGTTTCCTCATCCATTCAAACAATTCCCGGTCGTCGTCTCCCAGGAACTCATTACACTGAAATGTAGTTGTAAGGGCTAATGTATTAGGATTTGGCATATCAAAAAAACGCTGTTTTAACCAATGGCGTTCATTCCATGGGTTAAAAGTCAGCGTTAATTGTTTGAAATATCCTTCTGGCAACTCACCACGGATGGACATATCGATCTTATCAAAGTCATCCTCATTTAAGATCTGATAGGCTTCTTCAAACCAAGCCCCGCACAAATATCCCGTATCCACCGTAATCGAAGTGATGGACATCGGGTCATCTAGGCCGCGGAATAAGATCTTCTGGCCGGTCGGCTTATATGTAGCCTCGAGCGGGCTTTTCTTAAACTGCCAAAGATGATCTACGCCTAGTCGACGTGTTGCCCATTTAAGTTGAGCAAACGTAGAAACTTTATGTGTATTGAACGTTTTCCGAATAACGAGTGTATTTGCAAGCGGCAACTTCATCATGTGATAGATGTGCCATAACACTGCTGTAACACTTTTCTTTGAACCACGGCCACCTTTAATAACTCGGTACCGACCGCGACACCGCCAGAAATCTACATAACCCTTCCCAATGGTCTGCTGCAAGCTAACTTCACTCATGCAGGTCATCCTTAAATACAACAGGATCAATAATATTGCTGTTGTTCAGAGTGTTAACTTCGGCTTGGAGTTTCTGAATTCTAAGATCACGCTAAGCATCTACAAAACGGTTCTTTAATTCAATGGCCTTTAACTTCTTATCCTGGACCCTAGTCAATGCTTCCTCCAGGCGAAGAAGGTCATTGATTACCCTAATAACTGTTTCCTCAATCTTCGTCGTAACAAGCTTATCTATCGGAACAACCACACTTCTGGTTTGACCCGTCTTGTCATCATGAACGGTTTGAACATCCTTCACGGTGATTCTCTCCTGCAGAACTTTCCTCTGCTTCTCAGATAACGCGTTACGAAGATCCTGGATCCGCTGCAGCATGCGTCGTTCTCTGATAGAAAAAAGTGTGATTGCTTCATCCGCTTGTCTAATCGGATCAGTCTCAACCAGGCGAGCCAGCTCTTGCTCATCTTCTTCAAGCGTATCCATCCATTTGGATTCAAACTCCCCGGTAGTGACTGCTTTTTTGTTGCCTGGTGGGCCACCATGTCCACCGCGGTTACCAAGAGCATTTTTACTTCCTTTCGGAGCTCCGCCTTTACTACCGACGGCATTCTTATTTCCTAAAGGAGCGCCAATTCATTTAGTAACGTTACCTTTCTTTTCATTAGTAACGTTACCATTTAATGAAGTATCCCATTTATCCTGGCTCTTCCATTTCCGTATCTGAGTTTCCCCTAGTCCGAGCTCTGCAGCAAGGTCCTGGCTTTAACTTCCCGTTACTCTCGAGCCAGATTTGTTTGGCTTTGTCCCTGTCCGGGCTGCGTTCTCTTGGCATTACATATCACCCACCTCCGGAGTAGAAAATTGAGAACAAAAAAGAGAGTCAGTTTGACTCTCACAAATAATCGGTACTAATGCTCTTTTTGAAGCTCCAGATTAATCTCAATCAACTTTTTCAGGTCCTCAACTGACTTGATCTCAATTCCTTCTATTAATGCTAACTCATGCTTAAGTAGCAATTCTTCATTCTCTTTGTTCGTATTTTCATCTTTCAATTGCGAACACTCCCATCATCCGTTAAAATGAAAAAGAGACCATGCGTTCGTATATCCGTGGCCACGGCAAACATGATCTCACCGGGAGTGTTCCGGTGACCTAGGAAGGACGTTAGCGCGTCCTTCTTTGTTTATAAAAAAACTCACTCCAAATGGAAGAGTAGTAAGAACACTTAATCAAATTTTTATGAAATTTGTTTATTTAACCTACTATGAAACTCATTTAATAGTATATCGAGCTCCTGTGGCTTACATACGATTACATCACTATTGATTGAGATACCCTCCAAATACATATGAACCAACGGTTGTCTAAGTGTCTCAATTTCTTCTGTCAAACTAGCAAGCTCCAAATCAATTTGCCCCTTCTTGTTGAGTTTGGGACTATTTTACTTTTACTTCCTCACTATGACATCCTTTATTTTTCCATAATAAGCAAAATCAAAGAAGCATATTTCATAGGAAAAGGGGAGCAGTTTGCAGCAGACTTTTGTCTGGAGGCCGAGGAGACGTTAGCGAGTCCTCTTATTTTGCTATGATTAAGAATAAAAAAGACCGCCAAATTAAATAGGCATTCGCACTGTCTTAATCTCCCCTCCTTGCATTAAATATCTAATCATAACGAAGGGGTTGATTCAAAATGGCAATACGTCCTCCCCAAACATTGAAGGGGAATTACAAAAAAGTGCCTCTCACGAGATTCCGCTCTGTGAAACCTACTCAAACTCTCACCCGTTTTACAGTCATATGGGCTAATAACAATGGTGTACCTTTTAATACGACCGGATTTTTTGCAGTACTCCGGCGTACGAATGGAACTTTCGTTCAAGCGGTTAATTTCGATCGTTTTGGCACAGCAGTTTTCTTCGCTGTTCGCACACCGACCAACAGGCCTTTTATCCTCCGCACATTCAGAAACGACGGAACACTATTCCGGGTCCGATTCGTACCCGCCGGTGTCTCTTCGTTTGTAGTAATCGGATAAGTGAATGCCGGGGGCTCCCCGGCATTTTTTTATGTATTTATCAATTATTCCATATGTTGTTTACATAATCGTTTCGTTTCAAATTTAACTCATAGCCGGTCGATGGAAGCCTACGGTATAGTTGTCACCAGCCCGATAATTCAATGGTTATCAAGAAAATTACGCAGCTTTAGTCCGAATTAAAAGAACTGGCTCAATACCTGTAAACTCATAAAAACGCTTCTTAATAACATCGGAAAATACCGGATCAAGCTCCAAAGTCCTACACGTCCTATCCATCTGCTCACAAGTCATAAGCGTAGAGCCGCTACGCCAAAGAAGTCCAAAACGAAATCACCGCGCTGGCTGCTGTTCCCTATAGAAATCTGTAAGAGCTCCAGTGGCTTCTGCGTTGGATGAACATATTTTGTAACATCACCCCGGGATACTTCCCAAATCGTCTCTGGCTCTAACAGTTCTTGTGGCAACCCGGCCTTCCAAATGGTCGTCTGCTTCCGATCCCCGTACCATGCCGGGGACTTACCCTTCAAATGAGCATAGGAAACAGGCTCATGCTTGTAACGATACTGGGACCAACCATAAGAAGCAGCGTTCTTTAACCAGATACACTGCGACCTTACAACGATACCGGCCGCGTTCATGGCATCCTCGAACTGCCGTTGATAAGAAGAAGGATGAAATACATAGATAGCTGCCTTCGGGTCCATAACCGAAGCGTAACAAGAAAAACAGCATTTAAAAAGCCCGCAAACTCCTCTGCGGGCATGTCGTCATTCATAATTGTTCCTCGGCCATCTGCGGCCAGCCTGGCCGAATCGCTCTCCACTGCTACATTATAAGGTGGGTCAGTCACAACCAGCGCAGCCTTGGCGCCCTCCATGAGTTTCTGCACATCTTCAAGCTTGGTTGCATCGCCACACACCAAAAGATGCCGGCCGAGCTGCCACACATCCCCGTATCGAGTCTCAGGCTCTTTGATCTCATCCAAAGCACGCTGAACATCGAACTCATCTTCCTTGACCGGAGTAATAAGCTCAGTGTCTGAGTTCAAGCCAGGCAGCAATTGATTAAGCTCGTCCAATTGAAAACCGGTTTGAGTTGATAACTCTTCGAGTGAATAATGAGCTGTTAACTCCTCCAAAAGCGATGCAAGCAGCTCCTCATTAGTCCGACCACGTAAATGGCTCAGACTAATCGTTAAGAGCTTAGATTCCTCATCGGTTGACTCGACGATGACACATGTAAGCTCAGCCACACATTTGTGTTGCCAGCTAAAACTAACTCTAGGATGTCTTTGAGATCCTTATACAATACTGTTTTACCTCCGTATTCACCATTTCTAAACCCATTTAATTCCAATGGAATTATTTCTACAAAATATTACATTTCTCTCATTTTGTCTAGTATAAATCTACTACTAAATTTAAAAGCCTATCCCACAAGTAATAAGATGTTACCCAGAACTTACTATATTAAAATTTCCACATTGTTACATTTAAGTGTTAATGATACAATGAAAAATATTATTCTAGGAGGAACAGTATTGTCTTATTTTGCACCCAAGTCTAACAAAGAAGAAATTATTGAGTATTCCTATGATCGACCAATTGGTATTACTTTACTAGCTATTTGGATCGCCATTGCAGCTGTTATAGTTCTAGTTGCACAGGTTGCATTTTTTAGCAGGCTGGATGATGTATCTTCATTAATTGGAGTATCGAGCTACTTCTTTCAAGTAGCAGTCACTTTTTTAGGAGTTCTTAGTCTTGCAACCACAGTTGGAATGTTCCTTGGCAAGAAGTGGGGTTGGTGGCTCGCGTTATTTTATTTTGCTTATGAAATCACACGAAATTTGAATGCAATGATTTCTATACCCTTGCTCGTTGAACAATACGGTGATGTTAGTTCACAATATGTAACAAGTTATTATCTAAAAAATGGTGTACGATCTGCCTTTGATGGCTTTCTAATATTTTATCTATGCCGTGAATCAGTTACTTCATATTTCCGAACTACAGAAACAAAAAAGTGGAAAGCACTTCTTATCGTATTCGGAATATGCATAGCTATAATCTTAATCTCCTCTCTATTACAATAACGTTTATATTGAGAAACAGCCTATCCCACAAGGAATAGGCTGTTGTGCAAGTCCTCTGATATTTTCTTCTGTGCTCGCGTCACATAAACCTCCACAGTTCCTTTACTAACCCCAAGCATCCCAGCAATCTCACTAAACGAAAAGCTCCCCATGAGCCAACACGTAACACTCTCGCTCCCTTTCGCTTAGTCTAGATAACGCATCTTCAATCTGGAACCTCTTCCAATCTGAAAGGTTAGCGGGGCTGCCCGCCGAACTCTGTGAGATGTACGCCTGCATCCGGACCGGATCCGTAAGCTTCTCTCGCTGATACGCTGCCCGACGCTCACCCCCTCGCTTTATTCCCTGGCCGCCGGCCACTTTCTAGCCACTCGATCATCCACTCGCAATCTGCCACCATCTCATTAATTACTCGCCGGTCAGTCTGCAACAACGAAAGTTCATCTTGTTTACTAAGAATCTTTCTTCTTGCTGCTCAATCTCTTTAATCTTACTTGTCTTCTCAGCTGCCAGCTTTCTCAACATGGCAGCCGTTTGTTTATAACCTTCAGATAAATTATTGCATCCCATTCCCTCACACCTCCTCAGTGTGTTAGTATTGGTTATAGGAACATATGTTTGATCCCCCGTGATTCTTGCTAGGAGACGGGGGATCTTTATTTTCTACGTGAATTAACCTAAAATCAGGTTCCTTATAAATTTGCATCTTCAAGATGTACGGCATAATATTTTACCAATTGTTAACATATGATCTGTAGAGTTACAATACATCTTACCGTTGGGAGAGTGATGCAAATATGAAATCCCTTAAAACAAAAGTATTTTTACTCCTTGCAAGTTCTAGCTTAATGCTTCCGAGCGCTATTAGTGCTGCAACCGAGACTGTAAATACACCAGCTCACACGTATAAGAATGGCATTATTCACACTTTAGTCCATGGCATTTATGTACCTGGCAACTATATAAATGTTGATGAAAATACAGTTGCTGCATATATCCCCGGAGGGGTGGGAGTAATTGTAGTCGATAAGGATGCTGTTTTGCCAGAAGGTTCCAAAATCTTAAAATAGATAAAACAAGTTAATTTTGAGCATCGGGTCTTCACTCGATGCTCAATTTATGTTTCTCCTGAATTTTCTGTTTCAGTCGGTGTTCACTAATGTTCATCACTTTTTTAGAGGTGAATAAATTCTGTGAAATTGTATAATATAACGCTAATAATTCTAAGGAGTGATATTTTTGAAAGATACGGCTACTGCTGAAAATGATGAACCTACAATCGCCCCAGGTATGAACACGCACGACCCACTTGAAGAGAAAGCTACTGAAGAGGAAATTGATAGAGGGGACACAACTTCAGTAACTCGTCTATATTTGGATCGTACACCGGAAGACTAAGTGGATATATGGAGGGCAAGTTCATGAGATGTATCTACTGTGACAATGTGAAGCAAATAAAAGGGAAAAAAAGTACGTGCTTTATTTGTAGTGCTATTACCAAAAACCGATAACAGCTTTATCTTTGAGCGATATTTTAGGCTTTTAAATTCTGATCACAATTGTTAAATGATGGAATATATTGCAATCGTGTCAACCCTCATCCTTTTTACCACTTCATCGGTCTGTACGATGGGGTGGTTTTTTATGTCTTTCAGTTGTGATTCTTGCTAGGAGACGTGGGATCGTGCTTTAAATCGTGTAAATACGCCCAAATAGATAAAATCAAGCATCCAATTATCACATTTCAACATAGGTTGATGTATCAAAATTTGGAGGAGATTGCTCAATGAGTTACAATCAAAATCTAACTCAACAACAACATCACCAGCAACACTACCAACAAAATCCTCATCAACTACATCACCATCACCACTTCCATCATGTGATTATTCATCCAGGTCAACATCCCCATCATCAAACCCCAATGCCGTATCCTGGAATGCACCAAGGCCAATGGCATGGTCAACAGGGGGTATGGCAAGGAATGCCTCATCCAGGTCAATATCAAGGCGGTAATTGGCAAGGAGGACGCGACGATAATCAATAAGCTAGCTTAATATGACTGAAGTGTGTTATATCGACTAATCCTCTGCGATCCCGAAAATTTTACACGCAGAGGATTTTACTTATTCGTTTACTTTCAGCAAAAATTTCATTTTTCAGCTGTTTGTAAGTTTCAATCAGCTCTGGCTCACCGCGTTCAAATAATTCTTCTTCATTCGCAGCTCCGTATACATGACAAAGAGTTTTTACTGCTTCCTCTGCTTGCTCCAGTGTCAGTTTTGTATTTTCAATAAGTGCAAAGTATCTATTGAGCGAAGCAAATGCAGCCATGCTGTCTATCGGTTTGATTATCTGTTCATCTTCTAGCGATTCACAATCAATCTCAGCATCCGAAACACCTGCCGGCCGCTCTTCCTCTATACGTAGTGCAATACCATATTCATTTCGTTTAACCCATAAAAGCTCTTGTTTCCATTTCATATCTTAACCCTCCCTTTTTATGCGACCCCGTTCTCTCCATCTAATACAGATTTAATACGTTTCTTGTATTCGCTCCAATCTGCAGATAACTTACTTGAACTTATCTTCAAAGACTGTGCGATCTCTATCCATGTCTCACCATTACGTTTACGAGTAAGGAGCTCTTTAAAGTCATATGGCAAATCTTCAAACGCTGGGCCATTTCCACCTAAGATAAAGTTCTCGAGCTCATCTTTGCCAATTTGAATTTCCTTCTCATCTTTACCCGGAATAGGCTCCTGTTTATCTTGATCACCAGGTTCATTAAACTCAACTACATCACCCTTAGAACCTTCTGTAGCTGTCATCTCAGGCTTCTCTGCTGAAGTCTCAACTTGTCCCCGCCTCCAGTCATCCCACTTCGTAGCAAGCGGAGCTACTCTCTTACGGTACTCATCGAGTCCAAGATCCATTTCAGCTTGTTCACCTTGTGACTTCACTTCTGATACAACTCCACTTACATCTTTGCATTTACGATGAACACCTCAGCTTCGATGTAGGCTATGTGCTATCTCCCTTTCACTTTCTTTATGACATCTCTTTGAAATGCTTTAAGCTTGACTGTTTCTTTAATGGCCCTAGTAATTTGCGCCAGGATAAATGCATCACGGACATTGTCGCTGCCGTTTCTAAATCCCCAGAGCACATAAATTGGAATGATTAAATCTTCTTTGGAGCAGTTGCCCTTGCAACCGGCAAAATTCTTAAGCTCCCCTGTAGCAACCTCGATGTATGTAATGCCTCTCTTGAATAGCTCCATCCGAACTCCCCAGCCAATCCCCCCAAGCATCGCCATTCGATTGGCCTGCGCATAAGCAAAATCTTCGATGCAGACAACATCGTCCGGTGATACCAAGTGAACTATCCGATCGATGAGCTTGACCATTTGTTCCGGGTCTTTTCCTGAAACCTTCAACTTCCTGAGCGTCCCAGACATCACCGTACTCATCTAGCGCGACGAACCCTACGCCCAACAAAAAAAGAGAGCCAACTTGACTCTCTCCATTAATCACTACTACTACCGCCTCCGCTATCACTGCCACCTCCACTGTCACTTCCTCCTCCGCTGGAGGAATCATTGTGGTGATGGTGATTATGGTGGTGGTCATGATGACTATGACTATGATTGTTATGATGATTGTGGTGATGACGATTAATATCATGATCAGAAGAACTATTATTAAAGAAATTAGAGCTATGATTGTGGTGCTGGGTAGAGCTACCTCTTCTATTCTTATTGCTAAACATGCCAATTAAACAAAAAATAATGAACATAACGATCATAATAACAATAAAATTCATCGAATCAGTCCTTTCAATTGCTTGTTACAAATATTTCTATTCTTCACAAATAATTAAAAGTCCTCTAAAATTGATCCTTCTATTATCACCCCAAATTTCTTGATCGGTTCTTTGTGCCGATCCTCCTGATCTTAACGAACATATTAACATCTACGTTTACGTCTACGTACTGACGCTGCCACGCTTCTTTTGTCTTGACCTGCTTGTTCCAGTAACCAGGCTGTGTAGCACGCACATACTAACCGAAACCGAAAATGTCGCTACCATCCATCTGAGTTTGCTGAATGAGTTTTTCAAAACCTTGCTTGGCATCTCTTTCGATTTTGACTTCCAATTTTTTAAGAATTTCATCAGTAACGCTGAAATGCTCTTCTGATTTTTCCTCTAAATCCCCTTCTATCTGGCAATTTATTTGGACATGTACGTTTCCATTTTCGATGGTTGTGGTTATTCTCGATGTCCGATGTGTTGCTTTAAATATAACCCTTGTGCCACCGGGTAATTCATGCATAACACTATACCCACCAGGGTTAATCTCTTTAATCGACGTATAATGGCCGATCTGCAGGGCTGTCGAAGTGCCCACCATTTTATCGTCTCGAAAATAAGCCAATCCAGAGATTTCAATGTTTGATGCTTTCTTTAACTCCAAGTAGGGGATTGATCCTTCCTGCCCTTTCGCTGAGGATTGACTAAAAAACACTCCTAAAAAATTGTTGGGCAGCTTGCCCATTTCTCGGGCATGATCTAACGTGGCGAGCAAGTATAGTGCAGGTACTCTTTCCAATTGAAGCATGGCATGCATGATATCTGCTGCCTCTCTTTTTTGGCGATAGCCTCCGATAGCACGATGACCCGTAAATGACCATAGAACAACCGATCTGCAAGCTGCTGTTGTAAATTCATTAAACAATCCTCAATGGTATATCCAACACTGGATAGTACCCAAATAGGTTTTTCTCCGGAAGGACTGCTCGCATCGCTGCCCGCACCAAGTGGAATCCTTCCTGGAACGGCAATCTGGACCGTAATCCGAAGTAATTTCTGATTCGTCCTAGGATTCTGTTTAAGAATATGCGTTGCATTGCTGGTTTCCTTCTCATCGCCAGGCTTTGCTTCATCGATTCCAATCGCTAAAAACGACAGCACGATCTTCAATTTCCAGGCGATCGCAGCATCCCGAAAGCAAAGGAACAATCAACAGCAATACAAGAATCGGTTTACTCAGATTTTGCAACAAGTTGATCACCCCGACTTTTTCGAATCATCTCAACGGCCAATCTTGGCAAAGGGAAGATGAGGGGTTCATTTGTCAAACAAATTACTTTCCCAAACATTCCCTTCAAAATATTTTTATCGAATTTTATGATTCTATGCATATGATCAAAATGGAAAATTGCAAACTTTTTGAAAATGTCTTTTAATTTTTCAGCCGATGTCCTTTCATAGAATTCCACTTTATGGGGAAAACTAACGACCATTCCCAGAATGTGAGGTGCGTGGTGCTTTATGAATCAAATTATTCAAAATATGGACTTTAGTAAAGGTTGGTGGTATTCGGCTATTCTTGGTGTTTTTCTATTGTTGTTCGTCGTTTTTATGCCCAAAAGATTAAACATGCCAGAGATCTATCTCACTTTCGGTGTAATCGCCGGACTTGTTTGGGTTATCGATACTGTATTTTCCGTTTGGCTTGATTTGTTTGACGTTGGTAGCCCTAATAAACGCGGTATCCCTGAATTTTTTATGTATACGATTATTCCTTCAAGTTTTGCTGTTATTTATCTAAACGTTTATCGAGAATATAAAAAACTTCTCTACACAATACTTTTACAGCTGTATCAGAACTTGCCGAGTGGCTAGCTGTCGCTGTTGGGATAATGACGTTAAAGCACTGGAACCCCTTGTACTCGATACCTGTTTATTTGGTTGTATACTATTTCTATTTGCCGTTTCATTTGCGTATTATGAAACGAACTTCGAAAGTCTGATCATAAATAAAGAATCCGCATTTTTTTGCGGATGCTGGATGCGGAAGTCTCAGGTTTTCGCTTTTGACTCAACAATTAAAAGACCGTGTTTTAAGCATTGTAAATACAACAATCAACTCTATTTTGAAAAGACCGTATAGAAATTAATTCAATACGGTCCGCAAAACAACAACAGCATATCTTCTCAATGACCTTTTTTACCCTTTTTCTCTGCTTCTTTACCTTTTTCATCCTTTTGCCCTTTACCCTTATCTGCTTCCTTGCCTTTTTCTTCCTTGCGCTCCTTACCCTTATCTGATTCCTTGCCTTTTTCTTCCTTGCGCTCCTTACCCTTATCTGCTTCCTTGCCTTTTTCTTCCTTGCGCTCCTTACCCTTATCTGCTTCCTTGCCTTTTTCTTCCTTGCGCTCCTTACCCTTATCTGATTCCTTGCCTTTTTCTTCCTTGTGCTCCTTACCCTTATCTGCTTCCTTGCCTTTTTCTTCCTTTTGCCCCTTACCCTTATCTGCTTCCTTGCCTTTTTCTTCCTTGTGTTCCTTACCCTTATCTGCTTCCTTGCCTTTTTCTTCATTGTGCTCCTTACCCTTATCTGCTTCCTTACCTTTTTCTCCTTTGTGCTCCTTACCCTTATCTGCTTCCTTAGCTTTTTCTTCCTTGTGCCCCTTACCCTTATCTGCTTCCTTGCCTTTTTCTTCTTCTTTTTGATCTTTACTGTTTGTTTCCTTTACTTCTTGATCAAGTTTTTCTTTTTCATTCTTATGTTCACCGTGTTCATGTCCATGTTTACCATGGCCTTTTCCTCCAGGCATACTCATTACCTCCTTGAAATTCCATTATAAAGACGGCGAGTGGACACTTTTAATATGCTGAATGTTCGTATAATGCGCCCTGCCCTCCGCTGTAATCAGATGAACAATATTGTTTTCTATTGCTTTTAATAATCCTATCCTGCTAGAGTTTCTACCCAAGTCAAAAACGACAATGTTACCTTCCAGCTTCTTGATTTGTTCCTCAAAGGTACGGGATAGAGGCAAATCGGAAGGATTAACAGGAAAAAATTTCTTATCCAATAGGTATGGAGTATGGTAGTTATTATAGGGAGTCAGCCATTTCAGATGGACTAATGGGATAAACATCGTTCTGTATACGGGCGAGTAAAACTCGAAATAATTCGTCATCACATGTGTAATATAACCATGAATAGGCTGATTTCCACAAACAAAGATCTCTGAAAATATTCCTTTGGAGTTCAATAATATTTTCCGATAAGAAATTTGTTTATCATTATTGATTGGTTTTTCAGGAGGAGCGGAGAAGTCAGTTGAACTTTTTTGGTTACTCAGACTGACGTTCAAAACATGATAAGTCGGGATGTAAATATAGCGCTCCCCATTATAGACAACCAATATATCATGCTCTGCATCCACTAGAACGCCTGTATGCCATTTATCACCATTCAATTCAACATCAATAACCGCTCCTAGCTGCTTCTGAAAAAGATCCATTTATTTTCACCTCCTCTCACTTGAATAACCAGCCCGTCCATACATATAAAGAAAACAAACTTAAAAACAGAGCTATGGGTACAACTAGTATTGTTACTTTTATATATTGCCCCCAAGTTAGGTGAATGTTATGCCTTTTAAGTATATGCATCCATATCAACGAAGCTAGCGTACCCATTGGCAACAATAATGACCCGATATCTGCACCTATGACATTACCCAAATAGGCGGTATGAAGCGTAAAAGTATCTAGCCCCATACTTTGTAGTGACAAGGAGCCAATCATAACAGACGGCAAATTATTACATAGGTTTGACATCACTGTTAGTAAAATACCCATTCCAAAAATCGCATTGAAGTGATTCTCGGCAACTGTTTCACCAATCCAACTTACGATAAACTGAGTTAAGCCAGAATTATGAAGGCCGTAAATAATGACATAGATACTGAATGCGAAGATTAAAATGTGCCAAGGAGTTTTTAAAAGTATATCTTTTGGACCAGTTCCTCTACGTTTCCATCGGATAGCGATTAGTAGAATCGCACCAACGATTGCAGGCCATTCCGTAGGAATCCCGAAGGGAGTCAACAGGAAAAAGCTGCATCTGATCAAGATTACAATGAATATGCAAATGCGAAATAACACCCAATCAATGGGGCGCTCTTCCATTGGATCTACTTTAAGAGGATGATAGGCTCCGGACTCACTGTGCATAAGACTATTTATGGATTTAGGGTGTAAATCCATAATCTTCACGGGAATTTCACGTTTAAAATACACGAAAAGCAAATACGATATCGCAATAATTCCTACCATTGCAGGTACAAACATCATTGCTGTATACGTATTAAGATCCAATCCCACTGTCTTTAGCGCAATAAGATTGGCAAGGTTGCTTACACCGATTGGAGCACTAGCTCCAGTTGCAACAAGCGCACCTGAAATAAGATAAGGTATTTTTTGTCTCGTTTTAAGATTGAGTATAGTTAAGGTCTGAATAATAATAGGAGTTGTAATTAAGATACTGCCGTCATTATTAAAAAACATTGTCATCAAAAAACATAATATATTAACGTACCAGAAGAGGGCTCTACCGGATCCTTTTGCCCGAATCGCCAAGTTAACTGCCGCCCACCGAAAAATTCCTATGCTCTCCAAAACAATAGACATTACAATTGTTGATAATATGGTTATGCTAGCCCCGCTTACAATAGTGCCGATATGGTATACATCTGGAAGCGATACAATCCCTAAAGCAATAAGGATCAATGCACCGATAGAAGTAGGGATTGATTCATTGATACCGAATGGACGCCAAATGATCAGCACTGTGACGGCTACAAATACCATGGAGATTACTGCAGTTGTCAGATTAACCATGGGCTTGCACCTCATCAAGGATACCATCTATTGACTCATGTTTGAGATCAATGGACGGGAGAGGGAGAATTTCTTTGGACGTTCTACATAAATTGAATAGATTAATCATCATAGGACTTCCCCCCTTCCTCCATTATAAACATGAATAGTTGAGTTATTTTTTCTCGTTATTATCCTGCTTTTGTTCCTTTTTCTCATCCTGATTTTCTTTTTTGACTCCATAAGAAATGCTTTTAATATGAAATGTAAAAATAGTGACCAACTCATGGTTCACAACCATGGTGATATATTCAGGGGTTGTTTCGGATACAACACCTTGAACGCTCTCATGGCCTCCACGGTTAACCTGACACCAAAGATTTTTCATGCCTGCTAGCAATCCAACAAAATTTTCTGCTTGCATAATTTTTAACACAGGTTGAGGCTCTGTAGGTTCCAGAACATCCATGATGTCTTTTGTATTTTGTGTCATACTCTTTAAATGCTGAGTGTTGTAGTAGACAAGCCCATCCTTCTCATTGTAAATAACGACATAATCAGAACCTACGGATACTACCCTACCTTGCCGCGACTCAGGACCTCCGCGATCCAATCTTACTTGTTTACCCACCAGTGTCAAATAATCAAAAGCCATGTTGTTTTCCCTCCAGCTAGTAAAATGGTTGTTGCATTATTATATATACGTACCTGACAATGGTTTGTACTAAGCGGATAACCTGTCTCTCAGTTTTTCCGCTTTTATCTCTGCAAGGCTTATGTACATGGTAAAATATACCAAATTTCTCCCAGTCAACAACGTCTCAGCATTATTGACCGGAAGAAATATCAATTTATTTCTCGCTACTACTGGATATCTCTTATATTAGACACATCCGAAATACTGCTTAAGGCAACGGCAAAAATGATATCTCTCGTGGACAATACGACGACATTGCCATTTAGTCCAATTACTTCTGCATTCTGAACATCTTTTAATTGTTCTGCCAAAGTGTTGAAATCAACCTTAGATTTACGGACTAATGGACTGAACAAGCTCGTCAAGACAGCATCTTCGCAATTATTCGAATCTTTTTTCTCGGACCCACTCGTATTTCCTTCCAACCATTTCTCATTAAAATCTCCCACCCAAATTTCCAATCCTGCAATGAGATCGACTGGCACGAAATGGTCTACTCCGTTGCTAACGAAATTTAGAACACGGTTCTCAGCAGAATTGATTTTCACATCAGAATATTTCCCGTAGGAATAGTCTAATGTGTGTAACTCTTTCACTGTAATACCTTTCAGTTGATTTAGGAAATTTCCTATACAACACTTCTCACAGTTACAATTACTGTTACATTGCCCTTTCCCGGAAGATCTGACATGTTTAGGCGGCCCTGGAGGCCCTGGAGGCTTTGGCGGCTTTGGCGGCCCTACCGGTCTTGGTGGCCCCGGTGGTCCGGGCGGTCCGGGTGGTCCCGGTGGACCTGCTGCTCCTCTTGGTCCTTCTGGCCCTTCTGGTCCTCTCGGCCCTTCTGGTCCTCTCGGTCCTTCCGGCCCTTCTGGTCCTCTCGGTCCTTTCGGCCCTTCCGGTCCTTTCGGTCCCATCGGTCCCATCGGTCCTCCAGGTCCCATCGGTCCTCCAGGTCCCATCGGTCCTCCAGGTCCCATCGGTCCTCCAGGTCCCATCGGTCCCATCGGTCCCATCGGCCCTCCAGGTCCTCCAGGTCCTCCAGGTCCCACTTTCCCCCTCTTTCCTTTATTACCTTGCTTACAGATAACTTTTTTTCGTTTGTGAATGCTGTGTTTTCGGTGACATACTCGTTTTTTTCTCTTTTTCTTATTTTTAGTACATTTGCAGGGTCCATTACAGCAAACAACACAAATCTCACTTAGTCTCTTTGAACACCGTTTTCTAGCTTTAATAATTTTCTGCTTTCTCCATTTTCCGAGTCGTAATTTATGTTTGTATTTCGTTTTTTTAGAGCATTTACATGCTTCTTTATCTTGGCCAACGGTGCAAATATCCTTTTGGTTGCTTGTGAGCGAGTGAAGGACAACCGGCTTGTTCATTACGGTGTACTTCCCATAGCCCGAAATTTTAGCATTATGGAAGATTTTCATGCTTCGCGAACCAGGATGCATAAATACTTTAGAATGCTTAATCATAACTATATCCTCCCTTCATAAGAATAGGCATTTTGTTATCGGGAACATTCATCTATGTGGGTGTTTGCAATATTAGTGTATGGACCTATGAAATAGCCTGTTCTAGGGATAAAGCACATTTTAGGAATTGCAAAAGCTCAGAAAAAGAAAAAGGGCGCTGTCCTAGATCATTAGAATCCACGTGACATATACTTAGAATATAAATATGGATACAAATCAAATATCTGGTATTCCTAAACCATGAAGGAATGAACTTTATCATTGACGAATAGGAGGTTTTCTTATGTTGTTTGTTTGCATACTTTTTCTTTTGGGCTTTGGTTTGTATATTTTATTAAAACCTCCTACGAGTCTTAACAACCACGAGTTAAGTAATCATATATTGCAAGAGCAACAATTAAGCGATCTGACTAAGATTGATAGGATGACTAAATATGAAAAAGCTCATATTTCCGAAATAAAAAAATAATACCGTCCTCAATCGTTTGCACTGGTCGCTATTATATAGTCATTATCGCGAACATTTTTTCCATAGGACAATTTCCATCAGGATACCAAAGTTAAATGAAAAAAAGCCCATGGGATTGTACCCTCGGGCTTGTTGTTTCTTCATATGACTTACGCTATCGCATACTGGTCTTATTAACTATTATTATTCCCTTATAAAATCCCACTAACAATCGGCAAAATAACTTCCACCATAGTCCCTTTCCCAACTTCACTTTCAATTCGCATAGCCCCCTTATGATTTTGGATGATTCTCATCGAAACCATTAATCCTAACCTTGTTCCTGTTTCTTTTGTAGTAAAAAAAGGATCTCCAATCTTGGATATTTCATTTTGTGGGATTCCATGTCCTGTGTCTTGAATTCGAATGTGTATTTCATCGTTTTTTTGCTTGGCTTCTATTGTTACTTGTCCGCCTTTAGGCATGGATTCAATCGCATTCTTTAAAACGTTGATGAATACTTGATTGATGCTGCGTTGACACTGGATTAATGGTAAATTGGCATCCAACTCTTTATTGATTTGAACGTTATAAAGGTTTGCTTGTCCTTCAAATAGTCGTGTAACGTGATTTAACTCGTGGACCACGTCCCTTAATTCCGATGCCTCAGTTGAAGGTTTAGCTAACACTAAAAGCTCACTTACAATTTCATTGATTCGATCAATTTCTGATATCATGACTTCATTGCGCAATTTCTTTATACCTTCTATATCCTCTTTTACGTACAATTGCATGAATCCTCGCAAACTAGTCAATGGATTTCTAATTTCATGAGCGATTCCAGCTGCAAGTTCTCCTACTAAGGAAAGTTTCTCGGATCTGCGAATTAATTCTTCAGATTGTATGCGTTCTGTTATATCCCGCCCCATACTGATAACATGTTGGATCTCTCCAGTAGCATTTCTTATTCTTTTGGAATGTGCTTCTTGCCAGATATAATGGCCGCTTTTATGCCGAACTCGATAAACAAATATCCTACTATCCGAATTATCATAATAACCGTACTTTAGCCAGTTAGATTTCAAATCTTCTGGATGCCAATACTCATAGGCAGATGTTCCGATAAGCTCATCCGGCTCATATCCGAGTTGTTTTCGGATAGCTGGGGAGACATATGTGATCATTCCTTCCGGCGTTAATCGCAAAATAACATCCTGGGAATGTTCGGAAATAAGCTTGTGCAATTCTTCAATCTTCTTGAACTCTTCTTCCTTCTTTTTTTGTTCTGTTATATCTACAACTTGGGAGATGAGTATGCTATTAGCATCGAATCCTAGTTGGTTCTTAACGATAGTAACATGTAAAAGCCCCCACATAATGGCCCCGGATTTATGAATGTACCTTTTTTCTAATTGGTAACCCTCACGTTCACCTTGCACCAATTGACGCCACAATGACTGATCTGCTTCTAAATCTTCAGGATGGGTAACAGATGGAACACCCAGATTTATTAATTCACTTTCGCTATATCCTAACATTTTGCAAAAAGATGGATTAACTTTGAAAAGGCTTCCATCAAAAGCTAAAAAGGCCACTCCAATTGGAGATTTTTCAAATGCATGTAAGAGAAGACTATGGTCATTGAAGTTAGTTAGCATCCGATCCTCCGTGTAAAGCAGTACATAATTAACCTAACAAAGGCATTATAACAGCAATTTTCAATCCGTTGTATAGATGTTTTTACAAAAGTACATCTCTAAGACGCTTTGTGTAATATCAGACGAAAATAATTTTGATTTTGAATGCATAAGAATTCCTTCCACTCCAAATGATATGAGTACACCAAGAAAAGGAGTGATTTTTTCCATGGCAAACAACAGCACATTAGTGGTTCCTCAAGCAAAAGCAGCTTTAAATCAAATGAAATTTGAAGTAGCTCAACAATTGGGAATACCTTTACAACCAGATGGTTACAATGGAAATCTCGCGACGCGCGATGCAGGCTCTATTGGTGGCAGCATTACTAAAAGATTAGTACAAATGGCTGAGCAGCAGCTCCAAGGTTTTCAACGTTAAGTTTTTGATGGAAAAGTAAGCTTGCAAAAAAAGACTTCTAGCCACCTAGCCTCCTCCAGGTGTGATGAAGTCTTTTTATTTTGATACCAACTAACAGTGAATTGGAGAGGATACAGAATGACGCAAAAGAGTGAGCACGAATCAACAGACACAACTAATGATCTTAGTCAGAGTACTGCAGCGGATGGTTTACATACAACTGATGAAGGTACAAGTATGAATGACCGGATCAAAGCAGAAACAACACCTGAGACGTGCCGTGCAAGTTTAGATGGAAATTGAGTTGGTAAATTTTCACCCCAAGGGATTAGCCCCTCTTCCAATGCACACAATAGTAATGTTTCAAAATTACTCTAAAGGTGGCTACTCTCATGTCGACAAATAACCAGCAACAAGAAAATCATTTGAAAGATCAAAAAGATAACAAACCCAATCATGGTAGCAGAAAAAAGAAGAAATAGTTAATAGAAGCCCAGGGATTTTCCTGGGCTTTTTGAATTCAGTTCCTTGAGCGACTCAAACTCTAGCATTCCGAACTATCCCCGACATCATTTCTGCATTCGGATAGTCCACATCCCTGTAAAGTTGGATTACTCTCTCCGCGTCAAAATCAACACGCTGTATGGATGTTTTTATTTTACCTTCTTCAATTTCAATCAGACCATAAGAAGCTTTAGTAATGCCATCAAACGGAAGGCCTACGCTTCCAACATTCATAAGTATTTTACCATTCAAGTGTCTTATGTAAGCTTTGTGGATGTGCGCGTACACATAGATCTGCGCGTCTTGTGAACTCATCAAACGGTTCTGTAACCCAGCGTCGTCCTCGTTCGGAAGCACGATTTCAAATAAACTACTCGGTGTTGCATGGAAGGCGTTTATTCGAGTTCCACTTACCTCACAATTAATTTCTGTCGGGAGTGTTTCTAAATAGGCCAGATCAGACGGTTCAAGTTTGGAATAGGTCCAATCACGTTCGATGTTCATGAGGTCAATCACTTTTTGCGGAACTTCCCCTTCGCGAACGCCGCGGACTACCCACTCGTCTGCATTGCCTTTAATCACTTCCGTATTCAAAGAACGAATTAAATCCAGAGATCGTCTGGGTTCCGGTCCACGGTAACAAAGATCGCCTAGCACATAAATTTTATCCACTTTATTTTGCTTAATATCGTTTAAAACCGCTTCAAGAGCAATTGCGTTTCCATGTATATCTGAAATAAAAGCTATTTTCATCCGAACTTGACCCCCATAACAATAATGGATAAATTTTACCATTACTTACTTTGCGTGTCCACGAGGTACAGCCGTTTTGATCAGCAAAAAAACCACCTCGCGGTGGTTTTAATCAGCTTATCCTTAACGATTACGCCGCAGCAACACTACACCGCTAATGCTTGATGTATTTTTCTGATATACCACTTTAAAACCGATATCTGCATCCAACAAACAGGCAAACGCGTTATTCAATAGTCTACCGGGAGCTAATGTAAACGTACAAGGTGAAGCGTTGCCGATCACACGAGAGGCGGTAATTCTGCGTGCAGAACCTGGACGAAGCGGATTTCTTACCCAAGTTATCAGAACGAAATCAGTGTTACGAACTGCTTTTACTCGAGCCATAGTCTTCACCTCTTTATGGTTAGGTACTCTACATTAAATGCGGGGTTCAGAGAATTGGATCTAAGCGCTTACCTAAAAAAAGGGAAACAAAAACAGCCCCATGAGAAGATTCTCATGAAGCAAAAGTTGACTAGCATCTCGAAAACTCATATGCTATAATAGTCAAACAAGAACATATATTCTCCTTTTTTCGCATTTATCTTACAGTCAGAAAAGAAGGTATCCGATCCAATGCAAGATCCAACAATTTTTGAACATCTACGAGACAAGTATGCCGACGAGGACAGAGCGAAGCTTGTTATGCTTCAGTTAAAAACGTTACTAGAACAAAAGAAAAAGAAAAAATGGTACCAGAAGCTGAGAATGCCTACAAAAACACAACCATCAAGCTGGAACGAGTAGTACCCCATAAAAAAGAGACTTTCCTCCAAGTAGCCTGACTACTTAGGAAAGCCTCTCTCCGTTTGTTATTTACCCCTTTTTTTCGAATAGTACAGTACACCAAGGTAATGAGCCCCTGTAAATAGCGTCAGAATCCCAAAGAAAAGCAAGAATCCGCCCTGCCGATCACGGAAGAACAACTGCAGAACAAATAACGCCAGTGAGATTTCGCTCCAGAGAAGCGTTCTTTTTTTGAGTTGGGTCAAGTCCGCGGTGGATTTGCTAATTTTGCGAAGATTCATGAAGGTAAGACCTGCAAGTACAATGATTCCAACAACAATCACGAGAATGTAACCCGAATTGCCCGACATGTGACTCCCCCTATTTCGATGTTCAACTTTATCTTCTTTTAATAGTAAGATATTATATCTAAGATACATGGAATGATGCTAGATGTCTATTTGAAAAAGAAGAGAAGGAGTCTTATATGTCTACAATTATGTTTAAAACAATAGAAGCGTCGGATATTCCCGCTCTAATGGACATTTACAACCATTTCGTCATGAATTCCACCGCCTCTTTTCATACGGAACCTGTTACAATCACCGAATTTACAGAGAGTGTTATTCATCCGAACTCGCGTTTTCAAACTTTTGTGATCACTTTGGATGGAGAACTCCAAGGCTATGTGCAAGTAATGCCTCACAAGAAAAAGCAAGCTTATGCCACTACAGGAGAAGTGACGATCTATTTACAACCGGGGTGCGTAGGCAAAGGAATCGGTTCCGCCGCCATCCAATTTATAGAGACGTTCGCGAAAGAACAAGATTTTCATTCCTTAATCTCTACGATCTGTGCAGATAACAAACCTAGTATTCATATGTTTTCGAAAAATGGCTACACGCAGTGCGCTCACTTCCGCGAGGTTGGCTTCAAATGGGGCAAGTTCCTTGATATCGTAACCTATCAGAAAATCATTTGACATTCTAAGGCGTTAACAGCTGCCAATTCAAACCTCCATCTTTCGTTTTCCACAAATGCCGGGCATCCCAGAGCCAGCCGCTGCTTGTTGTAACGAAACTCACTTGTAAATTCGGATCAAGCGGCTGGAACGCGGCGGGAAACGTGTGTTGACTCCATGTTTTGCCGCCGTCGCCGGTCCGAAGCAGCTGTCGCTCTTCCTCTTGAGCACGATTCTGCTGATTCGATTGCAGCAGTACGAAACCATGATCTGCATCTACAAAGGACAGTGCTCTCGGTACGAGAGACATCGATATTTTACCTGCTTCCTCCCATGATTCCCCGTCCGTCATGTGGTAAAACGTTACAGCCGGCTTGTTTTTTTCACTTGGACTTGGGAATGAACTCGAACCAATAAACCAGCCCTCTAGGGATGAAAGGAATGTAACCACGCCTTCGCTTGGCATAGGAATACGATTTGAGGCTAACCAAGTAATCCCCCCATCTTGCGTACGAAGCAATACCAGGTCCTTGCCGTTGCGAACGGCAATCAATCCATTTTGTCGATCGAAGAACCGAAAGAACGTAATTTCCTTTCCTCCCTCAAGCACAGGCAAGTCCTGGGCAATCACTTCCCATGTTTGACCTCCGTCCGCGGTTAAGCTTAGTTGCGATTTTTGGTCTTTCGATTCATTTGTCAGCAACCAGCCCGTTTGAGAATCAAGAAAAGAAAGCGTGCTTGGCACCACCAAGGCGTCTATCCCTCTCTGAGGCTTCCAAGTCGCCCCACCATCATCAGTTTGCATGAGCGAAGCTTTTCCTTTTCCAGACGTAATACCATAACCTTGCAGCTCATTCACAAAGGTAATGGCTTTGGTAGGGACATTTGGCTTATGAATATTTTCATTATGTACTTGTATATTTTCGCCCGAAATGACAGATAGTCCGCTATTTTGCTTGTCTGGTTTGCTCGTTTGTGTACTTGTTGGCAGAGTCGAGGTTTGTTCATGAAAACAGCCTGCGCACAGCACAAAAACGATCAATATCATTAGTTTTTTGTTGTTCATCAGGGTTATCATGTCCTTCTCCTCGCTCCTTTCACGTTTCCGGTTTAAGTATATGTAATGACGCTCTATGACTGGAAATAGTTCATGTCCATGGCTTCCAATACATGTTATTCCTTTATTTCACAGGATAGGCTGTCCCTTCATTACAAAAGCTAGAGCATATCATAATGCTCGGAGGGATTGCCATGACCACAAAGTTGGTGTGCTCCGCTGCCATCGTTTTCCTGCTAGCTGCTGGGTGCGGTGTGCCTAAAAGCAAGCCATATCATGATCAGCGCTCAACGCAAAATGCACATGTCAATGAGCAAGAAGCAACAATAAAATCCAGTCTCGATGACAGCGTTTTTGATTTTGAACCTTTGCCGAGCCCAAAGAACATAGAAACATTAACGCCGACGACAACACCTCAGGCTACCGTATCACCTAAATCTGCACCAACGGCTGTTACACCTAGCCCGTCGCCTAGAACAAACCCGAAGAAAGCCGCCCATACGGAAGGGTCCAGTTCTAAGAAGCCATCCGTTCCCGTTCAAAAAAATTCAGGTCAAGTTCGAATTTCACAGAAAAAACTTACGCTTTCGCAACTCGTAGTCAAATATCCGGACACTTTCAAGCTGCGCGGTTCCAGCCAGGAGAAGAAGGTCGCGCTAACCTTCGATGATGGACCTGACACGCGGTTTACACCCAAGGTGCTTGATGCTCTTAAGGCCAACCAGGTAAAAGCAACCTTTTTCGTGCTCGGCTCACAGGCTAGTAGCCACCCTGATATCGTTAGACGAATTGTTCGTGAGGGCCACGTCATTGGCAATCACTCATACAGCCACGCGAATCTACCGAAATTGTCGGTGGACAAATTCCAAAACCAGATTATGAACACGGAAAATGTCCTGCAAGGCTTAATTGGCTATGCGCCTAGGCTTATCCGTCCACCCTACGGAGCAATTAATGAAGAGCAGGTCAGATGGGTCGCTGACCACCATTATTTGATCGTGAATTGGAATGTCGATTCCCTAGATTGGAAATCGCTGAACTCGGAGCAGGTGCTGAACAATATTATGCAGCAAACGAAACCTGGTTCCATCATTCTGCAGCACTCCGGTGGAGCTGATACTCAGGATTTATCGGGGACTGTCCAGGCTATCGGACCGTTAATCACGAAACTCAAAGCAGCCGGCTATACCTTTGTCACTGTACCTGAACTGCTTCACGTGACCAAAAACAAATAAACCCAAGGATAAACGACTTCGTCGTCCATTCAGGACGAGCGCGTTTGTCAAGGTAGAGCGAAGCAAAAGTTAAAAACTTATATTTCTTATCTACGAACAAACGCACCCCTAAGGTGCGCTCTCGACTGTTCTTTCCGCCCAAAAAAAGTCATGGAACGAAGAGTTCCATGACTTTTTTAATGTTCTATTGGTGCAGCAGCGGCTGCCGACGACTTGCATTCTGAGCAATAGCCAAATATCTCAAACCGATGACTTTGAATTTCAAAGCTCTCCGGCAAATCCTGAACTAGCTTCATCGGGCAAAATTCGAACGTCACCGTCTTCTCACAGCCCACACAGATCATATGATGATGATGGTGTGATAAGCAGCTCGCTTTAAATTTCAACCCATCAGCCAAATGAAACTGTTCCAACACGCCCATCTCACTCAACAATCGAAGATTACGATACACGGTATCGAAACTGACACCAGGATATTTGATTTTCATGTATTCATAAACGTCTTTCGGCGATAAATAACTTCCAGATTCCGCAAATAATGTTGCCAAACTCCTGCGCTGCTCTGTAATTCTCCAGCCCTGCTGAGCCATGGCCTTCAGCATCTCGTCAATCGTATGTGTATGAGTGCCCACTTGCATTACCCCTCTGTCAAGAATTGTTCTACTAACATAGTGCAGCAAATTGGCATCCTACGTCAAGTAGCTGACCATCCATGTTTCGACAATCTAGTCCAATTTGCCTCCCACTCATTATAACACATAATAGTAATATTTATTATTAATAGCGTATTTACAGACAATAAAAAGAACCCACAGCTTTACGTGCCGGGATTCTTTTCGATTCTTTTTACAAACTGCACTTAAGATTCGGCTTCATTATCAGACATGGATTCCAGCTTCAGCAAGGCATCCCGAACGGCATCTCTGGAGAAATTTTCCCCAATAAATACCGCAACATCGGGCACTTCACCTTTTGGCGTAATTTTAACGAAATCCATTTCCCTGTACGCATACTGAAATAAGAAACGGCTTGATGTATCAGAGAAGCTCAGAATTCCTTTAGCACGATACACCTCTTGTGGAAGCTTACTGACAAACTCTTCAAAAGCATTACTATCTACTGCGCGTTCAAAAAAGTGCGTATATGCCATCACATGGCTATGAGAATGATGATGGTGGCTCCCGTGCTCGTGCTCTTGAGCATGTTCATGCTCTTCTTGTGACGAGCGACTGTCTGACTCATGATCATGTGAAGCAAGCTCGGCCGTCAAATGAGCTGCAGCGTATCCCTCTTCTTCGAGCATTTCAACGAGTCTCATATCAATTTGACTAAAGACTGTAAAATGTATGGAGGCATATGGATTCCATTCCCGCACAAGGGCATCCACTTCCTCGAGCGCCGTACCCGTGAGCAGATCTGTCTTATTCAAAAGAAGCAAGTTCGCGCATCGGATTTGTTCCTTCATAAGGCGATATGTTTTGCCCCTGCTTGTCCGGTTAAGCTCCAGCAATTGCGGAGCATCTACAACGGTGATGACGGCTTTGAGCTCCACTGGAATGATAAGCGAAGCGTCAGTTACTTCATCAATGATTTCCATGGGATTCGCGATTCCTGTGGATTCTATGAAAATCAAGTCAGGCTGTTCGCCAGTTACTAGCTCATGAAGAGCTGTTGCCAGATCGCCACGGCTTGAGCAGCAGATACAGCCGCCCAGCAGCTCGGACATCGGCACTTCATTTGCTACCAGCTGCCCATCCAAGTTCACTTCACCGATCTCATTCATAATGACTGCCGGCTTTCGCCCCGCTTCGGTAAAATGATCAATTGTTTTCGTCAATAACGTCGTTTTCCCGCTCCCAAGGAAGCCGGATAAGATATAAACCGTAACTCTTTTCTGTGCCATCGCCTTTACTGCCTCCGCTCTTGAATGACTTCAAAGTTTGTAGATAAGATGGGCCATTTCCCTACATGCTGGACAAGAAACGGAAACAGCTTAACCCACAACAAGCTGTTCGTCGGGTCAACCGGCTTTAGTGGAAGCTCTAAGCGGTCATATAAAATACTTGCCGCCTCTTGAGCGAGCGCCAAAGCCAAATCCGCTGTTGAGGATAGTTCGACGGTTGACAAGCGAGGCAAATAGTACTGACTAATCGATTCAGATAAACGATGCTCGGACAAGTTGCTTGAAGCCATCATTTCTTTCATTCCCGAACTGACCAAGCGAGCAATTTCTGCATCGAAGGCATGAGGAATGCAATAAATTTCTAGCGCCAAAGCGGCTATGTAAATCTCTTTTATGAGTTCATCTTCTTTATCTTGTGTTAAAACCGGATCTTGCAAATAAGCAGCAACTGCCGGCTTGATCGTATCCCAGCTATTTTCGATGCTTTTCATCGTAAACTGCAGCATAGCTGCAGCTAGTTCAGCGGGTGTGATTTGTTTTTTTTCTGCATCTTGCATGGTAGACTATTCCTCTTTTCTCTCGTTGCTTTTAAAATGGATGACTAATTCAATAATTTCGGAACGGCTCCCTAGACGAACCGGCGGCCCCCACGTACCAAAGCCTGAGGAAACGATGGCATGCAGATTCCCCTTCTTCAAGTACCCCCAATCCAGCTCAAAAAGCCTTCTTGTGATGAGGTAATTCGGACTAATCTGTCCCCTGTGCGTGTGCCCTGAAAGCATGACATCAGCGCCCGCAGCTTCCGCTTTATCCAGGTGATAGGGCTGATGGTCCATAACAATAATAGGCTGGCCTAGGTCAGAACCGTCTAGCAAGGACGCAAGTGCTTTTCGCCCCTCGGCCGTTCGTTCGGCCGCCTTGTCTTTTCGGCCCACGAGATACAACCGATCTTGGATATGAACAGTTTCGTCCATGAGTACACGAATACCAATTTTGTCCATCTGTTCGATGAAGGCAGGAATATGCCCCCCAATGTATTCATGATTGCCTAGTACGGCATAAATCCCAAGAGGAGCTTGCAGTTCCCGCATCGTCGTACCCATATCATAGCGGATAAACGGTCTAATATCATCATCAATAACGTCCCCTGGCAAAAGGATCAAATCCGGCTTTAAGCCATTGACATGCTTCACCAGCTTTCGCAAATGACGATTGCCCACAATGGAGCCCAAATGGATATCCGAAGCCACAGCGATGCGTAACTGCTCCCAGTCGCCTGCTTTTTTGGGAATCGTAATCTCGTACTTCCTTAGAATTGGACTACGTGCATTGTAGGAACCACGCGCCATAAGCAGAATAAGAATCCCAAGATCTATCCATCCAAGGATAGGCGTATAAGTAGCAGCAGGGACGGATGCCAGTTGAAGCACTCCCGCAACCAAGTCCGTCAACGGCAGCAGCAGGAAACCGAACTGCATCATGGCAAACCAGTAAGAACCGACAATTTTTAATATCATCTTCATCCCAGCAGGCAGAACTTTGGAACCAGCCCATGCTAATAGATACGACAAGGCAACGATCCAGAAGACAACCCAATATAGGCCGGGATGAAACCAAGAACCCAATTGGTTGGATAGAAAGACCTGAACGTGCCAGCCGATGTAACCGTTCAACCCGAAAATAATGGCAAATACAAGGGTGATACTTAGAACCGTGCGTATTTTCATTTTACCTCTCCCATTCTCTCCATCCGCCTACAGCAGCAGGCTTATCGGTTCTATGCATAACTCATCATCATTGCGCACATTGCCCACCCGGCTGGACACGGGGTACGCATACATCTCGTCAGACGGGTATGGCTTCAGCAGCGGGCGCAGCGCATCCGTGTTCGTTATGCTGCGGTCCAGCCAAGTCGCTTCTGCCTCCCGCGGTAAAATGACCGGCATACGCTCATGAATATCCATCATCAATTCGTTCGCTTCCGTAGTAATGACCGTGCAGGTGGATATGCGAGTGCCGTCTGGAGACGTCCATGTATCATATAGCCCTGCCATACTAAAGATCTCTTTGCTGCGCAGCATGATTCGCATAGGCTGCTTCTGCTTTCCCGTCCCCTTCCAGTCGTAGAAGGAATCTGCCGGAATTAAGCAGCGTTTGCGCTCAAAGGGCTTGCGAAACGCAGGCTTGTCCGCAAGTGTCTCCGACCTTGCATTCAGCATCGAATAACCTAGCTTCTCGTCCTTCTCCCATTCCGGAACGAGTCCCCAGCGCAGCTCGCCGAGCTTATTTTTCTCACCGTCGTGAACGATCGCCATGACTTGCTGTCCGGGTGCCACATTGTATTTGGGGCTGTACCTCGCCGGATATTTGTAATAAATATCATACCGCAGCATCAGCTCCTCCAACGTTACGGTTATGGTATAGCGTCCGCACATGGCCGCACATCCTTTGCCTTCATATTTCCTAGCGAGAGTCTTCGCTTCCTACTTTCCTGTTTAACGTCATAATCTCTCTTCTCCATTATGTGAAAAAGAGATACTCACGTCAATTCGCGCAGCCCGAGGAGGGTTCTCCATCGGGCTGGCGGTTGCGTCATATCTTCTTTGTGTACGTCATGGACTACGTTTTGTGTTCGTCACCTTTTTTGTACATACTTGCGACGAAGTGATCAATATATCTGGCTGTTCGCACGCTCATTTCAGCCCGCATGTAGTCTTTCGCAATAATCAGCGCGTCTTCGTGCCCGCGGCAAACATAGCGGTAATGAATGGCTCGATCATTTTTCTCTTCTTCGAACATTTGAATGCTTCTATGCATCATTTTCGATTTGGTTTCACTTATATCGGCTAGAATTTGCGCCGCCAGCGCGTGGGCAGCGCGTGAATAGAGCTGCCTAAGCGTTTCAGCGGATCTTTCAATCTCAACAGCCTTTCTTTTGATCATCCCGTGCATCAAGGGCAGCAGCACGTAGTCCCGCATAATGCCAATGTCCTCCGCTGTAGGACGATTCGCCGGAGCAGCCTTGTCGCTGCGCAAATGTTGCAGCGCTTCCCGGTGCTGAGGCAGCATCATCCTGCTGGACTCCCACAAACCGTTCTTTTCCAGTTTCTTACTCATTTATAGTGCCCCCCGATTTTGAGCGCTCTGTTCTGTGCTTGACCGGCTGTCGTGAGCGAGGAAGCCCGCACAATCGCTGCGTTGCCGAATCGGTCCTTGAGGCTATCTGTTACTTTCTCAAGTGCCCTCGCCTTAATCTGATCTTCAAAAAGCGTAAGCTGATACGTATCATCGTCAACGAATTGGCTTAACATCACACCGGCACGGCGGACGGGCATCGTGTCCCAAAACTTGTAGAACAGCTTCTTAACGGCTTGAAAAACTGTTCTAGTATGATTCGTCGGGTCAGGCATCTTCATTTGACGTGAAAAGCCTGTCGGAGCGTCAAATGGGCTGCACATGCAGCTAACGGTCACAATGGACGCCATATATCCCTTGCGCCGGCAATCACGGCACACCTCTTCAGTAAGCTCAAGCAGAATCGTATCTACCTCAGCAGATTCCGCGTAGTCCCTGGGGAGAGTCATCATATGGCCTATAGACTTCGGAGGCGTATCGAACGTACCGGGCGTAACCGGACTATCATCCAAACCATTCGCTGTTCGCCACATGACTTCCGCATGAATGTCGGATTGCTTGCCAAACCGTGCGCGGAATTTGTCCTTGAGCAGCGGCAGCGGCGTTCTCGCCACATCGCCGATCGTATACATGCCCAGTCTGGCAAAATGCGCGGTCATCCTTGAACCGACACCAAACATTTTACTTACTGGCTGCGCCCATAAGTACTCCTCAACGGCGGGCGGGCGCAGCGTGAAGATGCCGGTCTCATTCTTTTTGGCCCAAATATCTGTCGCGATCTTCGCCAGAATTTTATTCGAGCTAATCCCTATACGGACCTTCACGCCCGTTTGCTGCAGCACCTTCCGCTGAATGGCCATCGCAATCGTATCCGGGTCTCCGAAAACAGGCAAACTTGCCGTAATGTCTAGAAACTGCTCATCAATACTGAAAACCTCAACAAGATCGGTAAATTCTTCGTATATTTTAGTAATCATTAGTGAAACATCAATATAATGCTGCATGCGCGGACGCATAACGACCAGCTCCGGACATTTCTTAAGCGCCTCCCCCAGCCGCTCGGCCGTGGAAACGCCAAATGATTTGGCGATGGGACAAGCAGCCAGAATGATGCCCGAACGCAAAGCAGGGTCACCGGCGACCGCAACCGGTTTATCCCTAACCCCCGGATGATCCGCCTTCTCTACACTTGCGTAGAAGCTCTGGCAATCCGCCAGAAATATCGTCCGTTCCTTTCCTTTGCTCACCGCAATCCCCCCCGCATATTCATCAGCGTAGTCATCAGTTCTGCTTTAACCAAGCTGCGAAGCATCGTGAAGTGATGGATGTAGCCTCGGACTTTGTACTCGACATTAATACCCAACGCATTCATTTCGGTATGAATGACTTTAATATCTCTTTTCTTCATAACGCTCTTAATGCTTTGTAATTGAGGATAAATGGCTGTCTCCACCTCTCTGAGGTAAAAAAGAATATGATTGTATACAATTTTATCCTTATAAACCTTGAGTTCCTCCATATCCCTTGCCAACATATCGAGCAAAATGGGCAGCAGCGTATATTCCTTAATAATTTGAACATCCTCTTCTGTCTCAATTCTTGCATGAACACTCATATTTTCCACCACCATATGCGAACATATATTCGTGTTACTTATTATATACCGAACACGTATTCGTTATGCAAGTGGTTTTTTTGAAAAGTAAAAAAATACCACCTGACCAGGTCGCTTAGACCTTGCAGGCGGCATTTTGGGAATAGCTTATCGAAACATGGACCACAGTTTGATCAAGTGAAACGTGTTCGAAGGATCGATTTTTTGAGAAAGAATGAACTCCAAAATCTGATTCGCTTGGAAGTTGGTCAGATTCTCGCCGAGAATGCCGGAGGCAATCCCGATGAGCTTCGTGACCTTCATACGATTTTGCAAATCAGCCTTCGTAACGCTTTGCAGCAGCATGATGAGGCGTTCCTTGATCGCCGGGTTTCTTAATTTGAACTTGACTCGCTCAATCAACGCAGGATCGATGCCATATAGCTGATAACTCATGTTCGTACCTCCGATGTCCCGTCATGCTTTATACATATGTGGAAACGAACATAATCTTGACTACATATAAATGGCGATCAAAATAACACATATACAATTTAGCGCAACAAGCAGAGGCATCCCGATAACGAATGAGGTATGCTTCGTCTTATGCCGCCAAACCCGCATGCCGAGCCAACCGCCAATCCCGCCGCCAAGTGCAGCGAACATAAACAGCCGCTTCTCCGGGACTCTGCGCCCGCCTTTTTTGGCCTGCCCCTTGTCGTGCCCCATCTCTATGAAAGTAACGATATTCATCAGCAGTAAATATACAAGAAAATAAGTCAAATGATGGCACCTTCGCTTCCAAAATAATAATAGAACTACTATTATCTTAAAATCGAATGGGGGCGTGGTCAAATGTTAATTTTAAAAGTTACAGCAGCGTAAGCTCCACAACGGTCGCCCTCTTATCCGGCAGCGGGTAGCTCGAGTGCTCCGGTCTACCGAAACTAATGAACGCATCATCCGGATACTGCGCAGCATTCCAAGGGCGGCTTAAGAAGACTTCGGAACCGTCCGACAGCAGTCTGGCTTTCTTCACTTTCCCCGCCAAACCGTTCAAGTTGATGGGACCTACACTTTCTTCGAACAAGTGGGCGTACAGCAGATTGCCCTTTTGCGTGTACCTGCCCCATTCCGGTTTCGGCCAATCGGCTTGCCCACAGCCGTAAATGCTGTTCCCATTTTTCTGAATCCAATCGCCAATTTCCGACAAAATGTCCAATGACTCCTGCGGAATCTCGCCGAGCGCATTAGGACCGACATTCAAGAGCAAATTACCGTTTTTGCTGACGCACTCTACCAGCTTCCGAATGACGGTAGTCGGGGATTTATATTGGAAATCCTGAGCTGCGTAGCCCCAGTTATTATTTAGCGTAATACAAGCTTCCCATGGAATAGGGTTGCCCTCATAATCCGTCACACCTTGCGGTGGAATGATTTGTTCCGGTGAAGCAAAGTCGCCTGAATAGCTGAGCGGATTGTTCGTAAAAATGCTCCCGCCTTCCTCGCCGCTTGCGTCCAGACGGTTATCTACAATGACGTGCGGCTGCAGAGACCGAATCATCGCCATCAGTTCTGTTGCTTTCCAGGTCTCCCCCTTCATCTGATCATAGGAGAAATCGAACCACATGATGTCCAGCTTGCCATAATTCGTGAGCAGCTCTTTGACTTGCCCGTGCATATATTGCAAATATCTGTCGAACGTCTCTGGATTTCTGGCATAGCTCTCGTTACCCCGCATCGGATGGTGGCGATCTCCATAGGCCGGATAATCCTCATGATACCAATCGATTAATGAATAATAGAGCCCGACCTTCAAGCCTTCCGCCCGAAATGCTTCAATAAATTCCAGCACTAAATCTCGCCCGGCTTTGGTGTTCGTTGATTTATATTCCGTGAGAGCGCTATCAAACAAGCAAAAACCATCATGATGTTTTGCCGTCAATACCGCATATTTCATACCTGCTTGCTTGGCTGCGCGCGCCCACGCTTTAGGATCGTAGCGAACAGGGTCGAATTCATCAAAATACGGTTGATAGTCCTCTACCGAAATGCGCTCGGCATTGCGAACCCATTCTCCTCTAGCTGGAATCGCATACAACCCCCAGTGAATGAACATACCGAATCGATCCTGCAAAAACCACTGCGTGCGCTCTGTTCGTTCTTGAATAATCGGATTTGTCATTTCTACACACCTTTCGCTATTAAAATGCTAGGCGCTCCCAAGGCCCTCTTTCGAGCGGTGAGCCCACTAAGCCCATTAGGTTTATTCTACTAAGACTGATGGGCAATGGACAGGTACGAAACTAACCTCTGTTAGGATATAATTAACATTCTGCCTGCAAAAAAAAGCTAGGATCATGACTGACAATTATCCTCAGTCTATCCTAGCTTTTTGTTCATAGATAAGCTTCCAAAAGATTAATCCAGCACTTCACTATCAAAAATATGGGCACGCTCCAAGTATGCTCTCAGAGGGATGAAGGAAGCGCCTGTCCAGAAGGATGAATCGCCGACGAGCTCAGCAGCGTCATCACGCGCCTGCTCCATCACTTCGAAGTCCGCCATCATGTCGGCGATGCGGAACTCCGGCAGCCCGCTCTGCTTCGTGCCAAAGAAGTCCCCCGGCCCGCGCAGCTCCAGATCGCGCCTGGCAATCTCGAAGCCGTCGGACGTTTCGGTCATCGCCTTCATGCGTTCCTTGCCGACCTCCGTTTTCGGGTCGGCGATGAGCACGCAGAAGGACTGGTGCTCGCCGCGTCCCACCCGCCCGCGCAGCTGATGCAGCTGCGACAGGCCGAAGCGGTCGGCGTCGTAGATGACCATCAGCGTGGCGTTAGGCACGTCCACGCCAACCTCGATGACCGTGGTCGACACCAGCGTCTCCACGGTCCCTTCCTTGAATGCGCGCATGATCGCTTCCTTCTCCTGCGCGCTCATACGCCCGTGCAGCAGGCCGATCTGCATATGCGGAAAATGCTGCTGCAGCTGAATATGGACGTCGATGGCATTCTGCACGTCCAGCTTGTCCGACTCTTCGATGAGCGGACAAATCACATACGCCTGCCGGCCGGCCGCCACCTCACGCTGGATAAAGCCCAGCACACGCTCCAACATAGCGTGCTGGACGGCATACGTCTTGATCGGCTTACGCCCTTTGGGCAGCTCCCTCAGCGTCGACACATCCATGTCGCCGAATGCGGTAATCGCCAGCGTTCGCGGAATCGGCGTCGCCGTCATCGTCAGCACGTCGGGGTTCATCCCCTTGCGCCGCAATATGCTGCGCTGGTTCACCCCGAAACGGTGCTGCTCGTCCGTCACGACCAGTCCCAGCTGACGGAAGTAGACGTCCTCTTGAATGAGCGCGTGCGTCCCGACCAGCACGTTAATCATGCCCATCTGCAAGGAGGCGAGCAGATCCCGCCGTTGACGGTCCGTCGAGCTGCCTGTCAGCAGCGCAACCTGCAGCCCGTAGGGCTCGAACAAGCGGTCCAGCGAGCGCTTATGCTGCTCCGCCAGGATCTCTGTCGGCACCATCAGCGCACCTTGGTAGCCGGCCTTGACCGTCGCGTAGAGGCCTATGGCCGCGACGATCGTCTTCCCTGCACCGACATCGCCTTGCAGCAGCCGGTTCATGCTGTACGGCTCCTGCATATCGTGCAGGATCTCGCCCACGACCTTCTTCTGCGACTCCGTCAGCTGGAAGGGCAGCGCGCGCACGAAGGCGCGTACAGCAGGCAGGTCGACCTGCTGCTTCACCCCGTCCGCGCGGCTTCGCGTCACGGCGCGGTAAGCCTGCAGCTTGAGCTGGAACAGGAACAGCTCCTCATACACCATGCGCCTGCGCGCCTGCTTGCCTTCCTCCACACCGCTCGGCGTGTGGATGACAGCCAGCGCCTTGCTGCGCGGCATAAACCCGTACCTACCGGTAATTCCCCCCGGCAGTACTTCACTGACCATGGCGCTGTACTGCGTCAGCGCCTGCTGAATCGCTTTACGCATCCACTTTTGCGTAATCGAGCCTGCAACCGAATAAACCGGCTGAATGGTGCCGGTATTCGAATCGCCTTGTCCGGGGAACTCGGAATCGGACACGCTCATTTGCCTCCGCTTGCCATCCCATTTGCCGGTCAGGATAATCTCCTGCTGCGGGCGCAAGCGGTCTTTCAAAAAGTGGCGGTTGAACCACACCGCCGTCAGGAGAAAGTCGTCGACCATCACCTTGCAGGAGAGTCGCGATTTGCCGCTGTAGCGCTGCAGTACCGGCTCCCCGATGATATACCCCTTCACGGTGACACGGTCGCCGTCTTTCACGCTGGCGATATCGCGCACGGTGTAATCCTCATACCGGAATGGCACATACTCCAGTAAATCCATAACCGTAAAAATGCCCATGGCGTTCAGCTCAAGTGCTTTTTGAGCGCCGACTCCATGGACTTCGCGTACGACAACTTGATTTAAATCCATCACTTACACCGCACTGACGAACGCAGCGATCGTACCGGGTCCAGCGTGTGCGCCAATGACAGGCCCCAGTGTAATATAGTCCACATGCTGCACCTCGAATTGCTGCATAATGACTTCACGCAACAGCTCAGCGCCTTCCAAATTGTTCGCATGAGCAATGTGTAGAGACGGAATGCGGCGATTCGGCACATCCGCTGCGAGCAGCTCCAGAATGCGCGCGATCGCTTTCTTTTGCCCCCGAACCTTATCAATAGCCGCCACTTCTCCCTCACCATCTATCGAGAGAATAGGCTTAATATTCAGCAAAGAACCGAATAATGCCGACGCTTTGCCGATTCTTCCGCCTTTTTGCAGAAATTCAAGTGTATCTACGAGAAAATATATGTAAAAGTTCTCTCTAATCGTTTGTACCAGCTCTATGATTTCAGCTGCACTTTGCCCGGCTTGAGCGGCTTTCGCTGCAGCGACAACAAGGGCGCCGATCCCATAGGATGCGGAGCGGGAATCAACCACATGAACCTTGCCGGTAGACTCCTCCAACATCGTGGAAGCGAGCAAAGCCGACTGGTATGTTCCGCTCAGTGCAGAAGATAAATGAATGGAAATGATTTCCGTATTCGGCTCTTCAAGCAAACTCTGATATAAGCCTAGAAACTCCGCAGGAGACGGTTGTGAAGTTCTAGGAAAATGAGGTGACGAGGTCAGCTTAGGATAAAACTCCTCGGATCGCAGCGTCACCGCATCCAAAAATTGTTCATCTCCAAAATGTATCTTAAGCGGCACCATCTCAATGTTAAGCTCTTGTCTAAGAGCCAAAGGTATGTCGGCCGTGCTGTCCGTTACAATACGAATCTGTGTCAACAGGGCTCACTCCATTTCCCGAATTTAATCCACTGTGAGGATGATCGTTTACTCTACAGAGAACAGGTACGCGTACAATGGCTGCCCGCCAGGATGAAGTTCGACTTCAATTTCGGGATAAACCGCCTGAATGAAGGCTTCCAGCTCTTCTGTCTCTGCGCTCACGGCATCTTCTCCGGTGAGGATGGTCACGATCTCGCTGCCTTCATCAATCATCTCTTCGAGCAGCTTTTTACAAGCATCCATCAGACTTGGCTGTGAAGACACAATCCGGCCATCTTGAATACCGATAAAATGCCCCTGCTTGATGTCAATGCCGTCCATATTCGTGTCACGCACCGCGTACGTCACTTGACCGGACTTCACACGGCGAAGGGATTCGTTCATCGCTTCCGTATTCGTTTGGGCATCGGCTTTCTCTTGGAACGCCAGAATGGCTGCAAGACCTTGGGGAATGGATTTGGATGGAATCACGATCAACGTTTTGTCGACCAGATCAGCTGCTTGCTGCGCTGCGAGGATAATGTTGGAGTTATTCGGCAGCACATAGATCGTTTCCGCATCAATGCTGTTAACCGCATTCACGATATCCTCTGTGCTTGGATTCATGGTCTGTCCGCCGGACAATACGACATCAACGCCTACACTGGACAAAATCTCCGTAATGCCCTCGCCCAAAGCGACTGCAACGAATCCATACGCCTTGCCCGGTGCTGCCTCTGTTACAGCAGTCGACACAGGAGCCTCATAGCCTTCCGTGGTCATCTCTTCCAATATATGTGAATGCTGATCGCGCATATTTTCAATTTTGATACGGCTCAGAGCGCCGTAATTCATCGCCTGGTTCATGACTTCGCCTGGGTATTCGGCATGAATATGCACCTTGACCAGTTCGTCATCGGCAACGACGAGTAAAGAATCTCCTAGTTTGCTAAGCTGGTCGCGGAACCTGCCTTCATCGAAAACATGCCCTGCTACCTTGCCAGGTTCAATCGTTAGCATGAATTCCGTACAATAACCGAATTCAATATCTTCCGTAGCCAAATGCGCCTGCGCCGGAAGATGTGCGTGGACTTCTTTGGCGAGGTTCAAACCGGGAACGACGGAAACCGTATCGAGTCTTGTATCCATCATCGCGTAGTCTTCTTCTACCTGAAGCAAACCGCCGTTTAATGCGGTGACAAAGCCTTCATACACGCAGACAAGCCCTTGGCCTCCTGCATCTACCACGCCAACCTGCTTGAGCACAGCAAGCTGCTCAGGTGTTCTAGCGAGGGCTTCGTTCGCCTTGCTCAACACTTCCTGCATCAGTTCGAGCACATCGCCGCCGCGTTTATACTGCGTGGCATGTTTGGCCGCTTCTTTGGACACTGTCAGAATCGTGCCTTCTACCGGCTTCACGACAGCCTTATACGCTGTCTCAACGCCTTGCTGCAACGCAGCCGCGAATTGCTGTGCATTCACATTCTCAAGATCGTGCACATGCTTCGCGAATCCGCGAAACAGCTGTGACAAAATAACCCCGGAGTTACCCCGGGCGCCCATCAGTAACCCTTTGGACAATGCATCAGCTGCTTTCCCAATATGAGAGGATGGCTTCTTTTTCAGTTCCTCACAACCAGCGGTGAGTGTTAAATTCATGTTGGTGCCGGTATCTCCATCGGGTACAGGGAAAACGTTCAAACCATTAACCTTGTCTACATTTCGGCGAAGGTTATCCGCACCCGCCAAGACCATGGCAGTGAAGTCATTTCCATTTATTGAAATAAAGCGCTTACTCAAAGTGATTCCCCTTCCTGGTTATCGGGCTTTTATTTGGCTACACGAACGCCTTGAACAAAAATGTTCACATCGTCCACATGAAGCCCTACAACATCGTTCAAAATATATTTGACTTTCGTTTGGACATTGCCGGCAACTACGGATATTTTGGTTCCATAGCTGACAATAATATAAAGATCAATCTCGAGTCGCCCGTTCTCCCGACGAACTTCGACACCGCGGCTTAAATTGTCCCGTCCCAGCAGTTCTGCTATTCCGTCTTTTAATTGCTTTCTGGTGGCCATGCCAACAAGTCCATAACAATCTAACGCAGCGGATCCCGCCAGAGTTGAAATCACTTCATCGGTAATATACACTTTTCCAAACTCGGTTGTGAGTTCAATTGGCATTATCTAACAACTCCTTCATGTTTCACATTATCGACTAACTATGTAAGTATTCCCATTCCAGCTTTGCTTTAGCAAAGTTGACGCCAAAAACGTCAATGACTATGTATTCGGAAAGGTGGGCTAATCTTCATTGTACTATAACATACTTCATAAATAAACGGCAAAAAAGAAGGTAATTCGTTGACTCTGCTCCTTTTGCTATGCTATTATATTTAAGTGTGTTTTTGCTGGTTATTACAAGAATCGCAAGAAGCAAAGTCTAAATTTGAGGAAAGCTGTCATGTCAAGCTTAGGCTTGCCACCCAGGCTGCTTTGTATACTGCCGAAGGAGGTGTCAAACATGTCCCGCAAATGTTTCGTTACAGGTAAAAGTCCTAAATCAGGAAACCACGTGTCCCACGCTAACAATAAAAATAAGCGTACTTGGGGAGTTAACGTTCAAAAGGTTCGCATCCTCGTTGATGGCAAACCGAAACGGGTTTACGTAAGTGCTCGTGCGTTGAAGTCCGGTAAAGTGGCTCGCGTTTAATTTTCGGATACTTATACTTTATGTAAAAAGACAAAAAGCACCTTCCGGTGCTTTTTTTGCATTTCTGGGGAATTCGGACTTCGTATGTGTTAGCCAACTTAGTTTTTGCTAAACGTATTAAGCACAGCTTTCACGAATCCACCCAAAAATTTTGGTAGCTTGATTGTGTAGAACTTCATTCTCTACCCCTCCTTAGAGTTTAGCCAGTAAACGGACGCATGCCCGAAGACCGACTTCGACTTCGTGAGCACTAACATCATTACAACAGTATATGCCCCGGTCGTGAAAAAGTACCTTCTATTTTACTTTCTCCGATCTATTCGCTTCCAGAAAGCAAAAAAAGCTACAAGAGCGCATCGCTCTTGTAACTATATGTATGCAGCTAGGGTGCAGTTATACCCATCTGCGTGTATAGGGCATAAATTAAGCTGAAGATGAAATACAAGATCACGGCAATCACGATAAACCAAATCCGAAATCCGAGTCCCTCAAACCGACGGAAGAAACGCATCCCCAGATACAAGGCACCGAGTGAAAAAATATACTTCGTAAAATCGTGTATGTTAGAAAAACACGCAAGAAGCACGGCGCATACCAGACTGTACAGAAACAGCCAGAGAAATCTCATCGTCCCGCTCCCCTCTACCCCCGAATTCGTCTAATTGCATCGGCGCGGTCGGACTGGCCAAATACAGCATTGCCGGCGACGAGCACATCGGCTCCCGCTTCGACCACCTGGCGAGCCGTGACTTCGTTAATACCGCCGTCCACCTCAATGTGAAGACCGCTCAGGCCCTTGGCGTTCGATTGATCGCGCAATGCGCGGATTTTGCTAAGCATGCCCGGAATGAACGCTTGTCCGCCAAAGCCAGGATTGACGGTCATAATAAGCACAAGATCCAGATTCTCATCAAGCACGTGTTCAATAAGCGAAATCGGAGTTGCAGGGTTAAGGACAACCCCTGCTTTGACACCGCTTTGCTTAATCAGATGAAGCGTGCGATGCAGGTGCGTACAAGCCTCTACGTGCACGGAAATGAGGTCAGCGCCCGCTTTAACAAAGTCAGGAATATAGCGGTCAGGCTGCTCAATCATCAAATGTACATCCAGCGGCAGCTTCGTCACCGGACGTATAGCTTCAACAACAAGTGGTCCAATCGTAATATTGGGCACGAAATGGCCATCCATGACATCTACATGGATCCAATCCGCTCCGCCAAGTTCGGCGTCTTTAATCTCTTCACCTAGTTTAGCGAAGTTTGCTGATAAAATTGAAGGTGCTACGTGTACCATTCGTTCCTAATACCTCCTCTTCCGATCCTTGATTTCCCCTAAAAATAACAAGTAATGATCATAACGCGAAGCGGCAATCGTTCCTTCGGCCACCGCATCACGAACTTTGCAATCCGGCTCATGCAGGTGCAAACAACCCCTGAACCGGCAGCCCTCCGCTACCTCAGCGAACTCTTTGAAGCAGCTGCTAAGCCCTTCGGCGTCGACTTCCATGAAATCCAGCTGACTGAATCCCGGCGTATCTGCAACAAGCCCGCCATTGTTCAATGGAAGCAGCTCAACATGGCGGGTGGTATGCTTCCCTCTGCCCAAACGTTGAGAGATCTCATTGGTCTCCAAGTTACGGCCGCTAATCATTTCATTGAGCAAAGAGGACTTGCCTACACCGGACTGCCCCGCGAATACGCTGACCGCGCCTTCCAGATGTTGCAGAATCGATTCCACACCCTCTTTCAGGCGAGAACTCGTCTTCAGCACAGGATAACCGATGCCCTCATACAGCTTCGTAATCCGCTCCAACTCCGCAACGGTCATTTCTTTCGAGCCGGCAGCGTCATGGTTCTCTGACAATAAGTCACTTTTGGTGAAGCAAAGGACAACTTCGATGCCTGTATGTTCAATATGAACAAGAAATTTATCTAGCAGCTGTAAATTCAGAACAGGCTCCGTAACGGAGAAAACAAGCACAACCACGTTCACATTGGCAATCGGAGGACGAATCAGTTCCGAAGAGCGGGGCAGGATTTCAGTAACGGTTCCTTCCCCATTCTCCGTTTCCTCAAAGACGACCCGATCCCCGACAAGCGGCGTAATCTTCCTGTTCTTGAACACGCCTCTGCCGCGACATGTAATCATATTGGCATCCTGGAGCTCCGCCCCTTCGGGCAGAACATAGTAATAACCGCTCAAAGCTTTAACAATCATTCCTTGCGGCATTAATTTGTGCCTCCAGTTGGTGGTTTAGAGGCAGCCCCGCCTGATTGGCCTTGCCCATTGCCATTGTTGCCAACCGGAATAGCCGGCCCGTTGTTTTGCTGTTTAGGCGATGACGAAGGCGAGACGCTAGGGCTCGGCGAGACGGTCTTACCGTTCTTTTGATCTAAATAATCTTGATAGGTACGCGTAATGGAGTTAACCAAGTTGTCTCCCTCTTTAATCAGGATGACGGCTTTCTTATCCGGAGAAACAATGACTTTGACATCCAGGTTTTGAGGCTTCGACACTTTTTCCGTCTTGTATTCGAAGTTCTCGTACTGCGCATCGCTTACGATGATTTTAAACTCGGAATCCTTGCCCTCCGTCGTCGGTTTCACAGGGACGCTAACCGTCACTTGTCCGGCATCCTCCGGCAACCCGTCGCTGATGATCAGCGAGATTTCGAAACCGACTGAAACATCCGTGTCTTTATCATACGGAAACTGCTTGATGACTTTCCCTTTGGCAACCTTGTAGCTCTTCTCGCGTGTAATGCCGTTCGCAGGAAGCTTAAGGTTCAGCTTGGTGATTTGCGCCTTCGCTTCAGCCTCCGTCATGCCGACGAGATCCGGCATTTTGAAGGTTTCCTTCGCTTTGCTTACGACAAAGGTAATCGCTGCTTTATCCAGCTCAAATTCTTCCCCGACTAGCGGCGTTTGCTTCAGGATCGTATCCGGCGGATCATCTGTCGTCGTTTGCGTGAACGTAATCTGACTATCGTCAATCCCGAGCGCTTCCAGCTTCAGCTTGGCGTCTTTGAGCTGCTGTCCAATGTAGCTTTCCATCTTGATCTTGGGAGCGCCTTTACTAACGTATAGCGTCACCTTGGTGCCTACGTTCATTCGCATGCCGCTAGGATTTTGACGGATGACCGTATCTTTAGGCGCTTTGCTCTCCTGATCATACTCTACCGTAAAACCGAGTTTGGCGCTGGTCAGTTCGGCTTCCGCCTGCGTTAACGTCTTGTTCACCACGTCCGGCACCTCGACCGTTTCAATGGTGAACATCCCTTTCACGTAGCCGACCGCGTACCACATAGCGCCAAGAATCATCAGCAAAATGACGATCCATACAAGCGGCTTAATCCAGCCCTTCCCCTTCTTGGGAGCAGCTTCCTCGCGCCAAGCAGGCTTCTCCGGTTCGTCGTCGTCATCATCGAAGCTCGCAAGCTGATCCGCACGAATGGCCGGCATTACCAAGGTACGCTCCTCGTCCATGCCGTCGGCATCCCAAAAAGCCACTTTCGCTTCATTCCGGCGATCCGGGTTTAAACACGTATCAAGATCCGCCATCATCAGCTTTGCAGACTGGTAGCGTTCATCGGGCTTTTTGCGCATGGCCTTCAGAATGATGTTTTCCACACTCTGAGGAATGAGAGGATTAACTTTACGAGGATCTTCCACATCTTCCTGCAAATGCTTCAAAGCTACGGAAATCGGACTTTCCCCAAGAAACGGAAGGCGGCCCGTCAGCATTTGATACATCACGATACCGAGGGAGTACAAATCGGATTTTTCGCCGGTATTCGTACCTTTCGCGTGCTCCGGTGAGAAATAATGCACAGAACCGACAACGGCTCCCGTTTGCGTAATCGTGGAAGACGTAGCGGCCCGTGCGATACCGAAATCCGTCACTTTGACACGGCCGTTTTTACCGATCAAAATATTGTGCGGCTTAATATCGCGGTGAATAATTTCATTATGATGAGCGTGATCGAGCGCATCTGCAATTTGGCTGGCGTAATGAACAGCGTCTTCCACCTGCAGCGGTGCTCTCTCCTTAATTAAATCATTCAAAGTAGTGCCTTCTATGTATTCCATAACAATGTAATGCACATCTTCTTCTTGTCCCACGTCATAAATACTGACGACATTAGGATGAGAAAGGGAAGCGGCTGCTTGAGCTTCTCTGCGGAAACGACGAATGAACTCTTCGTCATGCACATACTGCTGTCGCAGTACTTTTACAGCCACTTTACGATTTAATAAAAGATCATGCCCTTTATAAACTAAAGCCATGCCGCCTCCGCCAATACGGTCTAGAATTTCATAGCGGCCCCCAAGCTTTCTACCGATCAATTCCCATCACCCCTTTTTTCGTCCGAATCAGGATCGTGCGCAAGTAAAACAACCGTTACGTTATCGTCTCCACCTTCATCCAGCGCGCTTTGAATCAATTGTTTCGCAGCAGCATCCAGCTCGGCATGCGATTTGACGATTCGTAGTATATCGCCGGAATCCACTAATCCGCTTAAACCGTCGGTGCAGATCAGAATGGTATCCCCAGGCCGCCACGAATACTCGTATAAATCCACCTCTACGCTAGGCTCTGTGCCTAACGCTCGCGTAATCCAATTACGGCGGGGATGATGATCGGCTTCTTCAAGGGTGATCTGCCCGTTCTTCACAAGCTCATACACCAGGGAATGATCTTCCGTTAGCTGAGTGATCGACTCCCCGGCAATTTTGTAAGCACGGCTGTCGCCAATGTGACCGATGATCAGCAGCTCTTGCGAAGCGATCACGGCGACAACGGTCGTCCCCATGCCATGATAACTTTCTTGTCCGGAGGCAAACTCATAAATTTTCTCATTTGCCTTCTCGATCGCTTCCTTCAGCACTTGCTTACAAACGTCAACGGGCATTCCCCAATGAATGGATTGCAGTTCGTTACTGATCATATCAATTGCCATTTGGCTGGCAATATCGCCAGCCTGGTGTCCCCCCATACCATCAGCAACAATAGCCAAAGAAAGGCCATTCAGCTCATGCTGTATGGCGGCGCGGTCCTCATTCACTAAACGGACTTTACCGATATCGGTACGGCTTACCATCTTCATCCTGATCTCACCTCATGACTTGCTCTCCATATGCTTCGCGCGCAGTTGTCCGCATGCAGCAGCGATGTCACTGCCTTGTTCACGGCGTATGGTGGCATTAATTTTGGCCTTTTCAAGAATACGTTGGAAGGTGAAAATATCGTCCCTAGGCGTACGTTTGAAATCCCGTTCGGCCACGAAATTTACAGGAATCAGGTTCACGTGGCTAAGCGGCATATCCTTCAATACCTTCGCCAATTCTTCTGCATGTTCAGCCTGATCGTTCACTTCCCCCATGAGGGCATATTCGAACGTAATGCGTCTGCCGGTTTTGGCAATGTAATACTTACAAGCTTCGATCAAATCAACGAAAGGAAACCTGCGATTGACCGGCATCAGTTTCGAACGGAGCGTATCGTTCGGAGCATGGATAGAAATCGCCAAGTTGACTTGTAGATTCTCATCTGCGAACTTGTAAATGTTCGGCACAATCCCGCTTGTCGAAACCGTGATGTGACGCTGTCCAATGTTCAAACCTTTCGGATGAATCATAACGCGCAAGAAATTCATCGTCGATTCATAATTCTCAAACGGCTCGCCGATTCCCATGATCACGATGGAAGAAATGCGCTCCCCCGTCTCATCCAGCAGCTTTTGAGCTTTCACGACTTGAGCCACAATTTCCCCCGGTCTCAAATCCCGCTTAAGACCACCCAGCGTAGATGCGCAAAATGTACAGCCAACCCGGCATCCTACTTGCGTAGTGACGCAAATGCTGTTGCCGTAGTTATGTTTCATGACGACCGTCTCAATCGCGTTCTTATCTTCAAGTTCAAATAAGAACTTGACGGTACCGTCCTGGGACTGATACTTTGCGATCTCGGACAGCGTAACGAATTCAAACTGATCCTTCAGTTTGTCGCGCAGCGCCTTCGGCAAGTTGGACATTTCGTCAAAGCTGAACACACGCTTGATATACAGCCAGTCAAAAATTTGCCCAGCTCGAAATGAGGATTCGCCGTTTTCTTTCACCCAGCTCTGCCACTCATCCCAGTTTAAATCATATACAAATGGTTTTTCTTTCAAATACGGTTTATTAGACACTATTTATCACAACCTGTTGTTATTTATTCCAGCTTTATTGCTAATCCTGTCTATTTTATCACAAAGCGGGGCCGAACACACATCCCCCTCTGTGGGCTAAGCACGTTTGCGCAGCCGGGCAATGAAAAAGCCGTCCGAATGGAATTGCTGCGGCAAAATTTGCACCATGCCGGCTGCAGCAGCCGCCGGGTCAACGCTCGCAAAAGCTTCCGCCGGCAGCGGCTCGAGCTCGAAATCGCGATGCTCCGCGAGGAAACGCTCCACCATGCCGGCGTTCTCCGCATGCTCAATTGTACACGTGCTGTACACCAGCACGCCGCCAGGCCTCAGCAGCCGATGGACACGGCTTAAGATTGCGTACTGCAGCTCGCTGATCGCATCGATCTCAGCTTCCTGCTTCGCCCACTTCAAGTCGGGCTTGCGGCGAATAACGCCTAGACCGGAGCACGGCGCGTCAAGCAGAATGCGGTCAAACGACTCCGCCCCAAAATGCTCGTCCAGCTTCGCAGCATCCATCACGAGCGTCTGAATCGACGTCAGTCCCAGACGCTCCGCTTGATCTGCGATCAGCTTCTGCTTGTGCTCATGCAGATCACAAGCCCAAATCTTACCGCTATCATCCATCTTCTCCGCGATGTGAGCGGTCTTGCCGCCAGGGGCGGCGCAGCAGTCCAGCACCGTCATGCCTGGACGCGGCTCAAGAGCTTCGGCGACGAGCATGGAGCTCTCGTCTTGAATCGAGAAGTCCCCCTGCAGGAAGCCGGGGGACAAAGCCATGTTACCGGCCCCCTGCACAAGGATGCCGGCCGGGGCCAGCTCTGACGCTTCCGCGCTGAGACCGCTGCCCTGGAGCTGCTCCAGCAGCTCCAGACGGCTGCGGCGCCTCGCGTTCGCGCGAATGCTCACGTGCGGCGGCTCATTGTTCGCCGCACAGATCTGTTCCGTCAGCTCAGGGCCCAGCTGACGGATCCAGCGGCGCACGAGCCACTCCGGATGGGAGTGGCCCAGCGCAATGCGCTTCACGTCGCCGAGCGCAGCCGGGAGCACCAGCTCCGCTTTGCTGCGGATGATTGCGCGCAGCACGCCGTTGACCATGCCCGAGATGCCTTGGTGGCCTCGGCGCTTCGCGATATTGACCGCTTCGCTGACGACCGCATGGTCGGGGATGCGGTCCAAATAATGCAGCTGGTAGAAGCTCAGCCGCAGCAAGCATCTGACCCAAGGCTCCAGCTTCGCGAGCCCTTTGCTCACAAAACGCTCCAAAAAGAAATCAATCGTATTTTTACGTCCGATGGTCCCATACACAAGTTCTGTCGCCAGCCCCGCATCAGCCCGTTCCAGCGCATGCTTCTGCAGAACCTGATTGAGCAGAAGATTGCTGTACGATTGATTCTCTTCAACGCGAATCAATACATCCAGCGCCGCTTCGCGGGCAGAATGCTTAACAGCGCTGCTCTTCGCAGCGCCCCCGGAGGTTTTTGATGACAGGGGCTTGCGAGCCCCTTGTGTTTGGTTCGATCCATGTTTCGGACGGTTGGATTTATGCGTTGACAAATCGAATACCTCATTTTTGTTAAGTTATGGCTGATCTTCGCCCACACTGCCGAAAGTCGTACCTGCTGCGATTTGCACGCCGCGAATAAATTCGGAGACGGGCATCGCTTTTTTGCCAGCAGGTTGAATATGAGTCAGCCATAGCGTACCTTCGCCGGTCATCACTTCAATACCGTGCTCGCTGCTGCCTAGAACGGTTCCGGGAGCAGGAGCTTCTGCGAAGCTGCGGCTTGTTGCTTCCTTCGGATTCGCGCTCTCCCAAACCTTCATGACTTCCCCGTTCCAAAGGGTGTAGGCCCCAGGAAAAGGATTCAGGCCGCGCACTTGATTCCAAATCTCCACGGCCGAACGAGACCAGTCAATCAGCTCGTCCTCCCTGCGGATATTCGGAGAGTAGATCGCATCAGCCTCATTCTGCGCGACAGCCTGAATACGTCCTGCCAATAAATCCGGCAAGGTGCGTTTCAACAACTCGCTGCCGGCGATGCTTAGTTTTTCGAACAAAGTCCCCGTCGTATCGGTATCCTCAATTGGAAGCTCTACATGCGAAATCATGTCGCCTGTATCCAGTCCGACAGCCATGTACATGATGGTGACGCCTGTAGTCGCTTCGCCGCGCAGCACAGCATGATGAATCGGTGCACCGCCGCGATACTTGGGCAGCAAGGACGCATGAATGTTAATGCAGCCGTGCTTCGGCAGATCAAGAACAGCCTTGGGCAGAATCTGGCCATAGGCAGCCGTCACAATCAGATCAGGCTTCAGCTGGCGCAAAATTTCCACGGAATCCGCTTGGCGCAACTTCTCGGGCTGCAGCACCGGAATGCCGTGCTTCTCCGCTTCCACCTTCACCGGCGGCGGCGTCAGGACGCGCTTGCGTCCTTTCGGCCGGTCCGGCTGCGTGACAACCGTCGTCACGTTATAGCCTTCCTCCAGAAGAGCCTGCAGGGAAGGTACTGCAAAATCTGGTGTCCCCATGAAAATGATATTCACTCAGAATCTTCCTCTTCATCGCTAGTGTATGTTTTGGTTGCCAGGTCCGTAAACAGAATCCCGTTCAAGTGGTCAATCTCATGGAAAATGCAGCGAGCCAACAGCTCAGTGCCTGTAACTTCGATTGGATTTCCGTTGCGATCTTGGCCTTTGGCCGTGACATTCATAGCACGTGTGACATCACCACGAAGACCAGGAATACTTAAGCAGCCTTCCGGTCCGTGCTGTTCGCCGCTGGAAGACACGATTTCCGGATTGACCATTTCGATCAGTCCGCCGTGCTCTTCGCCGCAGTCCATCACAATCACGCGTTTGAGAATACCGATTTGCGGAGCAGCTAGGCCTACGCCCTCTGCCTCATACATCGTGTCTGCCATATCGTCGAGCAATTTATGCAGATTGGAATTGAATTTGGTAACTGTGATCGCCTTTTCCCGCAGCACAGGATCTGGATCTTTAACAATAATACGAATAGCCATAACGTGCACCTACCTTTGAGTCTTCTCTATTTGGGATTTCTTACATCAAATATTGCGGGTCAACATCCACACTGATCAGCAGCTTTTCCTTCGATGAGCGCTCTTCAAACCAGGCCACCGTCCGGCCGACAATCTCCGCCGCCTGATCTTCCCCACGATATTTTACCACGCATTGGAATCGATATCTATCTTTGATTCGGGAAATAGGCGATGCGACTGGGCCCAACACGTCCATTTGGAAGGATTGGTCATTGGATACCGCGTCTGAAAACAGGTCCATTTGTTTCGCCTGATACTCACGCGCGATCTCTTTAAGCCTCGTAACAAAAGCTTCCGCAAAACGTACCAAAAGTGGCACCTGTTCATGTGAAAAAGTAACCAAAATCAAGCGCTGATAAGGCGGATAGCCTAAATTCGCGCGAACATCCAACTCATGATTGGCAAAAGCGATAAAGTCATGCTGGCTTGCGTATTGCACGCTATAATGCTCAGGTGTGTAAGTCTGGACGAACACTTCCCCTTGCTTTTCATGACGGCCCGCACGCCCGGCCACCTGTGTCAGAAGCTGGAAGGTTCGCTCCGCCGAGCGGAAATCCGGGATATTCAGCACGGTATCCGCAGCAATAACCCCCACCAGGGTCACATCGGGAAAATCAAGCCCTTTGGCGACCATCTGCGTCCCCAACAGCACATCCGCTTGCTTCTCGCGAAACATCGTCAGCCACTTTTCGTGCGAACCCTTCTCTGTCGTCGTATCGACATCCATTCGAATGACGCGAATGCCTGGAAATATTTTGCCCAGTTCCTCTTCGACACGCTGCGTCCCTGTGCCAAAATGGCGGATATGCTTGGACTGACAGCTAGGGCATTCGGTTACCTCGCGTTCCGCATAGCCGCAATAGTGGCAGCGCAGCATGCGTGAGCTCTGATGGTACGTAAGCGAAATATCGCAATGCGGACATGTCGAGACATACCCGCAAGTACGGCACATGACGAAAGTCGCATACCCTCGCCGGTTCAGCAGCAAAACAATCTGTTCTTTCTTGTGTAACCGATCTTCAATCGCTTTATACAGCGCCGTGCTGAACATCGAGCGATTTCCGCTTTTCAATTCCTCCCGCATATCGATAATCGCCACAGGCGGCATCGGTCTGCTGGCCACCCTCTCTTTCATCGTCAGCAATCTGTATGGAGGTTCGACCCGATCCCGGCGCCGCCTCGTTTTCTCCAAGCTCTCCAGCGAAGGTGTCGCTGAACCGAGCACAACGACGGATCCCTGCATGCTAGCACGCTTAACCGCTACATCGCGAGTATGATATTTGGGGCTCTCTTCCTGCTTATAAGAAGACTCATGTTCCTCATCAATAATAATAAGTCCTATTTTCGTAAAAGGAGCAAAGATCGCGGAACGTGCGCCGATCACCACTTTCACTTGCTTGCGCGTAATTTTGCGCCATTCATCGTATCGTTCTCCGTTCGACAACCGGCTGTGCAGCACAGCAACCAGATCGCCGAATCGTCCCTTGAAGCGTTCCACCATTTGCGGGGTCAGCGAAATCTCGGGTACCAGCACGATCGCTTCTTTCCCCATATCCAAGCATTGCTGGATGGATTGTAAATAAACCTCCGTTTTACCGCTGCCTGTCACGCCATGCAAAAGGAAGACCTCATGTCGCTCTTCGGCGACAGCATCCCGAATTTCCGCGAAAACACGGCTCTGTTCCTCTGTTAGCGGAAGCGGCTTCGTCCTCACAAAAGCACGACCCGCATAAGGGTCGCGCATGACTTCGACTTCGCGCAGCTCGATCCATCCGCGATCAGCTAAGCTTTTAACCGTTGAAGCGCCTACTTCCACCGTTTCCATCAGCTCCGTCAGCCGAATGGCGTGGGGATGCTCCATCAAATAACGCAGCACTTCCTGCTGCTTGTTGGCTCTCGCCGGAAGCTCGGAAAGCGCCTGCTCCAGCTCGCTGCCACCGGCAGGAGGGAATACCGTCAGCGCCTTCTTCGTGCTCATTCGGTCTTTCACGACCTGCACTTCCGTCAAAATACCCGCGCCAAGCAATTGCTTGATGAGGGCACCGTCGGCAGCAAAACGATCCATTAACGCATCCATCGGAACGGATCCTTTGGATTTAACGAAAGCCACAATCGCTTGTAAATCCGGCATGTCCAGCAACGACTGTTCACCGGATTCCTCGCCAACTTCAATCGCCCGCTCATACTTCGCTTTGAGTGCGGCGGGCAGCATGGCTTGCAGCGCTGTGACTTCATGGCACAAGTACATATGACTGATCCATCTGCCAAGCCTCACGAGCTCATCGGTTAGTGGAGGCACCAAATCCAGGACGTTCTGTATGGGTTTAATCCGTTTCACATCAAGCTGTGTGTCCTCGTGCAATTCCACAACAAAACCTTGCAGCACCCGAGGCCCGAAAGGTACGCCTACACGGCTCCCCACCTCGACCCACTTCCTTAGCGCTGAGGGAACTTCATAATCGAACGCACGGTTCGTTTGTTTCGCAGGAACATCCACAATAACCTTGGCGTACATCAGGACTCCCTCGCCTTAGAGGGTAAACGGTCCGCTGTCAATTCCAGCAGTCTGCGCGCTACATCTTTCTTACTCAGAATAGGCAGCGCTTCTACGAGTCCGTTTCGGTCGAAAATGCGCACCACATTCGTATCCCCGCTAAAGCCCGCCCCTTCCTGCGATACATCGTTCCCGACAATAAGATCACAATTTTTGCGCTTCAGCTTGTCCAGCGCATGCTCATCGAGCCGCTCAGTTTCCGCAGCAAAACCAACGACGAACTGATGCTTTTTCAGCGTACCCAATTCCTGTAGAATGTCTGGATTTTTAATCAGTTCCAGTGTCATCGAATCCGATTTTTTCTTGATTTTTTGATCCGCGATAACCGCAGAGCGGTAGTCAGCAACCGCAGCAGCTTTGATCACCACATGGCTTTCCTCAAAACGGGATAAGACCGCCTCTCTCATATCCAGCGCGGACTGAACAGGAACCAATTCAACACCGGCAGGCACAGGCAATGCGCTTGGACCTGAGACCAGAGTCACCTTAGCTCCCATGCGTACAGCTTCCTCCGCGATGGCATAGCCCATTTTACCGGAAGAATCATTCGTAATATAACGAACCGGGTCAATGCGTTCTACCGTACCTCCGGCCGTCACTAGCACCCGCTGCCCTTCAAGGCGCCGAGTTTCTCCCTTAAAATGCCGCTCAACCGCAGCAAAAATCTCCTCCGGTTCCGCAAGCCGGCCTTTACCGACATATCCGCATGCAAGCTGCCCTTCGCCCGGCTCAATGAAACGTACGCCACGGCTAAGCAACGTCTGCATGTTCATCTGCACGGCTGGATTTGCATACATATGCACGTTCATGGCAGGCGCAATCCAGACCGGTGCGGTTGTTGCGAGCAGCGTTGTACTTAGCATGTCATCGCCAAGACCTAGCGCTATTTTACCGATCGTATTCGCTGTTGCTGGCGCAACAAGCACAAGATCAGCGCTATCCGCCAAGTTAATATGGGAAACAACAGAAGGATCTTTCTCATCAAAGGTATCCACGAATACATGATGACGAGACAGAACTTGAAACGTTAACGGCGCCACGAATTGAACAGCGGACTCTGTCATGATGACGCGGACCACTGCTCCCGCCTGAGTCAGCTTGCTCGTGAGCGCTGCCGCTTTATAAGCAGCAATCCCTCCGCACACGCCAAGCACAATCGTTTTACCCTGCAAAACACTCATGAGTATTCCCCCTTCTATCTGCTATTCTGGGAAAAAAATAACAACCACAAAGGGTTGTTGGGTAAGCGATTTATTTCTCGTTTTCTTTCACTTTCTCGTTCTCTGTCGGCTCGATTTTCTCGTAGCCAATGTAGTGTCCGTAAAGTTCTTCAAGCGCCAGACCAACATGCTTATGAGCTTTGTGGCCTTTCAAGTCTGATTTCGCGCCGTCACGAAGAGATCTCGCTCTTTTGGATGCAGCGACAACCAAGGAATACTTGCTGTCTACGATATCTAGCAATTTATCAATTGAAGGATATAACATTTTATTTCACCTCATCTATCCATTGTACGATTTTGGGATACACGCGTTCTTTTTTGCAATGTTCAGCCGTTAGAATCGCTTGTATTTTGGAGCACGCTGTTTCCACATGATCATTCACAATTGCATAGTCGTAGTGTTCCATTAAACGGATTTCATCAATCGCTATCGACATGCGGCTGCGGATGACTTCGTCGGTTTCTGTACCACGCGTTACAATGCGATTCTCAAGCTCATCCAGCGAAGGCGGCAGCAAGAAAATAAACACGCCTTCGGAAAACTTTTGTTTCACCTGCAAAGCACCCTGAACTTCAATCTCCAGGATGACATCTTTGCCGGAGCGCAGCGTTTCTTCAACAAAACGTCTCGGCGTCCCGTAGAAATTACCTACGTATTCCGCCCATTCCAACACTTCATCCGAATCAATCATCTGTTGGAATTGCTCCCGTGTTTTGAAGAAATAGTTGACACCGTCGACTTCCCCTTGTCTCGGTGAGCGGGTCGTAGCCGATACGGAATACACGATATCCGGAGAGCACTTGCGCAGCGCGGCGCACACGGTACCTTTACCGACCCCGGAAGGTCCGGATAAAACAATCAGAATACCTCTCTCACGCTCAAGAGTGTTCGTATTACTCGTCATGATCATCGTCCTTGTTGGAAAGTCTATGCGCTACCGTCTCTGGTTGTACTGCCGACAAAATCACATGATCGCTGTCCGTGATAATAACGGCACGGGTTCTTCTACCATATGTAGCGTCAATCAGCATGTGACGATCACGCGCTTCTTGAATGATTCTCTTGATCGGAGCCGATTCCGGACTCACAATCGAGATAATGCGGTTCGCCGATACGATGTTGCCGAACCCGATGTTGATTAATTTGATAGCCATTTAGGGCTTCCTCCTCGCGAAGCTCCATGCCGCTTCACTCGATATTCTGTATTTGCTCGCGCATCTTTTCAAGCTCTGCCTTCATCGCAATGACTCTAGCCGTAGGCTCCGAGTGATTGGATTTAGATCCGATCGTGTTCACTTCCCGATTCATTTCTTGAATCAAGAAGTCCAGCTTTCGTCCGACAGGCTCTTTCTCTGAAAGCAATTGATCACATTGCCCAAAATGACTCTTCAGACGAGTCAATTCCTCATCCACATTAGAACGATCTGCGAAAATCGCAATTTCTGTCGCCAGCCTCATCTCATCCACAGGTGTCTGATCCTGCAGGAGAGTCTGAATGCGATTGGTGAGCTTAGCCGCATAATCTTGCACGACTCCAGGCGCTAAAGCTTCCAGCTCCGTATGGATCCGTTTCAGCTCAGCCAGACGCTCACGAATGTCCTGTTCCAGAAATGCCCCTTCTCGCATCCGCATATCGGATAATTTGGCAACGGCCTCCTGCAAGCAGGCGCACAATTCCTGTTCGATCTCCTCGTCAGGCTCCTTGCGAAGCTCCTTCATCTGAATGAGATCCGGTAGTCTTAATAAATCTTTGAGACCGACCTGCTCGGCGTACCCATAGCGCCCCTTCAACTCCTCAGCAGCCTGTAAATAAGCATCTGCCAAAGCAAAGTCGACCGTCACGCTCTTGGTGGAAGCCGCTTCACGTTCCGCTGTAACGAAGACGTCAACGCGCCCTCTCCTCACAGCTTGCAGCACCGTCTTCTTCAAAGCGTCTTCAAAGACCGCCCATTCCTTAGGCATTCGAATCGACACTTCACTATACCTATGATTGACCGATTTCACATCGATAAACACGTTGTATCCCGCAAAAGAACGATTCGCTTGTCCGAATCCGGTCATACTGCAAATCATCCTCATCACATCCATTACCCTATTTTAATTCATTTTGAAAGTGGGTACAAGTGGAAATCATGACGTTTCGACTTTTCCCATACATACTTTGTCAAGTCAACACACATCTCGTACGCTAGAAAAGGGGTCATCAGATAGATGCCATTGAAGTAAGGCATTGCCGCATCCAGCAGCTCTTTGGCAATCTCCACGCCCATCGCGCGGCCTTCTGGACCCTTGAGTCCGCTCATGCGCGTTCTAACTTCATCCGACAACCGGATGCCTGGCACTTCATTATGCAAATACTCCGCGTTCCCGCCGCTTGCGAGCGGTGCTATCCCGATGAAAACCGGTATATTCAAATGCTTGGTCGCTTCGTAAATTTGTTCAATTAGCCTAGCATCGTATACCGGCTGCGTCATAATGTAATCGGCGCCGGCTTCGATTTTGCGTTCCAAACGCTGAACCGCTTTATCCAAATGCTTGACATTCGGGTTAAAAGCAGCTCCGACCACGAAGTTTGCTTTCTGCTTCAGCGGCTTGCCGGAAAACGCAATCCCTTCGTTCAGTTGCTTAATCATCCGAATGATCTCAAAGGATGTCAGGTCATAAACCGAGCTGGACCCCGGGAGATCGCCGAATTTGGCGGGATCGCCGGTCACGGCCAGCACATGGTCGATGCCCAGCGCATGAAGCCCCATGAGATGGGACTGCGTCCCGATCATGTTGCGGTCGCGGCACGCGATATGAATCAACGGACGCGCACCAAGCTTATCCTGCACGAGGTGGCCGAGCGCCAGGTTGCTCATGCGCGTCACCGCAAGTGAATTGTCGGCCATCGTAATGGCGTCGACATGCGCATCCTGCAGGGCCCTGGAGCCCTGCATAAATTTGTCGATGTCGAGATCCCGCGGGGGATCCAACTCGACAATGACGGTTTTGCGCTGCTTCACGATCTCCAGCAGCGAAGGTTTGCCTGCCGGCGGCGCAGGTTTCGCCGGCGCCGGTTCCAGCACGCGCACAGCGCGCGCGGACACCGCCGTGCCCGGCTCAGCCGGCACGTAGTCCTGCAGCGCCTTCGCGACTGCGGCGATATGCTCCGGCGTGGTGCCGCAGCAGCCGCCGATGATGCGCGCGCCGAGATCCGCGAAGCGCAGTGCGCTTTCGGCGAAGTACTGAGGCGTCGCCGCATACGTGTACTGCCCGTCGACGTAGTCGGGCAGCCCCGCGTTCGGGAACGCGGAGAACGGCACGCCGGCCAGCGGCGACAGCTTCTCCATCGAGCGGAGAATCCCGTTCGGACCGACGCGGCAGTTGAAACCGATGACGTCAGCGCCTTCATCGCGCAGACGCAGGAACGCCTCCTGCAGCGGAACGCCATCCTGCGTGCTGCCGGTTCCTTCATTCGCGAACTGGCAGATCACCGGCAAATCACTCATGCTGCGAATGATGCGCAGCGCCAGCTGCAGTTCTTCCAAATCATAGAAGGTTTCGAGCATAAGCCCGTCAACCGGTGAATCCAGAAGAATGGAGATCTGTTCGCGCAGCGACTCTTCGACATCGGCAGTACGTACATTTTTGCGTTTGCCGGCACGAATCGAACCGATCGCTCCAACAACATAAGCGTCTCCTCCGACAACCTTCCGCGCAAGCTCCACACCGGCACGGTTGATCGCTTCAACATCGCCTTCTAGCCCGTACTTAGATAATTTTTCACGGTTAGCCGAAAAGGTATTCGTTTCAATAAGGCGAGCACCAGCCTCAAAATAGCGGCGGTGCACTTCAGCGACCGTTTCCGGTCTGAGCAGATTCAGTTCTTCATAAGAAATGCCTACCGGAAATCCCATCTGATATAAATAAGTCCCCATCGCGCCGTCACCGGTCAAAATATCCCGCTGAAGCGCCGCTCGAAGATCCAGTTTCATCATAATCTCCCCGCTTACTAAAAAAATGTAGTTATAATGTATCACAAATGATGGGAGATATTAAGATAAACCTTTATCAATTATTCTGATACTGTGCTAGTCGAGCGTACCCTGATACACTTCTTCGGCAGGCCCTGTCATATACACGTGATTGTCTTCTTCATTCCATTCGATGAACAAATCTCCGCCTTTCAGCGAAACCGTAGCCTGACGGTCGGTAAGCCCATTAAGAACGGAAGATACCAGCGTAGCGCAAGCACCGGTCCCGCAAGCCAGGGTAGGACCTGCGCCCCGCTCCCAGACACGCATATCCGTAAACGCACGATTCTTCACCGTAGCGAATTCCACATTGATTTTACGCGGGAACATCGGATGTACTTCAAGCTTCGGCCCCCAAACAGCTAGGTCGAAATTAACCGCATCCTCCACATAAATGACACAGTGCGGATTCCCCATTGAAACAGCCGTAAACCGAAACTCTCTTCCGTCCACCTCAATTGGATGATTGATTACTTTGGCCTCATCAACGGTCGTAGGAACTTCAAGTCCTTGCAAAATTGGCTGCCCCATATCCACCCGGACCGTCGCAACTTTCCCCTCTTGCACATTCAGTTGGACTTTCTGCACACCTGCCCCCAAGGTTTCAACCGTAATCTCCGTTGCATCCGTAAGCTTGTGGTCATAAACATATTTAGACACGCAACGAATCGCATTGCCGCATTGCTCAGCTTCGGATCCGTCGGAGTTAATAATGCGCATTTTGAAATCTGCCTTCTCAGAAGGAAGAATGTATACTAAGCCGTCAGCGCCAATGCCAAAGAAGCGATTGCACAGCCGGATCGCGAGCTGATCCACACCGGCAGGCAGTTCTTTTTCACCAGCTATGACAATAAAATCGTTGCCTAAACCATGCAATTTTGTAAATTTCATTGTATTCAGCACTCCAAATGTGTGTTTTAGCCAATATCATAGCGCAAAAATGATTGAATGCATAGCCCTTTCTCCTGTTTTTCGTTCAGCTGAATGCGAAAAGGCCATCCCCAAGGTCATCAAGACCTCTGAGACAGCCTCATATCTAAACTTATCTGAAACTTGCCTTGGATGATGTATAGGAAGCAGGACGAGAGCCTTTCGTACGCTTCGGTGAGAGCACGCTGCCCAGCCCCATAAGAAAGGTCGGGATCCCTGCGGCGATGAGCACGAGAATCCAATCCTTCCATCCAAGAGGAACGGTTTTGAAGATCGGTTGAAGAGTATCCACATACATAACGGCGAGCATCAAAATAAGAGAGGATAATACTGCAAGAACAAGGTAACGATTTTGTAACGGATTGCGGTGAAAAATCGAACGGGAGCTGCGGCAATCGAACACATGGATCAGCTGAGCCATGACCAACGTAGCGAAGGCGACGCTTTGTGCTTTCAATAAAGTTGCGGCATCCGAAGGATCCGCCCGCAGTACGAGCCAGAAGGCCGCCAACGTGCAGACACCGATGAGAATTCCGCGGGAGATGATTTTCCAGCCGAGCCGTCTGGCGAAAATGTTCTCCTTCGAGGAGCGGGGCTTATGCTGCATCAAGTCCTTCTCGGCTTGGTCGACACCAAGCGCCATCGCCGGAAGGCCGTCCGTCACCAGATTCACCCACAGAATTTGGATCGGTACCAGCGGCAGCGGCAGACCTGCCATCATCGCGATAAACATGGTCATAATCTCGCCGACATTGGACGCCAGCAAATACCGGATGAACTTGCGGATGTTTTCGTAAATCCCCCGTCCTTCTTCAATGGCTGCGACAATCGTGGAGAAGTTATCGTCGCTGAGAATCAAGGAAGAAGCTTCCTTCGAAACATCCGTCCCTGTAATCCCCATCGCAATTCCAATGTCAGCCGCTTTAATCGCCGGCGCGTCGTTCACTCCGTCACCCGTCATAGCGACAACATGTCCTTTACGCTGCAAAGCTTTGACAATACGCAGCTTATGTTCAGGGGATACCCTTGCATACACGTAAGTATCATTCACCTTGGCTTCCAGATCCTCGTCCGACATGGAAGCGAGCTGCTGCCCGCTCAAGCTGACGCCACTGCCTTGAATCATGCCAAGCTGTTTGGCTATCGCTTCTGCCGTCGTCTGATGGTCGCCGGTTATCATAATCGTTTTAATGCCTGCTTTGCGGCACTTGGAGATGGCTTCGCGCACTTCTTTACGAGGCGGATCAATCATGCCGGTTAAGCCGATGAAAACCAGGCCATTTTCTACCGTTTCATAGTCGTCGTAGCGATCAGTGCTTTTTAGCTCCTTATAGGCGATGCCAAGCACCCGCAGAGCGGATCTTGCCATGCCTTCATTGGCCGCCATTACTTTTTGCTTTAGCGTAGAAGTGAATGGAATGACTTTGCCATCCCATAGAATGTAGCTGCAGTGCTGGAGCAGTACGTCTGGCGCGCCCTTGGTGCATGCCATGCGTCCATTTTCCGAAGTTACCAGAACAGACATCCGTTTGCGTTCGGAATCGAAAGGGAATTCAGCGATCCGTTTATACTTGTCACTAAGCGACTCTTGCGTAATACCGCTCTTCGCGCTTAGGACAACCAGCGCTCCTTCCGTCGGATCCCCTTTGATATTCCAGACAGAGACGACGTTCTCTTTGGAATCCTTCCCTTTCTTCCGTTTCAGCTCCTGCTTTTCTTCATATAACGTTGCGTTATTACAAAGCACGGACACATGGAGCAGCCTGCTTAATGAAGGGTTTTTGAGCAGATCGGCGTTTTGTCCGCCAATTTGAATGTCCCCTACCGGCGTATAGCCGTCCCCCGTCACTTCCAGCACATCACCGCCAACCCATAAGTGGGTAACGGTCATTTTGTTCTGTGTAAGTGTTCCTGTTTTATCGGAGCAGATCACCGAAGCGCATCCTAATGTTTCAACAGAAGGCAGCTTTCTTACGATCGCTTTGCGTTTAATCATCCGCTGCACGCCAAGCGCCAGAGCTATTGTCACAATAGCAGGCAAACCTTCTGGAATTGCAGCGACGGCCAAACTCACTCCTGCCAGGAACATCGCATACGGCTGTTGTCCGTGCATAATACCGGCAACGACGACGAGAACGGTTAACGCGATTGCGACAATAATCAATATTTTCCCGAGCTGTTCCAGACGGTGCTGAAGCGGCGTTTCCATGGATTCCGTATTTTGAATCAAATCTGCGATTTTACCCATTTCCGTATTCATTCCGATTCTAACGACAACAGCTTTGGCAGTGCCTCTGGAAACCATCGTCCCCATAAACCCTAGATTCCGCTGATCCCCGAGCGGTACTTCATCATGCGCAATCGCTGCTGTTTGCTTACTGACGGCCACAGACTCGCCTGTTAGCGCTGATTCCTCGATATAGACGCCATTCGTCTCCAAGAATCGCACATCTGCCGGAATCCTGTCCCCGCTTTCCAGTAAAATAATATCGCCAGGCACCAAATCACGAGCCGGTATTTGATGAATGGCGCCTTCCCTCCACACGTTCGCATTCGGAGCTGACAATTCCTTAAGTGCGCGTAGCGAACGTTCGGCGCGGAATTCTTGGGTAAAGCCAAGGATGCCGTTCATGACAATAATGACAACGATCGTGATAGCATCTAGATATTCGCCCAGCAAGCCGGAGATCAGAGTTGCCCCCAATAACACCAGCACCATGAAATCTTTGAATTGATTCAATAGCAGCGTAATCGGAGAGACGCGATTGCCTTCAGTCAGCTCATTGCGACCCGCTTCTCCCTGCCGCTTCCAGGCCTCTTCCCAGGGCAATCCTTGCTGCATGTCCACCTGCTGTAACTGCAGGACTTCTTCCGATGTCAACTGGTACCACTTATTCTGACTCATTCGCCCTTCTCCCTCCCACTTCCCACTTGATCTTGCCTCCCACTCATACGTAAATGTATTCAGACAAGCAGGAAAATATCCCTGAAATCATCTTTCCCGGTGGCTAAGGCTTAAGTTTTTGTGAAAAGTATGGCATCATAGAGATTAGCAAAGTTTTCACCTAGAATGGAGTTGTATGTATCATGGCTTTAGACGGACTAGTCCTGCACGCGATTGTTCATGAATTACAAACGTGTGTCGGTGGCCGCATTAATAAAATTCACCAGCCCAGCGAGAATGACGTTATCCTGCAAATCCGGGCGCAAGGGCAAAATCTCAAGCTACTTCTTTCAGCGAATCCCACGTTCCCAAGGGTTCAGCTCACGGAGCAAACCTCTTTGAATCCAATGGATGCCCCGATGTTCTGCATGCTCCTACGCAAGCACTGTGAGAACGGAGTTATTGAAGCCGTAGAACAAATTGGCATGGAACGTGTCATCCGTCTGCAAATCCGCCACCGAGATGAATTAGGCGATATGAGCACCAAAGAAATTCTCGTGGAAATTATGGGGCGGCATAGCAATATCATTCTGCTGGATCCGGCAACGGACACCATTTTGGATGGTATTCATCACGTAACCCCTGCCATTTCCTCCTATCGGGTTGTCATGCCAGGAAGCAAGTATGTCACACCGCCTGTGCAGGATAAGCAAAATCCACTTAACGTGGATAAACCAGCCTTCCTTGATGAGATGGCTCAAATGTCCGAGGAAGATTCCTCTAGTTCGGATAAACCCGAACATCGGCTTGTCGCCGCCTTTAGCGGGTTAAGCCCATTAATTGCCAAAGAGATCGTATACCGCAGCCGCAAGGGCGATGAAAGCGAACAAACGGTCGATCCCGACGCTTTGTGGCAGGCTTTTGACCGTGTGATGACGGCTGTGCGTCAGCACCACTACGAACCTATCATTACCGAGCAGACAAGTACCGGCAAATTGTTCTTCGCCATGACACCGCTCACGCACATTGAAGGCACGTCCACGACGTACCCGACGCCTAGCGCATGCTTGGAGATGTTTTATGGAGACAAAGCCGAAAGAGATACAGTCAAACAACGTGTGGCGGATTTACTCCGTTTTTTACAAAATGAATCGAACAAAAATGTTAAAAAACTGGAAAAACTGCAAGAGACCGTCGAGGACTCCAAAGATGCCGACAAATTTCGAATACTTGGCGAGCTGCTGACAGCTTCCCTGCATGCCGTTAACAAAGGGGACCGCGAACTTGAGACGATCAACTACTACGATGAAGATCAGGCCCTGATCAAAATTCCGTTGGATCCGCTGTTGACCCCGTCAGAAAATGCGCAGCGCTATTTTAAAAAATACACAAAAATGAAAAACAGTACCGCCATTGTCGAGGAACAAATCGTACAAACGCATCAGGAAATTACGTATCTGAATTCCTTGCTGCAGCAGCTGGGCGTAGCCTCCTTGACCGATATCGAAGAAATCCGCGATGAGCTTATGGAACAGGGCTATATACGCGACCGCAACAAAAAGCAGCGCAAAAAGAAGAAAAAAGATAAGCCTGCTTTGGCGTGTTATATGTCTAGTGAGCAAATCCCGATATACGTCGGCAAAAACAATACGCAAAACGAATTTTTGACCAACCGGCTTGCTTCCTCCTCCGATACTTGGCTGCATACGAAGGATATCCCCGGCTCCCATGTCGTGATCCGAAGCGACAACTATTCCGAGGCAACTCTGCGAGAGGCGGCGCAATTAGCCGCATATTTCAGCCAAGCCAAGCACTCCAGCCAAGTTCCTGTTGACTATACAGCGATCAAACATGTCCATAAACCGAATGGCTCCAAGCCTGGATTCGTTATCTATGTGAATCAGAAAACGCTATTCGTAACGCCGGATGAACAGGAAATCAAACAAATGAAAGTAACTGTAAAATAGAGAAAGAACCTAGCGCATCTTACTGCACTAGGTTCTTTTTGCTTGTGTTTATTCCGATTCCGCTTCTAATTTTCTAGCCAAATTGAGAAGGTACGCTTTCACCTGCTGCTGCAAATCCGGCCGTTGGAGAGCAAGCTCGATGGTCGCTTCAATGTAACCGAATTTGTCGCCAACGTCGTAACGATTCGCCTGCATCAAATATGCAGCCATTTGCTGCTCTTTATTAAGGACACGGAGAGCATCCGTTAATTGAATTTCTCCCCCGCGGCCAGGCTCTTGCCGTTCCAAGATGCCAAATATTTCAGGCATGATCAAGTATCGGCCGATCACGGCTAAATTCGAAGGCGCTTGGTCACGGTCAGGTTTCTCGACCAAATCTTCAATCAAACGATAGCTGCCGTAGCTCGCCGCGGGGGAAACGATCCCATATTTGCTCACATCTTCCCAAGGCACTTCTTGTACAGCGATCACGGACGTTTCCGTCTGTTCGTAAATATCCAACATCTGTTTGAGTCCAGGTGGAGATGATTGCAGAATGTCATCGCCTAAAAGCACGGCAAACGGCTCATCGCCAATAAACTTGCGTGCGCAAAGGATGGCGTGACCGAGACCTAAGGGTTGCTTTTGCCGAATATAATGAACGTCAGCCAGGTTAGAGACAGACTGCACAATGTTCAACAATTGCGTGCTGCCTTTTTCCTCCAGCATCATTTCAAGTTCAACGGATTTATCAAAATGATCTTCAATCGCTCGCTTGTTGCGGCCGGTTACAATGATGATATCCTCAATCCCAGACTCAATTGCTTCTTCGACGATGTATTGGATGGCAGGCTTGTCCACAATGGGCAGCATTTCTTTGGGCTGCGCTTTCGTGGCTGGCAGGAAGCGGGTTCCTAAACCAGCCGCAGGAATGATTGCTTTGCGAATCTTTTTCATTAACGCGGCTCCTTCTCGGTTTGTAGGCTTTGTAAAACTTCGATCCCAATTCGTTTGGAACCGATAGGCGCATGAAAGACAACTCCGCCCCGTTCGCCGTGGAAATCTGAACCTGCTGTAATTAGCAGTCCTGTGCGTTGGGCAAGTTCAAGATATTTCGCTTCATCTTCAGGCGTGTGGTCGGAATGGTAGACCTCAATACCGTCTAATCCTTGCTGCGTAATAGCCTCAACGAGCCCATCGTCATGATAGATACCGGGATGAGCAAGTACGGCCTTTCCACCCGCTTCATGAATCCACTGGATGGCCGTTTCCGGTTTGATCCGCGGCGGGTTGGCATAAGCGGCAGCGCCTGTAGCCAAATACTTGTCAAAGGCCTCGCTAATGGAGGAAACATAACCTTTGTTCAGAAGCACGGCAGCAATATGGGGTCTTCCGACAGTATCCCCCTTGCGCTTAATATTCGCTACTTCCTTGAGCACATCATCCATCGTAATTTCTACGCCTAACTGCTGCAATCGCTCAATAATCATGTCGTTCCGAGCATTTCGGGTGTCACGCAAAGAGGCCAATCTTTCTAGAAACTGAATATCGTCGATTTGAATATAGTACCCCAGCACATGGATGTCTTGGCCACCCGCGACGGTTGAGATCTCAACCCCAGGTACAACTTCAATGCCAAGCTTCACTCCCTCTGCAAGCGCCTCAGCCACTCCTGAAACCGTATCATGATCCGTGATCGCAATTGCCGCCAATCCGGCATCGTGGGCCATTTGCACATTAGCCGCAGGCCGCTGCGTCCCGTCCGAAGCCGTAGTATGTGTATGTAAATCCGCTTCCATTTTGGCTGTCACATTGGCTGTCATTTCCACATCCTCCTTCTCCTGATGCCTTCACCGGTGCTGCAATTTTCAAAGAAAACGGCTTAATTCTTCCTGCCGTAAAAAGGTCATAAAACTAACTGCGGATATAGGAAGCAGCGTGGAATTTAAATAAATCGCATAGAAGCTGCGTTCAAACCTAATGTTCTCAATCGTCTTCACTTTAAACAGTCCTAGGGTCACCTCATGCTTAACCGAAGACTGCGATAGGATGGAAATGCCCAGTCCTGCTTCTACAGCTGATTTAATAGCGCCAGTGCTGCCTAATTCCATGACAATCTTCATCGTCGAGCAATCCATGTTGCAGCGGGCGAATTCCTCTTCCATTACCCTTCTGGTTCCGGACCCCTGCTCACGAAGCACGAATGGATATTTCAACACTTCTTCGAGTGTAACAACCTCCATGTCTGCTAAGGGATGGTCCGCCGGCACAATAAGCTTAAGCTCATCGCTTAGAATCGCTTCCGTAAGAACATCCGGGTGATGAATCGGCGCCTCGACAAGCCCGAAATTCAGCTGATGGCCAAGAACCTCATCGAGAATTTGTGTTGTATTCATTACCTTCATGGAAACGGAGATGTTCGGGTAATCCTTACTGAAGGGGCCAAGGAGACGAGGTAAAATGTATTCGCCCATCGTCAAGCTTGCGCCAAGTTGGAGACGTCCTTCAATCATTTTGGTGAATTTGGACATCGCCACGTCCGTCTCCCGGATCAACTCAATGCTATTTTTAGCAAACGGCATGAGCGCTCTTCCCGCTTCAGAAAGCTCAATCTTCTTCGTGCTGCGATGAAATAGCTTCACGCCGAAATAATCCTCGAGGGATTGAACCTGCATCGTGACGGCAGGCTGGGTCATATGGAGCGCCCCGGCGGCATGCGAGAAACTTCCTTTTTCCGCGACGGTATAAAAAATATGGAGTTGATGAAAATTAAGTGCCATGAAAACCCGCCTCTCTTTGCTACCATTATATGAAATTGCGCGTGCGCAGTCCATTCAGACGTAAAAAAGAGCATGCCGCGATGGACACGCTCTTGATCCAGCTAATATCCAGTTACCGGCGCTTGCGGCTGTTCTTGATCAACGTCATGCGCCTTGAATGCCTAAGCCAAGAATAATATGATTTCAAATCACGAAGCTCCATGGTTTCGGACATTCTCCCGAGGAAGGTGACGATGATCATCTTATGCAGCGGATTGCCCACCAGATCCGTTTCATTCTCCAAGTGTGAAAACTCAGCAACGACGACAAGGTCATCATCAATCAGATAAACATCTTCTTCATTTCGATAATAAGGGACGATGTCACCATTTTTAAGCTTTTCCCATAGAAAAGCACAGATTTCCTCCAGTGAGTTGTTTTCACTAGAAACACGATCACTCCATCTCAGCTTCGCATGATTCGTGATCACGACATCCGCTACTTTCTTGTCACCCAGCTGCACGAAGAATGGTTCATAAGTACTCCATCTCCCCATTACTTTGTCTTTCATGATCACACCCCCTTTCCTACAAAAATGAGTCCGCGTACCTATTCCATGACTGTATGTAAGTTATAGTTTACTTGATTATAACTTTTTTTCCCATGTAAGAATATATAAAATTATTAATAAATATTTGTGAATTCATGAAAACATGCTTATTATCTAAAAATTCAAAAAATAAAAAAAGCTTCTTCCGAAGCTTTCGTTTTGCACTACAGCCTCAAAGGGTGTAAAATCTAGTTTTGTCCGGTACTTCACTACTGTATTCGGTTTTGATTTCGTTGCGATAAGACTTCTCTACTTTTTTGACGTAGGGCAGCTTAAGTAAACTGCGAGTCGTTTCTTCAACTTTGCTTGCATGTATATAAAGAACCGCATAATTCATTTTCTTGGATATGTAATGAAGCGAACCGAATCTTTCCAAGTTTCTGGCGGCTTTCACATCGTTAACCCAAATGATTAACCCGCTACGCTCAATCATCATGATTGCAACCTCTTTTCAATAATCCTAGTATGGAGTGATACCCTTACATGAAGCCTTCTAACACCATCGTCCGCGTGTACCGCGGGAACATAACGGAAAGTATTCACCGCGTTCATCTCGCGGTCGTTAACACCAAGGGCTCGCTGCTGCACGGTGCAGGCGACCCACAACTCCTTACCTTCGCCCGTTCGACGGCGAAGCTCATTCAAGCGCTGCCGGTCATCGAGTCCGGCGCGGCGGATCATTTCGGCCTTGGCGAGGCCGAAATCGCTTTGTGCTGCGCTTCCCACAACGGGGAAGCTGAGCACGTGAGCGCTGCCCAAGGCATCTTGGGCAAGCTCGGTTTCCATCACGAGCACCTGCAATGCGGTGCTCATGAGCCCTACCATGCGCCGACCGCACAGGCGATGCGCGAGCGGGGAGAAGCGCCGACCACGCTGCATAACAACTGCTCGGGCAAGCATTCAGGCATGCTGGCACTTTGTGCGCACCTTGGGGCATCGCCGGATACATACATGAGCCTGCAGCATCCTGTGCAGCAACTCATGCTGGAGGCGGTGTGCGCCATGTCGGGCATCCCCAAATCGCAGATGGAGCTGGGAGTCGACGGCTGCGGCGTGCCCGTATTCGGCATGCCGATCCATCAGCTGGCCCTTGCTTTCGCCCGGCTTGGAAGCCCGGAAGCGCTGCCTGAAGTCCGTGCAAACGCTTGCCAGAGAATCGTCGCCGCGGTGCGAAAATATCCTCAACTCCTAGCAGGCAGCGATCGCTTCGATACGCAATTAATCGAAGTCACGCAAGGCCGAATCATCGGCAAAATGGGTGCTGAGGGCATTTTCGCACTAACGGTTCCCGACAAAGGGTTAGGTTTTGTGTTGAAGATTGAAGACGGTAATCAGCGTGCGCTATATCCTGCTGTCGTTGAAGCGCTAAAGCAGTTAGACCTGCTTTCGTCATCCGAAGTCAGCAAGCTTGCTGCTTTTCACACGCCTACTGTTCATAACTGGCAAGGAACCGAGGTCGGAATCATCCGCCCCGATTTCCAGTTGTAACATGGGTTAACCGCAATTGCCGCTGCAGCTTCCGCCCGAGGAACATCCTTTGCCGGTTGGAAGTGGGTTATTGCTGGGAACTTTGATAGAATCAGATACGGCGTGAGCGATCGTCGTGGAAACGGTGAACAATAAATCGTCCAAGCGATCCTCCGCTTCTTTGAATCTGCGAACAGCCTCAACCTGATGCAACTTGTCCTGAACCTCGTTCACAGCAGCCAATGCTTCGTGATAACTCGGGTGATAATGCCCGAAACGCTCGCATTCTTCGAAAGCATCTTTTTTTCTTGCAAAGACGGCTTTCAGCTCTTTCACTTCCGCACTGTTCTCAACAGCGTTCTTCCAATATAAATAATCTGCCACTTCAGCAGAGGAATTAATCATGTCACCCATGTCATAGGCCTGCATAAGGACGGCCGACATATCAATCGTTTCTGTTTCCATCGTCTGTAACATACCTATGTTCAACTTCCTTCCTCTTTAAGAGTATCTGACATCTCTACTATACCACAGTTCCTCAAGAGTTTCTTCCTTTTCTCTAGATATCCTTATCGTTAATACCCGGCAAAATCAATTTCATTTCCTCCCAATCCTCACCAGACCATGCAATCTCTTGCAATTCTTCTAGGCCCTCCAGGATCCAACCGGTGCGTTCTTCGCGCAAACTTCTAGGAATTATGAAGCGGTTCTGCCCTTCTTTGCGCAGCTGTAAACAGCTCTTCCATTCAATAGCTTTGCGAATCATTTCTTTACGCGTGGAGCCATGGTAAGAACGAAAGTCTTGCAGCCAACTTGACGGGATATCCCGCATATCCGGATACAAGTCGTCTCTTTCAGGGAGCTCGGAATCCATCTCGTATAACTGGATCGTATCTCTGGAATAACATAAGCCCGGTGTCTGATTGCCGTAAGGATTATCGGCTGCGTTGATGCCCAACCCATCCGGTGCTTTACGACTGCTTTTAGGGTTATATCCCATATTCTCTAAACATTTCGTAAGCTGAGCCAATTGCGCTTTGGGCACGACAAAATCAGCTGTGCCGACACGCTCCTGAAGAAACGGCTGGCACTTCTCATTTCTAAGCAACGCGTCTGCAATGTCACTTGATCGGCAGCGAAGCAGCGTTACCTCTTCAAAATGCACTTTGCCGGTCTGCTCGCCCCATTGCCGCAGCGTTATGGTTATTGGCTCAGGAATTTCATAATACGCATTCTCTTGCAGCATGGAAATGATCTCTTCACTACTTTGCCCCATTTCCCAAGCGCGATAAAAGCCTTCTTTTGTCATCCGGTAAGTACGGACGTGATCCGTTTGCTTGAGATCGGCAAACGCCGCGATATCCCATTCCGTTCGAAGCGATGTATCAGGAAGCAACAGAATTTCAAAGTCGGGCTGCACATAAAGTGAAGAAGCCTTCAATTGTTTTTCAGCACAATTGGATGGATCATTGCTGATTCCTACCTCTGATTCCCATTCATTCCTCAGTGAAATCAGCCAGCGAAACCATACACCGCCTTCTTTATCGGCAGCAAGCTCGATAAAACGGAAGATGGACAGCGGCGTTATCCAGCAAGAGAAGAACGCACGCGAAAGAGAATCAGCTTCTATCATCTGATCGTATTCGGAGCAGCAGGCCATGATCGCTCCAACTATAGCATCCAGCTCAACCCATTGGCCTGTTTCCACCCTCTCCATCCATGCTAAGCCATGTTGAAGCCAGACAGGTGCAGGAAGCTGTAACTGCCGCCAAACGCCGTAAAGCGCCTTCTGTTGACTCTCATAGCGGTCATCCAGCCATGACAGGAACGCGTCCTTGCACACAACGAGCTGATCACCCTTCGCCGAAATGAAACCCATCCGAATAGCCATTTCTAACATCAGCGCTGCACCATCGTCGTAAATATCTCTAAAAGCGTAGGTAATTCCCGCGGCGCGAAGCAAGTCATTCGGAAGGGCAAGATGCTGGGTAAGCTTTAGGATTTGCTTTTTATGCAATGTCCCCTTGTTGGTCAGGGGAAGTGAAGACTGCTGCGAGCACGCTACCATAAAGTGAAAGAGCTGCTGGGCAAGACCTCTCGGGTGCACCGTTGCTTCTTCCTCCTGCGAACCACTCGCTTGGACAGCCCCCGCTGGCATTAATTCTAGCGCGTTTCCATCCGCCATAGTCTTAAGCTTTAAGGAAGGAAAAAGCAGTCCCTGCCATGCCTCAAAAGCATCCTCAGGCAGCACAAAAAGCTGCTCCCCCCAGGCTTTGCGGAAAGCGGCAATAACGCCTGCCCGTCTAAGGCCTACCAGGCCAATAGCGACTTGCGCGCCGGCCATACGGAGGCCCGCCTGCTTTTCAAGCGCAAGGCTCGTGAACGACTCACAGCCGAATGCGCTAAGAATAAGACGGAGGGTATTTTTCTCATCTACTGACAAGTGAGACAGCAGTCTCAAGAGATATTTCCGGTCAGTCAGCAGATCAGGCAGTGAAACTCCCTCTTTCATGTAAGTTGAGCACCAAGTTTGGCTGGAAATAAGCTGCTTCAGGGCTTCCGGCATTCGACTCACGACATGCTCATATCTCATACTGTTCTCCTTTACGATCTTTCGTGTCAGGACTCCAACACGTAATGCAATATTCATAACCTTGTTCAACCAGAAACAATTGACGCTTCATGGCAAAGTCCTGCTCTTTCGTATCCTCACTGATGATGGAATAAAAGACGGCTGCATTCGCACCGCTGCTTTTAGGGCGAAGAATTCGCCCCAGCCGCTGCGCTTCCTCTTGACGTGATCCATAGCTGCCGGAAACTTGGATAGCCACCGCGGCATCCGGTAAATCAACAGCAAAATTAGCTACCTTAGAGACAATGAGCAGGGGCAGCTGCCCCTTTTTAAATTGATCATACAGTTCCTCTCTGTGTTCATACGGCATTGAACCGCTGATCATCGGCGCACCAGTGTGGGCTGAAATTTGTTCTAATTGATCAATATATTGGCCAATAATCAATGTCGGTTCATCGGCATGGCGCCGCAGCAAATGGTCAATCACCTGTTGCTTGGCCCTATTTTCGCCGGCAATCCGAAATTGCTGTCTGGCGCTGGAAGCACCGTACAGGTCGCGATCGCTTTCGGAGAGAGGAACGCGCACTTCCTGGCAGGTTACCTTAGCAATCCAGCCTTGCGACTCGAGTTCTTTCCATGCCATATCAAACTTCTTGGGCCCTACTAAGGAGAAAACATCTTCCTCTCGGCCATCTTCTCTGATTAGGGTAGCAGTCAACCCGAGTCTGCGAGTCGCCTGAATGTCCGCTGTTGCGCGGAAAACAGGAGCAGGAAGAAGATGCACCTCATCATATATGATTAGCCCCCATTCTCTTTCGCTGAATAAACGCATATGAGCGAAGTCATCTTCTTTTTTCCCACGATGTGTCAGGATTTGATACGTAGCAATAGTGACTGGCCGTACGTCCTTCGTTGTTCCGTTATATTCGCCGACCTGGTCTTCCGCGAGCCCTGTTTTGCTCAAGATTTCCCGCTTCCACTGCTTAACGGATGTGACATTCGACGTAAGAATCAACGTCGCACAGTTGCATCTTGCCATGGCGGCGATACCAATCACCGTTTTACCTGCCCCGCAAGGCAGCACTAGGACGCCGCTTCCCCCTTCTCCGATGCGATGGAAGGCATCCACGGCACTCTTTTGATAGTCGCGCAGCTGAAAAGGCTCTTCCACTGTTTCTTCGTCGCGCAGTTGGATCGGAAGAAATTCACCGCTTCGGTATGCGGCCAAATCTTCAACCGGAAAGCCAAGCTTGATTAATTCCTGCTTCAACACGCCGCGATATGCTGGAGAAATAGCAATAGCCCGCTCGCCGCGGGTATCTTCTAAATATTTTTTAAGCGAATCGTACGCACGAATTTCTCTTAGTATGACCGTATCGTCGCTGACTAGATAGAGTTCGCTGCCGACGTCTTCCATGCGTAACAAGCCATAGCGGTTAGCATATTTACGAATCCCGCTTAGCACAGAGGACGGTACGCCGAATTTCGCATTTTGCTGCAAACAAGCTGACATTTGTTCGATCGGCATCCCGGAAGCCGTTGCATTCCACAGCGATAACGGTGTAATCCGGTACATATGGAGATGCTCAGGGCTTTTGATAAGATCCGCAAAACGGGATAGAACCCCCCGAACGGACTCGAATTCGGGATGATGCGTCTCCAATAAGACTGACAAATCGCTTTGTACGATCAGAGGACGAGTAGGATCTACTTTCACTGGTTGCCATCTCCTTTCTCACTAGTATGAAAGGAAAGGACTGGATTTAAACCTATCTGGCCTGTCTGTTTTATTCGTAAAAAGCAAAACGGGCAGCCCAGCGGCGAACGCTGGACTACCCGTCTGATGATCTCTATTCAACGCGAATTGCTTTCTCCTGTGCAAGCAAGCAGAGTTCTGCTGCTTTGAACGTATGAGCCTGCGTCATCGCATTCTCCGTGCGATTGATGCAATCAAGGATCAATTGGCCAAAGAAAGGAAAACCTACTTGTCCATGAAGACTATAGTGTTTCTCACCTTGTTGATTGACCAGATATAACTGATCTCCTTGTGGGTCGCGCGCAATGTCAATATATTTGCGAAGCTCAATATATCCTTCTGTTCCCAGAATCAGCGTACGTCCGTCGCCCCATGTTCCAAGACCGCTCGGTGTCAGCCAGTCCACACGGAAATAGTTGGTCGCCCCGTTATCCCCAACAAGTGTAGCGTCACCGAAATCCTCCAGCTCCGGATAATCCTTCGCATGGTAGTTCGCTACTTTACTGCTTACAACGGTAGCATCTTTACATCCCGCATAATGTAGAAATTGCTCAATTTGATGAGACCCAATATCACACAGAATGCCGCCATACTTGTCTTTTTTGAAGAACCAATCCGGTCGGCCTGCAGCACCCAGTCGGTGCGGCCCAAGTCCGATGACCTGCACTACGCGCCCGATAGCGCCTTCTTCAATCAACTGGCCGGCAAACACAGCGCTTTCTACGTGTAGACGCTCGCTGAAGTATACGGCATACTTACGGCCAGTCTCTTCTACCTTAGCTTTGGCAGCGGCAAGCTGATCCAGCGAAGTAAATGGCGTTTTGTCTGTAAAGTAGTCTTTGCCGTTCTCCATCGCCCGGATGCCTAACGCTCCACGCTCGGATGGAACTGCAGCCGCAGCAATCAGCTTAACTTCCGCGTCATCGAAAATTTCTTGCTCCGAAGAAGCTGCTTTGGCTTGCGGGTATTTTGCAATGAAAGCTGCTACTTTCGCAGGATCTTGGTCGTAGACCCATTTCAGCTCTGCTCCAGCTTCCAGTAAACCATTGCACATCCCATAGATATGACCATGATCTAAGGCAATAGCTGCGAAGACGAACTCGCCTTTTTGCACGACGATGTTCGGCTTGCCTTTTGGTGCATAATTCATTCCATCGCTTTTTTGCATATCCGAATTCCTCCACGGTCTTTACCCATATATTGACGGGGTGAAATGGTCAGTCTTATTATCTTGAAGCGGAAACATCGAAAGTCTTGTAGCCAGCTTCTTTGTTAACGGTGGAATTTTTGATTTTGTCCTGCAAATGTTGTTCAAAAAGATCTTCGTCAATCGGCAGATCCACCCAGTTGTCTGTCCATGTGGACAACAACATCGCATTGGAAAGCATTAAACCTTTGATCCCTTCTTCCCCTGGAGCAACAAGCGGTGTGCCGTGAAGAATCGCGTCAACGAAGTTTTGTGTAATTCCCATGTGGCTTGTTTCTTTGCCTTCGATTGGAATATCGATTTTCCAGCATTCCGGTTGACCGAATCCGCCCTTGAATGTTTCGTTAAATTCTCTTTCGGAAACGCGCAAACGCCAGAATGTCAACTTGCCGTCTTCAATAACAATTTTGCCGCGATCACCGGAAATTTCAAAACGATTTGTTCCCGGAGCTTCCCCTGTCGTTGTAACGAACAACCCTGTCGCGCCGTTCTCGTACTCAACGAATGCTGTTACATCATCTTCTACCTCGATATTGCGGTGTTTTCCGAAATAACAGAACGCGCGAACACGCTTCGGCATCATGTCAATCGTCCACTGCCACAAATCAAGCTGATGCGGATCCTGGTTAATCAGAACACCGCCGCCTTCGCCAGCCCATGTTGCGCGCCAGCCGCCTGAATCGTAATAGCTTTGGGATCTGTACCAGTTCGTAATGATCCAGTTCGTTCTACGGATTTCACCGAGTTCACCGGATTCGACCAGATCTTTGAGCTTTTTATATAAAGGATTTGTACGTTGGTTGTACATCATGCTGAAGACTTTGCCTGACTCTTTAGCCGCTTCATTCATTTGACGAACTTGTTTCGTATAAACGCCAGCCGGTTTCTCACAAAGAACATGAAGTCCAGCTTTAAAAGCTTTTATCGCTACTTCGGGATGATCATAGTGTGGAGTCGCAATCAGTACGCTATCAATAACGCCTGAGTTCAGAAATGCATCAAGATTGTCGAATAATTGGATGTCCTGACCTAGGTTTTCTTTCGCCCACTCCAAACGATCCGCTCTGAATTCACATATAGCTGTCAATTCAGCGCCTTTTACTTCGTTCTTCACCAAATATTTGGCATGTCCAGTTCCCATATTGCCCAGACCGATAATACCAATCCTAACTTTCTCCATATGTACTCACCTTTTTCTTGTCAGATTCACAATAATTGAACACGTTACCAATGTAGCATATTTCAGCAGTTCGCATCTTGTCGCAGATTGACTACCTTATTGCGAACTTTGACAGATCTGTGCTTTCGCCAAGTAAAAAGGACCGGATGCCCGGTCCAACATACTCAGATTAGTCCTTTATCTTGCTCCAACCGGCGTTTTGTCGGAAGAGATTTTGCCGAGTGCTTGGCCGGCTTCATCTTCGAAGCTGCCGCGGACGGCCAGATCTCCGATGGCTACGATGCCAACGAGCTCGCCGTTCTCAACGACCGGCAGCCGCCGGATTTGATTTTTCGCCATAATCTTGGCTGCTTCTTCAATAGATGTATTCGGATCTATCGTTGCAATATCTTTCGTAATTACCTTCTCAACGGCCGTAGAACCTGAATGTTTTTCCGCATATCCGCGGACGACCAAATCACGGTCGGTCACAACACCAATGAGCTTCTTACCGTCAACAACGGCAACAAATCCGATATCGTGTTGTTTCATTTTCAAAGCAATTTCATATACATTATCCTGCAAAGTCACTGTCACGCAATCTTTACTCATAATATCCCGAACTGTTTTCCCAGCCATGTCCACGATCCCTCCCTTAGAGTTGTCTTACAGACATAGCATTCTCCAAAGGATGGACGGCATTCATGCCATATAATCCAAAGCCATTCCAAGCAGCAAATTAGCCGAATTCAGCATGGACTTCTCATCGATATCGAATTTGGGATGGTGATGCGGATGGATAATCCCTGCTTCTACATTGCCCGCCCCTACAAACATGTAACAACCCGGTCGATGATGCAAATAATAAGAGAAGTCTTCTCCGGCCATAATAAGTGGAGATTCCTGTGTAGCTTCTGCCCCAAATAATGCAGCTCCTACCTTAAAGAATCGCCCAGCTTCATTCGGGTCATTCACTACCGTTGGATAGCCCATCTTATAATCAATTTCGTAAGCAGCTCCATACATTTCGCAAGTAGACTGCACGATCCTTTCAATGCGCTGCTTAACATCTTGTCTAAGCTCTGCGTTAAAAGTCCTGACAGTCCCGCTTAACGAACTTGTTTCAGCAATCACGTTGAAGCTCGTCCCTCCGTGAAAGGAACCGATGCTTACGACGCATGGTTCAATCGGATCTACTTGACGGCTTACAATCGATTGCAGGTTCACAACTAATTGAGAAGCCACATAGATGCTGTCAATAGTTTGATGAGGCAAGCCACCGTGACCGCCTTTCCCTTGAATCTGGATTGTAAATTCATCGGGAGCCGCCATTAATGGACCCGCTTTGGAGTAAACATTGCCGACGGGGAATGGTGTCCACAAATGTACGCCAAACACAGCATCAACACCTTCAAGCGCGCCATCTTGGATCATGGCATCCGCCCCGCCAGGGGTGATTTCTTCCGCGTGCTGGAACAAGAAAACCAGATTGCCTTTCAGTTCAGCCCGGCGCTTGCTTGCTACCTTAGCGATCCCGAGAAGCGTAGATGTGTGGGCATCATGTCCACATGCATGCATAACCCCTTTGGTCAGGGATGCGTATGTGCAGTCTTTCTCATCTTGAATAGGAAGAGCATCCATATCGGCTCGCAGAGCGACGGTTGGTCCGGCTTCACCGCCGCGAAGAAGCCCGACAACGCCATTGCCGCCAACGCCTTGACGGACTTCAATGCCCCAACTGCGAAGGTGGGTCGCGACGAAATCAGCCGTCCGGTACTCATGGAAGGAGAGTTCAGGGTTTTGATGCAGATAGCGCCTCCAGCCAACCATTTCTTCATAAATGGCTTGTAAGTCCGCTTGAAAATCAATCATAGATAACTCCTCCGCTCATCCTTATATGTAGGTATTTCATATTTGCCTAAGTGATTGAACCTATTCTACCAAATTAATGCGCCAGTTTCATCTCCAAAGTGCCATCAAATATTAGAAATTAGACGAAGCTATCGACTTGCAGAACCATTGGAAACATACTATCATGAATAAAGAATGCATACGTACAATATGGAGGCGTTATAAGTGATTATTGAAGCAACTGGCTTAAAAGGCTTAAAAAGCGATCTGGCTCACCTGGATGAAGTAACGACGAAGCTAGGTTTCGTGCGCTGGCAGTGGGAATACACTCGTGCTACTTATGATTTCAAAATGGAAGATAAAGCAAGTAAATCCGTGTACTTCTTGCGTGTAAATGCACGTGTAGAATCGGGCAAACTGGAATCTCCTTACGCTATTTTGTTTCTAGAGGATGCATACATAGGCAGAGAAACATTCCCACATGGTTTGGACTACGATTCACCAATTCCTGAATCCGTGCTCAAACTTTCCAAACAAAAATTGGATCAGCTGAAGCAATTATTAGCGGACTAGGCGAGGATACAGCATGAATCCACCTCGAAGAGGAACGCCGGATTTTCTGCTGCTTCTATTAACCTTTGTGCTTGTTTGCTTCGGTCTGGCCATGGTTTTCAGTGCAAGCTCGATGACAAGCGCTTATTATGGAGATCCCTGGGCATTTACGAAAAAGCAGTTAATCGCAGTCGGGATTGGAACCATCGGCATGCTCTTTTGCATGAATCTCCATTACACGAAGCTCAAAAAGCTTGTCATCCCAGCGTTCTTCTTTATCGTGCTTGCCCTAATCTTCGTTATCTTCACAACCAAAGCAAACGGAGCCAGCAGTTGGTACACGCTTGGTAAATTCGGGATTCAGCCGACAGAGTTCGCCAAGTTGATTGTCATTCTGTATTTGGCTTCGTTAATCAGCAATAAGGAGGAGAATTTCCGCAATTTCAAAAAGGGGCTTCTCCCTGCTTTGATTGTTGTCGGATTCGTCTGTTTCCTGATCATGCTTCAGCCGGATCTTGGTTCATGCATGATTCTTTTTGTTTGTTCGGCCATCGTGATTATGGTTGGCGGCTCCAATTTGAAGCACATTTTCATGCTGGGGACAAGCTTGCTTACCCTTGGTGCAATCGGCATAGCCCTATATATGTTAAAAGGCGGCTCCGATGGCAACAACTATCGAATTGACCGTTTGACTTCGTTTATGGATCCTTTCTCGGACCCCCAAGGTGCCGGACATCAGGTGGTCCAGTCCTTATACGCATTTGGACACGGCGGCTTTCGAGGGGCTGGCTTCGGACAAGGCATCCAGAAACTGCACTACTTGCCTGAGGCCCATAACGATTTTATTTTTGCCATTATCGGTGAGGAATTGGGATTTATAGGAAGCTCTCTATTTATTCTTCTTTTCATTTTCTTCATTTGGCGGGGTATCCTTGTTGCCGTTCGCAGTCCGGATATGTTCGGCATGCTTGCAGGGGTAGGGATCATGGTGATGTTCGGCTTTCAAGCCTTTGTTAATATTGGAGGCGTCACAGGAACCATCCCCCTAACCGGGGTAACCCTCCCCTTTATATCAGCCGGAGGATCTTCCATGATGGTCTCTCTGATTAGTATGGGTATTATACTTAGCATATCTCGGGAACAAATACGCAAAGAAGAACCAACCACCAAAAAAAGACCCTAATCGACACGAAATTCGATTGGGTCTTTTTTTTATTTTACACGAAGAGGATCGTCTGCAAGTTCTTCTTCTCTGAAAGCAACGCCTTCTACTTTAACGTTCACTTCAACCACATTTAAGCCTGTCATATTTTCGACTGCTTCCCGAACGTTCTCTTGGAGATCCCTGCATACATCCTGAATACGGGAACCGTAATTGACGATAACGCGTAAATCGATGGCAGCTTCCACTTGACCTACCTCTACTGATACGCCTCGTTGCACGTTTTTACCGCTCAAGCGCTTAGCCAAGCCTTCTGAAATGCCACCAGACATCCCTGCTATGCCAGCCGTTTCAAGAGCTGCAAGACCTGCTATTGTGGATACTACATCATCAGAAATACGAATTAAACCGGTTTGATTGTCTTCGGACATATGGATCAACTCCTAATATAGGGTTCTTTGAATGGAATGCCAAACTTCTCCACTCTGGTATAAATCTATTGTAATAAGTTCAATAGATGAAAGCAAGAACTGCCGCAAATGTCTAAATCGAATTTACTTTATCGGGCAAAGTGGGTATAGTAAAAAGAAGTAAAAAAGTTCCAATATTTCAAGGGTCGGAGGGTGTACATTGAAAGGAAAATTGTTTTACGCGGGTTTAATCATCTCTTTTGTATTGACAGGGATTGCACACTACATGCATCTGGATACAACCCTGCAATTCGTCATTGCCTGTATCGCGATTATTTTTGTCGCCGGGTTCCTAGGCAAAGCGACTGAAAGTGTGGCCCATTATGCTGGCGAACGGGTAGGTGGATTTCTTAACGCCACGTTTGGCAACGCAGCAGAGCTAATCATCGCCATCTTCCTTGTGAAGGACGGCTTGTACGATATCGTGAAGGCCAGCCTTACCGGGGCTATCATCGGGAATCTCCTGCTGGTGCTCGGGCTTAGTATCTTTGCCGGGGGACTCAAGTTCAAGGAGCAGTCGTTTAACGTAAAGCTGGCTTCCCACAACTCGTCTTTGATGATTCTCGGCGTCGTGGCGCTTTTCATTCCAGCGATTTTTACGGGAGGATTAACGTCTAAAGAAACTTCGACGATGAGCATGATCGTCGCGATTTTACTCATAGTCGCCTACTTGCTCTGGCTGTTGTTTTCCATGGTTACCCACAAAAGCATACTTTCCGATGCAGCCATGGAGCACGGCGAGGCTGCTTGGTCCAAAACAACATCTATTCTCTTCCTGGTTCTATCCACCGTCATGGTTGCTTTCACGAGTGAATGGCTGGTCGGCACTTTGGAAGAAGTGACACATAAATTCGGCTTCTCGGAACTCTTTGTCGGGGCCTTCCTCGTAGCCATTATCGGGAACGCAGCCGAACACAGCGCAGCCGTCATGATGGCGATGAAAAATAAAATGGGTGCAGCCGTTGAAATTGCTATCGGCAGCTCCTTGCAAATTGCACTATTCGTAGCTCCAGTGCTAGTATTAGTCAGCTTCTTCATGAGCGGCACGCCAATGAACATTGTCTTCACTACCTATGAGATCGCCGCCATCGGGGTCGCCGTCTTCATCACCAAGTCAATCACACAGGATGGTTCAACCAATTGGTACGAAGGTCTCCTCCTGCTATTTGTCTACATCATCCTGGGTGTCGTATTCTTCCTCGTCTAACGTTCATGTGTCACCACTACATACGCTAAACAAAAAAAGTAACCCGAATGATGGGTTACTTTTTGTTATTCAGCGCTTCATATAGCTGAGCAAGGTTACGTTCAAGCTTGCTGAGAATTTGCTTGCCTGGCATCTCGGAAATAAGTCCCGCACGAATGGCAAAATCAATTTCTCTAGACAGACCGTACATTTGCGTATCTAGAACCTCTTCATACAACGGGCATTGACGTGTTGTCAAATTTTCCATTTGTACTTCGATCAGCTTTTCGATTTTATCTGCATCTTCTTGAAGAAGATTAAGCGCTTTTTGATTCATGTCCAACAACAGATCAGATGAAGACATTCCACTTCCCCCTATACGCATAGTCATCCGTCCTTATATGTATCTATATTAAGCGAAATTGCTCCAATATACAAGAGAAGGTACCCTCAGAGATTCTGAGAGTACCTTCTTCGGGCGTTCATCTAGTCTTCTACGACATTAACCCCTAGATCATGCTTAGCGAAAACTTCGGCCATAGCGACTTTCGCTTCTTGCTCATCTGGGCCATGAACGTGCAAATCATACTTGCTGGAGCTAAGTAGAGTTGTGAACAATCCCAAAATACTTTTCACATCGATATACTTATTATCATATTGGAGAACGATGGATGATCTAAATTTATTAGCTGTTTGTGAAATTTCAACAATTGCGGCGTTATTAGCACTTGGCATATTTCATTCCTCCATTTATTTGCATATGAGTTGGTCGCCTTGCTTTCTATATGATAACTTGGATAGGTGACAAAGCGCAACTAGAAAATTTCCTGCATTCTCCAACAATTTTTATTTCGATTTGGGCGCGAGCACCCGTTTGACACCATTACCAACAAGAATTAAGACGACAAAGATTCCAAGCAGAAGGAGAAGTCTTCCTTTATATTTGTGAAAATGAAATAAATCGTGTGCAATCATGGATTCTAAAAAAACGATGGGAAGTTTCCCAATGACAGTGCCCCATAGAAATGGAGTGAATCGTACTCGAGTGAGTCCTGCAGCAAAGTTAATTGCCGATGACGGTAAAATCGGGATCAATCTCCCCAGAAGCACATAAACAAACCCACGCTGTTCCATGCGGCGGCTGAACTGAGTAACAAGCGGAAATCGTTCTAATTTCTTCTCGACCCAAGCATGTCCATAATAACGAGCAAAATAAAAAGAGGCAATTGCTCCTAGGCAAGACATGGTATAGTTTACCAAAAACCCTACTTTAATCCCAAAAAGCGCAACATTCGTCCCGGCTACCAGCACAAAAGGAATAAACGGGAAAAAAGTTTGAGCAAATATCAAAGCCATGCCGATGATTTTGCCGGGCCAACCAAGATCATTCAAATGATCAGACAGCTGCCTCATATTACTATGAGCAAGTTTAATGCCTATGTGGTTAAAAAAGAAAAAATAAACCAAAAAACCGACTAAAATCAAAATAACTAGAATTGAAAGTATCCGCTTTCTGTTAGCCACTGACAAATTTCGACCATCCTTCCCTTAACCAAACCATTGTATCATGTTACCGTTAGTTCAGGAAGAGAAAAGTAGGGTAAAAGCATGCGTGTCTGAAGCTAGTCTGCCCTTTTTTTGCAGCGTTATGAAAAGCAAAAACCACCTATCTATAGATAAGTGATTTTTGTGGAAAGCTAGCCGACTTTAATTTGGTTACGCCCACTGTTTTTAGCCTGATACAGCGCCATATCCGCCCGATAGAACAACGATTCAACGCTAATCTTATCCTCTTCCCAGTTCCAATCCGATACCCCGCAGGAAACAGTCACTTGCGGATTGGTTTCCTTAAGAACTCTTGTACGTATGCGCTCTGCAATGCGAATCGTCTGATCTTTGGCGACTTGAGGCAAGTAGACGGCGAGCTCCTCACCACCCCATCTAGCCGCGATGTCGCTCTCGCGAATACAGGTCTTAATAATTTGACTCACTTGAATCAATATTTTGTCGCCAATTTGATGACCATGCGTATCATTAATACGTTTGAAATTATCGATATCTACAACGATTAGCGAACCGCAGAAGTCCTTCTTTTGCAGCAAATTCGCTTGCTCATCCAAATAGTGTCGCGCATAAAGGCCGGTTAGATTGTCCGTGATAACCATACGTTTCACTTCCGCATGCAAAGAGGCATTCGTCATGGCTAAACCGATGTGCCCGGAAAGCACTTGCAGTAATTTGTAATTATCGTATGAAAAGAAATTCGGCTTGTTATGTGCCACTAGAATGACACCCTCTACGCGGCCGTTCACTAGAATAGGCGATCCAATGAGCGATCTGGCGTTGCTTAACTGCATGATCTTCGACTTCACCTTGTTGGTTGCCAGATAGTCCGAAATGATGACGGGTTCTTTCGTTCTGTAAATTTGTCCGGAGAAGCCCTGGTCCATCGTAAAAGTCTCATGGAACAACGCTGGCAAGTTCGTGGCTTGTAGAATTAACTTGTCCGAATCTTGATCCGTTTGCAAAATGCAGCAAAAATCGGCTCCAAAGATGCTTAAAATCTCACTGGAAGCCGAGTTGAAAATTTCGTTCAACCGCAGGCTCTGGTTAAGTTGCTTGGTAATTTCATTGATTAAGCGAAGCTCATTAATCATGACGTTCGACTGCTCATACAGCTTCGCATTCTCAAATGCCGATCCGGCCGTATCGGCGAGCATTGATATAAATTGCAGATCGGAAGCATGAATCAAATCATGCTCAAATTGCATATACAAAACTCCATACACGCCTTGCTTACCGGATAATGGCGCCGCTACTTTCCCCGTGCTTGGCCCTTCGCTGCCCTTAGTCGGCTCAAAAACCACGGTGCTTTCCATAAAGGCGCGTGTACAAATATCATTCTCAATACTCTGAAAATTCAAGGGCTTAACGGAAAGATTCGTGGAATCATTATCTTGTGAGAGCAGCAGATCGACTTGAATATGAGGGTACACGCGGTACATGCATTCAATGGCCTCCGTCAGTACCGAGTCAACATCAATTTTGGCATGCAGCTTTTTAGAGGCCTCAAACAAAATGTCATGCTTTTTAAAATCAAGCTCTCTTTGCTGATTTTGCAGCAGCAGATGGTCGTATCGGCGACGATCCTCAATGCTTTGTACACAGCTATGAAAGGATATCGATAAGGTGTAAAGCAATTGAATAAGCTCTTTAGTCTCTGTAAGAAAATGGGTGAATAGTCCCAGATAGGCGATGGGTTGTTTGTGCGAGTCCAAGACCGGAATGGCGGCAGCATTCATCGAACTCTGCCTTGAATCATCCCGTTCTTCCCCGGACATCACATGTAACTGAGGAATTGCTAAACACTTAGCTAAAGGATTCTCCTCTCGTTCAGCGAAGTTCCAAGACACTCCTGTCTGCGAGTATTCCTCCATAAACGGGGCGTTATTTAAACAAGCGTTAATGACACGAAGATCCCTATTTACGCACAACAATGCGGTTTGGTGCGGTAGCATCGCATGTCCAAATTGATAAACCCAATACTCAAATGCATCTTGCAGCGCTTGATCCGTATTGAATTCTCCATAGGAAAAGTTGCTAGGAAGAACAAGTCCTTGCCGAAGAAACTCTTCGAAGTGCTCTGCCGAACTATGTTGTTTCATACTACGAAGCGGTTCACTCATAGGCTCTCCTCACTAACAAACTATAGTTCTTTTGATCCAGGCTAAAATGTTACCTCATTTATCATACTATTTTTCGACTGTTATTGCACGATATTTTCGATTTGTTTTGGCGGATTGAGACTTGACACTTGCCCCGCTTTTTAATAAAATTAGAAGTCGAGTAACAACATGATTTCGGTGAATGCCATTTGTGATCACCCTCACTGCTTTTGCTCCTGCCAAGACAGCGGCTGAACTACTCTTGTCAGGGAATCACATTATGATTCGTAAGCAAAACCAGGCACTTGTCTTCACCCTGACATCTAGATGCTATCTACTAAACTATTTGTTAAAAAGAAGGAGTTTTTCCTAAATGTCACGTTATACAGGACCTAAGTTCAAATTAAGCCGCCGCGTTGGTATCTCTTTAAGTGGTAACGGCAAAGACATGAAACGCCCATTCCCTCCAGGTCAACATGGCCCAGGACAACGTAAAAAAATGAGCGGCTACGGCGTTCAATTAAATGAAAAACAAAAACTTCGTCACATGTACGGCTTGAACGAGAAGCAATTCCGCAACTTGTTCGACAAAGCTTCCAAACTTAAAGGTATCGCCGGTGAGAACTTCATGATCTTGCTTGAGAGCCGTTTGGACAACTTGGTTTACCGTCTTGGTCTTTCCAACTCCCGTGCAGGCGCGCGTCAACTCGTTTCTCACGGTCACGTAACTGTAAATGGCAAAAAAGTAGATATCGCTTCTTACATCGTATCCACTGGTGACGTTATCGCTCTTCGCGAAAGAAGCAAAGGCCTTTCCGCTGTGAAAGAAGCTCTTGCTAACCGTAACCACCTGCCAACTTACCTTGAGTTCAACGATGCAGCAGTAGAAGGCAAATACATCCGTTTGCCAGAGCGCGCTGAGCTTCCTCAAGAAATTGACGAGAAACAAATCGTCGAGTTCTACAGCCGTTAATAAAAGCAAACCCCTTAGGGAATTCCCTAAGGGGTTTATTTTATTTAAACTGCGCCAGGTAGTAGTTCTTTTTGCCGCGGCGAATAACGATGTAAGACTCTCCGAGTCTGCCCAGGTCCTTGGCGACCGCATCAAGCTCCGTTATTTTGACCCCGTTAACCGTCACAGCTCCGCTTTCAATGTCTTGACGAGCTTGGCGTTTGGACGGTGCAGCCCCTACAGCAATAAGCAGATCGACCAAAGGCATATCCTCTTGTTCTAGTGTCGAAGACGGAACATCCTTAAAGGCTTCCTCGATCTCTGTGCGAGATAGTTCCTGGATGTTGCCACTGAATAGTGCCGCTGTAATATTAAGCGCGCTCTCCAGAGCGTCTCCCCCGTGCACAAGCTTCGTAACTTCACGAGCAAGCAATTTCTGCGCTTCTCTCTTCTCAGGCTGTGTTTGGACCTCGACTTCCAATCGCTCAATTTCCTCGTGACTGATAAACGTGAAATACTTCAGGAAACGAATAACATCGTTGTCCGCCGTACCCAACCAGAACTGATAGAACTGGTAAGGGGACGTTTTGCTTGCATCCAGCCAAATCGCTCCGCCTTCTGTTTTACCGAACTTTTGTCCATCGCTTTTGGTTACAAGCGGCAAGGTTACGCCGTAGGCTCTGCTCTCCGTTGTTTTGCCGATAAGCTCAAGACCGGCTGTGATATTGCCCCACTGGTCACTTCCACCGATCTGCAAGGAACAATTTTTCGTTTCGTTCAGTTTCAAGAAGTCGTAGGATTGCAGGATCATGTAACTGAATTCCGTAAAAGAAATACCTTTTGTAATCCTGGAATCAACGGAATCCTTCGCCAGCATGTAGTTGACCGTAAAGTTTTTACCTACATCGCGCAAGAATTCGATCACATTCAAGGACCCTAGCCAATCATAGTTGTTGACTAACTCCGCGCTATTTTCGATATCCGATGAAAAATCCAAAAATCTCGAAAGCTGACCTTTAATGCTTTGAGACCATGCTTCTACGGTTTCTGGCCCGTTCAGGGTTCTCTCATTCGCTTTACCGCTAGGGTCTCCAATCAAGCCAGTTCCTCCCCCTACGAGCGCCAGAGGAATGTGACCCGCTAATTGAAAGCGGCGCAATGTTAAAATAGGCAGCAAACTGCCGATGTGCAGGCTATCCGCTGTCGGGTCAAACCCGCAGTACAAGACGACTCGCTCTTCGCTTAACTTCTTGTCCAAGCCTTCGCGGTCTGTAATTTGATGAAGCAATCCACGAAACTCCAAATCCTTCAAAATCGACATGTTCATCCATCTCCTTTGTTATGTGGGCATACAAAAAAGCCTTCTTATCCACAAGGGACGAGAAGACTTGACTCGCGGTACCACCCTAATTAAAACAGCAGTTACGTACATCTATAGGAACAACGCCCGTGTACGGCTAACTATTTTCACTCAAGAACCTGTAACGGGGTTTAATCGGCAAACACTACTAATGCAGCTTCTGTTGCTGCAGGTTCCCATTCACTGCTCCAGACCGTAATTCACTAACCTGCAGGTACCGGTTCGCACCCTCCACCGGCTCTCTGAAAGCATCCACAAGCTACCTACTGCTGATCTATCTACGCATTTGATACAATTTATATCATAGATTTCCGGCAATTGTCAAACCATGCAACCACCTTTCTTCGACACATCATTACCGCTGGGAGGGCAATTATGGTATACTATTAGGGTTCATGTAAGGAGGATATTGGAACTTATGCGCAATTTTTTCGCCAAAATCAATCGCCCTTGGGTAAGAACGACATTCAAAGTAATCGGAATTACGTTAAAATGGACGCTCATTTCTGCCTTTTTAGCAGGAATCGTGGGCGGCTCCGCGGCATTTGGATATGTCAGTGCACTGGTTAAAAAAGATCCTGTCCGCAGCGAAGAAGAAATTCGCCAGCAGATGCAGGAAAACGCTGTAACCGGCTTTGCTTACTTCAATGACGACACGGTCATTGGACAATTGCGAACCGAAGAAGACCGGCGTCTCGCTAAATTGGATGATATTCCGCAAGTATTGTTAGATGCTGTTCTTTCAATTGAAGACAAAGACTTCAACGAGCATCACGGAATTGATTTCCGCGGACTTTACCGGGCCGTCACTCAGAAGCTGCTGAATGAAGAAGTCCAAACCGGAGGAAGTACGATTACGCAGCAGCTCGCCAGACGGGTATTTTTAACGTTGGATCGAGATGATGGTCGTAAAGCAAGAGAATTGCTGCTCGCTCTGCGGATGGAACGCCTGATGTCCAAAGATGAGATTTTGCTCGCCTATCTGAACAAAATCCCCTACGGAAACGGCTCAACCGGTTACAACCTATACGGGATTAAAGCAGCTGCCAAAGGTCTGTTCGACATTGATGATCTGAGCAAGCTTAACGTAGCCCAAGCCGCTTATCTGGCTGGACTGCCGCAATCCCCTTCTCAGTACTCGGCATTCACAAGTAAACCGGAGTTTGATGAAGATGGCTTTAAAAAGGCTGTTACCAGGCAGCAGCTTGTGCTGAAACGGATGCTCGAAGAAAAGAAAATAACGAATGAGCAATATCAAGCTGCTCTCAAGTTTGATCTGAAAGCATCAATGCCATCTGCCGCTCAAAAAGCGTACACGACTTATCCGTATCTGATGATTGAGACGGAACAAGAAGCAGCCGAGATTTTGCTGAAAATTCAAAAGCCAGACCTTGATCCTACTAAAAATCAAGCCGCTTATAGTGAAGCTTTGAAAGGCATACATACTCAGCTATTGCGCGGTGGTTATCAAATTTACACAACGATCGACAAGACGATTTATGATTCCATGCACGAAATCTCGAGCAACGATAAGAATTTCGCACCAAATGATGAGAAAAAAGGCATTGAGCAAGTCGGCGCGATCATGATCGATTCCAAGTCAGGCGCTATCAAGGGAATGATTGAGGGGCGGAACTTCTTCGACGAACAGCTGAATCACGCTACACAAGCGTATAGACAGCCAGGTTCAACAATGAAGCCCATCGCCGCCTACATTCCAGCTTTAGAAAAAGGTGCCATTCAACCAGCAAGTATTGTGGATGACATTCCGATTATTCTCAAAGACGGCGTCAAAGGTTTCCATCTGCCAGAGAACTGGGATCACAAGTTCCACGGATTGATGACAGCCAGAAAAGCATTGAACCAGTCTTACAACATCCCTGCCATCGATATCTTTTTGAATAAAGTTGGTATTAACGACGCTTGGGATTTTGCGAAAAAGCTGGGGATTACCTCTATTCAAAAAGAAGATTATTACGCCCAAACCGGTGTAATCGGCGGATTAAGCCGTGGTACTTCCGTCAGAGAGCTGACTGGAGCCTACGCTTCTATCCCAAACAAAGGACAGTACAATGAAACATTCATGATTCGCGAAATCAAAGATTCGAACGGTCAAACGATTTATTCTCATGATCAGAAGCCAACACAGGTCTACTCCCCACAAAGTGCATATCTGATTACGGATATGATGAAAACGGTGATTAGCCAAGGTACCGCTACAGATCTAATGAAAAAGTATAAATCTTACGGCAAAATCGAGATTTCAGGTAAAACAGGCTCTACACAAGATGATGCTGATGCATGGTTCATGGGCTTTACACCGGATATTACAGTGGGCGTTTGGATTGGCTATGATCAACCAATCAATAAGCTTTCTTCCAAAACACTGCAAACGAATCACGCCAAAGACGTCTGGGCCTTAATCATGAATAAAACGATCGAACAGAAGCCAGAGCTCTTCCCAACCAAAACGTTCGCCAAACCTGATGGTATCGTATCGGCTACTGTATCCAGCTTATCCGGCAAACTGCCAAGCGAATTAACAACAAGCTCGAATCTTCAAGTAACCGATATCTTCAACAAGAAATATGTGCCTACGGAAGTCGACAATGTCATGGTGCGGATGAAAATCAGCTCTTACAACGGCTTGAACTACATGGCACAGGATCAAACACCGATAGATTTTGTTCAGGAAAAAACGGTTATTAAACGCCAGAAATCGATTTCCCAACTGCTCAAAGAAGTCCAAGACGCGATGAACAAGCTTCCTGAGAAGAGCAGAAAGCCAATCGATAATTACAAACCGACAGATTATGATGACGATGCTCCTTCCGAAGCCGATCCAAGGGTTGACGACGGCAAAGAGCCAACTGCCCCAACGAATATAACAGCAACAAAGTCCGGAGAAACAGTCTCCATCACATTCCAACCAAGTCCGAACCCGGATATAGTCGGTTATCGCATTTATCGTTCGGATAATCGCGGTAAGTTCCAACTATTAGGCGGCAAAGTTGTTTTAGCCGGTGCGGATTCGAAATTTGTTGATACGATCCCTGCATCAAGCTTAATGGGATACTATGTGACGGCTGTCGATGTTGTCGGCAAAGAATCAACACCAAGTCGTTCGGCCTATACGGACGGAAGCTCACTCGATTCACTATTTGTCCCATCCGATGATGGCACGCAGATTCCCGGTTCATCCACTCCACCTGCTGGCGCAACTGAACCGCCAAACACGACAGCGAAGGATGCACCAGGCGCTCCGACCGGTCTTAAAGCCAAAGTAGACGGAGCAGGCATTGTGCTCACGTGGAAAGCAAATGCTGCGAAAGACAAAGTCAAAAAGTATAACGTCTACTTTAGCACGAAGGAAAAAGGCACCTACTCCAAGCTTGGCACCGTTGAAGGCGGCACAGAGTTTCACTACTATGCAGCAGCGTACAATGGCTTCTACAAAGTAACGGCTGTCAGTGACTCAGGCGAGTCCAAAGCATCTGCTTCCATTGCCTATAACGAATAGATAAAGAACCTAGTGATGGTGCCCATCACTAGGTTCTTTATCTATTCGTCATTCAATTCATTCTAATCTTCTATCGTGGATAAGTCGCCTGTTGGGAGATTGAGCTCCCAAGCTTTTAGGACACGGCGCATAATTTTACCGCTGCGTGTCTTCGGCAGCTTGTCTTTGAATTCAATTTCACGAGGAGCAGCATGGGCGGAAAGCCCTTCTTTGACAAACTTGGAAATGTCCGCTTTCAGCTCATCGGAAGGTGTGAAACCTTCACGCAGCGCGATAAATGCTTTGATGATCTCGCCGCGCATCGGGTCAGGTTTGCCAATGACCCCTGCTTCCGCAACGGCCGGATGCTCAACAAGCTTGCTCTCTACCTCGAAAGGACCTACCCGCTCTCCAGCTGTGTTGATCACATCATCAACGCGCCCTTGGAACCAGAAGTACCCTTCTTCATCTTGATAAGCCGAATCACCGGAAACGTACCAACCTGTTAATCGGAAATATTCTTCATATTTGGCTGGATTGTTCCAAATTTTGCGCATCATGGACGGCCAAGGTGTCTTGATCGCCAGGTTGCCCATCCGATTTGGAGGCAGAACATTCCCAGCATCGTCGATAATAGCCGCTTCAACGCCCGGAATCGGACGCCCCATGGATCCAGGCTTAATCGTCATGGAAGGATAGTTACAGATGAGCTGGCCGCCTGTTTCGGTCATCCACCATGTGTCATGAATACGTTGGTTGTACACTTTCAGTCCCCAACGAACAACTTCCGGGTTCAACGGCTCACCAACGCTCAGCACATGGCGAAGCGATGAAAGATCGAATCCGGATACAACATCATCGCCTGCTCCCATTAACATACGGAAAGCTGTCGGTGCACTGTACCAAACGGTTACTTTATATTTTTGCAGCGTGTTGTACCAATCCTGAGGACTGAAGCGTCCACCACGGATAACATTCGTAGCCCCATTCAGCCATGGAGCAAAAATGCCGTAAGAAGTTCCAGTTACCCAACCTGGATCGGCTGTACACCAGTAAATGTCGTCTTCTTGGAGATCCAGAACGATTTTACCTGTATAATAATGTTGAATCATTGCATTCTGTACATGGAAAACACCTTTCGGTTTGCCAGTTGAACCCGATGTATAATGAATAATGAGGCCATCCTCACGATCCAACCACTCAATTTCAAGCTCAGAAGAAGCCGTTTCCATCTCTTTGTAGAAGTCTACATGGCCTTCAGCAGGCTCCACATTCTCACCAACAACGATGATGTGCTTCAGATGTGGAAGTTCACTCGAAGGAACCCGGGAAAGCAAGCTTGGTGTCGTCACAATCGCAACAGCTTCACTGTCTTCCAGACGATCTTTCACGGCTGTTTCCATAAAAGCTTCAAACAAAGGCCCTACAACAGCCCCTACTTTCAACGTACCTAGCAACGCATAGTACAGTTCAGGAGTACGTGGCATGAAAATAAATACGCGCTCACCTTTGCCGATGCCAAGACCACGAAGCACATTACCGAACTGATTGGATCTGTCTTTCATTTGTCCAAATGTTACGGCTTCTTCTCTTTGGTTGTCGCTGTAATAAAGAGCAACTTTATCCTTTTTCGACGATTCAGCATGACGGTCAATGGCTTCATAAGCCATATTCACTTTGCCTGTTTCGTACCAGGAAAAGCTCTTTTCGATGTCTTTCCAGTCAAAATTTGCGTGTGTTTCCTCATAATTTTTCATGTTAGGATTAGTAGCTACCGCTTCAACGAGTTCAACTTTCATTTGATCCATGTACGTAAAACCCTCCTCACGAGATAAACCGCTTTCATTTTACTGATGTTTTCGAGCAAAATGTGATCGATTTTTGACATATTCTATTATATCACACGGAGAATTTTTCGCCTACGCCTAAGTTCAGCTTTTATTTGCAAATAAAATTTGGTATAAAGGGACTATGACCCAACGGAGAAGGAATCACTCATATCATGCTGTTTTTCAAAAGGAGAGCTAAGGTTATGCAGCACACCAAAATATATCACTCATTTCGCTTGCGAACAGCTCCCGATCAACCAGAAATTATGATAGAAGGTCCTGTTTCTGCTGACAGCTTGCAAAATCTCACGATGCATAGCAAATTAGATGCCTTCCGCCGACCTAAGGAACAACTGGAAGCACTCATTGAAATTGCCGGATTACCGGAAGGCCGGATCATCATTGCCAGAGATGGCGCTACCATTGTCGGTTATGTCACCTTCCATTATCCAGACGAAATAGAGCGGTGGTCACAAGGAAATATGCAGGATCTAATAGAGCTCGGTGCAATAGAAGTTGCGGATGACTATCGCACCATGGGGCTCGGCAAACGTATGATTCGCCTTGCTTTCGAGGACGAGCAGATGGAGAATGTCATATGCTTCACCACGGAGTATTATTGGCACTGGGACTTGGAAAATAGCAAGCTCACCGTCTGGGAGTACAGGCAAATGATGGAGAAGTTGATGAAAAGCGTCGATATGATCTGGTTCGCTACGGATGATCCTGAGATCTGTTCGCACCCGGCCAACTGTCTCATGGTTCGTATAGGCAAGCAAGTGCCTATATCTTCTGTGGAACAGTTTGATCGTATTCGTTTTCAACAGCGCTTCATGTACTAAAGATAGACCAGCTTTTGGATTACTAGGACTTCAAGCAAGCATGTTAGCTCATTCGGGGGAATGTGGGATATGAACAAGAAGGCATCAAATCCTGTCTTTATCTATGATGACGAAGAGATTCACTATAAATTTAATGAAGATCATCCCTTTAATCAAGACCGTCTGGTGATGACGGTCGATCTGCTGCGCAAAGCCGGCGCACTCCCAGACAACGCGCTGTGGGCGCCTCGCTTCGCTACAGACAGCGAGCTGCTGCGGGTTCACACACCCGCTTACATCGAAGCTGTGAAAGCGCTTAGCGCTTCCGTGCCGGAGGACCGATGGGTCAAAGAAGCGGCACGCTTCGGACTCGATACCGATGATACGCCATTTTTCCCGGGCATGCATGACGTCACGGCCAAAATTGTTGGCGGTTCCATTACCGCAGCTGAGCTGGTTATGTCCGGCCAAGCCCCGCACGCGTTGCATCTGGGCGGCGGGCTGCATCACGCGCTGCAGAGCAAGGGCGCGGGCTTCTGCGTCTACAACGACGCTTCAGCGGCGATTGCGCACGCCAAAGAGACGTACGGCGCGAAGGTGCTGTACGTCGACACGGACGTGCATCATGGGGATGGCGTACAGTGGAGCTTCTACGCCGATCCCCAGGTATGCACGTTGTCCATTCATGAGACGGGGAAATTCCTGTTCCCCGGCACGGGAGCCGTGAACGAGCGCGGAGAAGGCGACGCGTTCGGAACAAGCATTAACGTCCCGGTGGAACCTTACACCGAGGATGAATCGTGGCTGGAATGCTTCGGCGAGGTGCTGACCGAGACGATCGCCCGCTTCCAGCCGGACGTCATTATCTCGCAGCATGGATGCGATGCCCATGCTTTCGACCCGCTCGCGCATGTGCACTGCTCCATGCACGTGTACAAGGCTATGCCCGAGCTGATCCACTCCCTTGCGCACCAATGGTGCGAAGGGCGGTGGGTTGCGCTCGGGGGCGGCGGGTACGACATCTGGCGCGTCGTACCACGGGCTTGGAGCCTGCTCTGGCTCGTGATGAGCGAGCAGGCGGTTATCCCCCAGCTGGCGGCGCAGCCGCAGCTGAGGCTTCCTCAGGCGTGGCTGGACGCCTGGCAGAGCAAGAGCCCGGTCCAGCTCGTGGATACGTGGCTGGACCCTGTGGATGCTTGGGCACCGATTCCGAGGCGCCAGGTCATTACAGAAAAGAACCGGCAAACGAAGGATCTCTCGATGATGTATTTGAAGTAAAGATACAAAAAGAGTTAAGCATGTTGTGCATGCCTAACTCTTTTTTCATGTTCCCATTTACAGCTGCTTCACAATTTCCTCAACCATTTTATAAGAATTCTCGGATGCTTGAACCGTGAATTCCGCAAAGTTCACATGAGCGGAACCATCTGCTTTATCAGACATCGAGCGAAGCACGACATACGGAATACCATTCATGGAGCATACCTGTGCAACTGATGCTCCTTCCATTTCCACACATACGCCGCCAAGTTCCGTATTAAGGCCAGCTACTACTTCACGGCTCGCAATGAACTGGTCGCCGGAGAGCACTCTCCCCTTTTTTACTTTACCTGCAAAAAGTTTCTCGCCTGAAGCAACGGCCAAATCCACCAGCTTGCTATCCGCTTCAAAAACAGATTTCGCTTCATAAGGAATGATGCCTCGAGCGAAACCAAGTGGTGTAACATCCATGTCGTGCTGCATGCACTCACTGGAAACAACAAGATCACCGATGTTCAGTTCCGGATCCAATGCACCCGCAACACCTGTGAAAATTACGGCTTCAACACCAAATTTATCGATTAGAATTTGAGTGGTTACAGCAGCGTTAACCTTGCCTACGCCAGTGCGGCATACGACCACTTCCTTGCCGAAGTACGTCCCTTCTCTGAAGGTAATTCCCGCTTTCACGGTTTCACGCACATCCGACATATGCGCAACAAGCAGTTCAATTTCTTCATTCATCGCACCGATTAGTGCAAGTTTATTCCATGTCATTTCATCGATCCTCATTTCAATTATGTATAAAGGAGAAAACCTCTAAGCGGCGTCATCCTCGAAAGGAAGAGCTCGCTTAGAGGCTTAAGTTCACTAGGATTGTGTAACAGAGTTACGGTAGATCACTTCATGTGGCAAAATGACCTGCATATTATCCGTTGATTCCTTATTCATCAACTTCGTCAGAAGACGCATGGATACCGCTCCGATATCATACATCGGTTGAGCGACTGTCGTAAGCGTCGGTCTTACCATGGAAGCCATGCGGATGTTATCCACACTGATTACGGCGATATCTTGCGGTACTTTGAGTCCGCTATCTTGAATCGTGTGAATGGCGCCAATCGCCATCTCGTCTGTTGCCGAGAAAATGGCAGTTGGACGCGGGGAAAGCTCCAAGAAATATTTGACAGCGTCGACGCTGGATTCATATCGATAGTTCCCGATTCGAACATACTCGTCGCGCAGCTCTATTCCTGCTGCATCGAGTGCTTTCTTGTACCCTTGATAACGGGCGAATCCATTCGCTGGATCTTGCAAAGTTCCGGAAATCATCGCAATGTCGCGGTGTCCCGCTGCGATTAACACATTAACGGCATCGAACGCAGCTTTCTCGTGGTCAATATCGACGGAAGGCATCGTTTGCGCCTCATCCTTCGTTCCACATAAGACAACAGGAACGGAAGACGTGCGGAAAGCTTGAATGTGATCTTCTGTCACGACGCCACCCATGAAGAGCAAGCCATCGACTTGTTTTTCCAATAGTGTGTTGATGACGCGAATTTCTTTTTCTTTCTTCTTGTCGGCATTACACAAAATAATATTGTAGTGATACATATTCGCAATATCTTCAATTCCGCGTGCTACTTCTGCGAAAATTGAGTTTGAAATATCGGGAATGACGACACCAACGGTTGTCGTTTTCTTGCTTGCCAAACCTCTTGCCACCGCATTAGGGCGGTAACCGAGACGTTCAATTGCTTCAAAAACTTTCTTACGTGTTTGCGGCTTTACGTTCGGATTGTTGTTTACAACCCGGGAAACGGTTGCCATGGATACGCCTGCTTCTCTTGCTACATCATAAATGGTTACGGTCACGGTTACTCTCTCCATTTTCAAAAGTATTCTGCGAGCCTAGTATATTACCGTTATGATACGACAAATTAATCCATCTTGCAATGAAAAATGAAAATACTTTGAAAATAATTTCATTTTGTTTTCAAAAGGTACACAAATATGTACAAAAGCCAATCCATAAGGGATTGGCCACATGTTGCTTATGTCGAAATTGCGCTCTGTGTGATTTGAGATAAGCGTTTGCGAATTTCTTCGGTCCACGGCTCGTCACCAAGCGATTGTGCCAGCAGTAAGATGTCCAGAAGCTCATTTATACGTTCTTCAACAATCTTTTCCATGGAATCATTCATATGTTCTTTCTCAGTTACCTTAAGCAGTAAGAAAGCTACTTCCGATAGCTCATGAAAAAACAGCTGCTGCTTCTCAGGCTTACTCCCCAGCTTGCCGATTAAACCGGTAAGCTCGGGTTTAACATGAGGAACAACTTCACTGCGTCCACAAGCCTCACATGAATAAATAGGTACATTTTCAATATCGACTTTACTTTGATAAATAACCGTACGCAGACGAAGGTTCATCGTGCGTCCGCACTTACAAAACTTTTGCATTCTAACACTCCTTCACTGGCAGGCGGCATGAACATGAATTTCTTGTAATAAAGATATTCTACGATTCTATACGATTTCCTGCCGAAAAGAGAGTAGTAGTTTTTGCCACGAATGGAAGCGTCCTGTTACTTTTCCTGATGTTTATGGAATTGCACCAGCTCGTCCACGAAACGCTTGGAAAATGCCGGTAGATCTGGCGGGCGGCGCCCTGAGATGATATTGCGGTCGACCACGACTTCTTCATCAACCCAAGTAGCCCCGGCATTTTCGAGGTCATCGCGAATGCCTGGCGTGGAGGTCATAGTATAGCCATTTACGATTTTCGCTGAAATAAGCACCCAGCCGGCATGGCAGATTTGAGCGATTGGCTTCACCGCGGCATGAAACTCCTGTGTAAGGCGAAGCACATCCGGATAACGGCGTAATTTATCAGGAGCCCAGCCTCCTGGCACATAAAGACCGATATAATCCGATGACTGCACTTCATCAAAGGCAAAATCCGTTGTGATTGGGACGCCATATTTGCCATGATAAATCGTTTTCGCTTTTGGCCCGACGATATCTACGACAACACCCGCCTCACGCAAACGTAAAACGGGGTACCACATCTCCAAATCTTCAAACTCTTCATCAACGAATGCCAATACTTTCGTACCCTTCAATTCCATACTAAGTACCTCCCACAATGGATTCTGTCTGTTCGGTTTGTGCTAACAGCTCTATGATTTCATCGCTAGTTTTGCAAACTAAAATTTCACTGACTAACTGCTTGCATTTCTTAGCATCACTGCTTAATAAACGGTGTTTGACTTGCAAAATAGTTTGCACAGATATGCTCAGTTCTTCAATGCCGAGTCCTAACCAAATAGGAAGCGCGCGGACGTCTCCCGCCATTTCTCCGCAGACGCCAACAGGAATGCCAACACTTTTGCCAGCATCAATCACATGTTTAAGAAGTCTGATAACAGCCGGATGATAAGGATTATATAAGTGCGCAATATTTTCGTTCATCCTGTCTACAGCAAGCACATATTGAACAAGATCGTTAGTGCCGATACTCATAAAATTTACTTCACTGGCAAGGACGTCTGCAATAAGAGCAGCTGCAGGTACTTCAATGGTTAATCCTACTTCAATTTGGGCATTGTAAGGAATCCCTTGGGCACTGAGTTCGGCTTTCGCCTTCTCTAAAAGGGCTTTGGCTTGACGCACTTCACCCAGCGAAGTGACCATTGGATACATGATTTTCACGTTCCCATAATGACTTGCTCGAAGAATTGCTTTTAACTGTGTCATAAAAAGATCTTTGCGATCCAGTGAGATCCGAATGGCCCTATATCCAAGGAACGGATTATCTTCTTTGGCAAGCGGCATGTAATCCAACTTTTTGTCTCCGCCAATATCCAAGGTTCGGATGACAATAGGACGACCTTTTAATTGTTTGGCAGCGTGACGATAGACTTCGAACTGTTCATCCTCGCCAGGCAATGAATCGCGGTCCATATATAGATACTCCGTCCGGAACAAACCGACCCCAGAAGCGCCGTTACGTAGAACTTGATCGATCTCCATAACTGAGTTGATGTTGGCATGCAGATTCACATAGCTATTGTCCACAGTGACAGGCGCAACATCTGCGATTTCCTGCAAACTCTCTTTGAATTCCAGCCAATTCTTTTTGCGAGCTTGGTAGCGCTCAATCGTGATTTTATCCGGATTGATATACAAGGTGCCCTCTTGGCCGTCAATAATCAAGAAATCACCGTTTTGAATCGGACGCAGAAGCTTCCCTTCCAGGCCTAAAACATAAGGAACCGACATGGCTCTGGCCATGATCGATACATGCGAATGCGTGCCTCCCAGAATGGTTAGAAGCCCTAGCACTTTAGTCGGATCCAGATGAGCCAATTGCGAAGGTGTAAGCTCTTTGGCGACCAAAATATACGGATGATCGATAGGCGGAACGGTTGAACTGGTATCCCCGAGCAAATGCTTCAGAAGCCGGTTGCCCACATCTTTAATATCAAGCGCGCGTTCCTTCATATACTCATCGTCGATCATATTGAACATACCGACGAATTTATCGATTACTTCTTTCACCGCAACTTCCGCGGCTTTGTACTGAAGCTCAATGATCCCCTGAATTTCATTCATAAAAATGGGATCTTCCAAAATCGCCAAGTGAGCATCAAAAATGTACGCCTGATCTTGCCCCACAACTTCCTTAATTTCCTGCTTGATTAACTCTAATTCATCTTTAGAAGAGCGGATGCCGTCATACAACCGCTCAAATTCATAAGCCAAATCTGTCACATCGATCATTTTCTCAGGAAAATCCCACTCCCACGTAGGAATGACAAAAGCCTGACCCATTGCTATGCCTGAAGACGCGCCTATCCCTCTGATCATCCGTTCATCCCCCCCGTAGATTTAGTAGGCTTTAAGACGACGGACATCACAGAACCTTGGCCTTTTTTAACAGATTTGAACGGAGCAAAGCTCCAAGACTTAACAAGATCCGGATTTGTAATAATCATCGGTGTCGCCAAAGATGAAGCAAACTTTTTAACTTTATTATAATTAAATTTAACTAACAGCTGGCCCGCTTCTACACGATCGCCTTCTTTTACCACGGCATTAAAGCATTTGCCCGGCAAACTTGATGTATCGATACCAATGTGCAGCAGGACCTCTAGTCCTTCATCCGTCAAAATGCCCAGGGCATGCATGGTCGGATAAATATGCATAATGGTACCTGCAACAGGCGAGACCAGCTCTCCTTTTTCAGGAATAAACGCAACCCCGTTGCCCACCAATCGCGAGGCAAAAATGCGGTCGGGCACTTCCTCAATAGGAATCATGCGCCCTTGCATCGGCGAAGTAAACAGCACCACATGAATATCTTTGCGCAGTACTTTCATAATCTCTTCACGAATTAGCTCTGAGAATGTCCCGAACACGACCTGAACATTGCCTCCTCCAAGACGGATGACGCCTGCAGCTCCTAAATGTCGTAATGCCGTGATGTCAATCAATCGATCATTAACAAGCGTAAGGCGCAATCTGGTAATGCAGGCTTCAATCTTCTTAATATTGTCTTTCCCACCCAAGGCTTGCAAAATTAAAGGTGAGCGATACGGAATATCGCCAGCCCATTCTTCGAGTGAAGAACCTTCTTCCCTGCCTGGCGTCGGTATCTGGAACCGTCTGATCGCCCAGCGAAACATGAAGTAATACACCAGTCCATACACGATTCCAATCGGGATTAGCAGCAGACCGTTATGCGATAAATGCAAATTAATAACGTAGTCTATAGCACCTGCCGAGTAGGAAAAACCATGTTGAATATGCAGCTCATAGGCCAACCACATGGCTACACCTGATAAAATAGCGTGAATAATGAACAAATAAGGTGCAACAAACAGGAAAGCAAACTCAATCGGCTCCGTGACACCTGTCAAAAAAGAGGCTAACGCCGCTGTCAGAAATGTCGCCTTGATCTTCGGCTTCAAATCCTCACGCGCTTCCCCGATGATGGCAAATGCAATGGCAGGAAGCGCAAACATCATGATGGGATATAGACCGGCCATGTACATCCCAGCCGTAGGATCACCGGCGAAAAAACGTGGTAAATCCCCGTAAGCCATCTGCCCTGATGGTGTTTTGTAAGCTCCCACTTGAAACCAAAAAAAGTTATTCAAAATATGGTGCAGACCTGACGGCACTAACAATCGATGCGCAATACCGTAAACAAATGCACCAAACCCGCCAAGGCCGAGTAGCCAATTCGAAAGCTTACCCATTACATCTTCCAAAAACGGTCCTATCACAATCATGATATAGGACACAATGAGCGTGCACATCCCCATGATGAGCGGCACCATGCGGGGGCCACCGAAAAATTGTATGTATTCAGGCAGCTTGATCTCTTTGCAGCGATGATAAATAATGGCTGCAAGCAAACCGATTAAGATCCCGCCCGGTACACCCAATTGAAAATGGGACCCAAGTGAATGTTCGATGAGCCTCGTAAACATAAAATAGCCCAGCATGGCAGACAGTCCGGCGATTCCGGCACTTTCCGTAAGACCGAGCGCCACGCCAACAGCGAATATGATGGGTATATAGTCAAAGACCGTATTCCCTGCTAACAGCAGCATATCCCCAAAGCCGGATGCGTGAATCCCATCCCAAGGTAGATTCCCCAGACTAAGCAGCACAGCAGCAATAGGAAGCGCAATGGTGGGCAGCATTAATGAGCGGCCAAGCTGTTGTAAGTTCCCCATCCAATTCAAACGTATGCTACCTCCTAAAAGTTTTGCTATAACAAAACCAACATCGTAAGCCAAAGCCTAGTGTTCTTGAAAAAACTTACATGGTAAGCATAAGCCTCTCTTATCAAATCGTATAGCTTGTTTGCCAGTTTGTCAAAACAAAATAAGCAGGTCGAGGATCGACCCGCTTATACATGTTGGAAAGCATACGGTAATTAGTACGAAGAGTTATTTCCGTATTGCTGCCCCATGCTCGTACTGCTGATACTTTGGATATACGGTTGTGTGTTTTGCTGTTGGTAGCTTTGATATCCTGCTTGTCCTTGCGGCCCTTGTTGCCCTTGTTGTTGATATCCTTGTTGCGTACTTTGTTGAAAGGCATAGCTTGGTTGGTAGGAGTAGGATTGCGCAGAAGGATTAGATGAGTCACTACGCAAATAAACATCGTGACCTGGCTGGTTTCCGCGGTAATTAGCCGTATGGTAAGCATTAGGCGAAACATATGTTTGCGCAGTTGGCTGTTGATTCATTTGTGAGGAGCTCGTGTAGTGGCTCGTAATCGATGGCTGGCTGTAGGAATAGGTAGCCGGTTGAGTTTGATTAGAAGTAATGGTATTGCTTTGGTTATTCATCCCGTTGTAGGTAGAATATGCGCTTTGGAAGCTTGATGGTTGGTAATGCGATGACACGGAAGAATCGCTGCGCGAATAATTGTCATTGCCCGTCTGGTTCCCCCGGTAATTCGCCATATGAAAAGACTCCGTAGCAGCAAAGCCTTGATTATAGCCCTGATTCTGATTGCTGCCTTGATTATAGCCTTGACTAAAGCTTTGATTAGTACTGCTTGATACCGGTTGCGTGTAAAAGGACTGGACATAACCTACAGGTTGATACTGCTTTTGGTAACCTTGATATTGGGAGGTGTTGCTCTGATAACCTTGCGACGCTTGGTTATTGTGGGACGCTTGCATACCTTGGGAAGAGTTTCCGAACGATGAGGTACCGTTGTTGTTGAAGTTGTTGTACATGTGTGTAAATCCTCCTACATACTTCTATTTTTTGGGCACCTTTTGGGAGCCTCTTTTATTCTCTCCGCTACTCCGTTTTTTATTTATTTTATTTTAATATCCATGCAAAGTGGTTCAAATGAGAAAACATACTTTCTATACATGTAAGTTGACTAATAGGAAATAAATATGCCATAATTTCTTAGTACCCCATACACTCTACAAGGAGGAATACGGACATGGCCTATGACATTATTATTATTGGAGCAGGACCTGCTGGAGCAAGTGCAGCCTTATTCTCAGCCAAAGCTGGCAAATCAACGCTCGTTATCGACAATGATCAAAGCGTGACAAAACGTGCGTGGATTGAAAATCATTATGGTGTAGATGGCATTACCGGTCCTGATTTAGTAGAAATCGGGAAAAAACAAGCCGCTAAATTCGGTGCTGAATTCGTGCAAGGCAAAGCTACGCAGTTGAATCAGGCTGGCGACGGCTTTCAAGTAACGACAGAAAATGGTACATATGAAGGTAAGTATGTCATTCTTGCCACAGGTTTATCCGTTGACCTCGCAGAAGCTTCCGGCATTCAGACGAAACCAGGTACTGAGCCTCGTATCAAAACGGTTGTCGATGCGGATGCACAAGGTAACACCAGCCTCAAAGGTGTCTGGGCAGCAGGCACAATCGCCGGTGTTTCCATGCACACCATTGTCACTTCCGGGGATGGCGCCAAAGTGGCCATTAACGTGATCAGTGAGTTGAATGGCGCACGTTATGTCGATCACGATGTATTAAAAGCTTAGGCTTTATCGTAAATAAAACCGCTTCTCTCTCACCATAAGGGTCTGAGAAAAGCGGTTTTTTGAGTTATCCCTTAGTTGTTCCGCGGATTGAGAATTGCGTCCTCAACTTTAATGCAGCGGTCCATAATGACTTCTAAGCCACCCTCAATTGCGATGCGGGCTGCTTCTTCATTCACGATTTCAAGCTGAAGCCAGAACACTTTGGCTTTGATTTTGACAGCTTCCTCCGCAACGGGGACGACTTGATCCGCCCGGCGGAAAACATTGACGATATCAACTGGCTCCGGAATGTCGGATAACGAAGCATAACACTTTTCACCCAAAATTTCCGTTGCATTCGGATTTACGGGAATAATCCGGTATCCTCTGCTCTGCATGGCTGCAGCTACCATATAAGATGTGCGATCAGGCTTGTCGGATAGACCTACGACGGCAATATTGCCTGCATTCGCAAGAATTTCCTTAATGTGCTCTCTGGACGGATTTTCAAAAGTCATGCGTAGTACCTCCTATTTTTTCAAGTAAGTGAGGCCTTGCTTCCCCATAGCGGTCCAACTTTCAATAAACTGAGCTTTGTTTACTTGCAGCTGTTTTTTACCGCTTAGCGGGTCATTCAAGTATACATTATTCTCATCGAATCCGACCAATAATACAGCGTGCTCCGCATAAGTTGTTTGAATCGGGCCAAGCGGCGTGTCCCATGTCACCCATTTGTATGGCAAATTATAATCAATTGTCGTCCATGTAATGACCGGATAACCATTTGCCACTTGCTGTTCAAATAGCTCAAAGGACTCACCCGTAATATCGATCGCTTCGGGAATGTAGGACTTTAGCTGTGGAAAAAGACCGGCATGGTAAATGCCGAAGCCCCTTTGCTTTCGTGTAACATCACCTACAAAGCCTATGTTCGGATTTCCCCAATAAGCAGGTGAACCATCCGCATTTAGCTTGATAGGTGTATTATCTTTGGGCATTTCGGCCGCAAGTTCCATCTTACCTTTGGTAATTCCATAATAATGCAGAAGCATCGTTAAACTCGTTATTTCACAACCTGCAGGCAGTTCAGGCAGTTGAGAAAAAACAGGCGCATCAATCATTGCTGATTTTTTTGTCTGGATTGTCGGTTGTGGCGAAGAAACCTCCGCTGCTTGAACTGGCTCGCCCGGCTTAACTGTGGCCACTACAGGATTGGCCGCAAATAATGCCGGCTCTTTCCCGGTAGCTTTGGCATATAGCAGTACAGCAAAAACACTGCTGGCAAACACAAGTCCTGCAACGAGGAAAAATCCAAACGTCACCTTTAACCCCTGCCAAATAATCCTCATGCTGACTCACCCGATCCTTGTTTTTGGAATGAAGTTACTCCTTCACAAGTTCAACCTGAGCACCGATAGAACGCAAATGATCAAAATATTGCGGATACGATTTGGCCACGTGATGAGCATCACGAATAGTCAAACCTTTCTCGGAACGAAGACCAACGACAGTTAAAGCCATAATGACACGATGATCGAAGTGAGCGTTGATCTCGACACCGCCAGTAACTCCTTCCGGCTTGCCGTGGACGATAATTTCACTTTGACGTTCTTCCACATCAGCGCCTGCTTTGCGCAGCTCGTTCAAGTAATCGGTGATTCGGTCGCACTCTTTGTAACGCAAGTTTTCAACATTGTAGAAACGAGATGTACCTTCTGCAAAAACAGCAGCCGCAACCATAGCTAGAACAGCATCTGTAAAGTGATCTCCATCAAACTCCCCAGCGATCAGCTTTTGGTTGCCGCGAACATGTACAACTCCGTTGTCATGCGTTAAATTAACACCCATTGCACGTAAAACATCGACACAAGCTTTCTCGCCTTGCTTGCTGTTTTCTTCCAAACGAAGAACTCGTACGTCCGAGTTCGTCACTGCCGCTGCTGCCAGAATGGCCGCAGAACCTGGATAATCGCCTTGAATTACATACTCTTTGGCTTGGTACGATTGTCTGCCCGGAATCCGGTAGTGCATCAAGTCTTCGCTCGCATGAACGACAATGCCTGCTTGCTCAAGCACTTCGAGCGTTTGGCCCACAATAATTTTGGATTTCAAATCATGAAGCACTTCAATCTCGCTATCTTCTTCAAGCAGAGGTGTCATGAATAAGAGAGAGCTAAGGAACTGCGAGCTAACGTTTCCGGAAACCGTAAGTTTACCGCCGCGGGGTTTGCCCCCTTTAATTGTTATCGGCAAACGTCCGTTAGAATGTTGTACTTCCACGCCCATTTGCTGCAAAGTTTCGATTAAATCGTCATGAGGACGCTTACCCAGGGATTCAGGATACGTGTTAACGAACGTCACGTCCGGGCAAAATGCTGCTGTAGACATTAAGAACCGCAGAACAGCACCGGCATTTCCTACGTTTAACTCAGACACATGTTTAGGGTTCTTTCCGAAACCTGTAATGACAATTTTCTCATCATCTTCTTCAATGACAGCGCCTAAATCTTGTACACAACGTCGCATCGCATCACTGTCTTCACTATGTGCCGGGTAATAGATCGTGCTTGTCCCATTCGCTAGTGCTCCGATTAGCAAATAACGAGTTGTGTAGTTTTTGGAGGAAAGCGCGTTAATTTCTCCTTGTAGATTTGCAGTAGGTTTCACAATGGCTTTCATGTGGTTAATATCTCCTTCGCATGTGTTTATATGTAATATCCGATGAATGTTAATAGAATTCCACCGGTATAACTGTAGTGAAAGCTCTCATAAAACCGTTGCCAATCAATAGTTTCCAATTGTCGACCCCATGGCATCTTAACAGAATTCCCAGTAAAAAACAGCCCGAAAGATTTATTGTCAGTGTACCATACGGAATAGAACTTGGGAACCTTCTCGACATGTACGTGGTGCTGCACGAGGTTTGACATCTTGCCTTAATGTTTCTATCATTACTTGTGATGGGGCTTTTACCCCACATTTTAAAACAAGGAGGTCCTACGATGGATACGATTTTACCATCCGCCGTCAGAGATAGATTAAACCGTGGCGAAAAGTTGGCAATCATCGACGTTCGAGAAGACGAAGAAGTGGCTGAAGGCATGATTGCAGGTGCCATCCATATTCCGCTAGGCCAATTGCCGGAGCGACTAAGCGAGATCCCGCAGGCGGACGAAGTGATTCTTGTTTGCCGCAGCGGCAATCGCAGCGGGAGAGCGCTTGGCTTTTTGGAAGCGCAAGGCTATAAAGGCCTTAAAAACATGACAGGCGGTATGTTGGAGTGGGAGGACTAAGCTTAAAGCTTGTCCCTCCTCTCTTAAAGATTCGCTTGCTGAATAATCAAATCAACGATTTGGTCTGTCGTTAGTTCCGTCGTGTCGATTACGGTATGTGCGAAATCATAAGCAGACTTTCTCTGCTCAAGCAGTGTATGAACGCGCTCTTCCAAGTTCCCCTGCAATAGCGGACGATTTATATCCGCGCTCACGCGATGAATGATTGTCTCTGGTGAAGCTTTCAGCGCCACGACAAAGCCGTTACGAAGCATACACGCTCTATTCTCCTCTGCTAACACAGCGCCCCCGCCTGTTGCCACAATTTGCCCTCTTTGAGCTAATAAACTTTCTAGAGTCTTGCTCTCTAATGAGCGAAAATGCGCTTCCCCATGTTGACGAAACAAATCTGCAATACTCGTCTGCAGCTCGTCTTCAAGTACAGCATCCGAGTCTTGAAATTTCCATCCCAGACGCTCAGCGAGCTTCTTCCCGACGGTTGATTTGCCTGTCCCCATGAAACCTACAAGTACAAGATTGCTTGTTGTCACGTTAATCCCCTTTTCTCATATGCTGTTCATACAAACTTTCCCAACATCATACCATAGCCGCATAGTCATGAATACAATCCATTTGAAAAACATATAGTAGTGTGAATAAATTCCAACACAAACAGTTAAGATTTTAAGAGAAACCTAATGCCGACAAGGAGAGATGAAGTTTTGAACCCAATTGTTGCCTATTCCAACCACACGCAAGGCAAACTGGAGCAAATCTTACACCCGAGCTATGTTTTGTGCAAAGAGGATGTTGTTTGGATTTTGGAGTTTATTAAGAAAAAAGTGGCTGAAGAAGACCCGCGTATGCAAGGTCTTGCTCAACCACGATTGTTAAAAAATTTCCGTTATTTTGCCGAAGTCTCCTTGATGCTCATTCACAGACGGAACGGCTTCGATCAAGAAGCCGATCGTTTGAAAATGTGGCTGCGCGAAGCGGCTTACGGTTTACAGGGAGAGGCATAGCGCCCCTGCCCTCTTAGTTTTCCATCCAGTTGAAGTGGAAGGAACCTTCTTTGTCCACACGTTGGAACGTGTGAGCGCCGAAGTAGTCACGCTGCGCTTGCAGCAGGTTAGCCGGCAGTCTTTCTGTACGGTAGCTGTCGTAGTAAGCAAGTGCCGATGCGAAAGAAGGAACCGCGATACCGCGAGTTACAGCTTCTGCAACAACTTGTCTCCACGATTGTTGATAGTTCTCAACCACATCTGTGAAGTAAGAATCAAGCAGCAGGTTCTTCAGTTCCGGATTGCGATCGTACGCATCCTTGATATTTTGAAGGAATCTAGCGCGAATAATGCAGCCGCCGCGGAAAATCATCGCGATGTTGCCGTATTTCAGATCCCATTTGTATTCATCGGAAGCCGCTCTCATTTGAGCAAAGCCTTGCGCATAAGAGCAAATTTTACTTGCATACAGCGCTTGACGCACAGCTTCAATAAATGCTTTACGATCACCTGTGAAGGCTGGAGCATCAGGTCCTTTGAGCACTTTGCTAGCCGCTACGCGTTCTTCCTTCATCGCAGAGATGAAACGGGAGAATACGGATTCCGTAATGATGGAAAGCGGTACGCCAAGGTCCAGAGCACTCTGACTGGTCCATTTTCCTGTTCCTTTTTGACCAGCGGAATCGAGGATAACGTCAACCATTGGTTTGCCGGTTTCAGGGTCGTATTTCGTGAAGATATCACGTGTAATTTCGATCAGGTAGCTGTCAAGCTCGCCGTTGTTCCACTCTGTGAAGATCTCATGAAGTTCTTCTGTGCTTACATTCAGAACATCTTTCAAGAGTTGGTAAGCTTCGCAGATCAACTGCATGTCGCCATACTCGATCCCGTTGTGCACCATTTTTACATAGTGACCGGCACCGTCTGGTCCGATATACGTACAGCAAGCGTCTTCGCCAACTTTAGCAGAGATGGCTGTAAGAATAGGCTCAACCAATTTATACGCGGATTCTTGACCGCCTGGCATAATCGATGGGCCTTTAAGCGCGCCTTCTTCGCCGCCGGAAACACCAGTACCAACAAAACGAATACCATGTGCTTCAAGTTCTTTGTTACGGCGTTGCGTATCTGGGAAGAACGCGTTGCCTCCGTCGATCAGGATATCACCTTTTTCAAGGTGCGGTAGCAATTGGTTGATCGTATCGTCAGTTGGACCGCCTGCTTTGACCATGATCAAAATTTTGCGCGGAACTTCCAAAGATTGCACGAATTCTTCTACAGTGTATGTACCAACTAGTTGTTTGCCAGCTGCTTCTTCAAGAAGCTCTTTTGTTTTTTCGGCAGAACGGTTAAATACGGATACAGTGAAACCTCTGCTCTCGATGTTTAACGCTAAGTTTTTCCCCATTACCGCTAATCCAACTACACCAATTTGTTGTTTAGACACGTCTCTCATACACCCTTCCGATATATAAATATTTAAATCGTCATCGCGCCAAAACCGCCATCCACTCTTAAAACAGAGCCTGTAACAAAGCTCGAAGCTTGTTCAGAAGCAAGGAACACAGCAGCACCCTGTAGCTCAGATGCCTCACCGAATCGGTTCATTGGCGTATGACGCATAATGGACTCGATACGCTCAGGCGACAAAATCTTACGATTCTGCTCAGCTGGGAAAAAACCAGGAATGATCGCATTCACACGCACACGGCTTGGAGCGAATTCACGCGCCATGTTCTGCGTGATATTATTAACAGCTGCTTTAGAAGCGGAGTAAGTGAATACACGTGATAGAGGCGGATCAGACGATACAGACGAAATATTGATAATGCTTCCGCCTTCGCCACGATCAATCATATATTTCCCAAACACCTGGCAAGCTAGCACGACGCTTTTCAAATTTACCTCCATAATAGAATCCCATTCTTCCATGGAAATGTCAAAGAAAGGCGTAGCACTATTTTTCCCTGGACAGTTCATTAAAATGTCTGCACGGCCAGACCAAGCGATTACTTCCTTGAGCACAAGCTCCAAATCTTCACGTTTCGTTGCATCCGCTTGGAAAGTTTGGGCTTCGCCGCCAATCGCTTCGATCTCCTGGCGAACTTGATCGCTTTTCTCTTGGTTGCGTCCAACAATCGCTACTTTCGCGCCATGACCGGCTAATGCAATCGCCATGGAACCTCCAAGTGTACTGTTACCGCCGATAATTACTGCTGTTTTCCCTGTAAGATCGAATAAATTCATTTGTCTTCATCCCCTCTAGCATTTTGCTTGCTTAAGCTATTTATGATTGAGGGCTCCGAAGGTGCTGTCCTTGAAAGGCGGTTATCGCGTCGAATTGATCTTTTAACTGATGATATACGCTTGTATAAATAGATGTCAATTGTTGATATACGCGATAATTGCTTTCATTCACCTCATGAGCCGTTCCAACCTGAATCCAATTGTGTGCATGAGCCAAATCATCAATCTCGCCCATCGCCAGTAAACCAAGCAGCGCTGCCCCGATACCAGAGCTTTCGATGGAATCCGGCACCGTAACGGACGTACCCAACATGTCCGTCATCATCTGACGCCAAAATTCGGATCTGGCGAAACCGCCTGAAGCTCGAATGACTGCCGCTGGCCCCATAATCCGCTCAAGCGACGTTGCGACAGCTTGAATGGAAAACATGACGCCTTCCAGAGCCGCGCGAATCATATGCTTCTTCTCATGGCTTAGAGAAAGCCCGAAATATACTCCGCGAGCATTCGCATTCCAGTACGGAGCGCGTTCTCCTGAAAGCAGCGGCAGGAACAACAGCCCGTCAGAGCCCGCTTTCACTTGAGAGGCCAACTCCGTCAAATAATCATACGGATCGATCCCTTGCCGGCGAGCCTCCTCGGCCTCCGCGGTAGCGATCTGATCTCGTACCCAGCGGAAAACAATACCGCCATTGTTGATAGGTCCGCCAACGACCCAGAACTTCTCTGTTAGCGCATAGCAGAACAGTTTGCCTTCCGGGTCCGTTTGCGGCTTGGTCACTACGCTGCGCACCGCGCCGCTGGTTCCTATGGTGACAGCGACAACGCCCGGCTCAAAAGCGCCAACACCTAGGTTGGCCAACACGCCGTCGGAAGCTCCGACAATAAACGGCGTATCCTGGGACAATCCCATCGCAGAAGCATATTCAGCACTAAGGCCCTCTACACGATACGTTGTAGGAACTAGCTCGGAGAGCTGGTCTGGCGTAACGCCAGCTTGTCCCAGGGCTTCTACGTCCCAATCCAAGTTCTCTAGATTGAATAAGCCTGTTGCGCTGGCAAGAGAATGATCAATCACATAACGGCCAAAAAGTTTCGCAAAGACATATTCTTTGATACCAATGAACTTGTATGTCTCTTTCATGAGCCCAGGTTCATTATCTCGGAACCACATCAGCTTGAGCAGTGGAGACATCGGATGGATCGGTGTGCCTGTTCGCGAATAAATCTGCTGCCCCAACCCGCTGCGCTTCAATTCAGCCGCATACATCGCGCTGCGATTGTCCGCCCATGTGATGCAAGCGGTCAGCGGCTTCGTGTTTTGATCAACCGCAATCAGACTATGCATAGCTGAACTGAAGGAGACGCAAAGCACTTGCTCAGGCTTGACGCCCACCTTCCGAACAACTTCGCCGATCCCTTGCACGACTGCATCAAAAATTTGGTCTGGATCTTGCTCAGCGCGATCAGCCGTCGGCGTGAAAAGGGGATATTCAATGGAGTGTGACCCCAGAACTTTCCCCTCGCGTGAAATAACGAGCGTTTTCGTACTTGTCGTACCAATATCAGCCGCTATGATGTAGGGCTTGAGGGTACTTAATTGGTCACTCATTTGCTAATATTCCCCTCTGCGTTGAATGAAAGATCATAAGGCTCAGTTAAAATCTCAATATCGGGATGCACGCGCGCTGCATCGAGCAAATTCACGGAGATTTCAATTTCGCCAAGGTGAAGCGTATCTTGAATCCGAACCAGCTTACACTTCGTGTAGTCCAGGATGTTGCAAGTTTTCACAGCCGCTTTGATGGCATAGAAATCATTCTCCAGTGTTGTTGCGATCTTCGTTGGGGCACATACCGTGGATGTCAGTCCGTTAGCATACGTGAACTCCAGGTTTGTTTTATCCACTAAGCGCTGAGTCGTAAAATCAGCCGTTCCTACCCCATTTGCATTGCCTTTTGTTTCTGGCGTCAAATCCAAAACAACCATTTTGGCAACGTCTGGGCCACCGTGGGCATAAGGCGTCGGGTAACGGCCGGTTACGTTCGGATCCATGCCGTCGCCGCTAATATTTTTACCGATATAATCAATGACCAACACGTCAATCTCATCGAACAAAATCTTAGGAAGCCGCGCCTTCGCTTCAATCAACAGCTGCTCTTCGCGCTCTTCAATCTCGGCTGCAGGAAGCACTTCTACACGACAAGTCTCATCATAGGCATTCTCGACGAGGGCTACACCGAACACGATGGGCAGCTTCTGGATCATCAGGTTCGCCATGGCCGGCACATTCTCCGCCATATACTTAAAGCCAAGCTGATGGCAAGCTTCAGCGCCTTTTTGCTTCCCTAGCCCGATCGCGATCATCTTCATGATGCCGCTCTCAATGCGTCCGCGGAACGCCGTATGCGGCTTCACGCGATTAATGACAACGATAGCATCCGCTTCTGAAGCAATGCGATCCACATAAACCGGTAGACCGTTGGGAAGCTCGTCAATTTTCACAACTTCCATAGAGGAACGAATCGGAGCGCCCATTGTCGCTTCCGTGATCCCAAAGTGAAGGAGCACTTCCGTTTGTCCTTCTGCCGTTGCGCCGCCATGGCTGCCCATGCAAGGCACGATGAACGGGAACGCACCTTTGGCTTTAATGGCATCAATTGTCGTTTTGGTAAATCCAGCGATGTTTGCAATCCCTCTGCTTCCTACGGCGACAGCAACTTGCTGACCTGGAAGAATGGTCTCCATAACACCGCTGCTTGCAAGCTTATCCGCAAGCTCCTGCTCTGGATTTTCCAGAATCGTACGATCGAACTTCTGACGAATCTTAACCACTTGCGGGATCGGAATATCATTTAACAGCTCTCTTAATATGCTCATCGATTATTCCCTCTTTCTTTATGTTGACAGCTTCTTTACGGACTCCCGCACGACGAGCTCTGTCTTCAAAAGCACCTGCTCCGTTTCGTGCTGCTTATTTTCAATATTCCCAAGGAGCCGTACAGCGCCTTCTTTACTAATTTGTTCAATCGGTCTGCGAACGGTTGTTAAGGCGGGCGTTACATATGCTGCAAACACCGTATCATCGAATCCAACAACGGAAATGTCCGTCGGCACCTGCATGCCGGCTTCCGATATCGCTTTCATTGCACCAAGCGCCATCTCATCATTGCAGCTAAATACGGCGGTAGGCCGCTCTTCCAAGGCAAGAAATTGCTGCATAGCCTTATGACCGCTTTCGAGATCATACAAGCCGGGAATTCTGTAAATCGGCGGTACGCTAATGCCATAATGCTTCATGGCACGTTCGAAGCCGTCCTTCCGATTTTGGGCGGATTTAAACCCTTTGCGACCCTCAATCAACGCAATGCGCTTGTGGCCTTGCTCAACCAAGTAGGAGCAGGCCAGGAAAGCGCCCTGCTCTTCGTCAGACAGAATATTCAACACTCCGGCTGTAGAGACTGGCCGATTGAGAACGACGAGCGGGATGCCTTTACTTGCGATATGTTCAATAATGGCCTGATCGTCATCGCTTTGGGAAACTATGATGATTCCGTCAAAGCTCTTGCGGGTAATGGATTGAAAGCTCGAATAGTCATCAATCCCCTTGACAATCAGTTGGTATCGGTCCTGAATGACCGAGTTGACGCCGCGGATGGCTTCATAGAAGAAACCTGCTGAAGTTCCTTTACTCAGTGTGGTAAAGAACAGCCCCAAATTATACGATCGATCGAGAACTAAGCTCTTAGCACTGTAATTGGGCGTATAATCCAGTTGCTCGGCTATGAGGCGAATACGTTCTTTCGTTTCCTCTTGAATAAGCGGACTGTTATTAAGCGCCCTGGAAACCGTCGTATGGGACACACCCGCAAGCTTGGCAATATCCTTAATCGTTACGCTCATTCCTTCACCTCTATCAGAAGCATATCACATTCATGCACACGTTAACAATAGTCTTTTCAATAAAAAAGCTCCCTTTCTTGGGAGCGGTTTACCCCTAGTTTAAGCAAAAATCCAAGTATATACGCTTCTTCTTTTTCAGAAACCCTAAGAAACACAAAAGAGAGTCCGTATGTATAAATACAGGCTCTCTTTTTATTCAAATCCACTATTCATTCTCACATCTCCAATAAAAGCATTTCTTGACGCATTTCAAGCAATTTGGTTTTACTCTCCATAATCGCTTTGGCATCCCCGGATGCGATCGCATCATGCAAGGTGGCCAGTTCATAATCGAGCTCCATGCGCAAAATAGGGATTCGCTCATCAGTACGCTTGGATCGCAGCGCTTGCATGACTTCTTCTACTGTCACGGCTGGCTCCTTCTGATACAGCACTTTATGTTCGATGCCGCTAATTTCAACCATGCGAATAATTTCCCCGAACATAATATTCTCAATGAGAATTTGCCGATCCTTAAATCTTTTGACTACGGCATGACCTCGTGTGTCTCCAATCAATTTTTCCATCATTTCCGCGAGCTTCTCGTCTTTGAACGAATAATTACCCACGATTTTATACTTTTCACCAATTCGTTCAAACTTCAGCTTAATCAGCTTGCGTCCTGTCCGAATGGAAATGATGAACTGCAGCTCACTTTCGTTCCAATACAGAGAATAACCTTCTTGAATGAGTGCTTTAATGAAGTTCCGGATTAGCCGGCGATCAAATCGTAACTCTAGGTTGCAGTACTCCACTTCATGACTCTTACTCACGGCAATCCCCTCCATAATTGGTGCGTTTGATTTTATTTAAATATTCAGACAACTTATCTTCTTATCCTTATCTTATTATGAATTCTATGTTTTAGCAACTTGGATTATTGACATTTTTTTAAGGAAAAACGTACAAAAAAAGCCGATGCCTGTATGACAGCGGCGCCAGCCTAGCAAAAAATGGAAGGCTGGTTTTGCTATGCAAAGGTACTCGATTTAATGCCATCCCCAGAAAAATCCGTCGCGCTCCCAGGCAGCTCTGCCGCCATGAAGTTTCTTAAATATTTTTTTGACTTCTTTGGAAATCGCTTGATTGCCATTTTCGTTGACATAAATAAAGGATTCTCCATAATGGCGAATAATATAGTCAACGGCTTCTTTCTGATGCAAAATCCCTGCGGATTTCAACTGCTCGAGCATCCATTCTGCAACTTCGTTCGCCGTAACGGCCATTCCCTTTCTCCCCTTCATTGCATTCGTTATGTCGAATTGAACCTTGTCCAATAAGATAAATCCATCGTTCCATTGTAACACATTTTCTTTACATTTATCGATTAATAGGTACAGGAGCACAATCATTCCCATACAAATCCATTCGCCCATTCCTTCCTAGGGAGATCACCATATGCTATCCCTGTAAGACAAACGAACAGAATTAATAAACGAAAGGGTGATTTTGAATGGGTTATGCAGGTGTAGGTGGTTACAATTCTGCCGCAGCAATTTTGGTGCTTTTTATTTTGTTAGTTATTATTTCTAGTGCATTCGTTATCTAATCCACTTCAAATACAAAAGGGCTGACTGGCATTTGGCCAGCAGCCCTTTATATATATTCCCGCTAGCGAGCGGATTAACCTAGATTAACCTACCTCTGCATCCTCAGGTCTCAAAATCACCGTGCCGACACCAAGCAGAATCAGAGCAAATAAGGCCAGCACCCCCATGTGCATCCACATCTGGGACAAAGTTTGCCCCGCAGCCATAAGTTGGATGGCTTCAATCACCCATTTCTGGGGAACGAAATCGGCAATTTTCTGCATCCAATCCGGCATTAGCGAAACGGGCCAAAAACAGCCGCCTAACATGCAAGTGGGCGTAACGATCAAAGAGTTGATCATGCCCATATTAGAGGCATTTTTCACCAAGCCTGCAACTGCGCTGGCAATGCCCATACTTGCTAATAAGAAAAATTCCAACATGACAAATTGCGAGTAGAACGGCAGTCCATAATCATATAGGGCCATATAACGTGTTATGATCAAGATCACAAGCACCTGCAAGGTTCCTACAAAAAAGCTGCCGATAAAATTGCCTAGCATAATTTCTACGGAGCGAACCGGAGCCGTGAAGGTTCTTGCCATGGTCCGCATTCTCCGGTCCTCCATAATGACGGAAATCGTGTTATTGATAACCCCCATCATGAACATCAGCATAAAACCAATGACAAGATGCATATTCGGATTTACATACAAGTTCAGATCCGTGACACTCGCCTTAACTTGGTGCTTTTCCAGCTGGATCAATGTTTTTTCCACGGCGTCCTGAAGCGATTTCTCCTGAAGTCCTTGCTTGAGCAGGGCATCAACAGTTCCTTGATAGCCAGTAAGGATGCTATCCAGGGTTATTTTCAACGTAACCGTCGCTTCACTTACACTTAATTGATACATATCTACTTGCGGTGCGGAGCCCTTTAACAACGTTTCACTGAATCCTTCCGGGATGACGAACGCGCCACCGACAATTTGCTTCGTCACAACCTCCTTCAAGGCCGCATCAGAAACTTGTTCCTTCAGCTTGTAGTCCGGCAGCCCACTCAATTCTTGCACCAAGTGGGCGCCGAGCGGCCCGTGATCCATATTGATATAAGCGATATCAACCCGATGCTCCTGCTGCTGTCCCATCACACCAATGATTAAGGAAACAACACCCGCAGGAATGAGCAGATACATCAGAAAACCTCTTTTTTGTAAAAGCGTGCGACGAAGCATATTATAGGCGATAAACAAACTATTCATGGTATCCCGCCTTTCGGTAAACAATGAAAGAAGCAAACAGTAATCCACCGCTAATGCAGCCCAAGACCAGTAAATGATGAGCTAAAACAGAGGTTTCACTGCCTAACATAATGCGATACATGCTTTGCATCGCCCAGTAATTCAGAGTGAAATTACCAATTTGCCGCAGAAATCCATCCGGTAGAGGTGTAAAGCCTCCGCTTAGAAAAGACATCGTCAGTACAACCATCTGGAAAATCGTTGAGATTCCTTTGGACGATTTCACAATGAGAGTTGTTAATACGGCGAGACTCATAGACGCCACGACAACGAAAAAGCAGATTAGCGCCAACACCCCATACGATTTTCCCCAATCAACATGATAAAACATAACGGTTGTTCCGACGATGACCGCCGCCTGACATATCGCAATAAAGGCATTTCCGAGCACCTTGCCAAGTAAAATCGTAGATTCATGAATCGGCATTGCATTAAGGCGGGAAAGTGTATGTTTATCCTTCTCGCCTTGCAATGTCATTGCTGTAGACAGGCCGGAGTATAACAAAAACATGACCAGCATAGATGCCGCATAATATTGCATGGCAGAATACTGGGAATTATTCGCTGCAAGATTCCCTAGCTTGACGTGGCTAGCTGCGGGGGCAGCAACATGCTCAGACGATCCCTGACTCTGCATGGCAGCTGCTGCTTCAGAACCAGTCGCTATCACGATTGCCTGTCTTTGGTTGACGTTATCCAAGAAGGAACGAAGCACCATTTCGGCTGTCAAATTCTGCTCGTAATCGTTACCGAAAATCATTTCCCATTCGGCTTCCTTCCCCGCCATTACAAGAGCACTGAAATCAGCCGGGATGATCAGCGCAAATTCAGAGGCGCCTGATTTAAGTCTTTTGACAGCTTGGTCGCGTGTCTGAACAGTTGAGGTTTGAATCAAATTCCCGAGGTCGGGCGAGTGCAGAAAGCCTTCGATACTCGATTTCAAGGCACCCGTATCTCCCTGCACAATGTCCACTTTCACTGGCTTGATGGTCCGGTCCTCCACTCTGAAAGCTCCTGAAAGCGCTGACCCTAATATGAAGATGAGCAAGAGCGGCATTACAAACTGAATGGCCATGACATAACGCATGCGAAACATTCGCAAAACTTCATATTTTGCAATAATCCATAGCGACATCGCGCTCTCCCCCTAATCCCGTAAAGTTCTACCGGTCAACGACAGGAATAATGCCTCAAGATCCGGTTCTACCTGCACGAGCGATTGAATTTTGACGTTATGTTTGGATAAAATGAACAAAATGTCTTGCAAATAGGCTTGCGACGAACCGACCAGCAGTTCCAGCGCTTGCTCCTGGGCGTTAACCTGCTTGATTTTGGGATGATCCCGCAGCTCCTTAACCGCATCCTCTGATAAATGTGCTACCTGCAGCACAATCTTGTTATCCTGCGCGACTTTGCCACGAAGCTCCTCTTGTGTGCCGCATGCAATCAGATGTCCGTGATCCATAATGCCGACCCGCGTCGAAATTGCAGCTACTTCTTCCATGTAATGCGATGTGTAAATGATCGTAGAGCCCATACGGTTCAAGGTTTTGACCGACTCCAGAATGTGATTCCGCGATTGGGGATCGATGCCGACGGTCGGCTCATCCATAATAATCAGTTTAGGATGATGCATAATGGCGCAAGCAATATTCAATCTCCTCTTCATTCCCCCTGAAAAAGCGTTCGGCTTATCGTTAGCCCGATCCGATAATCCGACGAATTCAAGAGCTTCTTTCACACGGCTCTGTAAGAGAGGGCCTCTTAAGCCGTAAAGTCTGGCGAAAAACGTAACATTTTCCCTAGCGCTTAAAGTTTCGAAAATGGCAAGTTCCTGCGGAACAAGACCGATAAGTCGTTTAACCTCCAACGGATCCTTGGCAACGGACAGACCGTCTACAAGCATTTCTCCCCCATCTATTTTGAGCAAGCCGCTTAGCATTTTGATCGTCGTGCTTTTTCCGGCTCCATTCGGGCCCAGCAAACCGAAAATTTCACCTTCTTGGATGGATAAATTCAAATGATCAACGGATATTTGATTGCTGTATTTTTTCACAGCATTTTTAATTTGAATAAAACTCATAGGATCCTCTCCCTTTTCTCGACGGCTTGAATTACACTTATTGTACCTCATGGAAATTACATCTACAGGTAGATTAAGTCATTTAACAAGGTGACAAAAGTCATAAGCACGCTATAAAACATGTAGACTCACTTGTCAATTATGCTATAATTTTCCTACACGCTTACAAAGGAAGGGAATCGTTTGTTACCTTTATTGCTTATTACCCGCTACACGCTCATTCTCATTCCAGCGATTGCCTCCATGTATCTCGAAAGCTACGCGTCTAACGGTACGTATGTGTTCTTTATTCTTCTATTCTTCTGGGTCGCTGAGCTGCGAAGAACGATTTTCAAGAGAGCTGTCTGGATGCTTCTGATCGAAATCGCATTCAGCGGATGGCTAAGCTATACGTTTGACGGCTTATTATTCATGATCTTTTACTCCACATTGCTCACTTATCTGCATGCCTTTCATCGTCATCTCCGATTTTCTTTCTTAGGTATTCAATTGATCGCCTTAAATCTGAGTTTACAAGGCCAATCGAGCAATTATTATGTGCTGGCCAATTTCCTCTTTTTTATCCTGGTGCTCCTATTGCTGCATATGAACCGGGTGGAACAAAACAAAGTGGATATCGAACTGCTCTATGATCAGCTGCGGCGGCAGCATTATGAGCTGGATGAGGCACGCATGCAGTTATTGGACTATGCCAGACAGGTTGAAAATATAGCCCAGCTGGATGAACGGAACCGGATTTCCCGGGATATTCACGATGATTTGGGACATCAATTAATTCGTCTCAAAATGATGATGGAAGCCGGCCTGCGGATTTTGCCAACTCAAATGGACAAAGGCATGGAGATGTTAACTTCCGTCAGGGACCAATTGACTGAAAGTATGGAGCTGCTTCGATCAACGGTGCGCAAGCTGAAACCGGATGACGATTCCATGCAGTCGTTCACGCTTAATCGGCTTATTGAAGGATTGACCAAGGACAAAAGTATTGCGATTGAAGTTGATATTCAGGGAATGCCTTATGTCCTGTATCCAAGTCTCGCCTTCATTCTATACCGCAATGCCCAAGAAGCCATCACGAATGCAATTCGCCACGGCGGAGCAACATCCGTTCAAATTCAATTAATCTATGAAACCAAGCAAATCACAATGAGCGTTTCGAATAACGGTCGACTCCCTGCCGCTCAAACCGTGAAAGGTCTTGGAATGACAGGCATGGAAGAGCGCAGCAAGCTCATAGGCGGTCAGCTTTTTGTAGCCATGGACTCCGCTTTTACCGTGACAACGGTCTTGCCCACTTTTCGTTAAACGCACTAATGCAAATGAAGAAAGAAAGGATTGAAACAACGATGATACATGTTCTTATTACTGACGATGATCCGTTTATTCGAGAAAGCTTGCAATTGATTATTGGACTTGACCAAGACATTACGGTTGTCGGTACGTGCAATCATGGCGATGAAGCTTTGGCTTTTATTCAGAGCGGTGTTCAGGTCGATGTAGTCCTTATGGACATTAGAATGCCCATCTGCGATGGCGTGGAAGGCACGTTGAAAATTAAACAAGCATATCCCGCGATTTCCATTCTGATTCTAACAACATTTGACGACGATGAATTTATCGTTCAGGCGCTACGCAATGGGGCTAGCGGTTATTTGCTTAAGAATATTTCTCCGGACCGTATCATTCAAGGAATCAAAACGGTTGAGCAAGGCAATTTGCTTATTCATCCTGACATTGCCAAGAAATTAGCTACCTTCATCAGCCCAGCTCCCGCACCAAGCGCACCTCTGCCTGCCATGCTCCGAGAATACGGGTTAACTGCCAGTGAACAAGCCGTGGTTGAGAAAATATCGGAAGGCTTATCGAACAAAGAAATCGCCCAGGAGCTGTTCCTGAGCGAAGGTACGGTCAAAAATTATATAACTGAAATTCTCAGCAAGCTGAATCTCCGCGATCGCACGCAAATTGCCATCTTCTATTTAAAAAAACAATCCGGAGTCATCAGTTAGTGTAGCTATTTATTTACTTTTACAACCTCGATATTCTCTTTGGAGGAACTCCCCACCACATATTCGGGCTGATTGTTGCTGTTCGTATTATTGCTCTGCGTCAGCCTGAGTGTCGTGCGGAAGTAATGACCGTTCTCGACAAGTAAATAGCTGTATGTATTGAGTTCAGGCAGTGCATCAATAATAATCGGGCTCGACATGTACGGTATCTTATCAATTTCATAATATCGGAAGCTCTCCACATAGTCTTTGAGTGCTTTAATTTTAATAGGGTCATTCTCACCTGTGACAGTAACACCTTCATTATACATATACGATGATTGCGGAGGCTCGCTCCCCCAAACCTTCTTCAATTCATCCTCTCCGACATAGATCTCTTCTGAATATTTCTCCTTCGCTTTGCGCAATCCGACTGTAGGCACACCCATTCGCTCCACATCCTTTAATCGATAGTACGTCATCTCTGTCGTGTTCGTGAGGATCGGATAAGTGGCACCTCGATAATCGAAGTACTGCACATAAGGGTATTGGAACACTATCTCTGTGTAATTGATATTATTCCCCTCTGTGGGTTGTCCGGGATTAATACGCGGGTTAATATAGATCGTTTTGGAACTCTCCTGCCAATTAACGACTGCCCCCAAATAATTTCCCAACTCTTTCACTGGCAAGTAGCTGCTATTGTTATAAATTAACGGCGGGTTCGCAAGCGTCACCTGCTGCCCGTTCACAACGATTTTGAAATCATTTCTTAAATACGCGTCAACACGTTGCAGCACATCTTGCGCATAGACGCCTGCCGTAAAGCATGTTCCCATCAAAGAGCCCAAAAGAGCGATTGCAGACCATTTCTTCATTCTCATATCCGAATTCTCCTGTCTTTAGCCATAGATTATTCCACATATTTCGGCAAACTCCTATATTTTCCTGCTTTTTTAGACAAATTGGGACCTTTTTCCTGCTTGCATTCTACGAAACTCGTAAAACATTGCAGAGCGCACTCATTTAATTTAAAATAATTGAAAAACGCAAGTGAAATGAGGATCCTGACGATGAGCTTTACTGGATTTACACAACATGATTTTGATACATTTGCCATAGAAGGTCTGGATGGACGGATGGAAGCCATTCGCGAGCGCATTCAACCTAAATTTAAAGCGTTAGGCGATTCTTTGGCGCAGGATCTCTCGCTTTTGACCGGAACCGAAATGTTCTTACATATTGCCAAGCATCTAAGACGCAAAATTAACCCGCCTGTGGACACCTGGATGGCGGTCTGCCCAAACAAAAGAGGCTACAAGCAAGTTCCTCATTTCCAGGTCGGCCTGTTTGATGACCGCGTATTTATCTGGCTGGCACTCATTTATGAGCTGCCCAATAAAAGCAACATCGCTACCGCGTATATGAATCAGATCGATCGCATCCAAAAGGAAATTCCCGCCGATTTCGTCCTGTCCTTCGATCATATGAAAAAGGATGTCACACCGCTTGCTGAACTGGACCGCAGCGCTTGGAATGATGCTTTGATCAGATTCCGCGATGTCAAAAAAGTTGAGCTGCTGATCGGGAAAAACCTTCATTTCCAAGATCCTGTGCTGACCAAACCTGACGAACTTGAATCCCTGATTAAAGACACGTTCGAAAAGTTGGTTCCCTTATATCAACTCGCGGTTGACGCGAAATAACTCGAATTTTGGAATTTTTATGTAAAACTAAGGTTATTTTAAACTAAAATTAATCCCTCCTGCACAGACTATGTTCTGTAATTCCTATTATTTGGGAAAGGAGGCGTACACACATGAATCAGCATTATAGAAAAAAGCTTCTGGTGAGCACGATGGCTCTCTCGTTCGTCTTGGGAGCAGCTATGCTCCCTTCACTTTCTGCTTCGGCGCAAGCTCCTTCCGAGAACCAGCAGGAAATCGTCTCTCTGCAGCAAGCTGATGAGAAAGGGCACGGGCGCCATGACCGCAAATGGCCGATTATCGAGGAAGCCGCTCATGTCATTGGCGTTGACAAAGAAGTGCTCGTGAAATCGCTCAAGAGCGGCAAAAGCATCGTGGAGGCAGCCGCTGACAAAGGAATCAGCGAAGCCGACCTAACGGCAAAACTCGAGCAGCTCCGTACCGGGAAGATCGAAGTTGCCGTGAAGGATGGCAAGCTTACTGCCGACCAAGGCGAGCATATGAAGCAAAAACTTGGCGAGCATTTGAAGTTCATCCTCAACGAGAAGAACCTGTTGGACAGCCATGGCAGAAGCAAGTGGCACCGCTTCGGATTGAAGCCCGACACGGAAAAGCTCGCCAAAACGCTCGGACTGAGCAAAGATGAACTGCATGCCCAGCTCCGCTCTGGCAAGTCGCTCGCCGAAATCGCTCAGTCCAAAGGCATTTCCAAGGACAAGCTCGTCGCGTCCATTAAAGATCAGCTCACCCCTTCGATTGAGAAATGGGTTGATCACAAAAAAGACATGAAAGCGAAGGAATAAGTAAATAAGAAAGACTGCTCACTGTCATCTTTGATGGCATTGGAGCAGTCTTATTTATTGTCGGATTCAATTTTTCCGTTGCGCAAAAACGGATTCCAAATCATTCAATTATATAACTCTTTGACGTCCTCCAAGTGCTCTTCTCAGGCCTTTTTGTTTGAATACGATGGTCTTTGTGTCCCAGTGTTCGATCGGGTCCCCATGCCCTGAAATGCGGCGCTGATGCGCTGAGTAATATAGATGCTTCGCGGCGTTGGATGGGAGCACCTCTGGATGTACGGTTTATCGCTACGTAATGCTCAAGGCAGAATTTTTCATCCGCAAAGGGAACTGCTGGGCGCTAATCTGCCAAAATTGTAGAGGGAACGGCGCTATGGGCTATGGGGAACTACAGGCTCTTATTTGTCCTACATGGTGCGATTTTCAGATGAAAATCGCCAAAATAAAGGACTAGAGTTCCCTTTTCATGGGAAATTATTTCTTTTCAGTGAAATAGCGGACTGTAGTCCCCACCCTCTCTCAAGCATCAAAAAAGCTGCACACCCGCCCTCTCTACCGAGATAAGCTAGTGTACAGCTTTTAATTTGTTCTACGCCGTTTGCTGTTGGACGCGCGTCTGGCGGTCAACCAGCACGAAGCGCTGCAGCAGCAGAATCGCCGCCAAGCAAAGCACGCCGCCGATAATAAACGGCAAGGAATGCGCGATGGCGAACACAGCTCCGCCAAGCAGCGGGCCGGCGATGCGGCCCAGGCTGTCCATGGAGGAGCTGAGGCCCGTCGCGACGCCTTGACCGACTTTCGTACGCTGTGTAATCAGCGACGTCACACAAGGGCGTATGAGCGCGTTCCCTGCGCCGAATACGGACAAGTAAATCGCAGCGGTGACTACGCTGCTGGAGTACAGCAGCAGGAAGAAGCCAGCTGCTGAGAGCAATAAGCCGATGCCGATCACCTTCTGCTCGGCACCCTGCTTGACCAGGCGGCGAACGACACCGCCTTGAATCAACGCGCCGACGATGCCGCTGGCAAGGAACATCATGCCGATATCAAATGGCGTTGCGCCGATCTTGTCCATTTGATAATACTGAAGTGTCGCTTCTAAGCCTGCTAGTGTAAACGAAACGAAAAAGGATAACACATACAGATACTTGGAAGCTCCGGAGAATGCGGTCCATCGGGAAGGAGCTTTCTCCTTCACCGAAGATCGCTTATTTGCCGGCAGCGATTCCGAAAGGATCGCAAAAGCAAACAGGAACGAGGCAAACGCCAGGATGGAAGCTGCGAAGAAAGGCACATAAGTCCCCCAGCGGCTTAAAATACCTCCAAGTGCCGGTCCGAAGATAAAACCTAAGCCGATTGACATGCCCACCATTCCCATGCCTTTCGTCCGATTCTCGGCCGTTGTAATGTCCGCCACGTAAGCAACAGCGCATGCTGTGGCAGCGCCTGAGAATAAGCCCCCCAAGATACGTGACACGTACATAACCCACAGATGCCCATTTGCAAATCCGAAAATCAAAAAGCTGATACTAAAACCTAGCAAGCCAATCAAGATGATAGGTCTGCGTCCAATGCGGTCCGACACCGCGCCCCATATCGGAGACATCAGAAAGGAAGCCGCAGAGTAGACCGATAGCAACAACGCGTTATGATACTCAGAGCCGGCTCCTTTGACAACTTCCGGCAGGATGGGAATGATAATGCCAAACCCTACGAAAATGGTCATCAACAACAACATGATGATTCCAATCTGTTTATTCATGATGCTTATGAGCCTCCAAACCAAACATTTTTCCTTATCGTACCATACCTTTTTTGGGGATGGAAATGAACATTTGAAGAACAAGTAACAGTACGAGGACTGAACCGCTCATCAAGAAAGGCGCATGATAGCCATATACATCCCAAAGCTTCCCGGAAACAATCGGGCCGACGATCATACCGAGCCCTTCAATTGTCAGGAAAAACCCCCATACAGCCCCTCTTTTCTCAGGCGGGATGGCCGAAGCAATCAATGCATTCCAGGAAGGTATGATAAACGCATAACCGATTCCAAGCAGGGCTACCAATACATACAGTATGGTCATAGACTTGGCATATGTAAACAGCAGCAGAGCTGCGGCGCTTATCGTAAAACCCGCTATCAAAAACGGACGTATGCCTCGGCGATCCACCCATTTCCCCATCGGGACTAAACAAATGACCGTAACGGCTCCTCCAGCAATCAAAAACATGCTGTATTCGAAGGAAGAAAGCTTTAGCACCTCTTTGGCATACAGGGTCAAAATCGGTGTCAATATACCGAGAGCAAACGTCTGCGCGAACATCGCGGGAAACATCAGCGGACTAACAGACATCGATCGCCTTACTTCACTCAGATAGACTGAAATCCGCTGAGCAAGCGGTGCTTTCTGAATTTTAGCGTGCGTCAAGGCCTTCTCCACTGCCACATCCGCTGTTGAACTTTTCCTGGGCAGCATTAGCGCTACCAGCACTACAACCGTCATGCAGCCAATTAATAAACGAAATGCCATGGTGTAACGATTTTCGCCTACAAAAAAGTTGATCGCCACCGGACCCAGTCCAACACCTGATAGCCATGCCATGTAAACGACGCTCATAATCGTCGCTTTGCCATCCTCTCCCGCCACTTCCGTCGTACCTGTAATAACGCAGGGCCACAGCGGGGCTGTACCAAAGCCAAGCAGCGCACAGCCGACTATCATCCATATATATTGGGACGTCGTCGCCATCAGGATTACGGAAATAAAGGTCAAGAGCACACCTGTGAGCATGGTCGTACGGTAACCGAGCTTATCAATGATCCAGCCAACCGGGGTGCGCAGCACATTATCGCCGATATATTGGGCCGCGAGCGTCCAACCGATGATAAACGCGGATGCGCCAAGCCCTGTTTTCATATATACCGGTAATATGGTAATGAGCAGGGCACCCTTCACAAATTCGACGATAAACATAATAATTAACAATTCGATCACAAATGGGGAAAACAGTTGGTTTTTCCGCCATTTTTGCATCAAAATCATGGGATTTCTCCTTATTTGGCCGTATTTTAACAAGTGTTGTTAGTTTTTCCCCAATTTGCACAAACTATTTTCAAAAAATTAGCTTGCATGAAATCTCTAGTTTGATATACTCATTTTGTTTGTTGCAACTTTCGACAAGCAATCCACGATAGAAGGGAAGCGATAATCAGGTGGATCATACCCGTACCCCCCTGTTCAATGCATTGCTCAAGCATGCTGAAAGAAATCCGATTCAATTTCACATTCCTGGCCACAAAAAAGGAGTCGGCATGGACCCGGAGTTTCGTTCCTTTATTGGAGACAACGCCCTGTCCATCGACCTCATCAATATAGCACCGCTGGATGATCTCCATCAACCGATGGGTGTCATTGAGGAAGCCCAGAAGCTGGCTGCGGACGCCTATGGCGCCGACCATACGTTTTTCTCCGTCCAAGGGACAAGTGGAGCCATCATGACGATGATCATGACAGTATGCTCCGAAGGCGATAAAATTATCGTCCCGCGAAACGTACATAAATCCGTTCTTGCCGCGATTATATTCGTAGGCGCTAAGCCGGTGTTTATCCAACCAGCTCGTGACAAAAACTTAGGAATCGACCACGGCATTCCGACTCGTTCGGTCCGTAGAGCGCTCGAGAAGCATCCCGATGCCAAAGCCGTCTTGGTCATCAACCCGACTTACTATGGTGTATGCACGAATTTAAAAGAGATCGTTGATCTGGTACACAGCTATAACATGCCTGTCCTTGTTGATGAAGCGCATGGCGTGCTCATTCACTTCCATGATAAACTGCCGATGTCCGCTATGGAAGCAGGCGCCGATATGGCAGCGACTAGCGTTCATAAGCTAGGCGGGTCCATGACGCAAAGCTCCGTCTTGAACGTAAAAGGAAATCGCGTAAATCCGAAGCGGATTCAAACGATTATCTCTATGCTTACGACGACTTCTACGTCCTATATCTTGCTAGCTTCGCTGGATACAGCCCGCAGGCACTTGGCTTTGAACGGATATGAAATGGCGGAACGTACAATCGCCCTTGCTCAGTATGCAAGAAAGCAAATTAATGAAATCGAGAACCTTTACTGTTTCGGGGAAGAAATTCTAGGCGAAGAAGCGACTTTCACTTATGATCCGACGAAAATATGTGTCCACGTGCGAAAGCTCGGCGTCACAGGCTTCGAAGTCGAGAACTGGCTGCGCGAGCACTACAACATCGAAGTCGAAATGAGCGATATGTACAACATTCTCTGCCTCATTACGCCGGGTGATACGCCAGAAAACATTGAGATTCTACTAGAAGCTCTGCGCAAACTCTCGCATATGAATGACGATGTTGTTGAGGTCAAAGAGGTTGTCATTAAAGTTCCTGCTATTCCTCAATTAACGTTGACACCTCGAGATGCTTTCTATGGCGAAACCGAAATTCTGCCGTTCAAAGATTCCGCCGACCGAATTATCGCTGAGTTCATCTATGTTTATCCACCGGGCATTCCGATTTTGCTTCCAGGTGAAGTCATCACACAAGAGCTTATTGATTACATCGTCGAGCATGTTGAGGTTGGACTTCCTGTCAAGGGCCCTGAGGACCGCAGCGTTCAAAATGTCAAAGTTATCGTTGAGACACAGGCGATATTCTAGGCTTTGAACTGACAGGAAGTTATTGTAAAACCGTTTACATGATGCTATGATGTTGGTGATGTTTAGCGAATGAGGTGAACAAGGAATGGCTCAAAGCGCTTATATTAAATTCGTAACAGGCTCCCAAGTACCCGCACTCACCTTGGATGAACTCAAGGACAGGCTTTTGCATTACCGTGAGCAGCTCAGTCTAACAGCCAAGCAGCTTGGCTGGGAATATGACGAGGCCGGATTCCCTTATACCATTGAGACGAAGCCGGAAGGCGAAGGCAAATGGTTCTATCTGAAAGGTATCAATCCTTTATACAAATATATCGTGATTGGTGTCGGCAGCGAGAGGGTTCAAGAGGAAGACCGGCATTATGTTCAAGTCGTATTGCCTGACGACGCCACACATGGCGACAAGAGCAAAGGCAATGAGTTCTGCAAATACCTTGGCAAACTGTTGAAAGCTGAACTTCATCTATTTAATGGCAGAATCATGTACTTCAATCCTCGAAAATGACATTTTACACGAACGGGGCTGTCCCAAATGGTTAATTCAAACCATTAGGACAGCCCCGTTTCATCTAAATAGTGAAAGGGCTGCCCTTCAGTAGATAACCCACTGACTGGACAGCCCTTTCTTATGTATAGCTCTTATTCTTCGCCTTCTTGAGCTACGATCTCATTGTAAATGGTCACTACGCGTTCCCATTCTTCTTCATCCTCAATGTTGACTAGGAATGCATCGTCGCCATCTTCCTCAACACGGAAAATAACGCCGTCCGCTTCAGGATCATTGCGATCAAGCAATACCGCATAAGCTTGCTCTTGAGATTGGAAGGTATATACCATTACCATCTCATGCTCTTCACCGTTCTCGTCCGTTACGATAAAAACATCTTCCCCATGCTCGTGATCGTGGTCACAGTCCGGGCCGTGTACATGATCGTGCTTCTCATCGCTCACAGGCAGAACCTCATTTCGTCGAATAATTAGTTACGTAATTATCCTAACATTTTCATATTCAGAGGTCAAACCACTTTCTTGCGAGCTTATCCTATTCGGATTGAATCTGCTTCTCGGATACGACGGAATAATCGCTAGCGCCTGTCGCTTGCATCGCAAATTTCACAACATAAGTGCCTGCTTCGTCAAAAGAAACGCCATACAAAGGCACCTTCAACCAGAAAGACTCTTTGGAGTCCGTGATGGCTTTCACTACAGGTGTAACCACACTTTTGCCGCTTGGCGATACAATGGAAACTTTGACAGAAGAAATGCTTGTTTTCAAATTATCGACCTGTGCAAATACAATAAAATCCGCTTGCTTCCCGCGTTCAACGACGCCAAATGGAACGATGGCCGAATCTTTCCGCACTTCCGTTGTAAAGAACAAGTGCACGTTCGGTTTGTACAAATAGGCCGTCTTATTGGTGTTATCCCATTTCACCAGCGCTTGCAAGGCATCGCTAACCGCGCGTAAAGGTAAAACGGTGCTGCCATCAACGATAAGAGGCGGAACATCCGAATCCCCGAACTCCGATGTCGTATCATTAACGACCAGACGGGCAATGTTAAATCCCTTATAATCCCCCCATATCGACGAGGCCACCACTGCAGCCGTACTTAGAACAAAAAACACCAGCATCAACGTAAATATCCGCTGAACAACTTTCATTTTGAATAACCTCCAGCTCTCGTTAGTAAACTTTATGTCTGCATCTTTATACTCCGAAGGTTAAAAAGAGTTGCGATGATTTTATAATTTTGATAAAAATGATAGAACCCGTTGGTTGTACGCCTCTGGCTGCATATGATAAGACCCGACATGCCCCGCTTTTTGTGTAAGCCACAGCTCAAAAACGTCCGGATGCCGACGCCACATCCCTTCACTATTTGACCAAGGAATCGCATCGTCATCTTTACTATGGATAAAAAGGATCGGCCTCGGATAAATCTGATCCACTGCTGCAAGCGCGTCTACATGACGGGGATTAATCCCTATCAGCCTTGGCAAAATGCCCAAAATCAAAGGCGTGAACGGAAACCGGGGCAGTTTCGACCAGACCGGCAAGTTATCTCGCAAGTAAGGGCTTAGCTGGCTAAAAGCACTATCGGTAATGACCCCCGCAACAGAGGATTCTTCCGCTGCAGCTAAAAGTGATGTGCTTCCTCCCATCGAGAAGCCCAACAAGCAAATTTTACTAGGGACATGCTCCTGCACCCACTGAATTGCACCCAACAAATCTTGCTTCTCCAAGTAGCCGACGGTCGTCAAACTGCCTTCAGAATTGCCCGAATTGCGAAAATCAAACATAAGCACATGATAACCGTCATCAACGATCGCCTTCGCTAAAGCAAGCGCCGGCAATCCTTTTTCCAAGCGTGTGCCCGCATACCCGTGTGACATAATGACCGTCGTTGCCAATTCCCTTTGAGGTGCGGAAGACGATTTAAAAAACCATCCATCCAGTGCAACATCCTGCGATTGGCTCGGAAATGTAATATCCTGCTTCTGCAAGCCATATTGTTCAGGGAACTCATCGACGATTTTGCGTTTCGGATGTGTTAACTGCCAGCCTACATAGGTCGAAATACCCACCAAAATCAAGCCAATCGTCACGATCAACGCTCCAATTACATACCAAATCATCCCAATATCATCACCTTAAATGAAATAAACTTATGTATACATCGTGCTTTAAGCTTATACGCCATACATATAATGGTTGAAATCGAACAACCTCCCATGCTACATTAGAAAAAGATGTTTTTTGTCGAAAAATGGGGGCGGCTGAATGAGTTTGCAAATTCAAATGTTGGGAACCGGCAGTGCTTTTGCCAAAACATTTTATAATACAAGCGCATTAATCCGTTCAAACGAAAGAAATATACTCATCGACTGTGGCTCAACAACGCCAAGATCGCTTTACGACATACAGCTACAGCCCGATCAAATCGATGGCATCGTAATTTCACACATTCATGCCGATCACGTTGGCGGATTGGAAGAAATGGCTTTCCGCTTATTATATGAAAGCAATCAGAAGAAAACAAAGCTCTACCTGACGAAAGCTATCGCAGATATTTTATGGGAGAACACTTTGAAAGGCGGCATGTATAATCCGGAAGACGGCTACCATTCCCTCGAGGATTATTTTGACGTCATTGTGATTGAGGAACAAGTGCCTGTTGTCATAGGCCCTGGTTTAACCATTGAACTTGTGCCCACACTTCATATTTCCAGCAAACCCAGCTACTCGCTGTTTATTAATGACCGAATCTTCTATAGTGCGGATGTCCGCTTCAGTGAAGATCTGCTTATTCACGAGGTCGCCGCCAAAAGAAACTGCCATACAATCTTTCATGATTGTCAATTAAGCGGCCAAGGATTCATCCATGCTACGCTTGACGAATTGCTTACGTTACCTGAACATATTCAGCAGAGGATCTATCTCATGCATTATGCTGACAATATGAGCGATTTCATTGGCAAAACCGGCCATATGCGGTTTGTCGCCCAGCACGAAATTATTGATCTTCCAGAATAATTATCAACATGGAACCTTAGGAATTCAACCCCTTGAAGGTTCTTTTTTCGCGAAAATCCGTGTTTATTTCCTATTCTTTTTACCTGAAAGCAGGATTTGGGTAAACAGACAGAGAACATGTCACAAGAGTGGTTATTCTGGACATCGTAACTTGCAGGAGATGATACTTTGATAATCAATTGGATTCTTTTTGCTTACGCATTTGTTTTTATGCTATATACGACAGTTCTCCACACTTCCATTAACACTCCTTTACAGATCCTTCTCGTGTTACTTTACTTGATAAGCTTCCGCTTTCCATTAAAACATGCAGGAATGCCCTGGCTTCGCCTACTGATCATTGGCTTCTTACATTACATAGGTCATTTAAACTTGATCCTCCCTCTATACATACTAACGCTGCTTTACGATATTTATACAGAAGAAAATCGCAAAAAATCGTGCGTGCTGTCCGCCTCCTACGCGCTTATTTTTTTAGGCAATGTTTATCTCATTAAAGGGCTATATGACTTACTATGGATTTATGGGATTGAATGCTTGCTGCATTTCACAACAGTTGCATTGCTTACGAAAGCAACCTATTCCACGCTCAAACAAGCTGATCTGTTGAAAAAGGAACGTTACTTATTTACGCAGCAAGATTCGCTAACAGGCCTATACAACTATGAAGAGTCCCATCGCCGGCTTGAGCAGCTCATTCGTCAGAAACAGGGTTTGGTCCTGATTCTAATTGACTGTACGGATTTAAAATCGATGAATACGACCCGCGGCTTTCAGGCTGGAAACTTTATTCTGAAGCAGATGGCAGAGCTCCTCCAAATCTTATTTAAAGATGCGCTCTTTATCGCGAGATACGGCGGTGATGAATTCGCGGTAGTTATGCCGCTAGTTGCAGACCAATCAGCCACCTCCTCTTTGAAACTAAAACTAGATTCCGAACTGCCTAAACTGACAGGTATCCAAATTACATACGGGATTGCATCCTACCCGCTAGACGGCTTGACGAAAGATGATCTGATTTTGTTAGCTGAGAATAACTTATTTACGAAGAAACGGGAGTCGTGGCTCAAACGTGAAGAGCATATGCTTCGATCCGATAAGCTAAGGGTTATCGGCGAATTAGCTTCTGGTATGGCTCACGAAATAAGGAACCCGCTTACAACAGTCAAAGGATTTCTACAAATTTCCAAAGCAAACGGTTACAATATAGAAAATTGGTACAGCTTGATTATGGAAGAAATTGATCGCATGAGTGATTTAACCGGTGAATTCCTGCAATTCTCCAAGCCTCATAGCATCGATTTTCGCGTCTATTCCTTGCACGAGTGCGTGCTCAGGGTCATCGCGCTGATGGAGTCGGAAGCAACCCGTTTCGGCCATCAAATTCACTACAAAGAAGCGACAGAGCCCGTCCTTGTCTTAATGGATCAAGATAAAATGATTCAATTGCTTCTCAATCTCGTAAAAAATGCCTGCGAAGCCATGGAGGAAAACGGTGTCGTCCACATGCAATTAACGTCTGATACCAAAAGCGTGACTGTCGTCATTGCCGATAATGGTCCTGGGATTCCAAACGAACAGTTAGAGAAGATTTTCCATCCTTTCTTCACGACAAAAGAGTCCGGCACAGGACTTGGTTTATCGATCTGCTACAAAATCGTGCAAGATCACCAGGGAACGCTGGAGGTGGAAAGCGAGCTTGGAACCGGCACACGATTCATCATCACTTTCCCATTAGCACAATAACAACGTCATAGCAAAAAAAGCCGCTGTAGTTACAGCGGCTTTTTCATTCTTACGTGCAGAATGCCTGCGTCGTAGAATGGTTCTGTCGAGATGACATGATAACCCAGTTGACTATAAAAGCCCTCAGCCTGGCACTGCGCATCCAAAATAGATGACGTGCAGTTCAATTCGCGCGCCTGCTGCTCCATAGCCAGAATAATTTGCTTGCCAAGGGATTGGCCTCTATATTCTTTCAAAACAGCTACGCGCTGCAATTTGGCGGTTTGGGGCTGGTATTCATACCAACGGGCTGCGGCTACCGGTTGTTCGCCGTCTAGAATAAGAAAATGATGGCAGGCTTCCGGCGATTCATCCTTTTCGTCCATCTCCAAATGTTCAGGCACTTGCTGCTCGTCTACAAATACTTTGAAACGAACCTTAAAGCAATCTTTCAGTTGATCATGACTAGTAACGCGAATGATTTCCATGTGGACTTTCTTCCTTTCAATGAATATTCCTTGATCTTATCTCATTCAAGAAAGGATGTCCACACGCGTCAAAGCCTACCTTTTTTTCTCCAACAAATAGCTGGAAGCCCCGATGGCTACCCCCAAAATCGCACCGCCCAAAACTTCCCGCGGCAAATGCCCCAATCTCTCCTTCAAAGCTTTCCGTCTGCGAACATGATATAAGCCCGGATGCTGCTTAGCTAACCGCTCTACCTGCACATCAATTTCATTCACTTCTACGGCAATCTCCCCAGCAGCATGGCGAACTCCCATGGCGTCGTACATGACTACAGCGCCAAACACCGAGGTAATAGCAAAATCAATGGCGGAAATCCCTCTTCTCATAGCGATATAAGTAGCTAAAGCCGACACACCCGCGGAGTGTGAACTAGGCATTCCACCGGTTTGAATGAGTTGCGACCAATCCCACTTCTTCGTTGTCATATAAGTAAGAGGCATTTTTATCGCCTGTGCAGTACCGATTCCTAGCAATGCTGTTATAAGCGCTCTATTCATTCTGCTCACCTCTCTTTTAGCATCCAACACAGGTTTAGATTCTATTCGTAAATTTTGATACAATAGGAGTGTTAGCTTACGAAGAAAGTTTTCCTGCGAAAAACTCCAAGCCTTTGCTAGCGACGTCAGTTTTCTTATGAAAACTCTAAGGAGTGTGAATGATGAATATTGCTTTTTTCCTTTTACCGAAATCCGAAGTTATTACAACAACATTACAAACAACGCTTCGTCAAACACTTGAGCGTATGGAATATCACCGTTATACCGCGGTACCGATATTATCCGACGATGGTCATTATGTAGGGACCGTCACCGAAGGCGATTTGCTATGGTTTTTGAAAAATTCGGAAGGCGTATCGTTTGAGAATGCCCACCGACATTTACTGTCTGAGGTTCCGCTGCGCGTGCAAAATAAACCGGTTCATATCCATGCGGACATGGTGGATCTCATTGATTTAGCCAAAGTGCAAAACTTCGTGCCGATTGTTGATGATTCCGATAAATTCATCGGCATTGTGCGAAGAAGCGAAATCATTGAATATTGCGCAAAGCAAGTTGTGTTCAAATCCCCCTCCGCTGCAGGAGAGAGATAGTCACAGCACTCCGGTCTTGTCCTTTTTCAATCCTCATCCATTTTATCCAAAATCGCGACACGGTGGTCTGTTGGTCCACGCAATGGAATCTCGGAAGTACGGGTCCGTTCCTCCCAGGAACGGATTACCCGCTTCCCCCGACTGCCACGTCTCATTACGAATTTCCTCCCCTTTCGTTTTCAAATTTCCCAAGCACAAACGCTCCTCACGAGAAAGAACAGCTCCCCCACTGCAATTTCAAGTTTATCTTCTTCATTTCCTGAATAAGCCAGTTTCCCTTAACCCTTGGATAGGGTCAGCCTTCCAGAGACAGACTAAGAGGAAAACTTTGCTTGGAAAGGAAGGGTATCCTTGAATTCAATGAGCCAGAACAAGCAATGGCTGCTAGATAAACTAGGTCCTTCCGACGATTTGGAGCATCGTAAGATGCAATCCAATCATATTCAGGCCGAAATTTTATTTATTACTAATATTTGTGACAGCAGCTTGATCCGGGATGAAATCATTCAACCCTTCTTCCAAATGAAACAGGAAGCTGAGTATGAAAATTATTTACTCTCTTTTCCAGGCTGCAATCGACCCGCTTCCAATGTTGATGCATTGAACAAAATTACTTCGGGCCATGTCGCCATTATGCTCAGAGAGCGCATACTGCTCTTCAATGCCGCACAAATAAAAGCCGCCGCTCTAAGCGATGCTCAAGTGGAAGCAACGATTCAAGGACCGCAAACGGGCTTTAGCGAGCACATTGATACAAATATCAACCTGATCCGCTTCCGCTATCAGAACAACTCCTTGCGCGTGGAGTGCCTGGAGCTCGGACGCTTGTCCAAATCCAGGCTGTGCATCATGTACGATGAATTGCAAGTCGACCAACAGGTACTTGACCAAGTTAGAAGAACGATAGATGAGATTAAAGTTGACACTTTGCAATCGACAAGCGAACTTACCCAACTTTTGAACAAACAAAAGTTTTCGATCTTTCCCACCTTCCTGACAACAGAACGTCCTGACAGAACCATTCTTAATCTCTCGCAGGGAAAAATAATCTTAATGCTCGAAGGAACACCATTCGTTCTGATTCTGCCTGTCGTGTTTTATGATTTCTACTCGGCGATGGATGATAACTATCAGCTTTCTTTAGTTAGTTATTTTCTGCTTATCTTACGCTACATTGCCTTGTTCCTAAGTTTGATATTACCTGCAGCCTATGTCGCGCTAACTGCCTATAATCCGGAAATATTCCGGGTCCAGGTTGCGCTATCCATTGCCGGAAGCCGGGCTTCTGTACCTTATCCGGCGTATGTCGAAGTCTTGCTCATGCTGATCCTGATGGAGTTACTATTGGAAGCAAGCATCCGTTTGCCGAAATCCGTAGGTTCCACAGCGACTACCGTTGGCGGATTAATTCTGGGGCAAGCCGCTACTTCCGCAGGTTTAATCAGCAACATCATGATCATTATCGTGTCAACGGTAGCGATCTCCAACTTTGTCGTTCCCATCAATTCGATGAGCTTCGCCATGAGAATCATGAAATATCCACTTGTCCTGCTCGCATCCTTTTTAGGCATCACTGGCGTCGTACTTGGACTCATTGGCATGACAGCCTATTTGTCAAATTTAAGAAGCTTTGGCGTTCCTTATTTACGCTTATTTTTCTACCGAAAATAAAGCGAGTCCTACGAGTCTTACTTGAGTGGGGTGGTTGCACCGATGGTCCGTTATTTTTACTATTTGGTTTTATTAAATATGCTGGCGAATATCATCCTTTTCGTGCCTCGCATTCTTCTCTCACACAGATTTGAAGGTAGTATGATGTCGTTGGTTTTGTCCATACCAATTGGGTTCACCCTCCTGTATGTGTTTGTCAAATCAATCACGAAGTTCCCCGGACAGGGTTTCCCGGAAATATTAAAACAACACGCGCCGCGATGGGTGCGTATACTCATTTTGATCTATTTCATTATCATCTGGTATTTGGCCGGCATGATAACGCTGATTGCGTTTAGCGAGATCACAAAAAAATATATTAATCCCGACATTTCGTCGATGTTAATCGTTCTGGCTTTCGTCATTGTTGTCGGTATGATTGCCCGTTTGAAATCGGAATCCGTTCTTTTTTGCATGGAAATCTTGCTGGTTACCAATGTCCCCGTTATTGTTTGGGTCTTGTATAAATCTGTAACGAATGAATCCATGCAGTATGATGCTTGTTTTGAAATTGCCACTCATATTCTGAATAGGCCGACTTGGGACTCCATATCCGCTGGCACCTACATTTTCACAGGGTATACGAATTTAGTTATTTTCAACAGACTTCTTAAACCAAATAAAAAAATCCCCTTACTCTGGACAATCCCGATTGTCGGTACTTGTGTTTTGTTAACGAGCTTTCTGATTCCTGTGGGCTACCATGGAACTATGGCCGTGAATACTTACATTTACCCTTGGATTTCAACCTCAGATTCTATGCGGGTAGAATTTGGTTTAGTCGAAAGGGTCTTATTTATTTTCATGCTGCTGTACACCAATATTAGCTTAGCCGGTTCTTTTATACATTGGCATGTGGGTATTGAATTTTTTAAAGAGCTGATTCCTAGTCAGAAAGAAAAAAGCTACTTCACTTGGGCTGTAATAGCCCTTATGGGAGGGGTCACGTTTCTACTCAGCTACTTCTTCAACGACAATTCCTTATTCGATTTTGGCACGATTTATTTAAATGTAAGGCTGGCTTCTGAAATTGCCTTGGTGTTGATCATCGTAATTTTTGCCAGGAGGAAAATGGCGTGAAGAAATGGCTCTTCATCCTGCTGCTCTTGTGCCTGTGCGGAGGATGCGGCTTCAAGGATATTGACAAACGATTTTTCGTTGTTTCCATTGGAATTGATAAATCTGAACATACAAATATGAAATATCGGATATCGCTTAAACTAGCCGTTCCTGGAAGTAGTCTCGATAATAGTTCCGCGCAATACGAATTGATCACACAGGATGCCAACTCCATCACCGAAGCTGTTCGATTGCTGAAGTCTAAGGTCGACAAAGAACTGGATTTTGGTCATGCCAAAATTATTATTTTTGGGTATCCGTTTCTGAAGGAAAATGGCATCAATGAATTGGATTGGCTCAATCGCCGCAGAGATATCCAACTCGTGTCCTGGGTTGCTGTTGGACAACCTTCAGCAGAAGCCGTATTGGGAACAAAAATATCTCATGAGAGGATGCCTGGCAACTCTTTGCTGCTAAGCTTTGGGAAAACGGGGGTAGAATCGGGTTATGTGGTTTCCGAGTACCTATTCAACTTTTATCGCAAAAAAAAAGAACTGGGATTAGATCCCATTCTCTCCATTGTGGAATCGGCTAACAATCATTTTACGATTAACACTGCCGTCCTTTTTGATAAGGAGAATGTAAAGCTTACACTAAACTCGAATGAAACACGACTTTTTAATATTATGAAAGCAAGTATAAACAAAGTTGAAATTGAAGCGCCCTTCCAGGATTCGAAATTTTTCGTTTCGGTGGATCATATTAATTCGAATTACCACATTCGCATTCCTAAGAGTGGACCTCCTTATGTCGATATGCACATTAAGATGAGAGGTGTCATTGAAGAATCGGCATCAGGTCCCCTCGAAATCAATCAGTTCTCGCAATATGAAGCGGCTGTTTGCCAATCCTCTGAAGAAAAAATAGTGCGGCTTTTGAAAAAATTTCGAGACAACAAACTGGATCCTCTTGGCTTCGGATTAAAGTATCGATCGCGTCACTTTGGAACAGTAGAAGAGGAGTGGCGTACATGGCAAGCTCTTTATCCCGAATTGGAGTTCCGCGTAGGAGTCGAAATGAAGCTCGAAGGGGTCGGCGTGATCAAATAATGTTCGGCTCTGCGAGTCCCTTCAACCTTAGCTGTATTCCCTTGATCAGACATCCATTTATGTAATTGATCAGGCTGAATTCCGAGTTGATTCATCAGATGATGAATATCTATTTCTCTCATACACTACACCCCATCTATGGTTTGTCTCTTTAAGTTTAACTCTTCTTTACTTTATCGGTCAGAGTCGATTATGTAAATAAGTGCATATTGTCGAATCGCCTAAAGAATCCATAAAACGCGTCACCGAAAAAACAAACGAAATGCGTTTTGTTTCGACAAAAAAACAAAAAGAGCTGCACAGGCAGCTCTTTTATTTGGGTGATGATCTCTTATGTTATTGTAGCTGTCCATTCGAAGAGGCTTTGGATGAGACAAATTCGCTAGCCCAATCGACCATGCCGTTCATTAGCGTCAAAATCAGATTGACAGCGTCCTTCTCTGTTAATGTCCCGTTGTTGGACTGGCTGCTGACATATTGGGATGTTTTTTGTTCCAGTTTTTCAACCAAATCCTTAATTTTCAATAGTTCATTGGCTAAGTCTGAGACTTGCTGGCCGTTAGCGCCATTTTGTCCGGCTTGCTGACCTTGACCTTGGCCCTGTCCCTGGTCTTGTCCCTGATCTTGTCCTTGTCCTTGGGCCTGACTTTGAGCTTGATCCTGGTTCTGTCCTTGATCTTCACCCTGCGCTTGCGATTGACCGGAATTTGAGGCTTGCTGCTGATTTTGGCCACCTTGCGAGTTTTGGGATCCGCCTAACAACATTTTCTTTACCTGTTCGAGCTCAATTAGCACCAAGTCGTTCTGTTTGGTGAGTTCATCCATCTGCAGTTTGAGATCCTGTGTTTTGATCATGTTGTCATGAATGCTCCTTCCTTTATTTCACGGCACCGCAGGCGATTCGTTTACCAGAATTTCCGGATGGATCTGTCTTCAAATCATCCTCTTTCTCATGAATGACGAGAGAGGTTCCCCCTGGCTTAAACAACGAATTCGGCTTGTCAGGAAGCATCACCACGGATTTGGTGACCGTACTCAAACGGCCATTACCCTGCTCATCTACGACCAAGTTAGGAAGGTCCCCTGCATGCGCACCTTTGGGATTAAGAAAACCATGCTCTTTATGCATCGGGTTAAAATGCGCACCTGCCGAATCAAATGTCGGCGCATCGCAAGCGGCTTTTTCATGAATATGAAAACCATGGGCACCAGGTGTTAGTCCGCTTACTTGAAGATCAATCTGCACACCCTCTGGAACGGCTGCCAGTTGCGCCTTTCCAACCGTTTGTCCGCTTGCCCCAATGAATGTAACCTCTAGAGGTGGCGTAGAGCCAGATTCTGCTGTCGCCGTACTTTTCACGCTTTGACAGCCTGTCAGCACAAGCAGCCCCAAACTCACAGTCACAACAATTTTTAATGATTTCATGACCTATCTTCGTCCTCCCGAAAACTTAGCATTTTACATAATCTACCCTTAGGATGCACAACTGACTTCTGCTGTAACCGTATAACAAAAATAAAATTTTCATATATGCTCAGAAATAGTAAAAAACCCGCAATCATCCGATCGCAGGCTTCTAGTCATTTTATTTTCCCTTATAGAATGGTCATCAATTTGGCTATGATTTGAAGATTTTCAAGCTTACGCTTGTAAAAATGGAACTCCACCTTCGTATGCTCGACGGCATCTTCCATTCTTAACACTTGCTGCTGCAAGTCTTTCGTGTAAGGCCACATTTCAGCTTGGCGCTGCTGTTCATTTTTCCCTGTAACCAATCCGTCACCAATGACCTCACATTCCTTCGTCAATAGTTCGTGCTTGGCCCAACTCAGCTCAGATACAGCATCCACATAGATCGCTTCAGCTTGTTTGAGCAGCTCAGGTACTAACTGTAATTCCAAAATAACATCCGACCGGTTCATTCGGACTCCTCCTAAGAGTTTTCGTAAGAAAACTATCTTTGTAGCATAGCTCAGCTTAGCAATGCATAAACTTTCGCTGCTTGCCTCATGTATATTCATAGAAAAATAAAACATGCTCATTAGAGAAATCCGGCGAAAATAAGTCATTAAGACACAAAAAACTAGCATCCTCGCTACCCCGTTTTAGCAGGATTTGACAAACGAATTAAGGTTTCATTAAATCTATGCATAGCCCTCTAAACCCTCTTGTAGCGCCTGATAGAAGCGGATAGAATGATATTATACATAACCGAGGAGGTGACAATGCATGAGCCAAGAAGAAGAAGTTGTATCCCAAAATGAAGAAGAAATCGCTGAAGAGTCCACAGAAGAAGTAGTGAACGAAGAGGCGGCTGAAGAAGTTGCAGAGGCAAGTCAAGAAGCTGCTGCGGCTGAAGAAAGCGTGGAATCCGAAGAGGAATAATTGGTCCTTATTTTAAAATATATCCTCCCCCAGCCATCCGGTTGGGGGTTTATTGATGTTATAGATATTATTTATTTTTTGCGTATAAATTTTCTGAACATTCAAATAATACAGGTGTACCATAAAAAAGGAGATGATTTTGAATGGCTAGTAACAACACTTTAGTCGTACAACAAGCAAAAGCAGCATTGGATCAACTGAAGTTTGAAGTCGCTCAGGAAATTGGTGTCCCTCTCTCCCCTACTGGCTACAACGGTAATTTGGCAACTCGTGATGCTGGCGCGATCGGCGGAAACATCACGAAGCGTTTGGTACAAATCGCAGAACAACAACTTTCCAGCTTCAAACGTTAATCCTTTGATGTAGGCACAAACTCCAAAAGACTGATTTCACTCGATCCTCCTTAGAGTGACCGTCAGTCTTTTTTTCTATTTCTTCAATATTGTCATCTGTTCCTTCGATATCCTCACGAGTTTTCATTCGCATATTCTATTCAGATTACCTCTCTAGTATGATGGCTTTATCCCTATATACAAAAGGAGTGGTAAACCATGACTGAACAACAATATGAGATTTTCCGTGATCCCTACCGCATGCTTATTCTATTGGCTACATTAGTTAGCGAACAAAAAGGTGAAAAAACACTTCAGTTTGATAACGTCCCCTACTTCGAGAACGACACCTTCCTCATCCAACACGGCAAATTTATTTACAAAAAAGCGCAAACAGAAATCACCTGGTTTCAATTCCTGGGAAGAGACATTGCCTGTAACAAAGACTACACCCGTGAGGAATATAACAAAATGTTCGTTGATTGCCTGGCCTCTCTCTACAACCTTGCCTAGTACATACAAAAGTGTAGAATCCAGTGTAAGAATCCGTAAATTGAAAAGCGCTGTCTAGAAGGATTAACCCTTCTAGACAGCGCTTTTTACCATGAGTTACTTCTTCTTCACTTCTTCTACAAACACATCGCTTGCATCGCGATTACTACCGAGCTCAAGAATTGTATATTTCTTATCGCCAATCATAATCACATCTTCCACTTCGGGAAGCGGATCGCCTAAATATACGGTACCTAGATATACATTACTGCTTTTTAAACGCAAATTCCATCGATGCTGCTGCTTCGTCATTCCTGTTCCTCCCAAACTCTAATGACACCAAGTTACCATAAATCCCGCTAATATGAAAGTCCTATATCAAAGCGCTGACTTTTTTGATATATTAATGACATGATTGAGCGGAAAGGTTGACTAATCCATGACAATGCAAGGCATAACCGATGATGAACTGTCCATCCTTCTGGGGAAAGGTCCTACAGCAACTTTAGAAACTTCAACGAACGATTTTTCCTTCATGCCCAGGTCCAAAAAAAAGCGCAAAACTTACCATGTCCTCATCAAGCTTTTTCGATTTTGGCGCAATTAATCTGTTTACAAAATAACCATCTTATATATTGACATGCTTGAGAATTCTTGGTATATTACTAATTGTCTTCACAAAACGACTTGTTAGCTCAGCTGGGAGAGCACTATCTTGACAGGGTAGGGGTCAGTGGTTCGAGCCCACTACAGGTCATACAGAGAAAGTCCTTACATGGTAAGGGCTTTTTCTTTTATGCTTACTAAAACGTCTTTTACACTTCAATTCATCGATCCACACACTTCTCGATTAAATGCCCAATAATCGCCAATGAAATCCCCAGGACAATACCAGAAAAAACAGGACTTATTAAAAATGCCCAATGTAGTCCGAAAAACATACCAAAAACGAGTCCAGTAAAAAAGCCCATATTATGTGCTAGTTTTTCTGGCCTAGGAACTCCTTCTGCTTTTAGCTTAGCATTCATGAACTTTGCCGTATTATACGCATGCCAGATGTTGAACGCGTAAACGGAAGGATAGAACAACCCTTCCCATATTTACAATCTCGGAAGAATCTTGCAATTTTCCTGTAAACGAGTAATAAATAGACCAGTTTAATTTAGACAAAATATTAAAAGCAATTTCAGAAGCGAGTAAGATGATACCGATAAAATATTCACGGACATATAGTTGCCCGAATCCTGGCAAACATAATGACCAGAGTGCAGCAGCGTAAGGGGACTTGTACACGGGTTCTTGATAAAATTTTTGTTGATGATTGTTATAGAACTTCTTGTACCACCTTGTACTTTCTAATATTCAGACAGTATTCCCAAATTATGTGATTGTATAAATCATCGCGAATAACCCCTTTCGCTGAGCATCCATTACTGCAACAAAAAAAACACTTGAATAAATTCAAGTGCTCTTTCTATATTATTTCAAATATTAACGGACGAACTTTTCAAAAACCTGTTCAAATTCTTCTTTTGTTTGCGCTTGTTTATAGAGAAATACACCATTTTCATCACGAATTTCATGTTCATCAAGGCCAATACTTTCATAAAGGTTTACGATGTCTCCAGGTTGACCTTCCACAATGATATCCATGCCCTTCTGTTTCGGAGAGATGATATAGGCTATTTTATTTTTAGGTGAGTACGTATGAAACAATAGATAATTTCCTTTGCGTGTTAAATAATCAAGTTTTTCAGGATAAAATTTCTTGGTTCCACAAGGCAATTTATACGATGACAGTTGAGGCATAATTCAAATCTCCTTAAGCATAGTTTTATTGGAGCCAGAGGCAAGGCTGCGTCCAAAAACTTACATGGATTTACTCTTCAAATCATTGTACGACTTACCACCCGCATTTTCAAATGCTTCTTTATTCATTGTAAAAAAGCACCCTAATGATCAATGATCATGAGTGCTTTTTGCCGATAGAATCGATTGCATGATTCAATGATTTCGTTCCAGTTCCTCTTGCTGTGCGTGAAGCTTGTTTTTTATATCATCGATTTTAGTTTCGAGCCAATCTTTCGTATACACTTTAAGTAATGCGTCTTTCGAAGTATCTATGGCCATCAAAATGACTTCGATATCCGCTTCAGACAACTTGTCATTCGTTAACATAAAATCAACCTCCTCGAACAATTAATCTCATTATTCCCACCTTTTATAAACCTTAATACTTGTCATTCAAGCGCTATTATGCCTGTTCCTCATCCACCACAACCGAATCGCGAATCTGCTCAAAAGACACCGGCGTGTAGTCCAATTGTTCTACACTCACGTTGTAATAGTGGCGTCCCTCATATTTCTGACCATGAATATGCCCATGAACATTCAAATATGGCATCTGTTTATTCATATACATAGGCTCATGCGAAAGGAAGAAGAAATTCATATAAATAAGTGGATACTCACTTACCTCATCAAATCCCGCATCAAGCCACCAGGTCCTCGATCTCCCCCGATCATGATTGCCAAGGATGAGGATTTTATACCCGTTCAGCTGGGAAACAATAGCCTGAGTGCGCTCTTTATTTAAAAAAGAAAAGTCACCCAAATGAAAAACTTTGTCTTCTTTACGGACGACAGCATTCCACTTTGCAATCATAGCTGCTGTCATTTCGTCAACATCTGCAAAAGGTCTGTTTTCGAAGTCAATGATGTTTTTATGACCGAAATGGTGATCTGAAATAAAATAAGTTGTAGGCATATTACAGCTCTCCTTCATTTTAATATCCGACAGCGTTCCCACGTGCTCTCCACCCGTACGACCAAATTAAGGTACATAATGGCAAAGCCCAAAGAAACGGCGCATAACTAACATAATGTTCGACTGGCACACCTACAATGGTTCCACACACAATCGCGAGCATATTCCAAGGAATCATAGCAGCTAGAATGAGGCTTGAATCTGCAACAACTCTGGCAAGCTGGCTGCGCGGGAAGCGTTCCTCCCAGAAAGGCAGCAAACTCCTGCCTGTCATCATGATCGGGAGGGTTTGTGTACACGAAACAAGGCCAAGTCCTAAGCCAAACAAGGCGGTTCGAATGGTTGCGATGAATAGGGAAGTGGAGCTTCCTCCCAACAATTTTTGCATATAGGCCTGTAATACACGATTTTCCTCTAAAATCCCGTTGAACGCTCCCGCGAGTCCAATAAGTACAATTAATTCAACCATACTAGACAAACCTTTGGTTTGCAGCGATTCAAAAGTAATAGAGTGATAACCAAACCACATCGCATGCAGCCATTCCTCCCAAGCGACTCCTTGAAAAATGAGGCCGATTCCGATTGCACTAGCGATGGAAAGAAGAAATCCGTTTCTTGTTTTAAATCTGAACAATATTGAAAGCAGTAAAAGCAGCACAGGCAATAACAACCAAATGCTGTAGTTAAAACCGGAACCAAATTGCTGACTAAGCACATCATTTTCCCCTTGATGCCACTTGCCTCTCATGTCGCAAAACAAGAAAAAAGCGAGGGTGATACCTCCAGCCCCAATCGTAGTTGGCAGCAAGGCTTTAAATAAGTCTTTGACGGAAACACCTGTGGAAGATGCCACCAGACGGTTCGCACTGGAAAAAGGCGAAGTCCTATCGCCGACAAATGCGCCCGAAATTAGTGCCCCTGCAACCATCGGCAAAGGGATTTGAAGCAGCGCAGCAAGACCGATTAGTGGTATTCCGACCGAGCTTAGCGTGCCCGTGGAAGTTCCAAGAAGCATGGAAATGCACACGGAAAGAGCAAACGAAAATGTAAGAAAAAAGCTAGGATCCACGATGCGAAGTCCTAAATCGATCATATAGGGAATAGTCCCGCTTGCTGTCCACGTAGGGATAACAACGCCAACCAATGCAAGAATCCACATGACTTCTTTGGTATGCTTGACGCCCTCCCACATGCTTCTCAGAATGCCACTGAATCCAGCTCCGCCTCGCCATACGATGACGACCAATGTGATGAGTCCAAATGAAAAACCAATCGCCAAGGCAATGTGCAGCACATATGCGGCAGCGAGTCCTAGAATGGTAATAAGTATCGTTACGCCAAGTTGTCTATTCGTTAACATGTGTCTTTTTATCCTAACATTTCTCGAATGGTATGAAGAGTCTCTTGGATGGCTTGCTTCAGCGCTTGGGACTCTCCTTGGTAAGGATGAACCGAGCCAAAGGTATGATTGCCCTCAGGAATTCGGATCCATTGGATAGCTGAATTTTGCTCGACCATCTGTTTTGAGCCTCGAATAAGCCTCTCGCTATCTTCAGTCCCTTGAATTAACGCAATTGGGAACGCTGCACCGCTAATTCTGCCCATAATATTGAATCGCTCGCTGTTACTTTCCATGTCTTCAAGGATCTCAAGATCTAGCGGCATATTTTGCTTCGTACGACCGTTCAACGTATACGTTCTTCCCTCTGTGCGCATCTCTTTTTTATTGTCCTCTGTCAACAGATCAACATTCGAAATGCCATTCCAACTGATAACACCCGCAATTTGATCGGGATGATCAAGCGCATAGATGAGGCATACCCCCGCCCCTCTACTGTGGCCCAAAAGCAAAATCGGTTTCTCTCCGGCACCAGCAAGCTGTTCATTTCGCCGAATTTCCTCCACAACGGCTTCCAAATCTTCAAGATTCCTGGAATATGTATCGCGCGCGAACTTCTCCAGCTCTGTAAATTCAAGCAGGTCCTCCCCGACGCCATTGTGTGAGAAATTGATGGCCATGACATTTACATTCATAGATAATGATTGCGCTACGTGCGGAAACATCCCCCAGTTTTTAAAACCTTTGTATCCATGGCAAATGATCAAGGTGCCCAGAGCCGGTTGTGACGCCGCTTCATAGAAATCACCTCTCACTATCCGATCCTCTGCTATATGTAGCTCAAATGCTTTACCTTCACTTGGTTGCATGAGATAACCTCCCTTTCCTAAGTACTGCTATATTTTAACACAGATGCCATTCCGACAGCAGAGGACGATGAATTTGTTCATAAATTAATGGCAATTAGTAAAAACTTGACTATGGCGTTTCATCCAGCTGTTCAAATGTGGACCGCTACTAAAATCAATTCAGGAGGAAGCTTACCTATGCATCATGCCCGAGCAACCCGCTTGCTCCGAACGATGATCTGCACCTTGTTGCTTTCTGTGATGTCCATTTGTTTGTTTGGTCCATTCGGCCATCATTCCTATGGTCAAGCCCTCAGGTATCAAGAAACGACGAATATGACTACTTTTCAGTTGGTTGTCCAAGCCTCTCCACATGCCGCCTACCGATCAGAATCATCTTTTGAAAATAAAAAATTACAGCGAGAGCTTGAGCAACTACAGGCAGGCGCTTCGTACACCGAGCCTTTACCGCCGGATACCACTCTCATTTATCATAAAAAAGGGCAGACGCTCCACTACGGCGTTACGGTAAACGGGGAATTGGTTGATCCGATGACCAAATCCATCTACGCGGTGTCGATGGATGTGCAAGAAGCGCTTCGCACACAGGTTCAAGCGCTTAGAGCTCAGCACTATGGCGAGATCCTGACTTGGGAAGACGCAAGCGCCGTCATCCCCAAATATAGTAAATTCACAATAACCGACGTAGAAAGCGGTCTTAGCTTTGAAGGACAGCGCCGCGCAGGTTCCAGCCACGCGGATGTCCAACCGCTGACGAAGACCGACTCCGCGACGCTCAAAACCATCTATGGCGGCGCATGGAGCTGGGACCGTAAAGCGGTCCTCGTGAGGTTTAACGGCCGCACGCTGGCCGGCTCCATGCACGGCATGCCGCATGGCGGAGACGGTATTCCCGGAAATGACTTCAACGGTCATTTCTGTATTCATTTCCTCGGGAGCGTGACACACGGCTCCCACTCCTCCGATCCGGCGCACCAGGTCATGGTGCACCGGGCCGCAGGCTTGCTGACGTCCTACATCAGCAAGCTTTCGCCTTGGGCGCTGATCGACGTCTGGATCAGCGGCGCCAACCAAGGTGACCTGCAGCTGCTGCAGGTCACCACAGGGCAAGAGCAGGCGGTGCATGTGCGAAGCATGCGCCGCCTGTCCAAGTTCCCGGAGCGGGACGTGTCTCAGCTCCTCGAGCTTGAGGCTGCGGTCGACGTTACGGTTACACCGGCACGTGCTTCCGCGCCTGCGCACAGGCGTGTGCTCTTTCGGCTCGAAAGAGCATCGCTTGATTCGCGCTGGTATATTCGCAGCGCTGTCATGCAATGACAAAAGCCCGTTAGCTCTCAGGAACGAGAGTTAACGGGCTTTACATTTATTGCAGCGGCTGGCCAGACGCTTTGCGCAGTTCATTCGCTAAGCGATTGAATTCCGCTCGAGCTGGGAGCGAAGTTGTCGCTTCATAGCCAGCTGACAGAAAAGGGATGATGACATTGGCATCATGCGTTGTAAGTGGATAGTTCACTGGTGTCAGCGTGTTCCACCAGCCTTCACTGCCGTAGGATTCATCATGATCGATTTGGATGCCATTCTCTGAAACATCATTCAAATATTGATAAATGTTAATGAATGTAGATTTTTTACCGCCGCTCCATGCGTAGGTCTGCCAAAATCTCGAGCAAGCACCTGCTTGCTTCACAGCTTCCATAACCGCATACGACCCATATACCCCGGTGGTATACTCCGGAGTCGCTTCACTTGCTGCTTGAATGTACGCAATGACCGTAGCCATTTGAGCGCTAGTCGCGTCAAAATCGACAGCAAAATAGATACAGCTTCCTGCAGGCTGACCTAGCTGATGAGCCACCTGTACCGCGGTAGCGCCGTCAGCCAATCCTGCATTTCTTCCGCCAAGAGCCCGATTTGCCGTAGTTTCGAAAACAGATACGATGTCCAAACCTGCTTGGCTGATTTGTTCCGCTTCACTTTTCGTTAAAGCCTTATACCCGCTCGGGACGAGATATCTGGCCACAAACGAGTAGCCATCTTTGACGAAAGCTGCGGCGGTTTGCGCCGTTAAAGGCGTTGAGCAATCAAAACCTTTGGCCACTTTCTATCACCTAATTTCTACTAGTTTGTTACATCATATGCTCGTAGACAATAGATTGCTACACTTCAAATGAGTTGCTAATTAAAGGAAAGCAACAAAAAGGCTCTTACCTAAGAAGGTAAAAGCCTTTTTATTAGGACTCCAGCTTTTTTACGGTTCCGAATCGTTTGGCGTTTCTAGCGCGTGCACGCTCGATTTCGATTTCTCGATTGCGCGGCTCCGCAGTAGTGACGAGTGAATCCATTAATTGACGTGCAGCTAGCGCCACCTCAGCGACCGCTCGGTTGAAAGCTTCCTCATTCGCCTTGGATGGCGCGGTGAAGCCCGAAATTTTTCTAACAAATTGTAAAGAAGCCGCCTGAATCTCAGCATCTGTAGCAACGGGGTTGAAGTTAAAAAGCGGCTTAATATTACGACACATAACAAGCAGCTCCTTTGCGAATTTTTTGATTTGTTGAACACTTTTGCTTAATTCTCGAAAACCGTAATTTTCCTAAGAATCAAATTAATATCATCATAAATCAGAATATTGCCATCGGCATTTATGACAAATCGCGGTGAAATACCAAGAACCATTTTTTTAGGCTCAAAATCATCATTTAATGCTCCCGAGTAGCCTGGCGGAGTGGGCATCTGATCATAGTTCCCAGTCAAGGAATTAAAAATACCTTTTCTATAAATGGCATTATCCATATTCGCGTAGGGTTCAATCTTCCCCTCTACATTTGCACGATAAAATTGCTTCCCATCTGTAATGAAAAAATATCCATCATGCGTGATTACGGTATTTATTTGTTCAATATTTAATGTAGCAACTACCTCTGATCCTACCCCAGGAGTAATCTCTTTTATTTGCTTGCTCTCGCGATCAAGAACATACAAGATCCCATTATTAACAAGTGGAACAAGATGATGCATGCGATTTCCCTCGACACTCATGTAAGATGTGAGCCTCTCTCCCTCATGAGCTGTGTACAGGATGTTTTTGAAAGAGTTACTTATCACATATGTTTGTCCGTCATTCAAAGGCTGGATAAAGTCCGTATCCGTATCTAATTGTCCACTCGTATCAAACGCAATCATTTTCACGCTAGGCCATACTTGATAAAAAACAGCCATTTTATTATAAAAGTCTCTTCCCATGACAAAAAGTTTATCTGAAGCTTGATCATAGAATAATGATTTTGGGATGAATTCATAATGTAGAAATTTGCTTGCCGCACCACGCTCGTCTTTATACTCAAAATCAAACTTTGTATCGTTGAACGAAAGGATGGTTTCTAAACTTATCTCTTTTCCTTTGCTCAGATTCATCTTCTTAATATAGAAGTTAGACTGATCATTTTGCGATATGAAATACAGATCATCCTTACCATCCGAGATCATCTCCATATCACTAAGGAAATAATGCGGATAAGGTCCAGATGATGGGAGGAGTCCAGTTAAAGGAATTTTTATAGAGTTCTGTGAAGTTAAATTATCAACTGTCGGCTTATCCAATCGCTTTTTGACAGGGAGAGCGCCATTCAAGCTTTGATCATCTGCTGGCGAAATCGTGATAACCCGAGTAAGTTCATCGAATGTAACTGTCTGTTGGAAATTCTCTGCAATGAACCGAATCGGCACGAGAGTGACTTCATTTTCAATAATAGGAGCTTGCTCAAGGTGGATTGGCGTACCGTCTACATGAGCAGTTGCATTTCCTATCTGCATGGAGAGGAGCTTTGTCCCATATGCCAAGTCAACTCTCTGTACAGCTCCATCCCATTTAACGGTGGCACCTAAGGCTTCTGTAACAAATCGGAGTGGGACCATCGTTGTATTCTCAACAAGGTGCGGAGACATTTGAAGAGTAACGCTCTTGTCATTAATTGAAGCTTTGGTTTCCCCCAATGTTAACTTGATGGAAACGAGTCCGCTTGTAGATGAAGCAAACACTGCTAATGGTGAATAAGTCCATACAAGTAATGCAGATAAAATGAGGCTTCTTCTAACACAATTTAATGGCATGCAACTTCCTCCATGTAGTAATTTCCTACACAGTTTACCATACCTTTCAAATTGATTCTCTTATTATTTTTTCAAAAAGCTGTGTGCACAAAAACGTGCACAAGCCCCTCATCTTCATCAAACGATTGATGAAAATAAGAGGCCTGTTTTATCTTCTAAAAAATAAAAAACCCTTATTCAAAGGGTTTCACTACTATGGGCCCAGAGGGACTCGAACCCCCGACCAATCGGTTATGAGCCGACCGCTCTAACCAACTGAGCTATAGGCCCAAATAAAATTTGGTTGCGGGGGCAGGATTTGAACCTGCGGCCTTCGGGTTATGAGCCCGACGAGCTACCGAGCTGCTCCACCCCGCGTCATGTTGCCGCTCAACAGCGACAAAAATAAATATACACTAAGCGCGAGTGGTAAGTCAAGCGTTAATTTTTAGATAAAATGCAGGAAATTACGTATTGTAACGAACGCCGAAACGTCCCTTTTTCGACTTGAAAACTTCCACTTCTTGTGGGCATTCATACCCGTAAATCCACCAGTCTTCTTCCATTCTTTTCGCCAGACAGCCCGCTTGAAACTTGGAATCATATAATTTTGCCCAATATATCCAGTTCATCGCAATCACTCCGTTTTAATGAAATCGATAAACCTATCTTATCCAAAACCGATCAGACTTATGAATCAATCCTCATGAACATCCTGCATATACGAAAAAAATGAAAAACCGCCTAGTAGTGCTTCTTGCACTACCAGGCGGCATTGAACTTTTATTGTTTAAAAGTTGTAAGGAATCGTTTAACCGTTTCTCCATATTCGTTCGTAAAGGTCTCATAAACTTTGACTTGAATTGGGAAATCCAGTTGACCGGATCTCGCACTTAGGTCAATTGTGTTCGAACCACTGTACAATCTTCCTTCGCCTGACAAATCTTTCGTCGTTTTTCCAACAGGATTGCCAACTTTATCGAATAATTCAAAGGATAGCTTGTTGTTATACTTATCCACTGTTACCTGTTTATCCGGTTTGATGTCCAGCTCCAGCTTCAACTTGTAATCGTAGGTCAAGGAAGCTTGATAAATCGCTGAGATACTCCAGTCCTTAATATTGATCTCGTAAGGGTAAACATTAAGCACTTTACTCGTTGTCTCGTTAGTCTGAACGGGCACCTTCGCTGTTGCGAGCAGCGACTTATACACCGTATCTCCGCTAGCCTGCTGGCTGTATAAGTTCATCTTCAAGCCCTCGCCTGTTTCGGAAGCAGGAAGCGCATAGGAATAGCTGACCACATAAGAAGCCTTAGGAACAACACTAAGCGCAGTTGCCGCCTGTCTTCTTCCTCCATAAGCAAAGCCGTCTTTACTTACAAGCTCCGTTTGTATCGCTGGAATAGGGACTGGACGATCACTGTTATTCGTTAGTTTAAATTTGGCCACTGCCGTATTGAATCCATCATCTTCATTGTTTGTGACATGCAGTTCAACAAGCGACACATCGACATTGGAAGGTACAAATTTATTCGTTGAATCCAGTTTAACTGGTGTTCCTAATGTGTAGTCTGGAGCCGGAATGACGCCTTGTGTCGCCGCTCCAACAGGAAGTAAAATGTTCGCGCGCCCAACACGGTAGGTATCTTCTTGCATTTTGCCATCCCCCTGCGAAGCGAAGAAACTCTCCGGCGTCACGACATTCAAACTCGTGAATTCGGTGTCCAAATCGGTTGGGATCACGATATGAATATACTTTTTCTCACCCGGATCAAGTACAACGGAAGCTTCGGCACGATCGCCGGAATAAACCTTGCTATCCGTCTTGCCGTCGATTCCGAAATTCGGAACGGTTTGGCGTTCATTCGTTGGATTGACGACCTGAATTTGCACAACAGTAGACACGCCTTTGGCTGTGATTTCCTTGTGAATATCCACAGGAATAAATCCTACCGATGTCCTCAGAGATGGCAGTGTGAAAGCCTCTCCCCACTTCAGAAGCGCAGAAGCTTTGGTAATCGTGCTGTCACTGCCTTTCCACACGAGCGCCGCGTCAACCGGTACGCTCAGCAGTGTTGTTTCTTTTTTCGGATATACTTCCATATCCACATCTACAAAGCTAAGCTCGCTAAGTTCAGCATCATCGCTGCGTTCTGCATTCGTTAGATAGCTAAGCTCTTGCTGCGTCTTCGGTAGTATCGACTTTGGATTTTTGGCACTCGGCTGCAGCGTATATTCAACGCCATCCGCCATGCGAACGCGCAATTCATAATCAGGGACACGAGTTATTTTATCGGTCGTATTTTTAATCCGAATGACTGCTCCTAGCTTCGTTGTATCCGATTCATGCTCGTTGAGTATGCTTTTGATCTCCACTTCAACTTTATCAGTCAGCGCATAGCTGGTATTCGTGCTTGTTTGAGCGAAAACTGCCGAGCTCACACCCTCCGCAGCCCATGCAGGAAAAGAAGCGGTAGTTAAAAGTGCAGCGGATAGTACAATAGTGGCCAGTGATCTCTTCATTTTCTTATTCACGTAGTTCTCCTCCTTGAGCTCGAGCTAGTTGCTCACTTTAATTTTATCTTGATCTTTCAGTTGGTGCTGTCCGGAGATCACGAGCATCTCGCCTTCCTTAACGCCGGATAACACTTCTTGATTCGTTTCGTTTAAGCGACCAAGTTCAACCTTACGTTTTTGGACAGTTTCCCCGTTCACGATATACACAAAGCTGTCGCCGCCTTCGCGAACGATACTAAGGCTCGGGATAACCGGTACGATTTGTTCATCGTCTTTGGTAAGCTCGACTTGGGCCTTGGAACCTGGTTTCAACTTACCATCAGGATTCGGGACTTCCAACTCCAGATCATACGCCTTGGATTGACCATTAATGACATCAGATAAGTACGTGACTTTAGCGCTGGCTTTATCAGTAACATCTGGTATGTAGAAAATCAGTTCGCTTTTACCTCGAACGAGAGCAGCCGATGCTTCGGTCAATTGGGACTTGATTTTCACCGGGTTCGTCTGCTGCACTTCTCCGACACGACCGCCTGGTGACAAAGTTTCACCAACTGTCACATTGAGATCCGTTAGCACACCGGAAGCAGGCGCTTTTACATCGAGGTTGCTTAGTGTTCTATCGATGCTGCGCGCGCTAACCTGTGCTGACTCCAGGCTAGTTTCCACTTGTGCAAGGGAATTCGTCTCTTGCGCAGTTTTCAGCGTTCTACGTGCGCTCTCCAAATCTTTTTTCATATTGGTTAGCGCTGTTTCAGACTGTTCTAACTGCGTTTTCGTCGCTGTACCTAGATCGTATTCATTACGAGCCTTGTTATAAGCCTTCTCAAGATCGCTAACGGCTGTCTCTAATTTGGACACTCCGTCTTTAGCATCAGCAATTCCGTTGGCTGTCTTCTGTTTAGCTTCAACAAGCCCGGCCTGGGCTCCTTTAATACTCACGGAATTCAAATCTTTTTGTATCAAAACATCGGTCGGATCTAGGCGGAACAGCACATCACCTTTCTCAACTTTATCTCCGCGTTTCTTTAGAATCTCAATAACTTCCCCGCCTGACTTAGGCACAACATCCAATTGAATGGAAGAGACAACGTCTCCTACTTGCTCAATCGGATTACCAATCTTTTGTTTGGCAATTTTAGCCGTTTTCACTACTTTAACTCCTTGCTCGGCAGCCGTTGCCGGCGTTGCGCTCGGGCTTGCAGCAGGTGATGCGGAACATCCTGCGATGATCGCCGCGCTAAGCGCGACGACACCGAATAATTTGGCACTTTGCTTAATCGTAAACAACTGACGTTTCATATTCGATTTCTCCTTTTCCCCAATTCAGCTTATTGAAGCGCAGATGGTGCTTGCTCCGTTTGTATGGTTGACGATTTCCCTTTTCTTTTGAACCAACGACGTTCTCTCTTTTTGAATAAAATCTCGTACATAATCGGTACAATGACAAGTGTTAGCAGCGTTGAAGTCGTAAGTCCCCCAATAACAACAACCGCCAATCCTTTGGAAATAATGGTCCCTTTGGATAAACCTAAGCCAAGCGGCAAGAGGGCAATAATCGTTGCACCTGCCGTCATAATGATCGGTCTTAAACGTGTAATCCCTGCTTCAATAAGTGCATCCCGAATGGAATAGTCTTGTTCTCTGAGCTGCTGTACACGGTCTACAAGTACAATCGCGTTCGTTACAACGATACCGATTAACATGAGGAATCCGATGAGTGAGGTAACATTAATAGATTCTCTTGTAATCAGAAGCCCTAACAGCCCCCCAATGGCCGCAAGCGGCAGTGAGAAAAGAATAGCCAGCGGCGCTCTTGCGTTACCAAATGCGATTACCATGACGATGTAAACGATGAAAATGGATGCAAAGATGGCGACAAACATTTGCATAAAGCTTCTGTTAATATCATCAGAAACCCCTTTGACTTCACGTGAGACCCCAGACGGCAGCTCCAGCTTTGCCAATTCAGCCGTTATTTTTTGGCTCACGCCTCCTTTATCCGTACTATCAATTTTGGCACTTACACTTACAATTTGTTCTTCATCTTCACGACTGATGCTATTAGGCGCGTCAATTTGCGCAATATGAGCGACTTCATTTAACTGGATCGTTTGACCCGTAGGTGTTTTGACCAAAAATGTGCCTAATTTGTCCACGGAATTTTTATAAGTTGGATTAAGCATAACTTTGGTTGCATAGGTCACATTGTTAAACTTCAAATCTCCGAGCTTTTCTTCTGCAATCCAGGAACTAACAGCTTGTAGAATTTGCGCTGAAGATAGTCCGTACAATCGAGCCTTATTTTGATCGACCGTAATCTCAACTTCCGTTTTAGAATCACTCAAGCTATCTTTGATATCATTTATTTCTGGAAACTCTTTCAGTTTATCTTCCACCATCTTAGCAGCTTGCTGGAGGTATAACTGGTCATCACCCTTCAGCGAGTAGGCAAAATCAGAACCTGTTGATGTTGGAGGTCCACCCGTAAATAACTGGATGTTGACATCCGAACCTGGCGGCATCAATTTCAGCATATCTTCTTTGTAGATTTTGACAGCCTCTGTCGCATCTGTGTCTGCGGTTAATTCAAAGAACATCATCGCTCTATAGGCATACCGGTCGCTGCTTTGGTTATAACCAACCAGGGATTCGATATACTTGAAAGCAGGATTGCCCAATTTATCTTTATGCTGCTTTAATTCTCTTTCGAGTTCTTTGGATTTTTCATTCATCATCTCAATAGATGTTTCGCGAGGCATTTTTATTTCAATAGCCCCTTGTTTGACAGCTTCACTGTTTGGCATGAAGGCCACCGCTAAATTCGGAACAGTAATAACAATAGAAAGAATAAGGGCCACGCCGGCTATTAAAAGCGTTTTGATACGGTTGTTTAAAGACCAGATGATCGCTTTCTTATACTTCTCACCCATCGGTCCAATATGATGTTCGTCGTGGTTGGTAAGTTTGTTGGATTTAAGCACCAGCAGCTTCGCCAACATGGGAATGACAGTTAACGCAACAATTAATGAAGATAAAAGAGCTACAACCAGCGTTATCGCAAAAGGACGGAAAACTTCGCCGACAACCCCGCTTACGAAGCCGATCGGACCAAATACACCTACGGTTGTAATGGTTGAGGACGTAATCGCACTCGAAACTTGTTTCGTTGCTAATCGAATAACGGATTCATTACGTTGTTGGGCCACTTGCAACTGACTATAAATATTTTCGATAACGACGATACTGTCGTCTACTACCCGTCCGACCGCGATCGCCATACCCCCAAGCGTCATGATATTCAGGGAAATGCCCAATGGTCCCATGACTAACAGCGTGACGAGAATCGATAGAGGAATGGAAACGAGTACGATCAGTGTCATTCGTATATTACGAAGGAACAGCAAGATCATGACAGATGCCAGAATCGCGCCTAAGCCGCCTTCTTGGACCATTCCATGGATAGAATCTTTGATATCGTTGGCTGAGTTATAAATTTTGTGGAATTTCACGCCAGGCAAAGTCTGAGCCCAGTCTGCCATTAATTTATCTGCGCTATCTGCAAATTCCACGGCGTTGGCCGCTTTGGTTTTGTACAAAAGCACGCCGATCGCCGGTTTATCGTCTAATCTGGCAATAAACTTGGATTCGCTAATGGCTTCAACTTTGGCTATCTGCTTAAGGAGTAGCGTATCACCTGTTTTTGTCGTGATTTTCAAATTGTCCAAATTGTAGATGGTATCCATTTCGCCTTTCACACGAACCATCTGTTGGTTACCATTGAAATCCACTGTACCTGCAGGGCTGGAAACCAATGCTGCCTTAATGGATCCAGAGACATCCGCTGGAGTTAAACCATAGTTGTTAATCGCAGGCGCATCCAGCTTAATCGTTAGTACTGCGTCTTGGTTACCGACAGAGTCAACATGGTCAACCCCTTTAAGTCCATTAAAGCCTGGAAGAATTGTATCCTTGTACGCATTATCCAGCTCTGCTTGGTTCATACCCTCGTCACCATATACGGCTAGATAGTATACCGGTTCGGAAGCAAAGCCGGCTGTTAACACCTTAGGCTTCTCAGATCCCTGCGGAAGCTTAACATTGGAGATTAAGCTCTCAACGTCCTTCTTCACATCTTCCGGCTTCTTATCCTGTTCAAGCTCCAAAATAATTTGTGAGTAATTATCCTGCGAACTTGAGCTAAGGGTCTTTAACCCGTCTAAGCCTGCAACCGCCTTTTCGAGCGGCTTCGTAACTTCATCCAGCACATCCTTAGGAGGCGCTACGTATGTAGTACTTACAATGACGACCGGAAAAGTAATGTCTGGAAAGCTTTCTACCTTGAGCGTCGTTGTGGAGTACGTACCACCTACGACCAACAGCAGCATCAGGATGAAAATTGCTGCTACATTTTTCATTGAAAAATCGGTTAACTTGATCATTCTCACTTCTCCCCTATCACCAGCTTTAATACTCTGAGACACTCACTTAACCATCATACTTGGAATTTCTTAACAAAACATAAAATTACAATGGAAAATTTATGTTTTTTTCGGTCTGGGTTTATTATATATCGGGCTATGTATAAAAACAGGTGAGTGAAGTCATATTTCAGTCATATGTTGGTCATATGGCGGGCAATCCTGTTATGACTTCTTATGACTGGACACAAAAAAAGGGCTGCTCATTGGCTTTATCAGACCATTTGAGGCAACCCTTAGATGTATGTTATTAATCCGTAGTAATAAACCAATCCGCTTTCTGAGAAGCAACTAACTTTCGTTGCCCCTGGAATTCGTCGTACACACTAAGTGTATATTTTTGCAGGAATTTTGTATTAAAAATAAGGCCTTCATCGGGGATCGAGATTTTGAAATTCTCTCTTTTCCCAAGTCGCATCTTCGTATCCTCATCCCCCGTGGAATCTCCATTGAAGACGTCAAAGTCTTTGAAATCGAATCTTCTCTCAAAACGTTTAATTCCGCCGCCATCTTCAAATACAAGCAATAAGTTGTGGCCTTCGGTATTAATTTCAGTTAGTTTCTCTTTCGTTAACTCGTAGTTGAATTTGAGTGTAAATACTTTATCCTCAATACTCGTCCCAATTTTATTAATGCTAATCGTGTAAGGGAATAAGTCCACATTCTTAAGTGTATCTGCCACTTTCGTATTCTCCGCTGGCAGTGTATAGGCAACTGGATTTACATAGGAATCAGCAACAGCCTTGTCGCCTTCCGACAGTTTGCCCTCCGTTACGGCTTCGCCAAGTAGCAAATTCATGTTCTCGGTTGAGAAGCCTTTTGGCACAGGCGCCCAAACGTTAAGCAGCCCTTTTCCTGTTGGAGAAATTTTATTCTTCACTTCCGCAACAGAAGCCGGGAATACAGTTCCGTCCGGTGACCGGAAATTCGCGACAAGCTTGGTGGCGTTCGTGAATCTTTTCTCCAGGTTAGTCACCTCAACCATGGCTGAATACATGATGCTTGTTTTGTCCTCGTAGGTCGATACGCTCCTAATCGCATACTTGGCTTTGCGCCCAACATCCGTCGACGAATAGGATTCGCCCAGTCCAACCATAGGAACAGCTTGAAGCTCAGCTTGTGTTGAGAACTCCAGGACATCCGTTGTTGTTGTGTTTGTCGTCTCTGTCCCCGTAGCCGGTTCATCTCCCTCATTCTCTTGGAGTACAAGCTTCACTTGAGAGAACTCATACGTATACGGCAATTTGCCGGCAAGCTGCAGGTTAACGCTCGTACCCGCTCCAAGCCCAATCACTTTAGCTGTCTGGATAAGCTTCGCATCGATTTTGACCGCATCATCCAGAAGGAAGTAACCGGATAGTTTCGGAATGGGCAGCGACTCATCTCCCTTATTGCTTAGTACTAGATCCGCTGTCAGTAGATCTTGATCCTCCCAAGGAAGACGGTGAAGACCACCTAGCTGAGCTGTGTAAACACCCGACTTATTCGTGAAAGAATACTCTTTGCCAATTGAACCACCTTCTTGAGACGATACGGCAGGAAGTTGGAAATTGGCTACGGCTACATTAAGCTTCAAATCCGCAATCGTGTCCGCAATGGCCAGCTGCCAAGCATCCGCGGCTACCGCTACGGGAATGGAACCGGAGAGCTGAATTTCTTTGCTTTCTTTTGGATTAATTTTCAAATCCTTGATCCCTTTGGCCTCCAAAGGATACAAGAGCCCATCCTGTGTCCTGATTGAGAATAAGTAAGCGGGAATAGTCACAGCATGACTACCTACATTCTCCAGCGTCAGGTAAACCGTGGGAACATGATACTTCTCGTTTTTGTTGCTGACGAACTTTTTAATAGATGCGCGTACTTCCACGCCGCCAATCGAAATGGTGCCCGTACCTTCAGATGGAACGACATCCGTATAATTCTCCGGTACAGCGACCTCTCCAAGCACCCGTTCGAAATTCGTTTGGCTAAAATCCCACTTGATGAATTGGACAACAAGGTCCTGAAGATTCGTACTTGGATTCACCGTCGCATAGAATGTTAAATCTGTTGTAGAACCGGGGGCTACCCGGTTCTTATCCTTATCAGCAGGCAGCAAGCGCGCTGAGAATTGATTGCCTGATTTACTTTTCAATCTAGCCCAATAATCAATAAATTGCAGTTCACTGCTGCCTTCATTATGAATCGTAATCGTGAACGTTGCGATCTTGCCGCTTTGATCAGGTAAAACATGAATCTGCTTTAATTCAAAATAGCTGCTCTTCGTAATCGGTACCTTACCTATCGCCATGGTTACGGCGGCTGGACTGCCATCTGCCCATACGGGTGTTATGGCGCCAAATGCCATTGTGGCAGACAAAGCAATTGTGGCCGCATATTTGTAGCCGAACTTGATCTTCATGGTGTGAATGGCCTCCTTCATCGTTGTAACTGTCATCTGATCGTTAATGGTTATTAACCGGCTGGCACTGCTTGCATAGTCATAGGTTTCGGTGGTTCACCTGGATTTTCCTTCATTTGCTTCAGCATTGCATCGCCTTGGGTTTGCCATTCTTTCAGTGCCTCACGAGCCGTCGTTTTTCCTTGTAAAACATTATTAAACAATTGATGGCCAATTTCTTGGACTTGATAAATGTTCGGCTTATCACGGTAAATTTTGAAGTTATTATCCGATGGCGCAGGAATTACATTGTAAAATGCTTCCATATGGAAGTCCAAACCATCTTTCGGTTTCAAATACTTAGAACGCGCAACTAAGTTATAAGAGCTGTATGATTTCAGTTTTGCCCAGTCATCGCCATTCACGAATTTAATGAATTTCCAGGCATCATCTGGATTTTGCGCTTTCGCGTTAATCCCCATAATCCCATTCATATAAATGGAACCTCCCACGCCTTTCGCTTCAGGATGGGAAGGAATTGTTACAACATCCCAATCAATCGGTGTAAATCCTTTGTAGCTGGCAGCGTTTTTGTTCGCATTCGTAATTTGTTGAATTTGACCGTAATTAATAATTCCCATCGCCAAGCGGTTCGACATGAAATCGTCATAGGCAAAAGGATTTTCTTGATCGAATTTCCGATTCATCCCCTTTTGTGGATCCATAAGCTCAGGGAACACATTGTCTTTTTGCAGCTGTGCCATTTTCGTCCATACTTTTTCCCACTGATCCGTATCCACCGTCATCTTATCTCCAGCATCATCAAACATCTTGATTTGCAGAGGAGCCGTGTACATTTGCATGCCATAGAACAAATCGCCTTGAGCTTGCGTTGAGAATGAGAAGCCGTTCAATCGGTTCTCTCCTTCCCCTTTGGTCAGCCGCTTGGAAAGATCAAACACCTCATCCCACGTCATGCCGTCTTTCGGAAAATCAACACCGGCATCCGTGAACATTTTCTTATTGTAAATCAATGCCGAGGACGAGAAGGTTGGCGCAAGTGCATACAATTTACCGCTGCCCGCATTTTTGATTCCATCAATGACAGCTGGCACAATGCCTGTCGTATCGAACTTATCTTTCGTAATCAGTGGATCCAGTTGCGTTAGCATATTGCTTTCAATAATATCCGGCAGCTGTTCGAAGCCGACCATCACGACATCCGGCGGGTTATCCCCCTGCATGACCTCTTTCAGTTTCTCCATCGGATCCGGCATCTTCTCACCAGGCTGCACCCCGCCATAGCGATACTTATCATCCATCGTTGGAATCATTTCAATCTTAATATTCGGGTTGGCGAACTCAAATATTTCTGTAAACTGTTGTCGGAAATACTCATCATCGCCGAACCCCATGGATGTGGCGATCTTAAGCACCCGCTCCTGTTTATCGTCTGCTTTCTCACCCTTGGTACAAGCCACTGCAAGGGGGACGACCATGGCCAAGGTCAAAGATGTAGCGACCATTTTACGTGTAATTGATTTCATTTGGATTTACCTCCGTCAGTATGTGAATTCATTTCCTTACCCCCAAAAGTCGGTATAGCTTTCGGCGCTTTAATCATAATTTTCTCGCCATCAAACTCCATCGTTGCTTTGCCTTCGATTTGCAAGGCGTTCAGATAAGCTTTGGGCACTTGCAAGCGGCCTGCGCGGTCCAATACAACAAACTCTTCATGATCCTTATTCGCAAGTCCACCCGCAATACCCGTCGTGCCTACAAGTGACGGACTGCGCGCAATAAACTCTGAACTCGTCATTCCATCCCGGATGGCAACGACTCGCCCCACTTTTCCGGCCATGGATAAATCATGGGTAACAATCACAATCGTAACTCCCAATTCTTTATTCAGACGCTGAAAAATGTTTAGTATCATATCCGCCGTTTTGGAATCTACGGACCCCGTAGGTTCATCGGCGAGCAGCAGCCTTGGACGATTTGCAAGCGAAATCGCAATAGCAACACGCTGCTGTTCGCCTCCTGACAGCTCTTGCAGTTTATTGTTCAGCCGATGGCTAAGCCCGACCCATTCCAGCAATTGCTTGGCATAGGCGGGATCATATTTCCCGCTGAGCATCATCGGCATTTCTACATTCTCGAGTGCGGTCAAATAGGAAACGAGATTGCGGGCGTTATTTTGCCAAATGAAGCCGACTGTATGCCGTTTGTATTCTACCAGCTGCTTATCTGTGATTTTCAACAAATCCCAATCGCCGACTTTCACTTGCCCTGCGGAAGGACGATCCAGGCCGCCCAAAATGTTCAATAATGTAGACTTACCGCTTCCGCTGTTCCCGATAATGGCCATGAGCTCACCGGCGTCAACTTGGATGTTCAATCCTTGCAAGGCGACAACTTCCACTTCGTCTGATTTGTAAATTTTGACTAAACCTTCACAAGTAATCATTCTATTTCTCCTCCCCGAGCTTCACAGCTTGATGAACACGCAGCCTTCTAATGTGCAAGAACAGCAGCAAAGCTCCTGTTGCCATCATGAAAGCTACAACGAAATAGAGTTGATTGGTGTCTTTGGAGTCGAAAACTACCCGGAAAGGCGGTACCTGAGTCTTCACATTCTGAGAAGTTTGCAAGAAAGGCAAAAAGAAATAGCTCGTCAGCTTACCTATCGCAATTCCTAAAGCAATCGATAAACCTGCTGTAAAGCCTTGCTCAAGCAGCAGCATGCCTGTCAATTGCTTGCGGGAAAGCCCCATCGCGCGAAGGACCCCAAACTGCACGACACGACTTGATAGATTAAAGAACCAGTACAACATATAGCCGATTAAAGACACAAGGACAGATACGAGAAATCCTAAGCTTAGAATCCCGAAAACTCCGCCTCTGGCTGGAAGCTTATTCTGGACAATGAGCTCATTGCGAACATCCTTCACAGAAGCTAACTCGATTCCCTTTTCTTGCAAAGCAGTAACAATCGGCGCCACTTTCGCGTCTGGTTTCATTTTCAGCCAAACTTCATAAGGAGCCATAGGCGCTTGATCGTATACATAATCCAAATTTGTAATGAAAAATGGCGTCTGATCGGGATACTGACTTGGCCAGTACGGAAGAATGCCGACAATGACAAATTCCACAGGCTGCTGGCTAATGGTAATCGAGAGCAGATCCCCTGCTTTCAGTGCATACTTACTTGCATAATTAGAAGGAATAATGACCGCTTGCTCATAGCTGCCAAGCAAATTCAAATATTGATACGGAGGAGCTGGAAATAAATCTGGCCGGAACCACCCGACTTTGGCAAAATCGACATTATCAATGCCCATGACAAGCCCTTGCCCCGTCGATTTCCCGGAAACCACGACATTGCCTTTGGTTTGCAGAACTCTTGCCGCTGCCTGAACGCCCTCAAGCTCGCGAAAAACTTGAAATGGCGGCTCGACATAGCGAATCTTCGATGGTGTTTCCTCTCCTGGATTTCCACCACCTTGACCGCCCTGACCTCCTTGGCCACCGCCAGCACCGTTTCCTCCATTACCGGAACCACCATTGCCGCCGTTATTACCTCCTGAGCCGCCGCCTTGAGAGCCACCGGAATTTCCACCTGCATTAGGATCCTTCGGCAGATCATCGGAGAAGCCTTCCCATACGGTTTGCAGCACCACATCCGTTCCATACTGATAGAGCGTTCGCTCTGTGGAATTCAGGTCAATCGTGCGTGCCGCTGAAGAATTGTATACGCCGAGTCCCAGTGTAAGAATCAACAGCAGCATTAAAGGATAGTAAGCTTTGGCCGACCGGGAAAGCTGCACAAGTGTTAAGTAGAGAGGCACAGGAAGGAATCTCCGCCCAAGCCATCCAAAAAAGCGCAGCAGCCACGGGAATATTCGTAAAAAGAATATTCCCAACGCGAAAATCGAGAGTGCAGGCACAAAAAACAATAGCGGATGAACTTGCAGTTGATCGGTCGTTAGACCAGTCTGTACAGACAACACCTGACGCTGATCAAACAGGTAAAAGCCATAACCAACAACACCGAGCAGTACAATGTCTAGAAACCAGCGCTGCCATAGTGGAGATCGATCAGATCTAGCAAGAAGCTGCTTATAGTTCACGATCGAAGCTTTAGCGAAAAGAACGGCAGGAATTACACTTGCCAGGATGGCGATTAGAACAGCAAGCCCGCCGTACAGCAATGCTTCCTTGGTAAAACTGACTGGAATTGATTTTCGGTCAACAAAAGTCAGGAACCCGCTGGAAGAACCTATACTCTTGGCCATGAACCAACCCATGAACGGTCCAACCACCAACGCTATGATCCCTAGCGATAAACCTTCCAGAAAATAAATGCCAATGATTTGCTTCGTACTGCCGCCCCTGCTTCGCAAAGTGGCAATAACTCCCCGCTGCCGATCCAGTGATTGTCTGGCATTCATAACAATGTAATAAAAAACCATGGCAATCATAGGTGCTGCTAACGTAAATAATAAAATTTGCATCTGCAAGCTTTGCGCCTTAAATTCAGCAAGCATCGGCTTGAAGGAAACATCGACCTTCGTATTTTTGAGTTTCTGGAACAGGTTGATGTCCAACCTCTCCAGACGGTGATCTAACGGTGACAACTGACTTGTTTGAATATTCCGCAGGTCGAAAGCATAATACCAATTAGCCAACTGAAGCGGAATTTTCTTCTCTGTTAACAACGTCTTCATAAAAACATCATCACTTACGATAAGTGAGTTAAGTAAGCCCTCTAAACCTTGAAACCAATAGGCATCCGTTTCATTTTTTGGCTTGAATGAGCCGACAATCTTTACCTTAAGCAGTTGACTGCCTCCTGCGCCAGAGACCGAGTAGTTGAACACATCGCCGATGTGCAAATCATTCCGGTACAGAGCTTCATCCAAAACAACAGCTTCCAGAATACCGTTCTGCACTTGATCCGAAGCCATTTGACCGATAGACCAGTCCACGTGATTATTCAGCTCACTCCATGAAGTAAGCGCCATTTGCCGCCTCTTGCTGGGATCTACTTTCGATGCATCAACAGGAGTTATTTGAGCTGCTTTGATCGTGTAGCTTTTGGCGAACGTTGCAACCGGAAACCCAATTTCTTTGGGAATTTCTTCCCCTATGTACACATTGACGTCTTTCAGCTCGTCTAACCCTGCACGTTCCGTCCCAACCGCTTGATAGCGCATAAGCACGGATCCTGCCGGAAGTCCGCTGCTCTTCTCTTCGAGCGATTTGGCTACGACTCGCTTCAGCGACCCGTCCGCATACATCGGTATGCTCGTTGTGAACGCAACAGCCATAATCAAACCAAGTAATGTGCTGAGCGTCAGCCAGCGGGTATTCCACATTTTCCGAAATAAAAACCTCAGCATGGGAATAGACATTAGCGACCAACTACTTTCTGTCCGGCGGTAAGACCTTTTACAATCTCTACATCCGTTGACGTCTGTTGACCGATTTCCACATCAACTTCCTTCTTATTTCCCTGATTATCAACCACTTGCACATAATTCCGGCCGGAATAGGAACGAAGCGCCGCAAGCGGTATCGTTGTCGCGTTTTCTTTCCTTTGGGTAATAATTGTCACGCTAAGCGGTGTTCCACGATTCAGACCTTTTGGAAATTCATCCAACTGAACGACTAAATATTGATCGATTGAATCCTGTTTCCCGTCTTGCCCGCCTCCCGGGAAGCCGCCGTTATTATTTCCTGCCGCTTGCGGATTCGGCAGCTGCTTGACCTTGCCTTTGTGCTGTCCGGCAGAGTTAATATCTACTTGGACATCCATCCCGATGGAGACTTTCTTCGCATCGTCTGCGCTTATGCTTGCCGCCACCGTCAATTCATTCAAGTCCGCAAGTGTTGCGACGGACTCATCTGACTTCACCGTGTCGCCTTTCTTCGCTGTAACCGATACAATTGTTCCGCTAAACGGTGCAAGGAGTTTCGCCTTACTCACTTGGGTTTCTAGCTTCGTGAGTTCCTCCCGCTTCAGCTCAAAATCAATCTTCGCCTGCTCAATTTGTTCCGGCGTCATTTCGTCCGCTTTCCGCAGCGTTTCGATCATCGTCAGCTCATCTTTGCGGGTTTCTAGCTTCTTCCGCTTCAAATCGCTATCCATATCCGAAACGTCCAGCTCAGCAACGGGCTGGCCTTTCTCAACCGAATCGCCATTTTTCACGAGAATGGCACTGATCCGTTTGGAAGTCATATCTTCGGAGAAGAACAGCTTCTCTTCCTGCAGCGCCATCAGACGCCCGCTCCCTCTTACTTTCGTCTCAAGTGTTTCTGTTTTCACCGTGTATTCAGGCTTCTTGGAAAGTTTAGGCGGATTAATGCTTGGAAGCGCCTCTTCTTCCTGTTCCTTTGGCAGCAGCGAGCAGCCGGAAGATAAAATAAGTGTCGTACAGATAAGTAGTGCAGTTACGGGCTTTCTCCAGTTAGGAGACGAATTTCCCGTCCACCATTTCGTAAACATGATCGGCAACCTCCAAAATCGTAGGGTCATGGGTCGTCATACAAATTGTTACCTGCTCCGTTGCAATCATACTGCGAAAAACGGACATGATTTGTGCTCCCATCTGGGAGTCCAGCTCTGCCGTCGGTTCGTCGGCCAAAATCAATGAAGGTCGATGCGCAATCGCCTTGGCAATGGCAACACGCTGCTGCTCACCGCCAGACAGTTCGAAAGGACGATGGTACATTCGCTTACCAAGCCCGACGAGTTCAAGACAATAGGCTACCCTTTCCTTCCATTCAGACCGGGGAACACCCGCCATGCGAAGTGCGAGCTCCACATTTTCCCATGCTGATAACAACGGCATTAAGGCATACGATTGAAAAATAAAGCCGATCTCCTTTCGACGAACTAACGTTCGCTCATTGTCGCTTCCTAAATGAAAAGCATGATTTAGGAACATGATTTCTCCTTCATTCGGCTGATCAAGCCCCCCAATCAAATTCAAAAGTGTTGTTTTACCTGAGCCTGAGCGGCCTTTAAGCATCACAAGCTGAAGCGGTCTGAGCTCCATCTCAATACCTTTGAGCACCTCTAAACGTTCGCCACCGACTTGAAAAGAGCGATGAACACCCGTTACCGTTAACAACGGCGAATCTTGTGTGTGCGGAGCTGCTTGCAACTCGTGGTACTGCAAATCCTCTGTACCTACTGGCTCAGCCCTGTTATTTTTGCGAAACCAATTCGCCATATGGTACTTCTTCCTTTCATTTCCAAAATAACCTGTATGATAAATTAGACGAAGGATGTTTTCAAAAAGTTCCACGAAACTGAAAATTTCCTGAAAGTTTTTAAGCACGAATGTTCTTATGTATGAATCTATTAAAATATACTATCATTTGTAAAATAATGTTATACAACAAAATACCTAATTTTATCCAAAAAAGGACCATCCTGAAAGTCCTTACAGACTTTTAAGATGATCCTTATCTACATCTACCGCTTCTACTCCATAGCCGTATTTCGCAGCACCATATGAATATGGTCCTCCCAAACACCATGAATTTTCAAATATTTCAGCGCTAAGCCCTCCTCATAGAAACCCAGCTTCTCCACAACCCTCAAAGAGGCAGCATTACGTGGCATGATGTTGGCTTCTATTCGGTGCAGCCCCATAACCTCAAAAGCATAATCAATCATTGCCTTGACACCCTCCGTCATAAGCCCTCGATTGACGAGACTTCCATCCATTCGATAACCTAAATGGCAGGATTGAAAAGCTCCTCTGACAATATTGCTTAGAGAAATCGACCCAATCACGCTGTCTTCGTACAACATCCATACTTTCAGCAGCAGGCCGTCCTCGATCAGTTTAACTTCTTTCTCAAGTAAATCAGCTTGATGCGAATTCGTATAATACAGCTCATTGCGCTCAATTTCCCATTCCTTCAAAAAAGCACGATTGCGATTCACATAATCAAGCACCAGCTCAGATGAAGCTGGATCTAAACGAACCAAAGACATTCGTTCTGTTTTACAAACAAGCTGCATGTTTACTCCTCCTAAACCGTCACGGTTCCGTTTATTTGGCTTTACAATAATACCCGCTTCCCTTAGCTGCATGCAACTCTCCTACAAAATGTGAAACAGCAGCATTCATTTGCAGGATTTTCCCGCCCTTTGGGGAAGTTAAAAGAAGTAGCTTATTTAGAATTGCTTACAAAGAAGGAGAATACCGACATGATTGAAACAATCAAAACCTATTTGGAAGAGCAAAGAGACCAACACATAGAGGAATTGATGCAATTTTTGCGGATTCCAAGTATTAGTGCTGTTGCCGAACACCAACCGGATATGAAGCGCTGTGCAGATTGGGTAGCTGAATCCCTAAAAAATGCAGGTCTAGAAAATATTGAAATTATGCCTACAGGCGGTCATCCAGTCGTTTATGCGGACTGGCTGCATGCGGAAGGTAAACCGACCGTGCTAATTTATGGACACTATGACGTTCAACCGGCTGACCCAATGGAATTATGGAATACTCCGCCTTTCGAGCCTGTCATTCGTGACGGGAAGCTTTTTGCTCGTGGCAGTACCGACGATAAAGGTCAACTTCTGCTTTATGTAAAAGTGGTAGAAGCTTTCCTGCGCACACAGGGCAGTCTTCCAGTAAACGTGAAATTCTGCATTGAAGGTGAAGAAGAAATTGCCAGTAAAAACCTCCCTCCCTTTGTAGAAAAGTACAAAGACAAATTGCAGGCTGACGCTATTACCCTCTCGGATACTCAGATGCACGGCCCTGGCAAACCGGCGCTTATGTATGGTTTGCGTGGTCTTGCCGGTTTTGAGATTACAATCGATGGAGCGAACAGCGATCTGCATTCCGGGCTATTTGGCGGGGCTGTCCAGAATCCGATTCATGCTTTAACAAAGCTGCTAAGCTCTTTTCATGATACCGATGGCCGGGTAGCCGTCGAAGGCTTCTACGATCGTGTCATTGAGCTTTCAGACAAAGAGCGCGAAGCTTTTAAACAAGTTGAACCTAATGAAAATAAAGTCCGGACCGATCTAAATGTCGACAAGTTATATGGGGAAAAAGGATTCTCGTTCTACGAACAAACAACGTCCAGACCCACTTTGGAAATAACTTCAGTGAGCGGCGGTTTTCAAGGTGAAGGGATTAAACCGATTATCCCGAACCGTGCTTCGGCCAAAATTGCCTGCCGTCTCGTTGCCGTGCAAGTCCCGGATGAGATCATGAATGCCGTTGAAGCGCATATACATGCCCAAGATTTGCCTGGCGTTAAAGTAACTCTCGATCGTCAACTACGCGGCAATCCATTTATTACGCCAATCGACGAGCCCGTCATGGTTGCAGCTGCAGAAGCCTTTGAAGATACTTACGGCGTTTGGCCTGTGTACACCCGAAGCGGAGGCTCTATTCCAATCGTGGAAGTGTTGGGCCGCGTGCTGGACGCCCCTGTTGTTCTGCTCGGCTTTGGCCTTCCGGGTGAGAACTTGCATGCACCTAATGAGCATTTCCATTTGATCAATTGGGAAAAGGGAACGGAGACAATCAGTCGCTTCTGGCTGAAACTCACTGCACGAAATGAGAAAGCATGAGAGGAATGAGCGAACATCATGAGCACAACCAATCTATCTCTCCGCGATGCCAACTTGGAAGATCTCGCGGATATCGTACGTATTTATAATTCAACCGTCGCAGGGCGTATGGTTACTGCAGATACGGAACCCGTTACGACAGCCAGTCGTGAAGGCTGGTTTCATGAACACTCCGCCGATTTCCGGCCTTTATGGGTACTGGAAAATGGCAGCGGAATCTGCGGCTGGCTTAGTTTTCAATCCTTTTATGGCCGTCCGGCCTATAATGCCACGGCAGAAGTCAGCATTTACATAGACGAAGCGTGCCGCGGTCAAGGAATCGGCCGGTACCTCATGGAGCAGGCTTTAGAAGCTTGTCCAAAATTAGGGCTTAAGACTTTGCTCGGCTTTATTTTCGGCCATAATGAACCTAGTTTGCAGCTTTTCCGTAAATTTGGTTTTGAAAATTGGGCGCATCTGCCTGGCATTGCCGAGCTTGACGGAATCGAACGAGACCTGATTATTCTTGGTAAACGGGTCGGTTAGCAAGCAGCAACGCGAATAGCGCTTTTTCCTCTTGTCAGCGACATGACATCTACGACAAAATGGAAAAGCGCTATTTATTTTTTAGCGTGAAAGTGCATCTCTATTCTTCGGTCATCAACGCCTCTACTTCAATCTCAATCATTAACCTGGGATCAATTAAAGCTTTCACCTCAACCATTGTTGCCACAGGCTGAACTTCCCGGAAAAATTCCCCGTGCGCACGGCCGAATTCTTCCCATAAGGAAATATCCGTCACAAACATCCGCGTACGTATGACATCCGACATGGTGGCTCCAAGTTCTAAGAGTGCTTTCTCTATCGTCTCAAGCACATAACGCGCTTGCTCATAAGCGTTGCCTTCTCCAACGACTTCACCATCCCTCATCGCTGTTGTACCAGCGACCTCAATGCGATTCCCTACTCGGATTGCGCGGCAATAGCCTACTGTTGGCTCCCAAGGCGAGCCTGTAAATACTTTTGTTCGAGTCATCACTCACTCAACTCTCCTTTTACAGATAAGATGCAAGATTAACGCGCAAACCTTCCGATACTGGCATAAGCGGCAAACGAAGCGTACCCGATTCAATGACGCTTTGCTGCTCAAGCAGCCATTTCAGTGGAGCTGGATTAGGCTCTTGGAAAAGCAGGCGGATCAGCGGAAGCAACTCTTCAAAAAGCACCTTGCTTTTCTCCTGCTGCCCTGCCAAAAAATGGCGGTAAAACGCTATAAACCGCTCTGTCTGCACATTCGCAGATGCGCTCATTACCCCCTTTGCTCCGGATTGAAGAGCCTCGAAAAGCAACGTATCTTCTCCGCACAAAATCGGCTTCGAGCCCAATCTAGTAAGCTCCGAAACTAACTTAGTGTTGGGCGTACTGTCTTTCATTCCAATCACACCATCCAGTTCGAGAATCGTCCGAACCGTATTGAGTTCTAATTTCACCCCTGTACGATGAGGAACTTCATAGAGAATCACGGGCACACCCACACTCGCAACACGGCGAAAATGCTCAATAATTCCTTGCTGACTAGGCTTATTATAATACGGTACCACGACTAAAACACTGTCAGCGCCAAGTTTTCCAGCTTCTTCTGTCTTACGTACCGTAGAACGTGTATCATTCGTGCCCGTACCCACTACAAGCGGGACATGCACATGGGCTGCATCTCGGGCAGCTTGTGCGGTTGCAAACATAACGCCTAGTTCATCACTCGCAATTGTCGGGGATTCCCCTGTCGTTCCATTCACGACAAGGCCATCAATCCCGTCTTGAAACAAATTGTAGGCAAGATTATAAAAGGAGGCAGCATCCAACTCACCTTCCTCATCAAAAGGCGTGATGATAGGAACATACACACCATGCAAATCTTTTTCTTTTAACATATAAGCCATCTCCCCGTCAATTTGATGTTGTACATCCACTTTAGCATGGAATATTGAATCACAGTTAGCTATAATAAATGATACTACTCATCAATAATTTTGAAGTAATGATAGGAGGCTGCCATGGACTTAACGTATTTCCGCACCTTTCGGGAGGTCGCCCGAAGAAAGAGCTTTACCAAGGCTGCCGAGGAATTAGGCTATGCACAGTCCAGCATTACGATGCAAATTCAGAAGCTTGAGCGTGAATACGGGGTACCTCTTTTTGAAAGATTTGGTCGGCAGCTGCGGCTAACATCTCCTGGTGAAAGCCTTCTGAAGCTGGCTGTACAGATGCTCGATCTCTATGATCAATCCAAAGAAATGGTGGCAAGCCAGGTCACAGGTACTTTGACGATTGGCACGATCAACTCTCTTGCCGCTTATTATCTTCCGCCTTATTTACAAGCTTTGAAACAGCTTTATCCCGGCCTCAATATTCAGTTATATCCGGACAGCGAAGCCTCCCTAATGACCAAAGTCAGAGAAGGCGACTACGATCTGGGTTTGCTTTTGGACCGATATCCGGCTGAGCCCCTCTTAACCTGTACGAAAATTAAAGAAGAACCATTGCTGCTCGTTGCTCCATTAACTCATCCGCTCACACAACTAGACCGCATTGAGCTTAGCGACTTGCAACAAACTGAGTTTATTGTGACAGAAGAAAGCTGTATTTATCGGGGCATGTTTGAAAAGCTGCTCAAAGATCACGCCATCCCGCTCCAAATCGGCTTCGAACTTGGCAATTTAGAGGCCATTAAACAGTGTGTCATGAACGGGCTCGGGATCGCACTGCTACCTAGAATTGTCGTTCAGAGCGAACTCGAACAAAAAAGGCTTGTTTCCCTTCCTTTTTCACATGAAGATTTAAAGCTGGATATCCAACTACTTCTCCATCCCAAAAAGTGGATCTCCCAGCCCTTGCAAACATTTATCCAACTATTAACCAGTAACGAGGAATAAATATAAAAAAAGAAGCCCTCCTTTTCGAAAAGGTAGGGCTTCTTCGCATTTCATTTATATGTGGATGTCGAGAATGTCATCCACTTGTGGCGCCGCCGGTGCGGTAACCAGTTGAACGCTTCGCATTCCTTCTATACACCAAACGCGGCTGGATTCTCTCTCCATGAACGGAGCAAGGCCATATCCTCAGCTTTGATTGCACCCTTCTCTAAAGCTACTTCAAGCAGCGTCGAGTAGTTGGAAAGCGTGTGAAGCGGCATCTCCGCAGCTTGGAAAGCGTCTGTCGCTTTATCCAGTTGGTAGGAGAAAATGGCTAGTACGCCTAACGGAATGGCTCCAGCTTCTTTGACAGCAATCGCTGCTTTCAAAGAGCTTCCGCCTGTTGAAATCAGGTCCTCGATCACGATGACCTTTTGACCTAGCTTTACAGAACCTTCAATCAGGTTCTCCTTGCCATGGCCTTTCGCTTTATCGCGAATGTAAATCATTGGGAGACCTAACTTCTGAGCGACCCATGCCGCATGAGGGATGCCAGCCGTTGCAGTACCGGCTACTACCTCTGCATCCGGGAACTTCTCTTGAATCAAGCTGACGAAGCCGTCAGCGATCGCTTCGCGAATCGCCGGGTGTGACATCGTCAGACGGTTGTCGCAATAAATCGGGGATTTCAAGCCCGATGTCCATGTAAAAGGTTGCTGCGGTCTTAACGCTACCGCTTGAATATCTAATAAGGAAGCCGCGACATGCTTCGCAATCGTTTCGAGTTGACTCATGTTACTTCCACCGTTCCTTCCGTTGTTAAGTGCTACAGGATGGAATCAATAATCGATTCCAATGCAGCCCTTGGGTCCGCCGCACCTGTGATCGGTCTGCCGATCACGACGTAGTCCGTGCCCTGCGCAAACGCCTCGCCTGGCGTCATGATGCGCGACTGGTCGCCCACATCCGCGCCTGCCGGGCGAATGCCCGGCGTTACGGTGACGAACCCGTCACCGCACGCCGCCTTAATCGCCGTCACCTCTAGCGGTGACGCGACGACGCCCTGAAGCCCCGCGGCATGCGCCAAGCGGGCATAACGAATGACGGCTTGCTCAACCGTGCCGGTCAAGCCGATCTCTTCATTCAGCACCGCTTGCGAGGTGCTGGTCAGCTGCGTCACGCCGATAACGATCGGACGTGCAGCGCCTGCGGCCAATCCCTTGTCGACACCCTCCAAGGTAGCCACCATCATGTCCTTGCCTCCGGCGGCATGGACGTTGAACACATCCACCCCTAGGCGCGTTACGCTTTCCGCGCCGCCTTTGACCGTGTTCGGAATGTCATGCATCTTCACATCGAGGAACACCTTATAACCGCGATCCTTCAGGCTCGCGACGAAGCTTGGACCTGCAGCATAGAACAGCTGCATGCCCACCTTCACGTAGCAAGGGATACCCTCGAGCTGCTTCAGCAGCCCTTCGGCGCTTGCCGCATTCGCATAATCGAGCGCGACCATAATGCGTCCTGCAACATCCGTACGAGTTAATACTGACAAGTCCGTCACCTCTTTCTTAGACATGCACCGGCATTGCGCGCGAGGAGAAGTTGATCGCTTCAAGCATATTCACGAGTGCTCTTACTGTGTCAAGCGATGTCATACAAACCACACCGTTCTCAACCGCTTCACGGCGAATACGGAAACCGTCGCGCTCAGGCGTTTTACCTTTCGTCAGCGTGTTGACAACAAATTGTGCATCTCCGCTGCGAATCAGGTCCAAAATGTTCGGTGAGCCTTCGCTCAATTTATGCACCGTTGTGACTGGAAGGCCAGCTTCTTCAATGGCTGTAGCCGTTCCGCCGGTCGCGATGATTTTATAACCAAGACGGTAGAAACCTTTCAAGATTTCAATCGCTTCTTCCTTGTCTTTGTCAGCAACCGTTACTACGACTGAACCGGCAGCCGGGATTTTCATGCCCGCACCGATTAAACCTTTATATAGCGCCTTAGCAAAGTTCGTATCGCGGCCCATTACCTCACCTGTGGATTTCATCTCAGGTCCAAGTGTTGTATCGACACGGCGAAGTTTCGCGAAGGAGAATACCGGCACTTTCACGGAGACATAGTTATCTTCCGGCCATAGACCGCTTTGGTAACCCATATCCGCCAGCTTTTGTCCCATAATGACGCGTGTCGCCACGTTAGCCATCGGGATGTTCGTTACTTTGCTTAAGAACGGTACCGTTCTGGAAGAACGCGGGTTAACCTCGATCACATACACTTGATCGTTGTGGATAACGAACTGGATGTTTACCAAGCCCACTACGTTAAGTTCCAGACCGATTTTTGTTGTAATCTCGATAACTTGCGCCTTAATTTCGTCAGAGAGCGATTGCGGCGGGTATACCGCGATGGAGTCGCCGGAGTGAACCCCTGCGCGTTCAACGTGTTCCATAATCCCAGGGATTAGCACCGTTTCTCTATCACAAATCGCGTCTACTTCTACCTCTTTGCCCAGCATATAACGGTCGATCAGAACCGGATGCTCAGGGTTGATTTTCACCGCATATTCCATGTAGCTCAGCAATTCTTCATCGGAGTAGACAATCTCCATCGCACGTCCACCCAAGACATAGGAAGGTCGAACGATAACCGGATATCCGAATTTCGCTGCTGTTCCAACCGCTTCATTCACAGAAGTTACTGTGCCGCCTGGAGGTTGAGCAATGGAAAGCTTGCTTAGCAAAGCTTCGAATTTTTTGCGATCTTCCGCTGTATCGATGCTTTCCAGATCGGAACCAAGAATGCGAACTCCTGCTTTGTGTAAAGGAGCTGCCAAGTTGATAGCCGTTTGACCGCCGAATTGTACGATAACACCGATTGGTTTCTCGCGTTCAATGACGTTCATCACATCTTCGAAGAACAATGGCTCGAAGTACAAGCGATCGGATGTGTTGAAGTCCGTGGATACTGTCTCTGGGTTGTTATTGATAATAACAGCTTCGTAACCAGCAGCTTGAATCGCCCATACAGCATGTACCGTTGAGTAGTCAAACTCGATCCCTTGACCGATACGAATCGGACCGGAGCCAAGTACAACGACTTTCTCTTTCGATGTTTCCGTTACTTCATCTTCTTGCTCATAAGTTGAATAGTAGTATGGCGTCGAAGCTTCAAACTCCGCTGCGCAAGTATCAACCATTTTGTAAACAGGTTTAATGTTTTGCTTCAAGCGATAAGCTCTTACATCCGCTTCGTTAATGAATGTTGTGCAGCCAGCAAGCGTACGAATTTCAGCAACAGCGCGGTCTGTGAAGCCTTTGCGCTTAATTTCAAAAATCAGATCAGCCGTTAATTCACTTGCGGCGATTTCTTTCTCGTACTTGATCAAACCTTCAAGCTTGTTCAAGAACCACCAATCAATTTTCGTCAAATTTTGCAATTGTTCTACAGAATAACCCCTGCGGTAAGCTTCTGCTAGCAAGAACAAGCGCTCATCATCAGGTTTTTGCAAACGGGATTCCAATGTTTCTTTATCTAAAAGGTCTGTTTCCTTCAGGAACAAACGATGTACACCAATTTCCAACGAGCGAACCGCTTTGTGAATGGACTCTTCGAATGTGCGTCCGATCGCCATAACTTCGCCGGTTGCCTTCATTTGTGTACCCAATTTGCGGTTAGCCGCCGTGAATTTATCGAATGGCCAGCGCGGGATTTTGGACACGATGTAATCAAGTGCAGGCTCGAAGCAAGCATACGTTTGACCCGTTACTGGATTTACAAGCTCATCGAGCGTGTAACCAATCGCGATTTTAGCTGCCATTTTGGCAATCGGGTAACCTGTTGCTTTGGATGCAAGCGCTGAAGAGCGGCTTACACGCGGGTTAACTTCGATAACATAGTACTGGAAGCTGTGCGGATCAAGCGCATATTGTACGTTACAACCGCCTTCGATGTTCAAAGCGCGAATGATTTTCAGGGATGCGGAGCGAAGCATTTGATATTCGCGATCCGACAATGTTTGGCTTGGCGCTACTACGATACTGTCTCCTGTATGTACGCCTACTGGATCAAAATTCTCCATGTTACATACAACAATACAGTTGTCGTTCGCGTCACGCATAACTTCATACTCGACTTCTTTCATACCTGCGATGCTGCGTTCAACCAGACATTGTCCGATTGGGCTGTAACGAATTCCGGAAGCTACGATATCCGTCAGTTCTTCCATCGTGTTACAGATACCGCCGCCAGTACCACCAAGTGTGTAGGCTGGGCGAACGATAATCGGGAAGCCGATTTCATTAGCAAAATCTACCGCTTGCGCGACTGTTGTTACGATAACACTATCTGGTACAGGCTGTTCCAGCTCTCTCATCAAGTCTCTGAAAAGATCGCGGTCTTCCGCTTTCTCAATCGCAGTAAGCTGAGTACCCAGAAGCTTCACATTCTCACTCTCAAGAACTCCAGCGCGAGCAAGTTCTACCGCCATGTTCAGACCTGTTTGACCGCCTAAAGTTGGAAGCAAGCCGTCTGGACGCTCTTGACGGATGATTTGTGTAACGAATTCAAGCGTAATTGGTTCGATATATACTTTGTCGGCCATGTTCGTATCCGTCATGATCGTAGCCGGGTTGGAGTTGATCAGGATAACTTCCATGCCTTCTTCTTTCAATGCTTGGCAAGCTTGTGTTCCCGCATAGTCGAATTCCGCTGCCTGACCAATAACGATCGGACCGGAACCGATAACGAGGATCTTTTTAAGTGTATTATTTTTTGGCATATTACAGTTCCTCCCTAGAGTTTTGCTTCAGCAAAACTTGCTTCGTAAGCTTTACTTACAGATGTCGATGCCGCGGACGCTTTCCATTGAGCAAGCATTTGTGCTTGGCGCGGCTGTTCTGGATGATCTAGTTTGTGCTGACGAATCATCGAGATGAAATCATCGAACAGATAGCTGGAGTCAAAAGGTCCAGGTGCGGCTTCCGGATGGTATTGAACCGAGAAAGCTGGGAATTTCTTATGTTTCAAACCTTCAATTGTACGGTCATTATTGTTAATGTGCGTCACTTCAAGATCAGTTCCGGCAACGGACTCATCTTTCACTGTGTAGCCATGGTTTTGCGAAGTAATGTAGCAACGGCCGGAAGCCAAATCTTTCACCGGGTGGTTACCGCCGCGGTGACCGAATTTCAGTTTATCCGTGTCAGCGCCGCAAGCGAGGGCGAACAGCTGGTGACCCAAGCAAATTCCGAAAAGCGGGATGTCGCCAAGCAAACCTTTGATCATTTCGACAGCGTGAGGAACATCCTTGGGATCCCCAGGGCCGTTAGACAGCAGGACACCATCTGGTGCAAGGCGGCGAATTTGTTCCGCTGTTGCATCTTGAGGCACAACAACAACGTCACAGTCGCGTTTGCTCAGATCGCGGATAATTCCGCTTTTTGCTCCAAAGTCAACCAATACGATACGCTCTTTGTGACCTGGTGCTCCGTACACGCTTTTCGTGGAGACGCGAGCAACTTGATCTGTCATGAGGGAAGTTCCTCTCAGGATTTCAGTTAGCTCGGCAACTGATTTATTGGAAGTTGTCAGCAAGCTTTTCATAACGCCGTGGTGACGGATCTTACGAGTCAACATGCGCGTATCGATACCGCTGATGCCTACGATGCCGTATTCCTTAAGCAAGCTGCCAAGCGTGTATTGCGCTCTCCAGTTGCTTGGAATTTCTTCATGTTCACGAACGACAAAGCCATGAATGAATGGGCGTACGGATTCAAAATCATCACGAATCACACCGTAGTTCCCCACCAATGGATAAGTCATCGTTACGATTTGACCGCAGTAGGACGGATCGGAAAGGACCTCCTGATACCCTGTAATCCCCGTGTTGAATACTACCTCACCAACGGACTCTCCTTCACTACCGAACGATTTTCCTGTAAAAAGCGTGCCGTCTTCCAGCAACAATCTTGCCTGCATGTATGTTCAGCTCCTTCACTATTGTCAACGATTCTAACGAATCGCAGATGTCATGCTTATTTGTTACCATCTTTATGCGTAGACTTGCATAAAAAATGATCAGTTTGTATAAATATACACGATTTTCGGGTTGCCGTATAGATCGTTCGTGTCGTTTTTATGAATAAACGATTTTTCCGGAAGCGATGGTAACAACGGGCCACCCCTTCAGTTTCCATCCGATAAACGGTGTGTTTTTACTGCGTGAAACAATCTCTTCTTTGAGGACTTCGCGTTCTGTTTCCAAATCTACAATTGTAATGTCTGCTACGCTGCCTACATTCAACGTTCCGTATGGAAGTCCGAAGACGTCAGCAGGTTTCTTAGTCATACGGTCTACTAGGAAACCAAGCGTCCACTTGCCGGTCAGCACAAATTTCGTGTACAGCAGGTTGAAAGCTGTCTCGAAACCAAGGATACCGAATGGCGCCAGCATCATGCCCTTCTCCTTCTCTTCTTCCGAGTGAGGAGCGTGATCCGTAACGATAATATCGATCGTCCCGTCTTCAAGCCCTTCGATGACGGCTTGCACATCGCGCGGTGTGCGCAGCGGCGGGTTCATCTTCCAGTTCGCGTCAAGCCCTGGAATATCTTCATCGGATAGCACCAGGTGATGCGGGCAAACCTCTGCGGTAACTTTAATTCCGAACTGTTTCGCGTGACGGATCAAGCGAACTGATTGCTCAGTAGAAACGTGGCATACGTGGTAGTGAACACCGGTTGCTTCAGCCAGCAGCACGTCGCGGCCAACATGAATCGCTTCGGATTCATTTGGAATGCCTTTGAGGCCGTGCTTCTTGGCGAAAGAGCCTTCGCTGACCGGCGCTCCGACGACAAGCGTATCATCCTCGCAGTGAGCGATGATGGGCATTCCGATGGATGCGGCCAACGCCATGGCATCCTTCATCATTTGCGCGCTTTGCACGCCTACGCCGTCATCCGTGTAACCGATGACACCCGCTTCTTTCAGCGCGGCAAAGTCCGTCAACTCGCGGCCAAGCTCGTTTTTGGTAATCGTGCCGTAAGGAAGGACACGCACTACGCCTTCTGTAGCTGCTTTGTCCAATATGTAATTCACCGTCTCTACCGTATCGATGACGGGTCTTGTATTCGGCATACAAGCAATCGTTGTAAATCCGCCTCTTGCAGCGGAACGCGTTCCCGTCGCAATATTTTCTTTATGTTCAAACCCAGGTTCTCTCAAGTGAACATGCATATCGATAAAGCCAGGTGTTACCAATTTACCTGCTGCATCGATGACTTCATGTCCTTCGGTTTGTGGCGCTGAACCTTCAACTGCGTCCAGAACCTGAGCAATTTTATCATTTTCAACTAAAATGTGTTTCTTCGCTTGTACATTATTTACGTCAACTGTCGTTCCGTTTAGAATCCAAATGCCCATTGTGGTAAGTCCCCCTGTTTTATGATAAAGCTCGTTCGATGACTGCCATACGAATCGGCACGCCGTGAGCAATTTGTGTGAAAATTTTTGATTTATCATGTTCAACCAGTTCATCGTCCAGTTCCACGTTGCGGTTAACCGGAGCCGGATGCATGATGATCGCGTGAGGTGCCATACGGCTTGCACGCTCTACCGTTAAACCATATTGCTCGCGGTATTCCTCTGCGGAGCGAAGCAGCCCTGTGTCGTGGCGTTCCAGCTGCACACGCAGCATCATCACGACATCTGCTTTCAGCGCTTCGTCGAAGGACACATATGGCGCGAACTCTGCGAGTTCTGGAGCCTGCATGCTGGCCGGTGCGCAGAATTGCACTTTCGCGCCCAGTGCGAGCAGTCCCCACAGATTGGAGCGTGCCACGCGGCTGTGCAGAATGTCTCCGACGATAGAGACGGTGAGCCCTTTGATGGCGCCGAACTGCTTGCGCATCGTGTAGAAGTCGAGCAGCGCTTGCGTCGGATGCTCGTTGTTGCCGTCACCCGCATTAATAAGCGGGATTTTGATTTTCTCCGCGAGCTCCTGGAGCACGCCGTTCGGCTTCAAGCGGATAACGCCAGCGTCGATCCCCATCGACTCCAATGTGCGGACTGTGTCGTAGATGGACTCGCCTTTCTGTACGCTGGACTCCGCTGCCGAGAAGTTCAGGACATCTGCGCCTAGACGTTTTTGCGCCAGTTCGAAGGAAAAACGGGTTCTTGTGCTATTTTCAAAAAATAAGTTGGAAACGAATTTGCCATTAAATTGATTGGTCACTTTCGCAGGACTCTGTTCAAAATAGGCCGCGCGATCGAGGATGCTTATGATCTCATCTGCGCTTACCCCTTTTAGTCCTAGAAAATGTTTGGTTTGTGTACTCACCATGCTCACTCCTGTTTCCCCCTCTGTTGAAGTATAATGACGCCGTCTTTGTCGTCAATTTCCGTTAGCAGCACTTCAATGCTTTCACTTTTGGAGGTAGGCACGTTCTTTCCTACATAATCCGGGCGGATCGGCAGTTCGCGATGCCCTCTGTCCACAAGCACGGCCAACTGGATCATTTGCGGCCTGCCTAAGTCGATCAAAGCGTCCATAGCTGCCCGCACGGTGCGTCCCGTAAACAGGACATCGTCGAACAGAATGATTTTCCGGTCTTGAATTTGGATGCGGCCGCCTTCCTGAACGTTCTCGACCGATTTCACTTTGACGCGGTCGTCTCGATACGAAGTGATATCAATCTCGCCGACAGGAACCGGTACGCCTTCGATTTCTAAGATTCTCTCAGCGACTCGCTTCGCTAAGTAAATGCCTCGTGTCCGAATCCCAATTAGGGTACAATTTTCTACCCCTTTATTCTTTTCAAGTATCTCATGCGCAATCCGCGTAAGAGCACGGCGAATTCCCATTTCGTCTATAATCGTGTGTTCGGCTGCTTCGTTCATTTGATTCGCCTCCTGAGAGTTTTGCTTTAGCAAAACTGGCATCGTAAGCATTAGTTGAGTTTTGGCCAGGTTAAAACACACCAAAAAACTCCTTGCCCATTCATTGGCAAGGAGTTAGCGTGCATAAAGATACAGAGCGGGGCATAAGGATGCGCACATCCCCAAGCTTGTTCATAAACTGAATTCGCGATTCAATTTATCCCGTCTTTTCTTATCGACTACCTTGCCAGCCTCTCTGGACTGTTTTTAAAGGTACATATGTAATTAAAAGAATTATGCCACTTTCGACACAATAAGTCAATAAGAATTCCATTGAATTTTTGAACAGATATTTTATCATGTGTTATAATTTACATATCAAAATTCACATTCTGGCATTTATTCACAATTCCCTAAGGAGGAAAACATTTGTTCAAACTGTTTAGACTTTTGAACCCGTACAAAGTTTCAGTTACAGCCATCATCGCCTTAATGCTCCTTCAGTCATTGTCCCAACTGTATCTCCCCACTTTGCTCTCGGACATCGTCGATGTCGGAGTCTTGAATGGGGATGTTGCCTATATTCTCCGTTATGGGGCCTACATGCTTTTGGTAGCTATGGGCGCGATGGTTTGCGTTATGATCGCCAGCTACTTGCTGGCACGGACAGCTACTGGATTCGGCAGAGATTTGCGCCGCAAGCTTTTTAGCCATGTCGAGAGCTTTTCATTAAATGAGTTTGACAAGGTCGGCACCTCCTCCCTGATTACACGAACCACCAATGACATCGCACAAGTACAGCAAGTGATCGTTATGATGCGGATGTTCATCGGTGCGCCGACAATGCTGATCGGCGGTGTAATCATGGCGACCTACAAGGATGCCCATCTGGCCATTGTCCTCATTGCCGTCATTCCGATTCTCGCATTAGCAATCATAGGAATCATGTCCAAAGGGCTTCCTCTATTTAAGGTGCTGCAAGTCAAAATAGATGCCATCAATCTCGTGCTTCGCGAGAATTTGACCGGTATCCGAGTCATTCGCGCTTTTAACCGTTCCGGTCATGAACAGACGAAGTTTGAAAAAGCGAATCTTGATTACACCCAAACAGCCATCAAAGTGAACACAATCATGGCGACGATGATGCCAATCATGATGTTGGTTTTTAATTTGGGGATTGTCGTGATCCTCTGGTATGGGGGAATACGCATTGATAGCCAACAGATGCAAATTGGCGATTTGATGGCTTTCATTCAATATGCGATGCAAATTATGTTTTCAATGTTCATGATGACAATGATTTTCATGATGATTCCAAGAGCCTCCGCCTCTTCCGGACGTATTAATGAAGTTCTGGCTTTGACCTCCACGATACATAATACCAAAGAGGCAAAGACCCTTCCCTCCGATCAGGCAGCGATTGAATTTAAACATGTAACCTTCAGCTATCCTGGCGCCGAGCAGCCTGCGATCCGTGATATTTCATTCCGCGCAGAGCCGGGTGAAGTAACAGCCATTATTGGCGGTACGGGTTCTGGCAAAACGACCCTGATCAATTTGCTGCTGCGCTTTTATGATGTTAATGAAGGCAGCATTACGATTGACGGCCATTCTTTGCCAACATTGAAAATAGATAGCCTGAGGCAACAAATTGGATATGTCCCACAAAAAGCAGCGCTCTTCTCCGGTACGGTTGCCGACAACATCCGGTTCGGACGCGAGTCTGCGACGGAGGAAGAAATCCAACAGGCTGCGCAGACAGCGCAAGCCGCAGATTTCATTGCCGAATTGAAAGACGGCTATCAATCCATCCTGGCTCAGGGAGGCACGAATTTATCCGGTGGCCAGAAGCAGCGGTTAGCCATTGCTCGAGCCCTCGCTCGCAAACCGGAAATCTACGTCTTCGACGACAGCTTCTCTGCGCTTGATTTCAAAACGGACGCAAAGCTGAGAGCGGCACTTAAAGCTGAAACCGCGCAAGCGACGAAAATCATCGTAGCTCAGCGAGTCAGCACCATCATGGATGCCAACCGGATTATCGTACTAGAAGACGGACGCATTGCCGGGATCGGCACACATGCCGAGCTGATGAGCACCTGCGGTGTATATCAAGAAATCGTGGCTTCCCAGCTGTCAGAGGAGGAAATTGCATGAGTGATCAACCGAGAAACGGGCAGCGTCCTTCCTCCCAAGGTGTTAATCCAGCTCATTTTGGCCGAGGCGGTATGGGTGCGATGGGCATGCCCGTCCAGAAAGCAAAGGATTTCAAAGGTACCTTGCGTCGGCTGTCCGGCTATATGAAACCTTTTCGAGTATTAATCATTTCTGTTTTTATAGCAGCCGTGCTCAGTACGGTTTTCAGCATCGTTAGTCCCAAGCTTATGGGGAATGCAACAACAAAGCTGTATGAAGGCTCTATGGCTAAGCTGAAGGGTGTGCCCGGCGCGAGAATTGACTTTGATGCGCTGCTTCAAATTGTTTTGATACTAGCTGCGCTTTACCTATTCAGCTCTGTTTTAACTTTTATCCAGCAAAGGATTATGGTTGGTGTTACTCAGAAAATTGTGTTTAATCTCCGCAAAGACATTAGCGATAAACTGACTCGGGTACCACTTTCTTTCTTTGATTCCCGCAGTCATGGAGATACGATGAGTCGTGCAACGAACGATGTCGATACGATCTCTTCGACCATGCAGCAGAGTTTAACTCAGCTAATCACATCCATCGTCACGCTGGTCGGGATTATCATTATGATGCTCACCATTAGTCCCCTGTTGACGTTGGTTACCATCATCACACTGCCTTTAAGCATTATGGCAACGAAGATGATTGCTTCCCGCTCCCAGAAATATTTCAAAGGTCAGCAAAAAACACTTGGCGAGCTCAATGGCCACGTCGAGGAAATGTACACGGGACATACCATTGTCAAAGCATTCGGGCGTGAACGCCACTCTATTGAGAAATTCAATGAAATCAATGACAGGTTGTATCATTCCGGATGGAAGGCACAATTTATTTCCGGGATGATCTTCCCCCTCATGTCATTTATCGGAAATATTGGATATGTACTCGTCAGTGTCATTGGCGGTATCATGGTGACACACAGCGTGATCAAAATTGGCGATATTTTGGCTTTCATCCAGTACTCCGGGCAATTCGGGATGCCCATCACGCAGGTTGCGAACATCGCAAACATTATTCAGTCCACCATTGCAGCCGCGGAACGGATCTTCGAACTGCTGGATGAGCCTGAAGAGGTACTCGAGGACACCGCAGTCAAGTCCGTTACGCAGGTGCGCGGGCATGTCCAGTTCAACGAGGTCGCTTTCTCCTATAAAAAGGATGAGCCGCTCATTGAGCATATGAACATCGAAGTCGAGCCAGGTCAAACCGTGGCTATCGTCGGCCCGACCGGTGCGGGGAAAACGACCATCGTTAACCTGCTCATGCGGTTCTATGAGCTAAAAGGCGGAACGATATCTATCGACGGCGTTGATTCCCGTAAAATGTCTCGCAGCCACCTTCGTGGACTGTTCGGCATGGTGCTTCAAGACACGTGGCTGTTCAATGGCACGATTCGGGAGAACATCGCTTACGGGCGAGACGGTGCATCCGAGGAAGAAATCGTGAATGCGGCTCGCGCAGCGTATGCCGATCATTTCATTCGAACGCTACCGGATGGATACAACACCATTTTAAATGAAGAAGCTTCCAATCTCTCCCATGGTCAAAAGCAGCTGCTTACCATTGCTCGAGCAATTTTGGCGGATCCAGCGATTTTGATTCTTGATGAAGCGACAAGCTCTGTAGATACCCGCACAGAAGTCTCCATTCAGAGGGCGATGAACAATCTGATGGAGAACCGAACGAGCTTTGTTATTGCCCATCGCTTATCCACCATCCGTGACGCTGATCTCATTCTGGTGATGAATCATGGAACTGTTATTGAACAGGGGACACACGAGCAGCTTTTAGCGCAAAATGGCTTCTATGCCGACCTGTATAACAGCCAATTTGCATCAAAAGCCATCTCATAATCAATGGACTGCGCACGCGAGTTGATTCGACTCGGTACGCAGTCCTTTTCACGTCGCCCCCTATCTGATAATATAGGAGAGTCAATTTAATTTAAGGAGATGTCACCATGAGCGAAATGAATACGTTAGAAATCATCCAGTTTATTAAAGAAAGCAAGAAAAAAACTCCCGTTAAAGTATATGTAAAAGGAAACCTTGAAGGTATTGAATTCGGAGAAGGCAGCCAATCCTTCATTTCCGGGGGCAGCGGCGTCGTATTTGGCGAGTGGAGCGAAATCTCCCCTGTGCTTGAAGCCAACAAAGAGCAAATCGTTGATTACGTGGTTGAATCAGACCGCCGCAACTCCGCAATTCCTATGCTTGATCTTAAAGGAATCAACGCTCGTATCGAGCCAGGTGCGGTTATTCGCGATAAAGTACATATCGGAGACAACGCGGTTATCATGATGGGCGCTCTTATTAACATCGGTGCATCCGTAGGCGACGGCACCATGATCGATATGAACGCTGTTCTTGGCGGCAGAGCGCAAATCGGTAAAATGTGTCACATCGGCGCAGGTGCAGTTGTTGCCGGCGTTATTGAGCCTCCTTCCGCACAACCTTGCGTTATCGAAGATGACGTGCTTGTAGGCGCAAATGCCGTTATCCTGGAAGGCGTTCGCATTGGTAAAGGTTCCGTAGTAGCTGCAGGCGCTATCGTTACACAAGATGTTGAAGAGTACACGGTTGTTGCAGGCGCTCCTGCTCGTGTAATCAAGAAAGTTGACGATAAAACAAAATCCAAAACAGAAATCTTACAAGATCTGCGTACCCTGTAAGATCATCTGGAGGAACACCTATGTCTAGCCCTTTCATCGCATTGCGTCGTCAGCTTCACCAAATCCCGGAGCCGGGCTTTCAAGAGTTCAAGACGCAAAAGCTGCTCTTAGACGAACTTGCTAAGCTGCCTCAGGATCGGATCAGCATCCGGACTTGGCGGACAGGCATTTTGGTTTATATCAAAGGAACAAATCCGACCAAACGCTTTGGCTATCGGGCGGATATGGACGGGCTGCCGATTACGGAAGAAACCACACTTCCGTTTCCATCGCAGCATCCTGGGTACATGCACGCCTGCGGTCATGATTTTCACATGTCTATCGGGATGGGCGTGATCACCCATTTTGTTGAACAGCCTATGAAGGATGATCTTGTTGTCTTGTTCCAGCCGGCTGAAGAAGGACCTGGGGGCGCAATGCCCATGCTTGCTTCGGAAGAACTGCAGGACTGGATGCCGGATCAAATGGTTGCCCTCCATATCGCGCCTGAATACCCGGTTGGCACCATTGCCACACGCCCTGAGATCTTGTTCGCCAACACTTCTGAGTTGTTCATCGACCTGCTAGGCAAAGGCGGACATGCAGCTTACCCGCATCAAGCGAATGACATGATTATCGCGGCGACGCAAATGGTTGGCCAACTACAAACCATCGTTTCCCGTAATGTGAATCCGCTGGATTCGGCTGTCGTGACCATCGGCAAAATGGAGGCTGGCACCAAACAGAACATCATTGCCGAAAAGGGGCGCTTGGAAGGCACGATTCGCACGCTTTCCGCTGGTTCGATGGACAAGATCAAGAAACGGATTGAGGCCATCGCATCTGGCATCGAAAGCTCTTTTGAATGCAAAGTAACGATCGATTACGGTTCAAACTACCGTCAAGTTTTTAACGATCCTGCTTTGACCGGGGAGTTCATGGCGTGGCTGCGAACAACCGATCAAGTTCAGCTTGTGGAATGTACAGAAGCTATGACCGGTGAAGACTTCGGCTACTTTTTGGAGCAAATTCCCGGTTTCATGTTCTGGTTAGGGGTAGATACGCCTCACGGACTGCACAATGCCAAGCTTGACCCGGATGAACGGGCGATTGAAGTTGCTATTAACACCATTACAGCTTACTTCCATTTTAAATCTCAATAAGTGGATACAAAAAAACCTCCAAGCCTTAGAGCTTTGGAGGTTTTTTGCGTCTTACAATTTGCTGATAAAACGTTCCACACGATTCAGCGATTCTTCCAGTACTTCCTGCGAGTACGCATAGGAGATACGGATAAAACCTTCCCCGTAGGAGGTAAAAGCATCCCCAGGCACGACCGCGACATGCTCTTCTTGAAGCAGTCTCATCGTGAACTCTTGCGAGGATAATCCGAATTTGGCGATGGACGGGAACAAATAGAACGCCCCATCCGGCTTATCCAGCTCAAAGCCCATGGCCATCAAACGATTATAGACGTAGTCTCGGCGAGCTTCATATTCTGCTCGCATCGGAAGTGCATCGTCGATCCCTACTGTCAATGCTTCCAAAGCCGCGTATTGGCTTACGGAGCTGGCGCAGGTGACATTGTATTGGTGCACCTTGACCATATGCTCCGTTATGTTAGCCGGCGCCAAGGTGAAGCCAATTCGCCATCCTGTCATGGCGTGAGATTTGGACAGCCCATTGATGACGATCGTTTTTTCACGCAGGTTGCCGATCGTTGCAATGGATTGATGCGTTTCCCCATAAACAAGCTCGCTGTATATCTCATCGGATAAAACGAATAATTCACGGTCTTCCAACAACTGTGCCAAGTCGTTCAACTCTTGCTTCGACAGCACTTGGCCCGTTGGATTGGACGGATAACACAAGATCACGCAGCGCGTTTTGTCCGTTAAGTGTGGCGCTAATAGTTCGGCTGTTAATTTCAAGCCGTTTTTTCTTGTGTCCACATAGACAGGAACCCCGCCGGCAAGTCGAATCAAGGGCTCGTACCCCGGATAAATCGGTGCTGGCAAGATGACTTCCGCACCCGGCGTAAGAATGGTCCGCAGCGTAATATCGACCGCTTGGCTTGCGCCGGCAGTCACGATGATTTCATCTGCTGCACGGTAGGTTTGGCCATATTTCACTTTCACAAAGTGAGATACCGCTTGTCTAAGCTCAAGCAAACCCGGATTTTGCGTATAGACGGTTTTATTTTCGTCCAGCGCCCTCTGTCCCGCTTCAATAATATGCCGCGGCGTCGGGAAATCCGGTTGTCCGATCGTAAGCGTCAGTGCACCCGGAATGGTGCTGACCAGATTGGAGATTTTACGAATACCCGAAATCTGAATGTCTTTTACTTGTGGATTAATTAAATGCTCCATATGATTCGCTCCTCTCCCCATCAGATGAACCTTAGGATGTTCGTATCGTTTGCAGTAGGTGCTCCATGTCCGAAGGAATCGGCGCTTCGAACTGCAGCCATTCCCCTGTCCGAGGATGCTCGAAGCCTAGCACTGCGGCATGCAGCGCTTGACCATCCATCAACATCCCTTTGCTCTTGCCGTACATCGGATCTCCGACTAAGGGATGTCCAATAAACTTCATGTGCACGCGAATTTGGTGCGTTCGCCCCGTTTCTAGCTTGAGTTCCACCAAAGTGAAATCGCCGAAACGTTCCAGCACGACGAAATGAGTCACCGCATGCTTGCTGTTTTTCTCCGTCACCGTGTACATCTTACGGTCATGTGAATCGCGTCCAATCGGCGCATCGATCGTGCCTTGATCATGCTGAAGGTGTCCGTGGACTAACGCGATATATTTGCGATTAACCGTGTGTGCCTTCAATTGCTCAGCCAGACTCGCATGTGCCTTGTCATTCTTAGCTGACATAATCAAGCCGGATGTGTCCTTATCGATGCGGTGTACAATGCCAGGACGAAGTTCTCCGTTGATTCCGGAAAGATCCTTGCAATGATGCATCAAGGCATTCACTAACGTACCTGAATAGTGCCCTGGCGCAGGATGAACAACGAGCCCGCGCTGCTTGTTGATGACGATGACATCCGCGTCTTCGTATACCACTTGAAGCGGAATGTCTTCAGCAATCAGCTCGACACCTTGCGGGTCAGGTATTTGCAGCGAAATCGCATCCTGTTCCGAGAGCTTATAGTTAGGTTTGATCGTTTTCTCATTTACCTTAACATGCCCGTCTTTGACCCATTGCTGCACCAAGGTTCTGGACACATCTTCTTCCAACGCTTCGGTGATGAATTTATCGATCCGTTCACCCGCATACTCTTTATCAACTGTCCATTCGATAACATCTTGAGATGCCATGTCAGACGAGGTCTGATTTGTGTTCATGAGCGGCTCCTTTTTTCTCTTTTCTCCACGCAAGAATTGAATCTAAGAAAATGAGGATAACCCCGATCACGATGGCGGAATCAGCAATATTGAAAATCGGATAAATGTAATAAATGTCCTTACCGAACAAGCTGAAATCAAAAGTCACCTGCAGGAAATCCACCACTTCTCCGAATAACGCGCGGTCTACAAAGTTTCCGATAGCTCCCCCGAGGAGTAAGCTAAGTGCGCATGTCAACAATGTTTTATTCTCACGAATTGTCCGACGCATATACCAGATGATACCGATCAACACAAAAGTCGTAATGATAATGAAAAACCATCGTTGGTTTTGTAAAATGCCGAATGCGGCTCCCCGGTTTCGATGGGAAGTGATCATGAAAAACTCACCAATGACAGATCTTTCTTCGCCAAGCGGAATTCTTTTTACGATGAACCATTTGGACACTTGATCCAAAATAAAGACGATTAACGCATAGAAATAATACTTCATATACTTCATTTCTTTTCCTCCTAAGAGCTCTGCCTCTGCAAAAACCCACTTCATAAACATTCACATATATCCCTAAGCAAGAAAGGTACCTTAATTTCAAGGAATTACCTCACTAAAAAACGCGGCTGCTCGGCATTATAACGGTAAGGATCAGCTGTAAGAAGGGAGCTGTACGACCTATGAGCCATCTAACCGAGGAGCAATCAAATCAATTATATTTGCAATTATTGGAGGAAAAGCTTGGTCTTGAAAAACATTTTGCCACGAACGATCATTATGGCCTGTCAAACTCTTTCAGAGACGGTACGGGTGAACTCTCGATGTATGATAACCATCCTGCTGACGTGGCCTCAGAAATCTTCGAACGTGAAAAAGATATCTCGCTCAATGAGCATGCTGAATTTCACTTGAGGCAGGTTGATGAAGCCTTAGCACATATGGAAAAAGGTGACTATGGCCACTGTATCTTTTGCGATAGCCCAATTCCTTTTGAACGCTTGCAGGCCATTCCAACTACGCTCTACTGCAAAGAGCATGTGCCTGATCCAGAACAGTCCATCAGAAGACCGGTTGAGGAGCAAGTGCTTTATCCGCCTTTTGGCCGGACAAGCTTTGACGAGCGTAATGACGAAACCGAATTTGACGGTGAGGACGCTTGGCAAATCGTTGAAAGCTGGGGCACATCCAATACGCCTGCCTTCGCAGAAGACCCAAACGTTGAGAATTACAACGAAATGTATATTGAAGCTGATGAAAATGTCGGCTATGTTGAATCTTTCGAAAGCTTCGTAGCGACAGACTTATATGGTGAGCATGTCACCATTGTGCGCAGCAAAGCTTACCGGGATTATATGCACAGCGATGAAGGCGACCCTTTTCTTGAGCCGGAAAACCGTTCCCTTGATGACGAGCCGCTCTAAAATAAACAGGACAAACGAGCTTCGCTATAACAGCGCAAGCTCGTTTGCTCGTTTCTTACTCGTGGTAATGAGCAGTAACCACGTCATTACATCTGACGCATAGTGTTGGATGTTCTTTACTTTGCCCAACCTCTGGAGTCACTATCCAGCAGCGCTCGCATTTCTCGCCGTCCGCTACTTCAATAGCAATAGCTAAATCCTTCGTCTGATGAGCCCCCTCAGGTGCACTCGTTCCTGGCTGATGTACACTTACAGCGGACACGATGAACAATTGATCCAACTGTTCAAGTTGGCTAAGCAGGCCAAAAGTCGCTTCACTCGGATACAGGTGCACAGCAGCCCCTAAGGAGTTACCGATGACTTTCTCTTTACGCGCTTCTTCTAGTGCTTTCAACACTTCGTCGCGAATATCAAGGAAGCTGTTCCATTTATTTTCCAATTCCACATTGTACAAGCTCGAATCCACTTCCGGCAGCTCAGCCAACTGAACACTGCTTAATGCTACTCCAGGGATGTACTTCCATACTTCGTCAGCTGTATGAGCCAAGATTGGTGAAATTAGCTTAGTCACAGCAACTAATGAATCATACAACACCGTTTGCGAAGCTTTCCGTGCTGGATCTTGCGGTGCGTTCGCATATAAGCGGTCCTTGATAATATCCAAGTAGAAAGAGCTCATTTCAACCGCGCAGAAATGATGAATCGTTTGATATACAATGTTGAACTCATAAGCATCATAAGCTTTGATAACCTTATCAATCATCCGGTTCAGACGGATCAATGCATAACGGTCAAGCTCTGACATATTTTCAACAGCTACACGATCTGTCTCTGGATTAAAGTGACTCAAGTTCCCGAGCAAGAAACGCATCGTGTTACGGATTTTGCGATAAACTTCCGTTGTTTGATTCAAAATGTTGTCCGAAATCCGGTGATCTGATTGGTAATCCACAGAGGATACCCATAGACGCAGAATATCAGCACCAAGCTTGCCACAAACCACATTAGGATCAATCGTGTTCCCAATGGACTTGGACATCTTGCGTCCTTCTCCGTCCAATGTGAAACCGTGACTTAGAATGCCTTTGTAAGGAGATTGCTCTTTCGTCGCAACACCGGTAATCAAGGAAGAGTTAAACCAACCACGATATTGGTCAGAACCTTCCAGGTACAAATCTGCCGGCCATTGAAGCTCAGGACGTGCCTCAAGCACGGCTACGTGGCTGGAACCGGAATCAAACCAAACATCCATGATGTCTGTTTCCTTGCGGAATTCGCCATGACCGCATTTCGAGCAGCAAGTTCCCGCAGGAAGCAGGTCCTTCTCTTCTTTGATAAACCAAGCGTTCGATCCTTCTTGCTCAAATAGCTGTGCCACATGCTCAATCGTTTGTTCATTGACGAGCGGTTCATTACAGCTGCGGCAATAGAAAATCGGGATGGGTACGCCCCATGAACGTTGTCTCGAAATACACCAGTCTCCACGATCGGCGATCATGTTGTGCAGGCGCAATTCTCCCCACTCTGGCGTCCATTTTACTTTCTTGATTTCATCCAACATCTCTTGTCTGAATTTATCGATTGAAGCAAACCATTGCTCCGTAGCACGATAAATAACCGGTTTCTTTGTACGCCAGTCATGCGCATATTGATGCTGAATTTCCCCTGCTTTTAGCAATAAGCCTGATTCCTGCAGTTTCTCAATGATCAGCTTGCCGCCTTTTTCATAGAACATGCCTTCAAATCCAGGTGCCTCCGCTGTAAAATGACCTTGGTCATCCACAGGACAAAGGACCCCGAGGTTATAGCGTTGACCGATGGCAAAGTCATCTTCCCCGTGACCTGGAGCCGTATGTACACAACCTGTACCGGCTTCAAGCGTAACATGCTCGCCAACCATAACAAGGGATTCGCGATCATAGAAAGGATGCTGGCAAGTCACGTACTCCAACTCTTGACCTTTCACTGTCGACAATACTTCATAATCGCTCCAGCCGATTTCTTTGGCCGCTGCTTCCAGCAAGCCTTTCGCCAGCACATATTTTTCCCCACCGGCTTGCACCACAGCATAATCAAATTCCGGATGCAGGGAGATTCCCAAGTTGGCGGGAAGTGTCCAAGCTGTAGTTGTCCAGATGACGATTGCTGCGTCTTGAGGAAGCTTGCCTTTTCCGTCTTTAACCGGGAATGCCACATAGATGGATGAGGACGTTTTTTCTTTGTACTCGATTTCCGCTTCAGCTAGAGCGCTTTCGGAAGACGGAGACCAGTAAACAGGCTTCAAACCTTTATAGACGTAACCCTTTTGCACCATTTTGCCGAATACACGGATTTGTCCCGCTTCATATTCCGGCAGTAAAGTGATATACGGATTCTTCCAGTCGCCTCGAATACCTAGACGTTTGAATTGGCTCTTCTGTTTCTCAACGGATTGCAACGCGTATTCTTTGCAGTATTCACGGAATTCAGGGACCGTCATTTTCTTACGGTCGACTTTCCCGCTGTTCGTAATCACCTGCTCGATCGGCAAGCCGTGTGTATCCCAACCCGGCACGTAAGGAGCGTCATATCCTTGCAGCGTTTTAAAACGAACAATCACATCTTTCAACACTTTGTTAAGTGCATGTCCAATATGAATATCCCCATTGGCGTATGGAGGTCCATCATGCAAAATAAATTTCTCTCTGCCTTTGCGACTCTCCTGCACTTTGGCATAGATGTCTTCGGCATCCCAATGTTCTTGAATTTTCGGCTCCGCTTGAGGTAAATTCCCTCTCATCGGAAAATCGGTTTGTAATAAATTTAATGTTTTGCCATAATCCAACTCAACCACTCCATTCTTACCTTCACACATTTTATCATCCAAAAAAACAAAAAAAGCCTCTCATCCCCTAAAAGGGACGAGAAACTCTACTCGCGGTACCACCCTCGTTAATGAGCCACCGAAAAGACGCGTTAAACGCAGCAATTTCACGCTCATTCACTCGATCATGTATAACGGCATGACCCGGTTCTCTCTACTTGATTCAAGAGACGCTCCTGGGAGATATTCGGTACGCTGCAGAGATTAGGCTCACACCAATACCCTAATTCGCTGACACTGCTTAGGCGACTTACTCGTTCCAGTCATAGCTTTACTGAGATACTAATAAAAGGAGTATAACGAATTCACTAGACATAGTCAATATGACAGCTGCCTGGCAGCCGTCATCCTAGGCTTCTTCCTTTTGATCGAACTGCATGCTCTGCCAGCCTTCATTGTTTAGAAGCTCCAACTGAGCTTCCAGCAACGTCCGGAAACGCGTACGGTAAATCGATGCTTGTTTCTTCAACTCTTCAATCTCCAGAGCTACCTTACGTGAACGCGTCAAGGATTCGTTAATAATCCGGTCTGCATTCTTCTCAGCTTCCTTCAAGATCAGCTGCGCTTCTTTCTTGGCGTTGTTTCTAACTTCATCCGCTGCTTCTTGGGCAACAATGATCGTTTTGCTTAACGAGTCTTCGATGTTCGTGAAATGATCCAGACGCTCCTGCAGGGCCACCGTTTGATTAGCTAAGTCTTTATTCTCACGAATCAATGCCTCGTAATCCTTAATGACTTGATCGAGGAATTCATTGACTTGATCTTCATCGTATCCGCGAAAAGAACGGGAAAATTCCTTATTATGTATATCTAACGGTGTTAATGGCATCAGTGCCCCTCCTTTGCGTTTTGCACAGCTTTGCACAGCAATACGCACATCTATACTGAATCAGTTCGACAGAAAATTAGCAATTCCTGCATGGTTCGTGGATAATTTATCCACGTTCATGCAAACTTGCCGATCTTCACACGAATCCTACCTTTTTTCGTTACGCCTTCGACTTCGAGCACCTTGAATCTGCCGAATCCTTGCATAGAAACCATGTCGCCCTCTTTCAGCGGCTTACTCGGATCTTCTTCCGGCTTCCAGTTGACGCGGCAGCGCCCGGCTTGAATAGGGATCAGCACTTTAGCGCGGCTAAGCCTGAATACATCGCTTACAATACCGTCCATCCGCATGGAGGCAACGGATAACGTCAGCTCGTCCAGGTTCACAGTTGCTAGCTCCAGTTTATTCAATGGAAGCAGTTCTGTCTGAACATGGACTCTATGAACTTGTGACAAGTTTAAGTGCAAATAATCGGCTGCATCACGGGTAACTAGGCAATGGCAGCCACCCTCTATAACATGAATATCGCCAACCTTGTCTCGCTTCATGCCGAGTCCAAGAATGGCGCCCATGTAATCCCCATGTTCTAATGTTAAAAATTTACCGTCCCCGGATGAAACGGAGAGAACAGCCATCTCCATATCTTCCTCATCCAATGTCCGGTAATCAGGGGCGACTAGCGCCCTTCTGCGTTCCGCATCCGGATAGCCGCCGTCGAACCGGCAGTGCACATCCGGATGCCGATTCACGAGTGAGGTTAAGATGAAAGCTTGTCTGGGATCCAGAAAATCAGTCAGCTTCACGGCGTGGTTCTGTGCCGCCCGCTCCACCCAATCCCAGGCTTTATCTACAAAGTAATGTTCGTCTGAATGAAAATGACTATAGAGTTCTTTAGACAATTTTAAAACATCCCTACAATGAAATCTAGAACGGCAATAATCCCCATGACCACGAATCGCAAAGCGATAAGGGCAACGATCGGCGACAAGTCGATGAACCCGATGCTTGGAATTATTTTTCGGAAAGGACTTAAGTACGGTTCAACTAATTTCCCCAGCAGACCACCGACAAAACTGTCGCGTGCATTCGGAAACCAGGAAAGAATTAAGTAACCGATAATCATGAAATAATAAATTTCCATCAAAATACTAAGATAATAGTGAACGTAATCCACGTACGCATCCACCTCTGTGTTAGGATATGCGCCTATTCCTCACTCATCATCTCTGAGATGTGGCCATGAATATCAACTGTATCAGGTGTGCAAAGGAAGATATTCGGTCCCAGTTTGGATATAGACCCATTCAAAGCATATACTGTTCCGCTCAAAAAATCTACGATGCGTATGGCTAAATCACCGCGAACTCGCTGTAGATTGACGACCACCGCTCTTCGAGAACGAAGATGATCCGCGATGTCTTGCGTTTCTTCGTACGTTCTAGGCTCGCTCAGCACGACACGCGCGTTCTTCTGAGAGTGAATGCTGACGACATTCGCCTTATTTTTATTACGCAATTCATAAGGATTGGTTTCAGGTTCTTCCGTTGTTTCCACGATTCGCTCACGCTCCACAACTTCTTCCTCTTCTTGTAATCCAAGAAAATTCATAAAACGGTTATAAACTCCCATTATAATTCCCTCCTATCCGCTTGTTCAATCCTTTATAACCTTTATGCTTCTTTTCCAACCAGAACAGTACCCAATCGCACCCATGTAGCTCCCTCTTCAATCGCCACTTCAAAATCTCCTGACATCCCCATGGATAGCTCTTTAATGTCATAGGGGAAAATGTTGCGCTCATTCAATCGGTCTCTCAGTTCTCTTAAACTGCGAAAGACAGGTCTAGTCGCATCGGCTTCCATCTCATAAGGCGCCATCGTCATTAAACCGGAGATATGTATATGCTGCAGTTTGCTGACTTCTTCAGCAAATTCGAAGAAATGCTCGGGATCCATGCCATACTTGGATTCTTCTCCGGATATGTTTACTTGCAGCAAACAATTAACTTGCATACCGAGCGCCGCAGCCTGCTTGTCCAACTCCTTGGCGAGCGACATCCGATCGAGCGAATGAATGTAGGCGAATTTGCCAATGACATCTTTCACCTTGTTCGTCTGCAAATGACCTATGAAATGCCACGTACCGCGTTCATGCAGTGCCTCCCACTTAGGCTTTACATCCTGCCAACGATTTTCACCGATATGCAGCAATCCCGTATCCAGTACACTTCGGGTCGTCTCCAAGGACACATATTTGGTCACAGCAATAATTTTGATCTCATCCTCATTTCGTCCTGACCGCTGGCAAGCTGCGGCAACACGAGCTTCAACTTCTTCTTTACGCGCTAGTAAAGTCATATATGTAAACACCTCAATTTCAAACGTTGCCTGCTTGTTATCTCCTTACCGAAGACCAATCCAAGCAACCATTCTACCTGTTGATCCGCCCTCTTTGCGATGAGAAAAGAAGTCATCTGAGCGGCAACTCGTACATAACTGAGTTACTTCGATATGGGACGACAAAATTCCTGCTTGTACCAACAATTTTCGGTTCAGTTCTTGCAAATTCAGCATGTACTTGCCGTTTTCCTTGCCAGTAATAACTGTAAGCCTGTCATCAGGCGTTGCATTCATCTCATCTAGCACAGCATAAACACGTGTTGCAACGGTGTCATCCACCTCATAACAGCAAACACCAATGGAAGGTCCGATGGCTGCCCTGATGTCCTTAGGCTGACTACCAAAAGTATGTGTCATTAAGGATATTGTAGCCATGGAAATGTTTAGCACGGTCCCTTTCCAGCCGGCATGGGAGAGTCCCACAACATGATGAACAGGATCATAGAAAAACAGTGGTACACAGTCTGCAAACTGCGCACATAGCACAATTCCCTTCTCCTTCGTAATAAAGCCGTCCTTCGCTTGAATGGCTGACTCCCTCGACGTTCTTCCTATCCCTTTCTCCTGAAGCGACACAACCGTCACCTCATTGCCATGTACCTGCTCCGCGTAGGTAAAAGCGTCGAATGGCTGACCGATGGCTTCAGCTAACCGTTCTCGGTTCCTGATCACGTGCTCAGGATTATCCAACACATGCAGACCACAGTTCAACGTTGAATAAGGTGCTTCGCTCACTCCGCCATGTCGTGAAGTAAAACCTGCCGTCAGTCCTTCAAATTGGTCCATCCAGTTTTCTATTGTATAGAGTGCAGGCTGCCCCTCTTTTACTTGTTTCACAAATGGTTCCACGATAATTCCACTCCCTTACATTCATACTACCTCTACTTTAGCACAAAACAAAAAGACACACGATTGTCTCTTGGCTGATTGTGGGAATTCAGCCTACATTCGTGTGTCATACGTTAGTTGCGGAACTGTCTGTTGAACTCATAGACACCTTCATTTTCTTCGGTTTGACGATACGGACGAGCATCTTCGAGCTTCACGAGCACAACGTCTGCGCCGATTTTCACAATATGCTTCCATGGTATAATGACGTCTGTTCCGGTACCAAACAACCCGAAGAATCGGCTTTGGTTCGGTACGACAATCGATTCGATCCGCCCCTGCAGCAGATCCAGCTCCAGATCGCTGATTTGACCCAGTTTTTTACCGTCCACGATATTAATGACATCTTTCGTCTGGAAATCAGATATTTTCATGAGGCCATTCACCACGAATCCATAGGATTTTAACTGATTTTGTACTAGTATATGTGCGGTATGGGCAAAATGTCCTGAAAATCAAAAAAAGACCGTCACAGCTTTTCACAGCTGCTCCGGTCTTTATGTATAGAAATTACGATTTCACGTGTTTCTGCATCTGGCAGATGGCTGATTTCTCAAGTCGCGATACCTGTGCTTGGGAAATGCCAATCTCATCGGCAACCTCCATCTGTGTTTTTCCTTCAAAAAAGCGCATGGAGAGAATCATTTTCTCTCTCGCATTCAGCTTGCGCATCGCTTCACGAAGTGCGATTCCCTCAATCCAGGACATGTCCTTATTTCTTTCATCACTGATTTGATCCATGACATAAATCGGATCACCGCCATCATGATAAATCGGTTCGAATAACGAAACCGGGTCTTGAATAGCGTCAAGTGCAAACACGACATCCTCTTTGGGCACGTTCAGCGCCTCGGAGATCTCATAAATCGTGGGTTCGCGTGAGTTCGCATTCGTCAGGCTGTCTCTGACTTGCAGCGCTTTGTAAGCAATATCTCTTAAGGAACGAGAAACGCGAATCGGGTTGTTGTCACGTAAGTAGCGGCGTATCTCACCTATAATCATCGGTACAGCATAGGTTGAGAATTTGACATTTTGGCTTAAATCAAAGTTATCAATGGCTTTCATCAGACCGATACAGCCAACTTGGAAGAGATCGTCCACATACTCTCCGCGATTGTTGAACCTCTGGATCACACTTAGAACCAATCTGAGGTTCCCATTCACCAATTTCTCTCTTGCCGTTCGCTCCTGCTTGGTCTGCAAATCAGCGAACAGCTCGCGCATTTCAGCATTGGTCAGAACAGGCAGTTTGGCGGTATCAACACCACATATCTCAACTTTATTTCGGGTCACCGTGATTACCTCCCAAGGAGAAACATTAATGTTAATTATCCCCCTGAGTGAGTGATTTATTCCTGCTTAACCCCCCGTTCCGCCACTTGACAAAAGGCCTCCGACTCGCTCCCCCCTGTGACGCCTGAACAATTTCGACATTGCCAGCTCAAAAATATTTTTCACAAAAAAAAGAGAGGTGGGATCACGACCACATCCCAAGCTCTCTTTTCACCTTACACCATCTTGTTAAACTCCTTACGCAGCCTTTTAATGATTCGTTTTTCCAGCCTGGAGATGTAGGATTGCGAAATGCCAAGTAGATCTGCCACGTCTTTTTGCGTTTTTTCCTCGCCGTCCTGTAATCCAAAGCGCAGCTCCATGATAATACGCTCACGCTCACTTAATTTATCCAACGCTTTGTGCAGCAGCTTACGGTCTACTTGTTCTTCAATATTGCGGTAAATGGTATCGTTCTCTGTTCCGAGTACATCGGACAAAAGCAGCTCATTACCATCCCAATCGATATTCAGCGGTTCGTCAAAAGATACTTCCGTACGGATTTTACTATTACGCCGCAGGTACATGAGAATTTCGTTCTCAATACATCTGGAAGCGTATGTAGCAAGTTTAATTTTCTTCTCCGGATCAAACGTGTTAACTGCTTTTATTAAGCCAATAGCGCCGATGGAAACCAGATCTTCGATGTTGATGCCTGTATTTTCAAACTTCCTGGCTATATAAACAACCAATCGCAGGTTGCGTTCAATCAACATGGCTCGAATAGCGGCGTCCCCGGATGGTAATTTTTCCAATAAGTATTCTTCTTCTTCCCTCGTTAGCGGTGGCGGTAGAGCCTCGCTTCCACCTATGTAATAGATTTCTTCTCCCTTAAGACCAAGAAGCATCAAAATTCGATAGTACGCTAGTTGAAAAAGCATTTTCCACTTCAAGAGCATGTTAGTTTCCTCCTAAGAGTTTTCCGTAGGAAAACTTGCTTCGTAAGCATAAGCTGAGTTTTGCGTAAGCAAAACTAACTTCGTAAGCATGGGCTGAGTTTTCGTAGGAAAACTTGCTTCGTATGCATTCGCTGAGTTTTGCGTATCAGAACAGACTTCGCCAGGGCAATGAAAGCGCTAACCAGCAGATATTAATGCCGGATGAATAATCGCTTGATAGGATCCGTCGCTGCAAAGCTTTCCTCCGTCGAGTCCGATAAGCACCTTAGATGCTTCAATTTGCGTACTATTATGGGTAATCACCACCTTATCCGGTTTAATGGCCAGCATGAATTGGGTGTTCCGATTAACGCCTCGATAAGGCACTAGACGCAAGCGGTCCTGCCAAACGAACTCTTCTACACCCAAACCGCTTATGATTTGGTCAACATCAGCTGACCGAATCCGCTGCAGCCACTCTACAGGCAATACATCGCCCCATTCCGACACTTCCATGACCATCACAGGGGTGCGCGTTAGTGGATCATACAATTGATTTCCCGTATCAATTAATCCTTTGCAGGAGGCCGTATAGTCTCCTACATGAATCGTAACTTCCGCAACGTAGGCTGTCAGCACATCACGCTGCTTTGTGCTTTGCAGCACGGTCCTGAACCACCAGAGCAATGGAATAAGTAGCAAAAGAACAAAGAGCACGCTGCCAATTTGGAGTTGGAACATTGCCACACCGGATTGGGTGAATACAATACCTTTCATCACCTCAGAGGACGATGCAAGGACATAATGGATACCAAACATCCCGCCAGCGACAGCAAAATTTACTAAGAGGAACGTTCCGAGGTTTCTCAATAAATTTTGTAAAGACCCGAACCCAAAAGCAGTCATAATCATCCCTATACAAAACATACATTTCACAGAAAATGTAAAAAGAAACACGGGTACCGGCAAGAACATAATGACGACATAGGAGGCTCCTAAGAACGACGAACCTACGATTCTCCACCATTTGAACGATATTTTCCGCGTTTTGGCCGTTACGATCAGCATGGCCGCATCCATCAGAAAGTTCAGTAGGAAAATGAGATCCGCGTAGACGATCACAATGTCCTCACCTCCATGATAGATGCTTTTTCAACCATTTTCCTGACGAAACTTTAAGGTTCTAAATCAGTATAGGGCAATCCTAGTTCAAAGTCTGTCTAAACTTGCTAGTAGGCTACTACTTTTTTTGTCAGTTGACGCGGCCTTTAACTAACTAGAAAAGCCTTCAAAATAACAAAAAACCGAAGCCGCTACATGACGTAGGACTTCGGTCTCTTTACACATTTCGTGTAATTATTTGTCGTTATTCCGCCCGCGATTGCGCAGGAACGTCGGAATATCTAATTGATCGTTTGATGGCTGTGAGCCAAAAGGTTTGAGGTTGTTCAATCGGTCGGAAGAAACGGATGGCGAGGATTGTGGTTGCTCTTGATGCCCGCTGACAGGACGCTTAACCGGTTGAGCCAGTGGTGATGCTCTATGCTCAAAACCAGTAGCAATGACCGTTACCAGAATTTCGTCTTTCAGCTTATCATCAATAACTGCTCCGAAAATCATGTTCACTTCAATATCAGAAGCTGATGCCACAATATCCGCCGCTTCATTGACTTCGTACAAGCTGAGGTTCACGCCGCCTGTGATGTTCATCAGAACCCCACGAGCACCTTCGATCGACGTTTCCAAGAGTGGCGAGGAAATCGCCTTTTTCGCTGCTTCAGCCGCGCGGTTTTCACCTGTTGCCACTCCGATTCCCATCAGGGCGGAGCCGCGTTCTGTCATGATTGTCTTCACATCAGCAAAGTCCAAGTTGATCAAACCAGGAACCGCGATCAAATCGGAGATCCCTTGAACGCCTTGGCGAAGTACGTTATCCGCTTCGCGGAAAGCTTCAAGCATCGGCGTTTTCTTATCTACGATTTCCAAGAGACGGTCGTTAGGAATAATGATAAGAGTGTCTACTTTCTCTTTCAATGCAGCAATCCCTTGCTCTGCTTGTAAGGAACGCTTGCGACCTTCAAATGTAAACGGACGAGTAACAACACCAACGGTTAACGCGCCCACTTCTTTTGCGATTTCAGCAATAACGGGAGCCGCTCCAGTTCCAGTACCGCCACCCATTCCTGCAGTAACGAAAACCATGTCTGCGCCGCGAAGCGTGTTCAGAATCATCTCCCTTGACTCTTCTGCCGCTTTCTTCCCTACATCCGGGTTTGCACCTGCGCCAAGACCGCGCGTCAGCTTGTCCCCGATTTGCAATTTATGCACCGATTTGGCAAGGTGTAAAGCTTGAGCATCCGTGTTAACGGTAATAAACTCAACGCCCTTAACGCCGTTCTCGATCATTCGATTTACCGCATTACTACCACCGCCACCAACACCGATGACCTTTATTTGAGCCAACTGTTCCATATCCATATCAAATTCAAACATGTGAGTCATATCCCCCTAACGTTGCGTTCACTATATAAATTCACTGAAAAAACTTTTTACACGTTCCAAAATACCAGGTTTAGAGCTCTCGGAGGATTTTTTTGTTACAGGTTTTGATGCCACTTTTTTGGTGAAAGCGGTATTCCGGTTTTTCATGTACTTGGAAACGAATTGAATGATGCCAACACCACTCGTGTAAGAAGGATCACGCACTCCGATGAAATCAGGAACGGCAATTCGAACAGATGTAGCGAGTTGAGCTTGTGCAATGGCGAGTACACCTGGCATACAAACGGTTCCGCCTGTGAGTACGTACCCACCGGCTAGATCGCCATATCCCAGGCGGTGCACTTCTGCACGTATCATTTGGAAAATTTCTTCAACGCGGGGTTCAATAATATTCGCGAGATCAACTTGCGAAAACTCTTTTTCCACATTGCTTCCCATTCGTGTAACCTTAAACATTTGATCGGGGGCTGAGTCGTCTACCGATGCGCAACCGTATTTCAGCTTTATTTTCTCTGCGATTTCGAGCTGAGTACGAAGGCCTATCGAGATATCATTGCTGATATACTCACCGCCGATTTGAATCGTTGATGTGGCTGTCAGATTCCCTTGTTCAAACACAGCGATCGTCGCTGCACCTGCACCAACATCAACCAGTACAGTTCCTACTGATTTCTCATCCTTGGAAAGAGCTAACTGTCCGGATGCAAGCGACATCAAGATGAGGCCTGCGACCTTAAGTTCGGATTTTTCCACAACTCGGATCAGATTATGTATCCCCGTCTTCGCGCCTGTGATTATCGTCGCTTCCACTTCTAAGCGAACGCCGATCATGCCGCGAGGATCGTTAATGCCTTCTTGTCCATCAACTAAGTATTGCTTGGGTACGACTCCAATAATTTCACGCTCGGGAGGTAATGCGATGACTCTTGCCGCTTGAATGACACGATCAATATCCTCTTCCCCGATTTCTCGGTCTTCATTAGAAACAGCGACAACACCGTGACTCGATTGAAGAGCAATATGATTCCCTGAAATTCCTACGTAAACCTCGGAAATTTGTACGCCGACCATTCGTTCAGCATGATCAACAGCGCTCCGGATGGAGTTGACCGTTTGGTCAATATCAACGATTGCGCCTTTACGAATACCCTCTGACTCGGCAGATCCCACACCTATTATATTAATGGTTCCGTTAACAACTTCCCCAATAATAGCACGAACCTTGGATGTACCGATGTCTAAACTAACAATGATATCATTGTTGCTCAAGCCCCTGGCACCTCCTATAACTTGGATAATATTGTGTTTACATTACAATTACTTAAATACGTATTCCACACAACCGCCATATTCCCTCTTTTTTCAACATTTTTTTTAACGGAAGCAAAGTCGTTTTTTTAAACAGTTAATTTTCAATAGAATAGGGATAAAACAAGTCTAGTAATTGCTTGTACACTTCATAGGGTTAATAGAATTCTATTTAACCATAAAACTAATTTTAACATTAATTTTCATGGTTGAGTAGTCCATTAAACCGTTTTTTTATCAGGAAGGACGCGCTGTTTCTGGGATTACGGTTTCGGTGTCGCTTTTGGAGTCGGCTTTGGCGTCGACTTGTTCCCATCCTTGTTAGGATCGGGTGATGGGCTTGCTGCTGCATTGCTTCCACCTTTTTGGCCCGACGCATTATTCGAATCAGATTTCGTATCTTCATTAGGTTCAAAAGGAGCATGATATTCTACTTCTAGCATTTTGATAATGCCGCTAGTAATATGATCCTCTTGTAAGCTTGCTATATAAGCAGGCAGATTGTCAATTTTCTCAGGCAAGTAAGCTATCGTGGTGTACACTTCAAATTGGGATCTCGTGTACAGCTTGATTTTGTCAGGGTACGGCTCCGACGGGTCCGGTTTGATTTCGGAAATGTCCGAGAGCGCACTCTCCGGAATTTCACCTAGCACTTTGCATAGTGCTGCTTTATTCGGATCACCATCCGTCCACCCCGTCAAAATGGGCATATCCAGTGGAATGCTGCTGCCAGCAGGCAATTCAACGACAGCGCCATCGGCAAGCACCGCTTGCTTTTTGCCATCTGCTGCTATCTGGAAAGCAACCTTCGGATACTCCTGCACGGTAATGAGAACTTTGCCTGGAAAATGCTTCTTCACCGTAGCTGTCTTAATCATGGGCAGAGATGCTACACGCTGTGTTATCGTTTGTGAACTGAAGGCAAAGAACCGGTCCCCGACGGCAATCTGGCTTGCTTGTCCGATCGCTTCTGAGGTCATGAGCTCATTTCCTTCAACTTCAATGGCACTTACACGGCTTAGAGAAGACTGAAAAAACAAAATGACTAAAATGATGATAAAAAAAATAAATAAGAAGATGAGCAGTTTTCTATTCGTACGGGCTCGTGGCTTTGGAACGGGCGGCAGAGCGGGCATATTGCGGTCGTCAGACAAGCTGGGCACCACCTAATAGTTTCGAATGAAGGTTAAAATTTACAATCTTGTATGTACCAATCAAATGAAACCGTGAATCCCCGCCTGAATCCAGGAAGGGATGCGCGGAATTCATTCAGTTGTTCGCTTGCTCACTTGGAACAGGTGATTGTCGATGCACGGAAGCACCTAATCTTGAAAGCATATGTTCAATTCTATCATAGCCTCTATCAATATGATGAATTTGCTCAACGATCGTCGTACCATGCGCAGCCAGACCGGCGATAACAAGTGCTGCGCCAGCACGTAAATCCGTCGCCTCCACTGTCGCTCCATACAGCCTGGGAACGCCTCGAATAAAGGCTGAACTCATATCTACACGGATATCTGCACCCATACGGGACAATTCATCTACGTGCTTGAATCTACCTTCGAAAATCGTTTCTTTCATTACGCTCATCCCGTCTGCTAAAGATAGCAGCACCATAACCTGTGATTGCAAATCAGTAGGAAAAGACGGATGCGGCGAAGTCACGATACGTTCGACGGCCTTCGGTCTAGTCGGACAGCTTACATGTATTATATCACCGTCAGAGATGATTTGAACACCTGCACGCTTGAGGACATGAATCACAGAGGTTAAGTGAGCAGGGTTAACCTTCTCTAAAGTAATGCTCCCTTTCGTTGCAGCAGCGGCCACCATAAAGGTTCCGGCCACGATACGGTCAGGGATGATGCGGTAGGTGCAAGGTGACAGAGTTTCCACACCACGAATGGTGATGGTATCTGTTCCTGCTCCGATAATGTCGGCGCCCATGGCGTTCAGGAAGTTCTGCAGATCCTGAATTTCCGGTTCGCGGGCCGCATTATAAATCGTTGTGATGCCTTCCGCTTTCACAGCAGCCATCATGATATTTTCCGTAGCTCCGACGCTCGGGAAATCAAGAACGATTTCACTGCCATGAAGCGATTCGGCTGTGCAAACAATTTTGTTTGCGAATTCTTCGATGTTGGCTCCTAAAGCTTGCAGCCCTTTCAGGTGCAAATCAATTTTACGTTCGCCGATTGCGCAGCCTCCGGGTTGATACACGGTGACACTGCCAAATCTAGCGAGCAGCGGTCCCATTAGAAAGATGGATGAACGCATCTGCCCCATCAATTCTTCTGGAATATGCGAGGAATTAGCTGTGGTTGTTGTAATAGATACCGTATCCCCTTGCTGTTCGGCACGGCAGCCCAACGCACGAAGAATGCGGAGCATGGTGTCGATATCGAGCAAATTAGGAACATTATGCAGAGTATGAGTGCCGCTAGCCAGGATGCATGCTGCTAAGATTGGTAATGCGGCGTTTTTAGCGCCGTGTATCTGGATGGCTCCCGTGAGAGGTTTTCCACCTTCGATAACGAGCTTCTCCAAAGTTCCACCTCCGATTTACCTCTCACCCATCACCAAAACTTCCGGTACTAGCGATATGCCGTACTGTTTCTGTACGATCTGCTGTACTTCTGCGATGAGAGTGAGAACGTCCTCGGCTTTAGCATCTCCGGTGTTCACAATGAAATTGGCGTGCAGCGTAGAGATTTGTGCTCCACCGACACGTTTGCCTTTCAGGCCAGCCTCTTCGATGAGCTTTGCGGCGAATCCCCCTGCGGGGTTGCGGAATACACTTCCAGCACAAGCTAATTGAAGCGGTTGTGTGCGAAGACGCCGATCCCGGTAAGCCGCCATGGCTCCCGCGATTTCTTTGCGTTCTCCAACCTGTAATTCAAAGACAGCTTCTGTTACGATGCCGGGGAGAGTGTGCAGAATAGAATGCCGATAGGCATACTGCAAATCCTCTGCCAGCATCGTGACCAATTCCCCTGTGTCCAGGATGACTTCAGCCTGCTTGAGTATGCGTGACACATCGGACCCGTGAGCCCCTGCATTCATGTAGACGGCGCCTCCCACAGAACCGGGAATGCCCGAAGCAAACTCCAGTCCGGTTAAACCTTCCTTGGCTGCTAGCACAGACAATTTAATGAACGAATAGGAACCGCCTGCATAAACCGTCGCACCTTCAAAGCGCAAAGTTTCCAGCGCAGAGCCAAGTTTGATAACTACCCCTCTAATTCCTTTGTCACTGACAAGCAGGTTAGATCCACGACCGATAATCGTCCATGGTACTCCACGTTGATGCAGAAAACGGATGACTGCAGCAACCTGCTCCTTCGTGTTCGGGAGGATAAGGCAATCGGCCGGACCACCGATTTTCCAAGTCGTATAAGGGGCCAGTCGCTCATTCGTTCGAATCTCGCCAATATTTGCTGCCTTTAAGTCGGATATTAACTGCTGCATGGGAAAACCTCCTTCACAGAACATAGGGCGAAATTATCGAATCATCTTAATCTCCATAATTTCAAAAATACGGACCAAGTTGAAGATGGCCGGGCTTCAAACTTTGGCGCCATATCAAGCCTTAGGTGTCTGTCACGGTTATAGTATAGTTTATGTAAAATCGGATAGAGTGTGACAATCGCCCATTCGCTTTCGAAAAACTAACTCGATAAGCTGTAGGATTCAATCAATTTAACGATCGCAGCAACAGCATCGCTGTCGTTGCGGGATTGCATAGCTGCTTTATAAGTTTCTCTGTTTGCATAAAGAGCCTCCAGGCGTGATTGCAGCGATTCAGCTGTAAGCTCATCTTCCTGCATAACATCCGCGTAACCGGCTTTCTGAAACGACTTGGCGTTCAGAATCTGATCGCCACGGCTCGCTTGCAGAGATAAGGGAATAAGCAGCATCGGTTTTTCCAATACCAAAAACTCATAAATCGACGTAGCGCCTGCCCGGGAAATCACAAGGTCTGTCATAGCTAAGACATCCGGGAGTTCCTCATTCAAATATTCGAATTGTTTATATCCCCGCGTCCCGGCAAACTCTGCCGCAATATTGCCCTTCCCGCACAAATGAACAATTTGAAATTGTTCCAGCAACCGGGGAAGATTTCCTCTGACTGCTTGGTTGATGACCTGCGAGCCCAGGCTTCCCCCCATGATCAAAATAACGGGTTTTTGCTTATGAAAATCGCAAAGCTGGTAGCCTTTGGAGGCTTTCCCGCTCCGAATATGTTCGCGAATCGGCAAACCGGTAAGAACCGCTTTCTCTTTGTTGACATGCTGCAGGGACTCCGGAAATGTGACACATACTTTCGTTGCCATAGGAATCGATATTTTATTAGCCAATCCTGGCGTCATATCGGATTCATGAATAATGACCGGCACTTTGTTCATGCGACTGCCCAAAACAACCGGTACGGAAACGAACCCGCCCTTCGAAAAGACGATGGCGGGCTTCAGACGACGGAGCAATCTATAAGATTCATAAACACCTTTCATCACTCTAAAAGGGTCTTTGAAATTTTTCAGATCAAAATATCGACGCAATTTCCCAGAAGATATCGGGTAAAAAGGAACACCTTCGCGCTCGATGATGTCTTTCTCGATGCCTGTAGCCGAGCCTATGTATTTAATTTCCCAACCTAACTCTTTCAGCTTATGCATAAGAGCAATGTTAGGCGTAACATGTCCTGCGGAGCCTCCTCCGGTAAAGACAATTGTTTTCATTCCTTTGTCACCTCGAATAACGGGATATATTGAGCAGGATGCCGACGGATGTCAGCATAAGCGTCAATGACGAACCACCTGCACTTATGAATGGCAATGTAATACCGGTAACTGGAAACATACCAATGACAACACCGATATTAATAATAACCTGAACAGCAATCATGCCGATAATGCCGACAGCAATTAAACTTGCAAACGTATCCGGTGCTGTAATCGCTGCCCGCATACCGCGCCATACTAAAATGGTAAATAATAAAAGCACTAAGGTACCGCCAATAAAACCAAGTTCTTCAGCAATGATGGAGAAAATAAAATCGGTTTGCGGCTCAGGCAAATAACTGTATTTCTGACGGCTCATACCAAGTCCCAACCCTACTAAGCCGCCTGGACCAATTGCATAGAGAGATTGAATAGATTGATAGCCTGCACCAAGCGGGTCCTGCCAAGGATCTAAAAAAGCAGTAATCCGTTTCAAGCGATACGGAGCAGCAATGATGAGCCCAATAAAACCGGCAACCCCTATCATACCCAGATATGAAAGATGAAGCAATCGTGCGCCTGAGATAAAAATGATAAGCAGTGAAGCTCCGACCAGAACAGCGCCGGTTCCAAGGTCAGGCTGCAGCATAATCAAGCCGAAGGCTAACCCCATAATCCCTAGCGGAGGCAATAACCCTTTGGTAAATTGGGTGATTTTGGATTGCTGCTCCGATAACAATTTGGATAAGTACAGAATCATCCCCATCTTCATAAACTCCGACGGTTGTATACCGAAGGCGCCAATCCCGAGCCAGCTCCTGGCTCCGCCGCGCACAACCCCAATGCCGGGAATCAGCACAATAATCAGCATGAAGAAACATACGATCAGTGTAATGCGCGCTACCTTTTTCCAAACGAGATAATCGACATTCATCGTAAAAAACATCGCAATGATCCCTAAAACAGCAAAAATTAACTGCCGTTTCAGGTAATACAGGGAATCGCCGAATTCCCGAAAGGCCAGTACACTGCTCGCACTGTAAACCATAATAATGCCAATTGTCAAAAGCAGCAAGGTTGGAATAATAATCCAAATATCAGGAGCAGACCGTGATTTACCCATAACAGACACCTCTTTAAGTGTTCTGGGCCACATCCATAGGATGGATAGCCGAGCAGGAGACGACCGTCACCTGCCAGCAAACACATGTGGATAAGCCCTATTTAAAGGTTATGCACGGACTCCTTAAACATGCGTCCCCTGTCCTCAAAGGAGGGGAACATATCCCAACTTGCACAAGCCGGCGAAAGAAGGACGATATCTCCCTCTTCACACATCTGCCAAGCAAGCTGAACGGCTTGCGAAATTGCATCCGCTGCATCCTTAGCAGTATCGACGGTTTGAATACGGCTAATCCCTGCCAGCTCGGCAATATGTTTAATTTTCTCTTTTGTTTGTCCGAGTGTGACAATCCCTTTCACTCGCTCCCCGAACGTAGGCAGCAGCTCCATATAATCAGAGCCTCGATCCAAGCCTCCTGCAATTAAAACTAACTTTTGGTCGAAGGCTTCAATTGAGCTAATCGTAGCCACAGCGTTTGTCGCTTTCGAGTTATTGTAGAAAGTGACCCCCTTCAGTTCTCTCACGAACTCCAGACGGTGCTCTACGCCTTTGAAGCTTCTAAGCACATCTGCGATCGTGTGCGGCTCTACACCTGCTGTGAGGGCCGCTGCCGCTGCCGCCAAAGCGTTCTCAATGTTAAAGCTGCCCGGCATTCCCATTTCGCGTGCTGGCATAATCGGCACAATTTCACCTCGGCCATTCGCATAAACAAGGTTATCTGACGATTTGTCATAATAAACACCGTAAGACAACGCTTCTTTCCTGGAGAATGGGAAAAGCTTCGCTTTTAGCGTAGGAATAAGCGATTGGCATACCGGATGATCCCAATTTAATATAGCCGTATCTTCTTCTGTTTGATTGGCAAACAGCTTCGCTTTTGAGGCAATATAATCATCCATCGAACCATGGTAGTCCAGATGAGTTTCGTACAAATTCAAGAACAGCGCAATTTTCGGACGGAACGAAGTCGTCCCTTTGAGTTGAAAGGAGCTTAGCTCCACAACCATCCAATTGTCGGCCGTCACTTCAGGCGCTGCTTCCGTAAGAGCACGCCCGATATTCCCCGCCACGACAGGCGACATGCCTGCTGAATCCAGCATTAATCCAATCAATGTTGTCGTTGTTGTCTTCCCGTTTGAACCAGTAATCCCGATAATCGGCGCTTCACAGAACTGATAGGCGACTTCTACTTCCGTAACGACTTCAATGCCAAGCTCCAAAGCTTTGCGGATCGGCTCAACCGAGTACGGGATACCCGGGTTTTTCACAACGAGCGCAACACCCTCATGGACCAAGGACTCCGGATGAAACCCGCATACAACAGAAATACCCAGAGCCTCCAATTCGTCGGCTTCAGGGCATGCGCTCCGCTCTTTTTTGTCATTAACGGTGACCAAGGCTCCTTGTTGATGAAAAAGCTTAGCCGCAGCGACACCGCTGCGAGCCAAGCCCAAAACAACCACTTCAAGTCCACGATATTCCCGCGGATGCATCATGTTCTACAACACCTCATTCATATATAATCCGAGTGCAGCAAGTACAAGACCTACGACCCAGAATGTAATAACAACACGCCATTCCGACCATCCGACCAGTTCAAAGTGGTGATGGATCGGACTCATTTTAAAAACACGCTTGCCCCTGGTCTTGAAGGAAACAACTTGAATAACAACAGATAAAATTTCGATCAGGAACACGCCGCCGACAACCGCCAGCAGCAGCTCCGCTTTGGTCAAAATCGCAACAGCCACTAAGCCGCCGCCGATGCCAAGCGAGCCTGTATCTCCCATAAACACTTTCGCCGGATGTGCGTTAAAGACGAGAAAACCAAGCACAGCACCCACCATGGCCGCTGAGAAAATCGCTGCTTCCGGCTGTGTGTTGTTCATCGCAATCACCGTATACGCGCCAAATGCAATTGCACTTGTCCCTGCCAGCAAACCATCCAACCCATCGGTGAAATTCACCGCGTTAGACGCGCCTAACATGAGGATCGCCATCAGTGGGAAGTACAACCAGCCAGGATTGAAGTGGAACTCCACAAAAGGGATATATAAGTCCGTGCTATGTCCTTCCCTCACCAGCAGGTAACAAACAATAGCCGAGATCAGCAGCTGCCCGAACAGCTTTTGTTTCGCTGTAAGTCCAAGCGAGCGTTTGAAAATAATTTTGATGTAATCGTCCAGAAAACCTACGAGGCCGTAGCCTAGTGAAGCAATCAGCAAGATGAGAAGATCTGTATTTTTATCAGCAAAACGAAGGCTTGCCAAAGCCAGGGCAATTAGAATGATGATGCCGCCCATCGTTGGTGTTCCTTGTTTCTTCAAATGTCCCTGTGGGCCATCCTCACGGATTTGTTGGCCAAACTTCATACGCCGCAAAATCGGAATACAAAGCGGCCCCATAATAAGCGCAAGCACAAATGCGACGCCCATCGTTAATAAAATTGCGTTTTCCACGTTGGTTCCCCCTGCTCGTTTCCGTTATCCGAAAACGATCTACTGTTTCATAATAAGTTCATTCTGTTCCTATTAGGTGAGTAAAGCATTCACGACTTGCTCAAGCCGCATACCGCGCGAGCCCTTCACAAGCACAATGTCCTCCGGCTGTGCCAAAGCGGCTAGCTCGCTCGCGAGCAGCTCCTTGTCCTCGAAGGCGCGCACGCGATCCTTCGAGAGGCGCTCCGCCGCTTCCTCTGCGATGAAGCGGCCCAAACGGCCGAACGTGAAGACGTAGTCTACACGTTCCGGCGATACCATCGCGCCAATTTCGCGATGGAACTGCTCTTCGTGCTCGCCAAGCTCCAGCATGTCGCCGAGCACGAGGAACTTCCGACCGAAGCCGCCCAGCGTCTCGGTCAATGTAATGGCCGCCCGCATGGAAGCCGGGCTGGCATTGTACGCATCGTTGAGCACGGTCAGCCCTGAGGCTGCCGTCAGCTTCTCGATGCGCATGCTTGTCATCTCCAGCGAGCGGAGCCCCGCTGCAATGGCTTCCTGCTGAACTCCGAAGGCTTCGCCGATGGCGACGGCCGCTAACGCGTTGATGACGTTATGCGTGCCGAGCAAAGGAATGTACAATTCCGCGTAATCCGGTGAATTGACCTGGAAGTGCGCACCGTCCGCATCCATACGAATCGCGGTCGGGTATTTCGCATTGTCCTTGCCGTGTCCGAAGCGGAGACGGTGAAGCCCTTCCGGCAAGCTGCGCTCTGCAAGAGCCATCTCAATGAGCGGCTCGTCACCGTTGTACACTAGCAGGCTGCCGCTTGGCATGCCGCTTACGATCTCCACTTTCGCCCGGGCAATTTCTTCCCTCGAACCCAGCTGAAGCATGTGGGACTCGCCGATCATTGTGATGATCGAAGCATCCGGCTCGGCCAAATCGCTTAGCAGCTCGATCTCGCCCCGTCCGCTCATCCCCATTTCAACAACGGCAAACTCTGTCGTTTCCTCCAGCTGTAAGAGCGTAACCGGCAAACCGATATGATTATTTAAATTCCCTTTGGTTTTATGCACTTTATACGTACTACCCAAAACCGCTGCGACCAAATCTTTCGTCGTTGTTTTGCCGTTACTGCCCGTTATGCCTATGATGCGCACAGACAGTTGCTTCCGATAAGCCTTAGCTAATTGCTGTAAAGCTGCCAGCGTATCTGCCACTGGGACATAGGGAACACCTGCTGGTGCATCTCCGCGATCCTCCTGCCATAAAACAGCCGCCGCTCCTTTATGATAAGCTTCCTCTGCATAGGCGTGCCCGTCAAAATTTTCTCCAATCAGCGGGACGAATAGACTGCCGGCCGGAATCGAGCGAGTATCGGTTGAGACGCCCGCAACGCTCACGGCAGCTTCAGTCCCTCGAACCTCACTCCCCAACATTTCTGCAATTTGTTCTAATGTACGCTGGATCATCGATTTCTCCCCTTTATCGCAGCCTTAGCCACCAAACGATCATCGAAATCATGCTTGACCCCCATGATATCCTGATACGTTTCGTGGCCTTTTCCCGCTATCAATATTACATCTTTGGGGCCTGCCCCATCAATAGCCTTTTGTATCGCTTTTTTACGATCCGGAATCAATTCATAGTTATTTTCGGGATAACTGACCTCCTGAAGACCGGGAACAATGTCCTGAAGAATGGCATCCGGATTCTCGGTGCGGGGATTGTCGGAAGTCACATATAAATAATCGCTAAAGGCCGCTGTTACCTTCCCCATCAAGGGGCGCTTCGTTCTGTCGCGATCTCCTCCACAACCAAATACGGTAATGACTTTGCCCTCGGCAAATTCACGGACCGTAGAAAGTGCATTCTCTAGTCCATCCGGCGTATGGGCGTAGTCAACCAGAACCAAGTAATCCTGGCCCTCATCCACGACCTCCATCCGTCCATCTACGACAGCAATACTTTCCAAGCTGTTCCGAATCGCCTCTAACGGAATGCCTTCCGCCAATGCGGCTGCGATTGACCCAAGAGCGTTATACACATTAAATTTGCCGACCAATTTCATTTCGAAGAACGCTTCTCCGGCAAAAGAGATTAATCGGAAAGCTGTGCCTTTTGCAGTAATCCGAATGTCAGTCGCACGAACATCACATGGCTGCTCTATCCCGTATGTAATCACTTGTGCGGCTGTAAGTCTGTTGAACGTCTCTGATGCCGCATCATCCGCATTCAAGATCGCATACTGACGATCTTGGGAATTACCTGAAAACCCGTTGCCCAATCTGGAGAACAAAAGCCCTTTTGCCGCTGCATATGCTTCCATGGTTTTGTGGTAATCCAGATGATCCTGGGACAAGTTCGTAAAAATGCCTGAGCGGAAGTGAATCCCCTTCACACGGCCAAGCTCCAAAGCATGGCTTGAAACCTCCATAATGCAGTAATCTGTTCCTGCCTCGCACATGCTGCGGAAACTGCGCTGCAGATCAACGGACTCTTGCGTTGTCCGCTCCATCTCGGTGTAAGTATCACCGATTTTCATTTGAATCGTGCCCATCAGACCCGTGGTAAAGCCTTGATCGCGCAATATTTTTTCCAGCAAGTAGGTCGATGTTGTTTTGCCGTTGGTCCCTGTAATTCCAATTAACTTTAATTCCTTACTCGGATATCCGTAGAAGTGAGCAGACAATGCGGCCATCGCGTATCTGGCATCTTTCACCACCAATTGTGGAACCGGCAAATCCAGCACTCTTTCGGTAACAAGCGCAGAAGCCCCAAGCGCAATAGCTTTTGGGGCGTAATCATGGCCGTCAACCGTCAGTCCTGGGATGCACAAAAATATATCGCCTGGTTTAATTTTACGAGAGTCTGCTTCAATCCCCGTAATCTCCGTATCCGCATTTCCATGTATGTGGGTAATGAGCAGTGCGGAAGCAAGCTCCTGCAGTTTCATGAGCAACCCTCTCCTTAACATTTTTCCTATCTATTATGGACAATTTTATGCATATGGAAAAGCTAAACATGTCTTACTTGCAAATCTTTTTTTGAATCGGAACCTAACTCCCTATTGTGGCGGCTCATTGTTCGATAAAAAAATACGAATCGTTGAACCTTGATCAACCCTTGTGCCTGCTTTCGGCGCTTGGCTGATCACATATTTGCCATTACCGGACTTCGCCAGCTTAAAATTCATGTTCAGATCTTCTAATATATCATCAACTGACGCTCCAACCAAGTCCGGCACCTCAACAACCGGTGTTTCCCCATATCGGTACTCTTTATCGAGCTGCTGCTTATTCGGCTCAACCTTCATATAGCGCAAAGCGTCAGCCATCATGTTCTTAACTAAAGGCGCTGCGATCAAACCGCCAAATTGAATGCCTTTGGGGTCATCCACTGCCGCATAAATAACAACTTTGGGGTTATCCGCCGGGGCAAATCCGATAAAGGATACGATATGCTCATCGGGTGAATAGCGGCCGTTGATAACCTTTTGCGCGGTTCCCGTTTTCCCACCGACCCGGTAGCCGTCGATAAAAGCATTGCGCCCTGTACCTAGCGCTACTACGCTTTCGAGCGCTTCCCGGACCTGTTTCGAGGTTCCCTCGGAAATGACATTGCGCACAAGCTCCGGCTCTACGACATCAACGACTTCACCTGTGTCCGGGTTCGAGAACGATTTGGCCACATAAGGCTTAAACAGTTTCCCCCCATTGATTGCTGCAGATACAGCTGTAATTTGTTGAATCGGCGTTACGGAAACCCCTTGACCGAAAGCGGTCGTTGCAAGTTCCACGGGCCCAACCTGAGAAGGTTTGAACATAATCCCGTTTTCTTCACCGCCGAGGTCGATGCCTGTCTTTTTCCCAAAACCAAATTTGGAAATGTAGTCAAACAACTTCTCTTTGCCGAGCCGCTGCCCCATGACGACAAAACCCGGGTTGCAAGAGTTTTGAACAACTTGAAGCATCGTTTCACTGCCATGGCCGCCACGTTTCCAACAACGCAGTCTGGCTCCCCCAACTTCAATAAAACCAGGGTCATAGAAAGGTTCGTTCTTGAGATCCACTTTCTTTTCTTCCAAAGCTGCTGCAAGCGTAATAATTTTAAACGTCGAACCTGGCTCATACGTTTTCCAAATCGGCAAGTTCCTGTTATACGTTTCAGCCGGATAGTTCTTATAATTGCCCGGCTCGTAGGTCGGTCTGCTGCCCATGGCCAATATCTCTCCATTATTCGGGTCCATCATAATTGCGACGACATTTTGCGCTTGATACTGAACCATGGCTTGGTCCAATTCTCTTTCCATCACGGACTGCAGATGATTATCGATGGTCAGTTTTACGTTGAGCCCGTCTTTCGGGCTTGTATACTTATCCGTTGTCCCTGCCAGCGGCCTGCCCGCTGCATCTGTCATATAAGAAATATTGCCGGGGATTCCCGTCAATTCCTTATCGTATTTTGCTTCAATCCCTGTAAGACCTTTATCTATGCCGGCAAAACCCAGAATGTGTGCGGCCAAGCTGCCATATGGGTAATATCGTTTATTATCTTCGGCGACTACAACCCCGGGAAGGTGCAGATTACGGACTTCCTGCGCTTTCTCAATCGTTATTTTCCGACCGGACGGCTTGATGTCGACTTGGGACGTTTTTTTCGTAATTTGCTTATAGATATCATCCGCATTTCCTTGAAGCACTTCCGCCAGTTTAGCAGCCGTACTCTGAGGATCTTGAATTTGAACCGGTATCGCCACGATCGTCGGCGTGCTCATGCTATAAGTCAAAGTGATCCCGTTGCGATCCTGAATCTCTCCTCGTTTCGGCGCAAACTCAATCTGTCTCCTCCAGCTATCCTCCGCTTTATTCGCCAAGTCTTGTCCAATCCATAGCTGGACGTAGGCCAAGCGGAGAATAAGTGCAGTGAAAATAATCGTGCCAATGATGAGCGCAGTAAACAATCTGCGGCGAACAGTAACGTTAGAAGCACGCATGAACGTTCAATCTCCCTTCCCAAATAAGTCAGTCTCATTCCTAACATGACTATTCGGGACAAACAGGGGTTAGAACAAGCCTGCCACTTTCAGGCTACTTTGCACCTGTCACTGCCGGTTTATCGCTTAATGGTTTCAGCGTCAGTGTTGCACTACGCCCTTCCCCCTCACCTGAGCTCGTTTGATCCGAGACATAACCCTCGCCAGAAGTTTGGCAGTCCACTTTAAAGAAGGAACAGGCTTCTACAGCATCGCGCAAGGATCGACCCACTAAGTTAGGCAGGGGCATTTCAGTAACGTTTTGCATGGCCACATATATTCGTTGCGTGGATAAGATTTCAGTTCCTGGTTTAGGGAATTGTTCGACAACTTGTTCTCCCTTTCCAAATACCTCCAATGATAAATTACTCTCCTTCGCCGCTGCTTTCGCATTCGCTGATGTCATTCCCATAAAGTTAGGTACTTTTAATTTATTCGCTTCTTTGGCAACCATTTGTGTTTGCTTGCTTGATTTAACCCCCATATATTGCAGGGATTCCCCAACAATATCTTTAAAAGCCGGCGCTAGAACTTGTCCGCCCAAATGGTAATTGCCGCCGAGATCAGGCTGATCTGCGATCAACGTGACAAGGATTTTCGGATCTTCAACGGGTGCATAACCAATAAAAGAGATAACCCAGGTATTGGTTGAATATGTTTTTTCTCCAGGAAGTACCAAGTTTGCTGTACCTGTTTTGCCGGCTACGCGGTATCCTTCCATATAGGCCAGCTTACCTGTTCCGATATCTTGGTCGGAAACGACTTGTTCCAAGTAGCCGCTAACCGTAGCTGCCGTCTTCTCGCTCACGACTTGACGCACGACTTGCGGCGCGAAGGATTGAATGGTTTTCCCTGTTTTGGGATCCAAGATGTCCTTCACAATGTGCGGCCACATTAATTTACCGCCGTTCGCCATTGCTGCATAAGCTGCCGTTTGCTGAATTGCCGTAACAACGACTTTCCCTTGCCCATACGTTGCAGTTGCATACTCAGATGGATACTTCATGTCGATAAGTCCAGATACTTCATTGGGCATATCGATATTTGTTTTTTCGTTAAATCCAAATTTCTCTATATAACTCTTGAGTTTAGGTTGCGTGAGTTTCTCAATCCCTAATTTAACGAATGCTACGTTACTTGAACGCTTAAGACCATCCAGATATGAAATTTTGCCCCACCCCACACGGTTGTGGTCATGCAGCTCTCTATCCTGCACACGAATCATACCTGACTGGTACATCTCATTAGGATTAAATAACCCCTCTTCTACCGTACCTGCTAAAGTGACAATCTTGAATGTCGAGCCAGGCTCATAACGGGAAGCTACTGCATTATTTTTAAAATCACTTTGATCTTTAATGGTCCAATACGTATTCGGATTAAAGGTCGGTGTGTTCGCCATACCCAAAATTTCCATCGTTTGCGGATCGACTGCAATAGCCGTTAAGCTTTTGGGATGCCACTTATCATTTACTTTGGCCAGCGCACTCTCCAAATAGAACTGAATGTTCTTGTCAATGGTGAGCCGTACATTATTTCCGTCTTCCGCCGGTTTAAAATCAACTTTGGCATCCGGCAGCTCCACGCCTTTGCCGTCTTTTTCATAGCTCAGCATGCCAGGAACGCCCTTCAGCGTGTCATCCAGCTTCAGCTCTAAGCCAAGTGAGGCTTTACCTTCTTTGTTCGTATATCCTAGAATATGCGCAGCAAGCGTTTCCCCTGGGTAATACCGTTTCTTTTCTTCAACGATCCCGATTCCGATGTTCGTTTTCGCCGATTTATTCAATCGCGTTTGCATCGTTGCAATGAAGTCACGAACTTGATCCGCTTTCTCCTTGTCAATTTTCCAGCCTTCGTTGCGAATTTCGACATTGACCGCGAAATCGCTGCCGTCCGGTTTCTTCCTCGTGGCCAGCTCGCGGATCTTGTTTTCAAGCGTTGCTTTGGTCACATCGGATTCTTTCAAAATATCCGCCAACCCTCTGGCAATATCATCCGCCGCATGCAGACCATCAATCATTTTGGGATTCAGCGTAACCGTGTAGGCGGTTCCTTCTTCAGCGAGCACTTTATTATTTCGATCCAAAATGGTCCCACGAACAGGCGCGATAATTTTGTCCGTCTCCCATTTTTCTTCCGCTTGTTCTAGCAACCAAGAGGCATCTACCACTTGGATCCAATAGACTTTAGCAATAAGGACAACAAAAAGAAGGGTGAAAAACCCTCCAATGAGTAAAGAACGCAGCTTAATTTTTTTTGTCATATCGATACCTGCCCGTTACGGTTTAGAAGCTACTTTGGTATTTTTACTGCTGCTAGTGCTGGTTTTCGATTTGGCCGGAGTCTCTAAACTTACCTTCTTGCCATCATCTAAATTAAACCCGAGGCGCACAGCTTCCTCTTTTAGACGATCAGGACTTTGCAGTTTCTCTACTTCCTGCTTCAAAGCGCTGTTCTGAGCTTGAATCTCGCGAATTTCTACTTGCATTTTCAATATGCTTGCATTCATTTGATAGATGGATGCGTACCGCCAAATGATCACTCCTGCAACAAGGACACAGAGGAGAACCGTGAACAGATACAGCATTTTTTCTTGGGTCGGCAGCGATTTATTGCGGTAAACAACTTTCGTTGTCTCTTTAATCTTAACCTTAGCTGCTGGAACCGTTCGTTTCCGGTCAAGAGCTAAATTCCCCTGGATGTAAGATGGCATATCAACTTCCTCCTTTTGTGTCAAAGCTTTTCGGCAATACGTAATTTGGCGGATCTTGCTCTTTGGTTCACCTCAAGTTCATTCTCACTAGGTATGATCGGTTTACGTGTTACTAATTTAAGATCACCGGATTTATCGCAAACACACATTGGAAACGCCGGTGGACACGTACATTTCTCCACATTTTTGACGAAAAATTGCTTGCAAATGCGATCCTCCAAAGAATGGAACGTAATAACCGCTACTCTACCCTCCGGAGCCAAACATCTCACAGATTGCTCCAACGCTTCCTCAAAAGCGCCCAACTCATCGTTAACAGCTATGCGCAGCGCTTGAAAGCTTCTCTTAGCCGGGTGGCCGCCTGTTCTTCTTGCGGCTGCAGGAATTCCTTCCTTAATCAGCTCAACAAGCTCACCCGTGGTTTCAATCGGCCCTTTGGTACGTGCTTCGGCAATGACGCCTGCAATGCGCCGTGAAAACTTCTCTTCCCCATATTCAAACAAAATTTTTGCAATTCGTTCAGGAGCCCATTCATTGACGATCGTTTTGGCGGTTAATTCCGTCGTACGATCCATTCTCATATCAAGCTCTGCATCTTGATGATAGGAGAAGCCTCTCTCGCCATCATCCAGCTGCGGGGACGATACGCCAAGATCGAAGAGAATCCCATCAACCTGCGGTTTCCCATCACGTAGTGCTCTCGGCTCATTCATGAGCACTTGCTCTAAATCTCTGAAGTTGCTTTTCACGATTTTCACACGATCCAGGTATGGAGCGAGTACGGTTTGAGCATTAGCTAGAGCAACATCGTCCTGGTCAAGGGCAATCAGTAACCCATCAGGACCTAATTTAGAAGCTATCAGGGAACTATGCCCCGCACCTCCCATCGTACAATCCACGTATACGCCATCAGGCTTTATATGTAAACCTTCAACTGATTCTTCTTTTAATACCGTCACATGATGAAACAACTTGGTGTCCTCCTAAATTTCAAGCATCTATAAATCAAAATTAAAGTCGACGAGTTTCTCAGCTATTTCATTGAACGACTGTTCCGATTCATTGGCATAGCTTTCCCAAATTTGCTTACTCCAAATCTCTACTCGGTTGGAAACACCGATAACGACGCAATCTTTTTCAAGCTTGGCATGATCGACGAGATTGCCTGGAATATTCGCCCGACCTTGTTTATCAAGGTCACATTCGGTTGCGCCCGAGAAGAAAAAACGGGTGAATGCACGTGCATCTGATTTCATCAGCGGCAATGCCTTCAGTTTTTGTTCGAGAATCGCCCACTCGGAGCGAGGGTACACGAACAAACACTGATCTAGACCGCGAGTGATAACGAAGGATTCGCCAAGGGCTTCACGAAATTTGGCCGGGATGATCATTCGGCCCTTTTCGTCTATGCTATGTTGATATTCCCCCATGAACATAGCATGGCGCCCCCCTTTCCCTCCACTTCGTACCACTTTTCACCACTTTTTAATGTTAATTCGCCAATAACGCAACAAATCCTGCTTTTTGAGCAGGATTTGTGAAAAAATTTTCATTTTTGGGTCTATTCTGCGTCTATTGTTCCTTGTTTGTCATCTTCAAGTGAGTTTAAAGAAGCATTTTGCTCTTTGAGTTGATTTCGCATCGCGGCCAATTGCTTGTTTCTTTTGCGCCTGTATACCCAAATCGGTATACCGATCAACAGTACAATAACGAGGATCGGGAATGCAGCCGCCAGGAAAACAAGGATACCTTGCAGCACAGCTACTAGTACATTAAGGCTAGAGTTCCATGCTTTCTGGATTCGCTCGTTTAAGCTAAGTTTGCTTGGATCCGAGAGGAGCGGCTTCTTATCGGTTTGTTGATACATCCGAATTTCAATCGTGGAGTAAGCGACGTTTTGATCCAAATACCTCATCCGACCTTTGATCTGCTCGATCGCTTCCTGCACTTTCGAGAGCTCATTCGAGAAGGCCAGCAAATCATCTGTCTTTGAAGCTTTTTCCATAAAACCGAGCAATCTCGTTTCAACCAGCTGTTTGGCCTTCAAACGTGAACTGAGATCAACGTACTCTTCCGTTACATCCTGCCCTTGCACATTCCTTTGCAAAGACGGACTGATCTTCTCTAAGCCATCCAACAAAGAAACAAAACCGTTAGCCGCTACTTTAATGGTATACGTGCCGCCCCTCTCTCCTGTGTTGGCGTTTTCCGAGAACTGCAGGATGTAAGCCCCACTCAAAGTCACAAGGTCTCTAAGCGCTGTTTGAGCCTTCCCGTAGTCATCTACGGGCATGACCAAATTAGCCCGGTAAATCAGCTTACGATTAAACCCCGCCGCTTCATCGCTGCCCAATGCCGGCATGACAGTCATCGTCGCATCTTTGCCATCGGCCGGCGTTTGAGCCGTTCCTGACTCTGCCGCTACCCCTTTGAGGTCACTCGCTGCCTTCGCCTGAGCGGCGGGAGCCGCAGCATTTTGACTTTCGGCACGTGGCGCTTCTTTCGTCAATGCTCCACTGCTTGAACTCATTTTTTGCTTTGAAGACGATGCGGTTTCATCATTTTTGGATGAACTGCATCCAGCTACTAGACTGCCTATCAGCATACACACAGCAAGCAGCAACGCAACCTTTTGACCCCACTTTTTGACCCCCATCTTGCCATCTCCTCGCTACCAAATATAGGATTTACACCCTATAAACGGATAGCGAATAAAAAATGTTGCAAAATCTTTACAAATAAAAAACCTCTCAGACCACTGAAAGGCGGTCCGAAAGGTTCTCTAGTTCTTTTAATGCTCTGCCCAACTGTCAAGGTACAGCTTTTGCTCATCACTTAAGGAATCAATGCTAGTGCCTAACGACTCCAATTTGAATCTGGCCACTTGCTCATCCAATACATAAGGGACGTTAACAACTGTTTTCCCTAATTTATTATATTCGTCATTCACATATTTTAGAGACATTGCTTGCAGAGCAAACGTCATATCCATGATTTCAGCCGGGTGTCCGTCACCTGCCGCTAGGTTCACAAGGCGACCTTCAGCCAATACATAGATTTTACGGCCATCCGCCAGCTGATATTCTTCAATGTTGCGACGAACGGTACGTTTGGATACCGATTGTGCTTCAAGTTCAGGTTTGTTAACTTCTACATCGAAATGGCCTGCATTCGAAAGAATAGCGCCATCCTTCATGACTTTATAGTGTTCGCCGCGGATAACATCCTTGTTGCCCGTTACCGTCACAAAGAAATCACCTAATTTCGCCGCTTCAATCATCGGCATTACAGCAAAACCGTCCATGTAGGCTTCAACGCCTTTGATAGCGTCAATCTCTGTTACGATAACATTAGCGCCAAGACCTTTGGCTCGCATCGCAACACCTTTACCGCACCAACCGTAGCCGACAACAACAACTGTTTTACCCGCAACAACCAAATTCGTTGTACGGTTAATCCCGTCCCAAACGGATTGGCCTGTGCCGTAGCGGTTGTCAAACAAGTACTTGCAGAAGGCATCATTCACAGCAACCATCGGGAATTCCAGCTTCCCTTCTTTTTCCATAGCTTTCAAACGAAGGATACCGGTTGTTGTTTCTTCCGCACCGCCGCGGACTTGAGCAGCGAGATCTTTACGCTCGGAGTGAAGAATGGATACCAGATCCCCACCATCGTCAATGATCAGGTCCGGCTTCGTTTCAAGCGCTTTAATCAACAATTCCTTGTACTCTTCCGGGCTAGGGTTGTATTTCGCGAATACCGTAATGCCGTCCTCGACAAGCGCAGCACAAACGTCATCCTGTGTAGAAAGAGGATTACTGCCTGTAATCGTAACTTCCGCTCCGCCTGCTTTTACCACTTTAGCCAAGTAAGCTGTTTTGGCTTCCAAGTGCAAGGAGATCGTTACTTTTAACCCTTTAAAAGGCTGCTCTTTTTCAAATTGCTCACGAATTCGGTTCAAAACAGGCATATGCGCCTGAACCCAATCAATTTTCAAATGGCCTTCAGGTGCCAACGCCATATCCGTAACAATACTTTTTTCAACAGTTGTCATATATATTTCCTCCTACAAATAATAAACACGGTGCAAACCGTCCACAGGAATCGGCGTCTCGACAAGCGCACGCAGCCAATCATTCCCATATCGATTCATATAAACACACCCATTATACACTCTTTCTTGCGGCTTTGCTAACGGTATTATGGTTAGTCGAATGCGCTCTAACTGTCTTAACGTCGCATCAAACTGTGTTTTGTACGCATCCGAAGCTTTATTTTGTAGGAATTCTATCTGTTCTATAATCTTCGTCAAGTTCGTATCTCCAAGCTTTTTAATGCCTGGATTAATTTGGGCCAGTGATTCAACAAGAGGCGCATAGCTGGCCTCAAACTCAGTTTTCACCTTATCGAAACGCTCGCCTAGCTGCATTGTATCTTGCGCATCCAGCCAATCCTGTTTCTTTTGCTCAAAACGGTGCAGAACATCCTCAAACGTAAAATCATATTTGTGCATCTGCTTCTGAACGGTGCCTTCAATCAAGGTAAATTCCAAGCGCGGAACAACAATCGGCATTTTCATACCAAACTGCTCAAACCCCTGCTTCGTGAGCGCCCAGTAGGCAATTTCACCGGCACCTAACACACTGGCCAACACAGGGAACAGAAACTCCTGCATAAGCGGTCTGGACATGACGTTATTGCTCAACTGCTCAGGGCTCGTAACCGCCAGATCATGCAGCTGCTCTTTCGTGAAGCGATATTCCTTTTTCTTATCTGTAAAATATTCACCTTCTCGATGCAGCAGCAAACGATGTCCTCCAGCGTAAACGAAAAGATTAGCCGCATCCTCTGCAATTTCCGCTTGACTGCTGTAACCTGCCCGCTGCACTTCGTCTTGACTCTTCATGAGAGATGCAGCGAAGGCTTCATTTTCCAAAACAAGCTGCTCGAACATCTCCGTTTCTATCGCACGAAGCGCGGGTTCATCGGAATCAATCAGAACAAGTCCGTACTCGCCAAACAGAACAGCCATCCAACGGGCAAAAGCATCGGATAACGTAGCGCTGCCTTCCGTCGTGCTTTCTAATTTCGCCATCAAGGAAGCTTTGAACTCTGTATCCATCAAGGACTGATCCAAGGCCGCCAAGGCGTCCTTCCACGCTTCAGGCTCCAGTGGAAGCTTGCTGACTGACGTGCGGTGCCCTGTTGGGTGATCCACCTTCATTTTGTCAATCTGCTGCGTATTGGACAGGACGTACATATGATTTACTTCATCAAAATCATGGTCTTCGCCAGCGATCCAAAAAACAGGTACGACTGGACGATTTAATTTGGAGCTCCACTCACGAGCGAGTTGAATAATCGTGATGGCTTTGTACAAAACAAGCAGCGAACCGCCAAACAGCCCTGCTTGCTGTCCTCCAACAATGGCAAGTGCCTCTTGGCTCGCTAGCGCGGTAATCTGATCTAGGGCAGCCCCGGTATTACCAATTCGCTCATTGTATGTTTTCAGCACTTCCACCAAGCGTCCGCGATCAGCCTTCCGGGCGGAATGCCCTTCGTCCAGCCACTTAACGCGAGATTGCCAATCTTCTTGATTTCCAAAATGATATGGAAATAATGGTGCAGCTTCTGCTGACTGTTGAATATAATCTTCAGCTAGTTTCTGACTCTTTTTCCAATGAAAAGTTTCCATTTGCATATGCGACTAGTGTCCCCTCTTCATACCAAATAAAACGACTATCCTTTGATTGTACACGGTAGGCATCCAATCGTCAAAACTGTATTTCAAATCATTACAATTGAATACACGAATGCCAAAAAGCCGCCCCTTTCGGGACGGCAAATGAGAGCTTAGTACAAATGACAAGCTACGAAGTGATTCGGTTCCACTTCTTTGCTAGGCGGCATGGATTCCGCACATTGCGGCATCGCTTGCGGACAACGCGTACGGAACGGACAACCGCTAGGCGGGTTGAGCGGGCTTGGTACGTCGCCTTGAAGAATGATACGCTCACGTGTGCGCTCGATTTCCGGATCTGGAATCGGAATCGCTGAAAGTAGCGATTGCGTATACGGATGCAGCGGTTTCGCGTAAAGATCATCGGATGTTGTAACTTCAACCAAGTTGCCGAGATACATAACTCCGATACGGTCAGAAATGTGCTTCACCATCGCCAAATCATGCGCGATAAACAAGTAAGTCAGGCCCATTTCCTTCTGTAATCTCTTAAACAAGTTGACAACTTGAGCTTGTACGGAAACGTCCAATGCCGAGATCGGCTCATCGGCAATAATGAATTTCGGCTCAATCGCAAGCGCGCGGGCAATCCCGATACGCTGACGTTGACCACCGGAGAACTCATGTGGGAAACGGTTCGCATGCTCATCATTCAAACCAACTGCGCGAAGCAGCTCCATAACGCGCTCCTTGCGTTTCGCACCGCTGTACAGTCCATGAATATCAATACCTTCGGCGATGATATTCCCAACTGTCATACGTGGATTCAAGGATGCGTAAGGATCTTGGAATACCATTTGCATATTCCGGTTAAATTCTTTCAGCTTTTTGCCTTTCAGCTTATGGACATCTTCGCCGTCGAAAATAACTTCGCCTTCTGTCGCATCATATAGCTTAATAATCGTTCTACCTGCCGTGGATTTACCACACCCAGATTCTCCTACGAGACCGAATGTTTCACCGCGGTTGATTTCGATGGAAAAATTGTCAACGGCTTTCAACACTTTCCCGTTACCAAGATTAAAATGCTTCTTCATATTGCGAATTTGCAGAATTGGTTTATTGGCATTAGACATGTTGATGACCTCCCACTCCAACAGGACGTTCAACTTTCGGCGCATCAGGATGCAACAGCCAGCAAGCAGAACTATGCGTCTCGGATAGCGTAGTGTGTTCCGGATCTACTTCCAAGCAGTGATTCATTGCGTATGGGCATCTAGCTGCAAATGCACAACCTTTTGGAGGTGCAAATAGATCTGGCGGCGTACCAGGAATCGGTACAAGTTCTTCGTTCGCATTTGTATCCAAGCGCGGTACGGAACGAAGCAAACCCCATGTGTACGGATGCTGCGGATTGTAGAAAATCTCGTCTACAGTTCCTTGCTCGATAATTTTACCTGCGTACATAACCACGACGCGCTGCGCCATATCAGCTACAACTCCGAGGTCATGCGTAATTAAAATAATAGATGAGTCCGTCTTCACGGAAATAGTTTTCATCAAATCGATGATTTGAGCTTGAATCGTAACGTCCAGAGCCGTTGTTGGCTCATCCGCAATTAGAAGCTTAGGAGAACAAGCCAGCGCAATCGCGATCATAACACGTTGACGCATACCACCGGAGAGCTCATGCGGATATTGATGGATACGGCCTTCCGGCGAGTTGATTCCGACAAGCTTTAAAATTTCAATAGCTTTCTCGGTTGCTGCCTTCTTGCTTAACCCTTCATGCTTGATAAGACCTTCTGTAATTTGATCGCCGATTTTCATCGTCGGATTCAGGGAGGTCATCGGATCTTGGAAAATCATACCGATTTCGGATCCGCGAATTTTTTCCATTTGTTTGTTGGAAAGTTTGGTAATATCCGTTTTTCCGTCAAACATGATAGAGCCGCTTTTTATATAACTAGGCGGAGTAGGAATTAAACGCATGAGCGTTTGTGCCGTAACGGATTTACCGCAACCGGATTCGCCTACAATCGCCAACACTTCACCTTTTTTCAAAGAAAAAGATACGCCGCGAACAGCTTGAACTTCCCCCGCATACGTACGGAAAGAAACTCGCAAATCTTTCACTTCAAGCAAATTGTCTTTGGTGCTCATCATTATTCACCCCTTCTTACTTGCGCATTTTTGGATCCAGCGCATCACGAAGCCCATCGCCGAGCAAATTGAAGCTTAACAAAATTAAGCTGAAAATGATTGTCGGGAAAATGAGGCGATGCGGATATAACCGAATATAGTTGGCGCCGTCAGACAACAAGTTACCCAGTGATGCCAGCGGCGGCTTTACGCCAAGACCGATAAAGCTTAAGAATGCTTCAGTAAAAATCGCTGATGGAACAACGAAAGTAATTTGTACGATGATGATCCCAAGTGCATTCGGAATCAAGCTGCGCAAAATGATTCTCATTGGCGATGCGCCAAGTGTGCGAGAAGCAAGTACGAATTCTTGTTCTTTGAGCGTCAGCATTTGACCGCGTACCAAACGAGCCATAGGAACCCAACCCGTTATTGCCATCGCCAAAATAATAGATGAAATACCTGAACCAATAACCATGATAAGCAGGATCGCAATCAGCAAGAATGGAATCGCATAAACGATTTCAATCGCACGCTGCATCACTTCATCCACTTTCCCGCCGTAATATGCGGAAATACCACCATAGATAACACCGACAACTAAGTCAATCAACGCGGCCACAATCCCGATGAATAACGAGATTCGAGTTCCCCACCATACACGTGTCCACACATCACGGCCAAAGTCGTCTGTACCGAACCAATGTTGGGCGTTTGGCCCGAGATTTTTTATTTTAAGATCTTGCGTCTGATAATCGTAGCTTGAAACAAATGGAACGATAATCGCCAATACGATTAAAGCAACCAATATAATTAAGCCAGCCATAGCCAGTCTATTTTTCTTAAGTCGTCTCCAAGCGTCCTGCCAATAATTAAGCGAAGGTCTTACGATTCTTTCGCCAGTTAATGTTTCTTTTGCAACGGGAGCAAACTTGTAGCTAGTCTCTGTTGCATTATTCGGAGTTTGCATGTATTATTTCCCGCCTTTCCCAAGACGAATTCTAGGGTCTACAAAACCATACACAATGTCGGTGATAAAGATAACCAAAATAAGGATAGCTGAATAGAAAATCGTTAACCCAGAAATCATGGTGTAATCGTTGGAATAAACCGAAGAAACGAAGTGTTTACCCAAACCTGGTACAGAGAAAATTTGTTCAACGACAAGGGTACCTGTAATAACGTTTACAAATATTGGGCCGATAATGGTGATAACCGGTAATATCGCATTTCGAATTGTATGCCTTACAACAACAGTAAAGTTGGATAAACCTTTCGATTTAGCTGTTTTAATGTAATCTTGGTTAAGAACATCTAACATCGAAGTACGCATCAAGCGAGCCAAAATGGCAATGGTTCCGAATGAGAGCGCGATCGCCGGCAAAATACGATAGCTTGGTCCTTTCCACAAACCTGCTGGAAGAATCCCCCATTTAACGCCAACATAATACGAAAGCAATGGACCTAGAACAAAGGATGGGATAGAAACACCCAAAATCGCGATAAACATAGCTGTGTAATCGCCCGCTTTGTTATGTTTAAGCGCCGCAATAATCCCTAGTGTAAGACCAGCAATAATCGCAATAGCGATTGAGATCAAACCAAGTTCCAGTGAAGAAGGGAACGCTTGTTTGATAATATCTGTAACTTTGTGTGCAGGGAATTGAAAGGAAGCTCCTAGATCGCCATGGATGATATTGTTCAAGAAAGTCAAATACTGTTCCCATAACGGCTTATCTAGTCCGTATTGCTTCAGCAGCATATCTCTCGTAGCTTTAGGGATCTTTTCAGCGCCTTCTCCTAGTGGATTCCCTGGTAAGTTTTTCATCAATACGAATGTAAATGATGCGATCAGCCATAACGTGATAAGCGCATATAAGAAACGGCGAAGAATGAACTTGACCATATTGCTCCTCCTTAAATAATTTACAGCTCTAAGAAATTTAGAAGAGGCCGCTCCCACGAGGTGCGAACGGCCCCTTCCTTTGAATCATTACTTATATTTCATTAATTATTTAACAGAAGCCCATTTCAATTCCCACTCTTGACCGAAGGATGGAAGAATCAAACCATCGATATTCGGTTTTTTCAAGTAAGCGCGAGTACGGAAGTAAAGTGGTGCTACACCTTGATCGTCCATGAGGATTTTCTCAGCATCGACTAGATTTTTAGCACGTTTGGACGGATCTACTTCTGCTTGAGCTGCTTTAACTAGTTTGTCATACTCTGGGTTGCTGTAGTCACCTTCGTCAAACTCTCCGCCTGTTACCCACATATCCAAGAATGTCATTGGATCGTTGTAATCTGCGCCCCATAGGGAAAGAACGATGTCGAAGTCATGTTTGGAAGACAATTCGATACGGAGTGCGTGTGGAACCGGGTTCGCTTCTGCTTCGTATCCAAGGTTTTGTTTCCATTGTGCAAGGATGAACTCAAGTGATTTTTTAGCAGTTTCAGTGTCATCTGCATTCACTTTCATTTTTGGAAGAGCTGTCAAGCCAGCTTCTTTCAAACCTTCAGCAAGCAATTCTTTTGCTTTAGCAGCATCGAATTTTGGTTGTGTATCGCCAGCAGACTTACGGAAATCGCCGCCTGCACCGTCGGAAGTACCACCAGGTACAAGACCTGTTGAAGGTACGGAACCATTAGCAAGAACGGTATCAACATAAGCTTGACGATCGATTGCCATTCCTAACGCTTGACGGATCTTTTTGTTAGCCAAGGCTGGAACTTTTTTCGTTTGGTACATCAAGTAGGAGTTAGTCAACTCTGGTTTAGGCAGGTTGTCCGGCTTACCAGCGTACAGTTTCAATTGATCGCGGTTGATTTCAGTCAAATCAGCTGCGTCAGTTTCATACAGGTTAAGACCTGTATTGGAATCTTTTACGATGTTAATTGTTGCTTTTGTAATTTTTACGTTTGCAGCATCCCAGTACTTCTCATTTTTAACAAGTTCAAGCGTTTGGCCATGATCCCATTTGCTAAGAATGAATGGACCTGCACCGATAACTTTATCAGCTTCCGCGCCGTATTTATCGCCAGCTTTTGTTACGAAATCTTCACGTTGTGGCAAGAAAGTTCCGAACGCAAGCATTTGTGTAAAGAAAGTAACTGGTTTCTCAAGCGTGATTTGAAGTTGTTTGTCGCTGATCGCTTTTACACCAAGAGCATCTTGAGCTTTTTTAACTTCTTCAGGCGTTTTAGCTTTAGTAACAGCTTCTCCACCTTTAATCCAAGCTACTACGAAACTATATTGCCCTTTTGTAGCAGGATCTAATGTACGTTTGAAGGAATAAACGAAATCTTGTGCTTTAACAGGTTGACCGTCAGACCAATTCGCGTTGTCACGAATATCGATTGTGTAAGTCAAACCATCAGGGGAGATTTTCGGGAAATCTTTAGCAAGACCAGCAACGGCTTTGCCGTCTTTGTCTGTACGGTAAAGACCTTCGTTAAATGCGCTGATAAAGGTAAATGCGGCATTTGCTGTTGCTTTGGAGCTATCCATAATTGGCGGCTCCGCAGTGAAGTTAATTTTAATTTCTTGCGGTTTGTTGGAAGCTGGTGCTGCAGTACCTTTCGTATCTCCGGATGGGGACGCGGAAGGAGTTCCCTCATTCTTCGCGCAACCAATCGCTACGCTACCCATAAGTGTTAATGCTACTGCTGTTGTAACCCACTTTGTCGCTTTCATAAAACGCCTCCTCTAAAATTATGTATGTCTAGAATATCTATGGTTAGGTGCATTTGATAGTTTTATTAACATCAACCTCACACCTCAGACCCGAAAATAAATGAAACCGCTTCAGACATGTCATAATATCTCACGTGAACCTCTGGTAAAAAAATTTACTAGACTCTACGCAAGGAATTATAACATATAACCAAGCTTTGTCCAGACTTAATTTACCTAAGTAAGAATAAATGTTAGAAACATTGGAATTTATAGTGTCTTCCGGATTCTAATTATACAACCATCGGTCAATAAAATCTACACGATTTTCATTGTTATTTTCTACAAATCTCAAATAAATATTACAAAGAACAGAAGAAAAGTCTCTTTTTTCGTCTAATTTCAACAAAAGAGACTTTGTTTTATGTCGAAAAAATGTAATTTTTGCCAATATGGACGAAAAAAAGCAAAATGTAAAGCATCGAAAGCCCTAAAAAGCTAAGCCTCCAAACCACTCTGCTTACTTTAAGCAAGTCTGTTTTCCCTTTCAAATGCGTTTGATAACCACCAATAATACCAAAAGCAATAAGCAGAACAAGGGCGATCATCCAGAATCCAAAGTTTGTATGAAATAATTGATTCCACATTAGCGAAACCGAACCGAGTAGAAAAAAGGTCGTAACATCCATAGTCAGTCTAGTCGTCATCTTCTTATCACGAAGGAAGTAAAACACTAGAAACCATAATAAAACAAAAGTAATAAACGGTGCAACAGCCAGGACTGCATAAAGTGTGGAAATCCAATTCATCAGTACATCCATCATCTTCAACCACCTAATTTATTCTAGTGCTTTCACTAATCGGTACACCGTACGATGTGCAGGAAGATCGAGGTTCAGTTCTTCGGCCATTTGCAATAGACTTCCGTTTATGCGGTCTATTTCCGTTGTCCTGGACTGTTCGATGTCCTGTAGCATAGATGAATGATTCCTACTTGTAGCCTTACACACAGAAACAATGTTTTGCCATAATTCATCAGGCAGCTTGATCTCTTTGGCCTCAGCCACGAAACAAGCCTCTCGGTAAAGGTCCAGCATTAGTTCCTTTGTCCAAGTTGATTCCAATAACTCCCCATTTTTCACACGCAAAATAGCTGTAAGCGGATTAATCACGGCATTAATAATCAGTTTACTCCAAATTCTTACCTCCATGTTCTTCGACATCTTTGTCCGAAATCCTGCCTCTTCCAGCAAGTTTACTAACAAAAAGTGCGTGGTTTTTTTATGAACAGGATCAGTACGCTTAGACGCACCTAAGTATGTTATGCCATGACCTGTGTGAGAGACCTCGGTCTGACTTTCCCGCCTAGCTCCCTCTGTCGTCACAGCAAGAAGCAGCTTATTTTCTCTGTCATCTTCACTCAGCACATCCTCATGTCCGATTCCGTTCTGGAAACTAACGAGATAAGTAATCTCTGAGCGCCGAGAATCTATATATTGCGCGAGTTCTTTCGTAATTGCAGGTTGCTTGACCATGAGAAATATATAATCATATGGTTGTACAGGACCGGTAGCACGAGTCAAAGAATCCTTGTCGTCTTGGTAATGACTAAATTCTATGAAACCGCCGCGAGTTGTTCTAATTCGCTCGGTCGTTCCGCGTAGCATTATGCCATCTTGAGCAAGCAGGTCGGCTTGTTCTTTTGTTCGTGTAATTACAGTTAACTTTTCACAAAAAGCAGACAATTTTGCAGCAAATAAAAGACCTAACGAGCCTGCTCCAACTATCATCATTCGCATTCCAGTTCCTCCACTCATAGCATTCGTCATCATTATACAACAAAAAAGCCTCAGTCCAAGGATTCACCTTGATCTGAAGCTTTTCTTTGAACTATACAGCAGGTTGGTTTACTCTACTCTCTCTAAATTGCCGTTCGCATCCATCTTGAAACGCGGCTTCTCTTCTTCCTCTTCTTCCACCAAAAAGGCCATCTTCCGCGCACGGTCCATAATTTGAATCAGCGCCTTGTAATCATCATTAACAACCCGATAGTCTGTTTCAACTTCGTTCACTTGTTTATTGAGCTTATTGTTTTCTCTGCCCAATCTATCTAGTTCGTCTTCTTTGTCCTGCAGTTCTTTTTCCAAGTTTTTAATATGACGATTCATTTCTTGATACGTATTTCTCCATTGTCTCAAGAACCTGATCACGGCATCAATAGATAACGTTTCTTCTGTAAAAGCTTCCGTTTTGCCCGTTGACAATTCCGGAGCATCCAATAATCCAATGGAAGATGATCCGGAAATGGATACAGCCGCATGTTTTTTAAGCTGTGTCCTTTTCTGGCGCTGAGCTTTCGCAATTTGGATGGCCGCCTCGTATTTTTTTCTTACAAAACTGTTCCATCGAAATCCGCATGCTGCTGCCGTACGTCCAATTCGCTCCCCAACTTCTTCAAACGCAGATAATTGCGTACTTCCCTCTCTAATGTGACGCAAAGTCACTTCCGCTAAGATCAAATCGTCTTCATCGCTCCAAGCATCTTGTCTTATAGCCGACATAAGGTTAAACCTCCTAACATAATGTACAGATGCAACGAACTGAAAGAGGTGAACCCAAGATTCAGAGGGCCATCTTTCAGTATGAATAAAGAAGAACCAATTCGTGAGTACCCGTGTATAAATTGATTCGTGCCATTATTACTATTTCTATGCCCGTACTAGAGTTCATAGAATCTATTTGATACTAAATGGTATTGCCAAATTTTTTGACACTCATACATGGGATTCCGATAAAAAGACATACTACATCTATATGATGAAATGTTTGCAATTTCGTCACCGTTTGACGGTTTACACTGTTCAGTTCAAAAGGTATAATGTGTTGTAGTTAAAGTGCAACGTGGTACGAGAGGGGGATGTAACGAGAATGGATCGCATGTTTCGGGTTCTAGGTTTTTGGACACTTGTTATCGCACTGATGAGTTTAGCTGGCGATATGATACCTATGTCTCTGATTTTCTTTTTCCAAACAGCTGTATTCGTCATTCTAGGCTATATGCGCTTGTCAGAACGAACTTACATATTGTTGTTCTGGGGATATATGATTATTTCCTTCAGTGGGTTTACGTACTGGTCATTTTTCAAAATGTCCATTTAGTACAAGGACAACAACAAACAAAAAGGTGAGCCGATGGTTGTCCATCGGTTCACCTTTTTTCATTTCGCAGCAATCAGCACCTTGAACAGTTCGCTCATTTGATCACTAAGGAGCAACTGCCTGATGGCCCTGTTGCGCTTAGAAACTTCACTAAAGGGATTGGGATCGTAATGATTTTGCAATTTTTCCAAAATACCACGTTCCACTAGAAAATCTCTCTGTGTCACAAGCCGGCAATTGGCAAAACCACTCTGAAGAGCAGCTGCTTCCACCGCACTAAAGTTTACATGGGAAGTTAGATCCTGTTCACCTTGATAGATCCACGGATTCTCGTGCGCTTGGTGCTTCCGGTAGCACATCAATGTGCCCAAGTGCCTGTGGGCCGCGAACAACTCTTCTTCGGCGTCGCCATAGTCAATTATAAGACAACTGCCGCTAGTCATCCGCTTGGAAATTCGTGATATCCAAGCTCCGCTCTCAAGATTAAGCTCACCGACTTGGCCATCTAACCAATGAACCTTTAGACAGTCTATGGTGTCTAATAGAGGCTTGGACTTAATAGGAAGCCAAATCTCACTAAAAATCCGATCTCGTTCCTGCCACTTGACATAAGATTCCTGATAAATCCCATCTACATATCGGATTCGATGGACCGGAAAAGCATCCAACAGTTCATTTGCCAAAATAAACATATTCGCTTGAGGTTCCTCATCCAACCATTCCTGCTCACTTGTAAACCGAAGAAGCTGCTCGTGCATATGCAAAGCAGTACGCTGAAGTCCACGGTGAAAAGCACTAGTTTCAATTATCGTATAGGTTACTCGTTCGTAAACAGACGGTGCACTTCTTTTCAATTCATCCAAGAGATGTTGGGCCATGCGACCGTTTCCCCCGCCCCACTCAACGAGATGCAGCGGTTCCGAACCGAGAAGTTCCCTTCTCTGAAGCTCATCTCCAATAAAGGTGGCTATCATTTCCCCCATCACAGATCCGATGGAAGAACTGGTATAAAAATCGCCTTCTTTCCCGATTTTGAGGCTATCATTTCGATAATACCCATAAGGTTCGCTATAGAGGCATAGCTCCATATAGTCCCGGAACGAAATCGCCTGTTTTTCTGCGGTATGTATGGCGTGAATGATCGTTGAAACCAATTCCGGATGTCCGAGTTTAATTTCCATTTGAAGCCATCTCCATTTCTTTACTTAAAGACAAAGCAGCAGGAAACCATTATAATGAATAAGGATCATGGAAGGAGAGACAAAACACGCATGTCAAAGAAATGGATAACCCTTACAGCGGTAACAGCCATCAGCTTGCTATCGTTGACAGCTTGTACAGACAATACAAAAGTAAAAGAAGCTTTGGAACAATCTCTCAATAAACAGAAGGAAATGAAATCTTACACCTTTGAAGGTAGCACAACACTCGCCATCAGTGATGCTTTGTTGAAAACATCCAACCCTTTGACGAATAGCCTTTTAACTTTGGTCAAAGACAGCACGATAGATTGGAAAGGAATCAGCAATGTAGAACCGCTCCAATTCCAAACGGATTTGAAAATTACCCCTAAGGGCTCTACGTCCCCTTTCGAGATACCAATTCTCATTAAAGATAACAAAATGTATTTTAATATGCCAGCATTAAATAAGACGGCGGACGAGTATTATGCGATTGATTTGCAGCAAATGAGCCAAACCAGCAAGAGTCCATTAACGTTGGATACGTTGAAAAACACTTCTCAACTTTCCACCTCATTAGGCAATCTAGTATTTAGCGGCATTGATCCAAAATGGTACAAAGAAGCCAAGGAGCCTGTCAAGCTAAAGGACGGATCAACAGCCAAGTCCATCAGTGTTGAGCTTACAAGCAAAAATGAGAAAGACATTAATACCGTATTTCAAACTAAGCTGCCTGAGTTTATCGGAACTCTTCAAAATAACGGCTTTATACCAGCCGACAAAGCGGATCAGCTAAAGAAATCACCGCCTGGTGCCATCCAGCTGAAAGCTCCAAGCAAAATGTTCGTCGCGATTGACGACAGCGGTTTTATCCGAGATCAATCCATCGATGTTGTGTTTCAAATGACCGTGGATGGCAAGGCCCAAGAGAACCATATCGTCCTTCATCAAACGTACGACGCTATCAATCAAGCAACTGCTTTAACGAAGGAAGTACCGAAGAATGTCAAAAGTTTTGATGAGATTCTGAAGCTCATAGCGCCTGTCAAAAAATAAGAAACCTATAGGAAATACTTACTTCGTCCCCCGAGGTAAGTATTTTTTTGTGCTTCAATTAATAGAAATATGATAATCTGTTCATAGGGGGAGAATGCGTTCAATGAGATATAAATTCCTAGCCATGATGTTGTCCATCCTGCTGATGATGCAGCTTACGCTTCCGCTCCATCCTGCTCTAGCTGAAGAGAAACAGCCAGGAGTTGACGAAGCCAAGGAACTCGTCCAGAAAGGACTTACCATTTTTGAAATCGATAAAGAAGTAAACCGGCTTAATGAACAAGACGCCAAAATTGTCCTGCAAATCAAGCAAAATGAACAAGATATCACGAAACAAAACAGTCAAGTTGACAGCACTCGCAAACACGCCGGCAATGTGATGAGGGCATATTACACAGGAGATCGGGATTCGATCTGGATGCTGCTGTTTTCCGTTCGTTCTTTCGCCGATGCTTTGCGCATGTTCGAGTATTTGCAAATGATCATATCCAATGATCACCGCGCGTTAGCAGCTTTTACAGATTCGTTTAATAAATTGAAAAGCTTACAAAAAGAGCTCGAAACATCCCGTGCCGATCTGCAAAAAACGAAAGATAACTATCTTGGGCAGCGGGAAAGGCTCGTCAAACTCCAAGATGAATTGGACAAACAACTCGCAGTCAGCGCTCAAGCCGGGGTCATTCAAGAACAGATAAAGAGTTTAAACGATCAATGGAAATCAGAAGGCGTCCCTTTGTTCCGCGAGTATTTGAAAAATTTGTCCGCGGCATTTCGGGAACTCCCGCAATATGTAACGAAAGAAAATAAATTCATGGACTTATCTTCTATCAAAAATCCGGTCATTACGATCAGCGATACGGATTTCAACGCCTATCTGCACGGCAAAAATGAGTCGCTGCAAAATTTGAATTTTCAATTTACCGACGGTTCCATTATCGCAAAAGGTCAAAAAGATCAAATTCAGATGACAATCGAAGGCCGGTTCTTGTTGAAGGAAAATCCCGACATGAATGAAGTTCGGTTTGCGGTGGATAAGCTTGAATTCAACGGTTTTCAGCTGCCAGATACGACAATTGAAGATTTCTCGAAGGAATTCCAACTAGGCTTCATCCCCCAAAAAATCGTCAGTTACCTGGATGTCGTCAGTGTTGAAACGAAAAACGGCACCGCAGTTGTGAAACTCAAATTATCCCTGTAAACTAGCTATGGATAATTAAATAAAGTGAGGACTTAGCATGGAAGCAAAAATTGGACTTTTAATGGATGTACCTGATGGCAAGCTGGTTGATTTCTATACGCAAATCGAAAAAGCTCTAGCAGGCAAAGCAAACGTCTTCGATCAAGACAACGAAATGATCATAGTCAGCTCGGAAGCCGAGAAATTCGCCGTTATCGAGGTGATGGCGGGACTCAACGTTAATACAGATCAAATGAAATTGCTGCTGCTGCCATCAGATGCTGAGTTAACGGATCTTTTCAGCGATTATGGATTTACTAGCGAAGGTGAGAATAACTACTTGTACGAGAAGCTGGTCGTCTCCTTCCGATTTACAGAAGACAGCAAGCAAGCGGATGTCGATCAAGCCTCGCTGCAAATCGAAGAACATCTTCTTGCCCTTTACAAGGATCATGGCCGTGATATTTATGTTGTCGATCGTCAGCTCGAAGAGCTTATGCAAGGCATCGCCAAAGCTTATCGATGCCGCATCGAAGTGCTCGCATAACACACAAATAAACCCCTCTTTCCCAGATCATCCGGGAGGAGGGGTTTATTCGTACTAGAGTAAATCAGCCGCTAACTGGGCCAAATGGGAACGTTCGCCTCGCTCCAGCGTAATATGACCGCTGATGCCCTCTTGCTTGAACCGTTCGACCACGTAGGTTAATCCGTTGCTGGAAGCATCCAGATAAGGATGATCAATTTGATCTGGATCGCCTAATAGAACGATTTTGCTGCCTTCGCCAACCCGAGATACGATCGTTTTGATCTCGTGTTTGGATAAGTTTTGTGCCTCATCGATAATGATGAACTGTCCTGGGATGGAACGCCCACGAATGTAAGTGAGTGCTTCGACTTGAATGCTGCCGAGACCAGCCAGTACCTTCTCAATATCTCCGGGTTTCTTCGTATCAAACAAATACTCGAGATTATCATAGATCGGCTGCATCCATGGGCGCAGCTTCTCTTCTTTTTCGCCAGGCAGATAACCAATATCCTTGCCCATAGGAACAACTGGTCGAGCAATAAGCAGCTTTTTGTATTTGCGGTCATCTTCAATTTTCATGAGACCCGCAGCAAGCGTTAATAGCGTCTTACCAGTTCCCGCTTTCCCAGTCAGGGTGACGAGCGGGATATCGTCATTGAGCAAAAGCTCAAGAGCCATGCGCTGCTGCGCATTTCGCGCGGCAATTCCCCAGATGGGATCGTTACTCATAAAGAGCGGCTCAAGTTTTTTGGCATCTGTCGTTACTTTCAGCAGAGCGGATTTCGAAGAACCCAGCTCATCCCGTAAGATAACAAATTCATGCGGGTGAAGCATATAACCCAAATTCAATGAAGTCACGGTTAAGAACCGATATGAGTAAAATTCGTCAATCACAGACGGATGAACATATAAGGTGATGCAGCCTGTGTACATATCTGTTTGAGCTACGATGCGATCGGTTAAATAGTCTTGTGCAGGAATGCCCAGCACATCAGCTTTGATCCGTACCAGCGTATCTTTACTAACGATGATAACAGGCCTCGGAATATCATTCGCCTGCTCTTCCAGATGATAGTTGAGCGCCACGGCAAGTATGCGGTTATCATTGGTTAATTCCGAGAAAGTATCCTGCAGCTTCGCAAAACTTCGATGGTTCAGCTCCACTTTAATGCTTCCGCCTCGTTCAAGGCTAATGCCGTCAGACAAGGTACCTTTGGTCCTTAATCCATCAAGTAATCGGGAGACATGTCTCGCATTTCGGCCTATTTCATCCGCATTTCGTTTCTTAGAATCGATTTCCTCCAACACCACGGCGGGTATGACTACTTCATTATCTTCGAACGCGAATAATGCATTAGGGTCCTGAAGCAGTACATTGGTATCTAACACGTAAATTTTTTTCATTGGTGTGTCCCCTCCCAGATTTGGCGTCAGATCATTGGTTATATTTCATACATACAACCTAGCTGTGCAGGACAAACTAAACGCGAGATTCAAGGAAAGGATCGATTCAAGTGAGACTATTGTGCGTATTATCGTTGGTACTGACCCTCGCGGTTGGCTGTAGTCAAGCGCCGAAAAGCGGTGCCCCCTCTCAAGATACAAATCAAAAACAAGTAAAGGTACAACAAATTGCTCCACAAAAGCTGGAGATCAAAGATTCTAAAGCTGTTGCGGAACGTTTGGAAAGCCTAGCCACCAGTATCCCGCAAGTTGAAAGTGCGCATTGTGTTGTATTCGGCAATACCGCTGTCGTTGGCATCAACCTCAGAAAAGATATGGATCGCTCGAGAGTAGGCACCGTCAAATATTCGGTAGCGGAAGCTCTCAAAAAAGATCCCTATGGTGTGAATGCCATCGTAACAGCAGATCTTGATCTAGATCAACGGCTGCGCAACATTCGGGATAACGTAAAAGCAGGAAGGCCGATTACCGGGTTCGCTGAGCAAATGGCGGATATCATGGGTCGGGCTATGCCGCAATTGCCGCGTGATATACGCAATCCCCAAGACAATACAGGACCTAATGACGCGAACCAGGCCGGGAATCCAAATCCATAATTCGCGGAAAGATAACAAAAAGCCTGACTGCACACAGCAGATCTAGGCTTTTTTTATCGCATCAAAAACTTGGCCGGATGGCTTGACAATTACTCGGCACGCAAAAGTTTTCTCATATTCAACTGTTGTCATCATTGGGGCGCGATCAATTAATTGCTCCGGTAAAGCTGTGATGTGTTCAGCCATATCGCTTGCGCCTCCTACTAGGTGGTTGAAAACGCTACTTACACTAACAGTATAGCATAGCTGGTGGCAAGCGTTCCACCATTATGTATCTATTTTCAGGTCATGCGAACACTCCTTTTTAACCCAGATATACCTTATTGTACGTAGGATTAAAAAAGTTATGTCGCCAAAATTCCTGCCTATTGATTATTGTAAATAGGATTGGCATTAATATCATCCAGTAGCTTTTCAGCGGATTCACGATCGAAGCTTTGTCTGCTCTTGATTCCTTCACGTTCATAGGAAATGTGAATTTTCATTGGATCCGTTTCGTCAACGAGTTCAATATGGCTGACGCCATGATCCTCATGCAGCATCATTGCAAAAAAATCAAGTGTTTCTTTGGCAGCCTCGTCACTTGGTCTTGCTTCACTGACGATCTGCATTTGCAGCCAATTGAAAAAAGTATCTTGGAGATTCATTTTAATGCCCATCCTCTCTGAGTAAAATGACATCATAACCCGACTCCAACCAACGAAGCCATTGATTTATCCAATTGCTATGTTCAGAATCCACATCACACTTCAAGGAGGAGACAAGCTCAAGAGCCTCTTTACGTGTAAGCAAACGGTCAAGAAAGGCTTCTGCACAATGCGAGAGATGAAAGGGCTCACCATCAAAGCTGATCGCCTTAAACTGCTCGAGATCCAGCTCTACAAGTTCTGAGCCGCATAACTCCTCGTCGTCGCTTAAGAGCAGGCTGGATTTAAACATCGCAAGCAATCTGGGGTGCTTCCCATTTGCCATTTCTCGGAACGACTCCAACGCTTTCAATGGCGTGCAATTGATACGGTCAGCCCCAAACATTAATGGCGAATTATTCACAATTGGAGTTAGCCAATATCTCGTCATTCCGGGTTACTGCTCCCGCTTCTTTTTTCGATAAAATAACGTACCCGAACTAGAAACATAAGAGAAATGGCTACAGTCAAGCAAAGTACAATCGGCAGTCCTACCAGCTGAAAACCAAGCAGCATGATGGAACCGATGGCCATAAGCAAGTATACAACGGCTGTCTTAAGAACCGGTAATTTGCGAGTCCGAAAAACTTTGTTATACACATAAGACATAAATATGAAGATTAACAAATAAGTGATGTAAATGTGATTTCCAAACCATTCATTCAACGCTGTCAATACCATACACTCCATTTCGCTTCAAAAGTAAAGTCAACTTATTTATTATCGCTTAATTGCACAAATAAATAAAGGGAAATGCAGCCGGAAGGCTGACATTTCCCCTATTTAGAACACTTTGTGAACTAGACGTTAGCTTCAGCCACTTTACGTTGTTTCTCAGCACGTTCACGTTCGCTTTTGTTCAAGATCTTTTTGCGAATACGAACGGATTTTGGCGTAATTTCGCAGTACTCATCATCGTTCAAATACTCAAGAGCTTGCTCCAAAGAGTATACGCGAGGAGTTTTCATTTTCACGGTTTCCTCTTTGTTCGCGGAACGGATGTTGTTTACCGCTTTTTCTTTACAAATGTTCACGATGATATCGTTGTCGCGTGTGTGCTCACCAACGATCATGCCTTCGTAAACTTCCGTTTGTGGGTGAACGAACAGGATACCGCGATCTTCTACGGAAAGAATTCCGTACAGCGTGGAAACGCCTGTTTCGCTGGATACAAGCACGCCTTCATGACGTCCACCAACGTTAGCTCCTTGGTATGGACCATAGCTGTCGAAAGCGTGGTTCATAATTCCATAACCACGAGTCAATGTTAAGAAGTTCGTTCTGTAACCGATCAAACCACGTGCTGGAATCAAGAACTCAAGACGAACGTTGCCGCTGCCGTTGTTGATCATATTGACCATTTCCGCTTTACGTGAGCCTAAGCTCTCCATAACGGAACCCATGCTGTCTTCTGGAACGTCGATGATCAAACGCTCGATCGGCTCCATTTTTTGACCGTCAACTTGACGGATGATAACTTCCGGTTTGGAAACTTGCAATTCAAAGCCTTCACGACGCATGTTTTCGATCAAAATACCTAAGTGAAGCTCACCGCGGCCAGATACGATGAAAGCATCAGGGCTGTCGGTATCTTCAACGCGTAAACTTACGTCTGTTTCAAGTTCTTTGTACAGACGCTCACGAATTTTACGGGAAGTAACCCATTTACCTTCGCGACCTGCGAACGGCGAGTTATTCACGACAAATGTCATTTGCAGTGTAGGCTCATCGATTTTCAATACCGGCAAAGCTTCAGGGTTCGCTGGATCTGCTACCGTTTCACCAATGTTGATATCTTTGATACCGGCAATGGCAATGATGTCCCCTGCAGCCGCTTCTTCAATCTCAATTCGTTTCAAACCATTGAAGCCGAATAGCTTCTCGATTCTCGCTTGCTTTTGACCGCCTTCACGAGTCATAACCGCAACGGTTTGGCCTTGACGGATTTTACCGCGGTTCACACGACCTACGCCGATACGACCAAGGTATTCGTTGTAATCCATCAGTGTAACGAGGAATTGCAGCGGTTGATCCACATCTTCAGTTGGAGAAGGAATGTGTGTAACGATTGTTTCATAGATAGCTTCCATGTTCTGATCTTGTTTATCAGGGTCAAGACTGGAAGTACCTTGTAACGCGGAAGCATAAACCACGTGGAAATCAAGCTGCTCATCCGTAGCACCAAGTTCAATGAACAAGTCTAGCACTTCATCCACAACTTCAGCTGGACGAGCGTTCGGACGGTCAATTTTGTTAACGACAACAACCGGCTTCAAGTTGCTTTCAAGGGCTTTGCGAAGAACGAACTTGGTTTGCGGCATTGTACCTTCGAAGGCATCAACAACGAGCAAAACGCCGTCAACCATCTTCATGATACGTTCTACTTCACCGCCAAAGTCGGCGTGTCCAGGTGTATCTACGATATTAATAAGGTAATCTTTATAATTAATCGCTGTATTTTTTGCAAGAATGGTAATACCGCGTTCTCTTTCGAGATCGTTTGAGTCCATCGCTCTTTCTTGGACAGCTTCATTGTCACGGAATGTACCGGATTGTTGAAGTAATTTATCAACGAGTGTTGTTTTGCCGTGGTCAACGTGAGCGATAATTGCAATATTGCGGATCTTTTCTCTTGCTTGCATGAATGTCAAACCCTCTCTACCCTATAATTTTCGTCTCTGTTCATAAAACAAGCGTCGGACAAAAGCGCCGACGCTTGACATTTATGTTTATTATACGCAGTTTCTCGACATTATGCAAGATAATTAACGAGCAACATAAAACTTTTACATAAAACACATCCGGTTTACCACACATTTTTCCTGCGGAAAATCATAAGAAGCCCCGCTGTAACAAGGATCAAAGCGATTACATATATCCCTAATTTGACAAGCAGCGTGATTCCGAAAAGTACAGCTGAAAGGATACCAAGCACTAGTGCGCCGATCCACACCCCACGGTCGCTTCCACGATCAAACAGATGCAACTCATATAATCCTATGGCTACGCCGAGTATGAATCCTGGCCAGAGATAGCTCATTGAACCCCAACCAAATATATTGCAGAAAAAGAACATCAAACCATATGTCGTCAAAATACCTCCAGGGACAAGCACGCCTGCCGGCCAAGTGCGATTAAAAAACAAAATGTGAAAAAGCAGTCCGGGTGCAAGCAAAACAAGAGGCCAGAAGAAGGAAAAAATAAAGTGAATAACGCCTAATTTCCCAAGAAGCAATAATACGGCCAGGCCAATTAACAGGATACCGATGGAGTAGCTATTTCTAGCCATAACAATTCCCTCCTATTTCACTTGTCAATTCGATGTCACTTTCGACACCATTCAACAAGTAGTTTATCGTACCTTGCTCAAAATTGCTAGCCTGCAAGCTATTTGCGGGTACGCCGTTTTTTGCGTTCAATTACCTTCCTTGGGGCATACTTAAAGGCGTGCTGCCTGATTTCCCTCGATCTAGCAGGTCTGCATACGTTCAACATGGGAGGCCACATGAAATCTTTATCTGAAAATGAAAAGAAAAAACGAAAACCACTCTGGACCAAAGCCTTTCTCGTCACATCATTGTCCAATTTACTGCTCTTTTTTAGCTTTCAAATGCTGATCCCAACCATTCCTACACATATATCGCAGTTAGGGGGGAATGACTTTCAAGTCGGGCTCGTTATCGGTATTTTTACCATTTCCTCACTTCTAACCCGCCCATTTGCCGGCAGAGCGCTTGACCTCCTAGGTAGAAAGCACGTGTTGCTAGTTGGCTTAACGATCTGTGCGCTTACGATAGCCGGCTATTCGTATATGGCTGTCATTACACTCATTCTTGCCGCGCGATTCGTTCACGGGATTGGTTGGGGCATATCTACGACATCCTTAGGAACGGTAATCGCTGATATCATTCCGCCCGAACGGCGCGGGGAAGGTATGGGATATTACGGATTATCCAATACGTTTGCCATGGCGCTTGCTCCTCTTACCGGATTATGGATTATGCAAACCTACAGTTTCCATCGCGTTCTTTTGATTTCTACACTGCTGGCTGTGCTCTCCTTATTTAGTTCACTTTTTATTTCCTACTCCAAACCTTTTCCTGTCGAAAAGTCAGTTCAAAAGCCGAAGCTAATTGATCGCCTATGGGAACGTACGGCTTTGCTCCCCTCCATTTTACTGCTGTGTACGGCCATTTGTTATGGAGGGATCGTGACTTTCATCACTTTGTTCGGCCTTGAAGCCGGTATTTCTAATGTAGGTTGGTTTTTTCTATGCAATGCTTCCATGGTGCTCATTGTACGACCTATAACTGGCGTGCTTTTTGATCGAAAAGGACCTGAATGGGTGCTGCTGCCTGGAGCACTTTTCACGATAACCGGACTGCTTCTGCTTTCATACGCTCACACAGAACTCAGCTTGGCAATTGCGGCACTTTGCTATGGGATCGGCTTTGGTTCCATTCAGCCTGCCTTGCAGGCATGGACGATTGCTCGCGCAGCCCCTAATCGGCGTGGCGCGGCCAACGGAACCTTCTTCTCCGCCAACGACTTAGGCATAGGACTGGGTGCCATGGTTCTTGGCGCTTTGGCGAACTTAAGTGGCAGCTATGCGCTCATGTACCGCTTCTCAAGCGTACTAATCATTGTGTTTCTGCTTATATACGGATGGAGCTTTTGGCACGTTTGGCGCAGCATCCAGCTTCCACAGCGATAAGGAATGTAACGGACTCTGCCGCTACGCTGAGGTTCTCCTGCCAAAAAAAACCGCTTCGCCGGATAAGACCAGCTTGGCGGTTTCTGTTCCCTATTCGTTTCTTGTTTTTAATTGCATCAATCTCAACCATTTCACGGATACCCCAATCACAATGACAAGCGCGGATGCTACAATCGGAATCCAAACATGTAGAAACTCGTAATCGTGAAGGAACCAATCGATCATTTTCTCGTCTTTTACGAACATTTCACCTGCTGTATAGCCAAGAATTCCTGCCCCTAAAAGAACAAGAACCGGATATTTGTGCAGCAAATTCATAACTAGCGTGCTTCCCCAAATGATGATCGGGATACTAAGTCCAATCCCCAATATGATGACCGTATTGTTGCCGTTGCCTTTGGCTGCAATCGCCAGCACGTTGTCAAGACTCATCACGAAATCCGCGACGATAATAGTCCAGATCGCTTTGCCCAGCGTTGAAGCCTCTTTCACATTCGCATGGCTATCATCATCGGTCAGTAGTTTGATGGCAATCCAGAACAATAAGATCGATCCGCCCGCTTGAATATAGGGAATATCGAGAAGGCTTACAGCTACTAATGTCAGCACAAGCCGCAACGCTATGGCTCCGAAAGCCCCCCACCACACGGCCAGCTTACGCTGTTCAACGGGAAGATTTTTACTCGCCAGCGCAATAACAACTGCATTATCGCCGCTAAGCACAATATTTATCAACATAATTTGTAAAAACAATATGAGCGCATCAATCATGCTTTATCTTCCTCCCGGGATGCATGGCAAGCTGGTGAAGAGTGGTGATGAAGTCACCTACTGTTCGGCGCCGTAGAAGCATTTAGAAGAAATGCTGATCGGGCACCTTCTTCATTTGACCATGTACGATTTCAATTGTTTCGGTTTGTTCCACGGCTTTCTGAATTAATTCCGGTAAAAAGTTCATGCCGTTCTCGATTCGCTCGACCATTTGCAGATTCGGATTGGTGCTCGGAGAAGGAGGAAGAAATAAAGAGCAGCAATCTTCATAAGGTAAAATGGAAATCGGGAATGTGCCGATGGTTTCGGCAATTCGAATAATTTCTTGCTTGTCCATCATCATCAGCGGCTGCAAAATCGGCAAGGTAACTACACGGCCGATCACATTCAAGCTTGGCAGCGTTTGACTGGCCACCTGTCCTAAGCTTTCTCCAGTTACCAACGCGCTTAGACCTTCACGATCGGCAATTTGCTCCGCAATGCGATACATAGCTCTTCGGATCAGCGTGACTAATAAGTTATCCTTATATTCACGGTGTATAGACGTCTGCACTTCCGTAAATGGCACGAGGTGCAGCCTGATAGAATCTGTATACCCTGAAAGCTGGTGAGCTAGATCTATCACTTTATCTTTTGCCCGCTCGCTTGTATAAGGATAACTGTGAAAGTGTATCGCTTCGAGAGTCAGCCCTTTTCGCATCCCTAACCACCCTGCTACAGGACTATCAATCCCTCCGGAAAGCATCAGCAGCGCCTTGCCGCTCGTGCCTGCCGGGAATCCGCCCGCTCCCTCGAGAACTTCTGCATACAAAAGGACTTGATCTTCACGAATTTCTACACGAAGTTCGATTTCCGGATGGCGAACATCCACTTGCAAACCAGGGATTGCTTCAAGAATGTAGCCACCGATGAGATAATTCATTTCCTGGGAGTCTAACGGAAAAGATTTATTGACCCTCCGGACATTCACCTTAAAGGTACTTGGAGGTTTAGGAAAATTTTGCATAATGCGCAGTGCAACTTCTTTAATCGCCTCTGGCTCCATAGAAGCATGGTAGGCCGGGCTGAACGATGCCAGTCCAAACACGCGCTGCAAGGCCTCCGAAGCCTCTTCATACGCTGCTCCCCCTAGCTCCACATATACGCGCCCGTACTCCGGAATATACCTCAAATCTGGAAATGCCCCTAAAACTTTACGAATTTGCTTGATGACGCTATGCTCAAAACGCTTACGATTCCTGCCTTTCAGTGTCAATTCACCAAAACGCAAGATTAAACAATCCGGTTTCATTTTTGCTGCCCCTTTCTGGCTGTTGATTTGCTTAACATGGGAGAAAGTTCGTTCACAACTTCCCTAAGTGCTAGCAAAAATTGGTCAATATCCTCTATTTTATGATCATCCGAAAAGCTGACTCTAAGCCCGCTGACCGCTTGCTCACGCGTACACCCTAACGCCAGCATAACTTCACTGGGATCAGTGGCATCTGAAGCACAAGCTGATTTCGTTGAAATATAGATTTGTCTTTGCTCTAACGCATGAACGACAACTTCCGCTTTCATTCCGGTAAAAGCAAAATGGACAATGTGCGGAGCCATCTCCTCATGACGCTCGGCTCCCATTAAGGTTAGCTCCGGAATCGTTAGAATACCGTCTACAAGATGACGTCTTAGACGGTATTTATGCTCCAGCTTCGCTGGCAAGTTTTGCATGGAAAGGCGCAGCGCCTTGGCCATCCCAACGATGAGCGGAACGTTCTCCGTTCCTGAGCGAAGCCCATCTTCTTGGCCCCCGCCAACGAGCTGCGGTCTCAGCTGCACACCCTCTCTGCGGTACAAAAAGCCCACCCCTTTGGGTCCGCGAAACTTGTGCGCAGAAACACTGCATAAATCTATGCCCCATTCTTTTATCGAAAATGGAAGTTTTGCGATGCCTTGCACAGCATCTACATGAAACATCACTTTCGGATACTTGGCAAGTAACTGCCCGATCGCCTGAATCGGCTGAATTGTGCCTACTTCGTTATTGACATACATGACGCTGACCAATATGGTATCTTCACAAAGGGCCTCGCGAAGCGTCTCTACTTCCAGACAGCCGTTCCGGTTAACGGGCAAATAGGTTACGCGAAATCCTTCTCGCTCCAAACTAAGGAAAACTTCCTTCACAGATGGGTGTTCAATTTGTGTAGTGATTAGATGCTTGCCTCGGTTCTGATAGTGGTAGGCAGCACCTCGTATGGCTAGATTATTACTCTCCGTTCCTCCGGACGTGCAGATAATACTAGCTGGCACTACGCCTAAAGCTCCCGCAATCACTTCTTTAGCGCTCTGCAGCAGCTTCTCTGCTTGGACACCTAATCCATGAATGGAGGATGGGTTTCCATAATGCAATTTCATAACTTCTGCTATCGTATCGACGACTTCGTTATATGGCGGTGTGGTTGCCGCGTTATCCAAATATAGCATGTTCTTGCTGATTCCCCTTTTTCCATGCCCTGCAGTTGCGCAATCAAAATAATTTCCTTTCATCATTAAAGCTTAAAACTGCTCATAACTCAAGCATACCGAAGAACACAAAAAGCCGATCTCCGCATGATTCATGCGAAAATCAGCTTTTTGAAATTGCCGCTTAGAGTGAAAATTTCATCTTATGCCCTAATACCTGAGAAACATATGCTTGCGTTTCCTTCGGTAATTGGTGCAATTTATTAGATAAGTCCTCGTCATTCTTAATACCTAAGCGATCCACACGACCTGGACCGGCATTATACGCAGCAAGAGCAACTCCTTCATTGCCATTGTACTTTTGGATCAGATTGCTCAAGAAATGCGTACCTGCATCCACGTTCTGCTTAGGATCAAACGGATTCGTCACGCCATAGCCGCGTCCGGTGCCGTCCATTAGCTGCATTAAACCTTTAGCGCCAGCCGGGGAAACCGCCTGATGATTGAAATCAGATTCCTGCTGAATGACTGCTTTCACAAGTGATTCATCAACGCCATATTTCGCACTGGCCTCTTTAATCAAATCATCAAACTGTGAAGTAGAAGTCGTGCGGCTCCAACTTTGGTGAGGGGTGTAGGCTTTATTCAAAGCGCCCAAGGAACCAGGTACGTTATTCGCTGTCATCGGATTGTGCAAGGATTGACCGTCAAGACCAGAACCGGAAGCTTGTCCCATTAACGTATTCAGCAGCGTGCTGAAGTCACTGGAATCATCCGTACTGGATGTGTCGGTATCCCCGGATAACAAATTAATTCTCCCCATCACCTGAAGCTGCAGCAGCTCTTTCAGAACTCTTGGATCAATACTGTTCGTGCTGTTCATCCGTCAGACCTCGTTTCGTATATCATTCGTTGTTTTTATTGTACACGTTTTGTGCCCTTCCGACTATCCTAAAATTTCCGCTTCCTCCCTGCGAGCCCCGCAAAATAAAAAAAAGGACAGTCATTCGACTGTCCCTCTATCCGTTCAAGAGATGTTCTGTTGTAGAAACTCATCTTGCTCCGTCATTTTTCTAACAATTAATCTTGAAATTCGCAAATGATCCGTTTCTTCCACGATGAACAAGAATTCATCGTTATAGGTCACTTGTTGATTCTTGCTAGGCGGAATCTCTGTCTGTGAGTAGATCCAACCGCCAATAGTATCATAATCGTCGGACTCGATATCAAGCCCGAAGTAATCATTCACTTCATCGATCAAGAGCAGACCGTCAATAGAAAACGTGTTCTCATCTTTGATTTCGATCGTTGGACGTTCCTCGTCAAACTCATCCTGAATTTCACCAACGATTTCTTCCATGATGTCTTCCAGTGTGACAAGTCCTGATGTTCCGCCGTATTCATCAATAAGCAGCGCCATCTGGCTCTTTCTTTTTTGCATCATTTTCAGCAAGTCACTGATATGAATGGAGTCCGGCACCGTCGTAATCGGGCGGATAATTTTCTTGATGCCTTTCAAGTTAGCATCCGGCTTGAGCAAATCCTTGATGTGAACGAAGCCGATAATGTTGTCTTTGTCCGGATCACATACCGGATAGCGTGTGCGCATTTCCTTAATCGCTATCGCTAGATTCTCCGAATAAGAAAGCCCTGCATACAAACATTCCATCTCAGTTCTTGGAATCATAATTTCTCTGGCTGTTGTCTCGGCGAATCCGAATATATTATCAACAAGCGTAAGCTCTGTATTATCTATAAGTCCATTTTTGTGGCTTTCTTTCATGAGGACGCGAATTTCATCCTCCGTATGCGCCGATTCATGTTCCGTTGTCGGTTCAATGCCGGCGCGGCGAAGCATCCAGTTGGAGATCCCGTTAAGCAACCAAATAAATGGATACATGATTTTGTAAAATAAGACCATCGGTCCCGAGGAAAGCAACGTGATCTGTTCAGCTTTACGAATTGCATAGGTTTTGGGGAATTGCTCGCCCAGTGTAATATGCAAAGTAGTCATCAATGAAAAGGCAATAATAAAGGTAATCGTGTGGAACACCGAATCTGGTAAATTCAGCGGAGCGAATAATGGTTCCAAAATTTTTGCAAAGGTCGGCTCCCCGACATAACCAAGTCCCAACGAAGTAAGTGTAATCCCGAGCTGACAAGCACCTAAGTACGCATCGAGATTGTTCATAATTCCTTGCGCAAATTTCGCATTACGGCGACCTTCATCTACAAGGGAATCAATTCGACTACCTCTTACTTTCACCATCGCGAATTCAGCTGCGACAAAAAAACCATTCAGTAACACCAGTCCAAACATTAATAAGAAGCTAATTAACGTTTCGGGCAAAGGATCTTCCAATACCTTACCTATCCCCTGTCAAGCGCGGTTAGACGCACCAAGGAGAGTAGGTACACCTCCCTTAATTTTAATTTAAAGTTGAATTATCACTTTTCATTATATAATAATACTGTAATCATTCAAAGGTGCGAATATGACTCTTGAAGCCAAATAGTACGAGCAAACGGGAGTATAGGGTTTAAAATGATGCCATAATGAGTCTTAACCCGCTAATTATCCCTCTAAAACACGAAAATACCTGATTTTCTTTCTAAAAAAGAAAAACAAGCCGATATCTCGGCTTGCTTTTCCACCATGTTTGTCCAACACTAAGAGTAAAAAGGAAACAGTAAAAAATAGGCAGCAACAGCTATAAAACCAAGCACAACTGACCAGGTACCGATTCCCTTATTACCCATCAGGAATGCAATAACCCCTAACACAATGCCCGATACGCCAAGCAGTACAGGCCATACAAAGAGTGAAGCCAACGCGACGAACAAAGCGATGTATCCTACGGCTTTATTGCGCGTAACAGCTTCAACTAAATCGTCGATTTCCTCATCGGAAACATCCGACTTCTGAACCTCTGCATGTTTTGCTTGATAAGGCTCGGCATAATGAATTCTCCGCGAGGGTTCTGTTATCTCGGCTGCATATTCTTCCTGGTTGTTCAAACCACTTTCAGTCCTAAGCTGCTCCCTCTGGAACCGCTCCTTGGTGGTTTTATCCAAATTGCCTCCATGCTGGCGCATGATTACTGCTTCTTCTTTGCTTGAAAGGTGTGGCAGCAAGTGTTCGCGGCTTTGCTCGCTGCATCTTGATGATCGGTATCGAATGATTCCCCTGCAAATTCTTCATTGTAACTGGCGTTGGCATGCTGATCTACTTCAATCATGATGGTTCCTGCGTTGCAGTTGTTACCTTGCGTCCAATATTCGCAGTTGGCAACTGAACATTTTACATCTGGCATAGTCATCACCCCACTAACAATTTGCCCGCTATTAGGGCGAGCTATGCTCAGGCAAGACTGTCAGATAGCACCAAGAACATCGCGTGAGACCATAGCAGCGGCAGCGCGGGTTCCCCCCATTTGCCCAACCACTCCGAATACGCAGAAGACTCTCTTAGTTGATCAGGGACTTGTTCAGGAAGGCGTCCAAGGTCATCAGCTTTGCTTATGATCCATTCCAGACAGCGCTGCGCCTCTTCACGGTTTCCGAGTTCTACTTGATACAACCCATACCAGGCCGTAAGCAGAAGCCATTCACCGCCGCCATAGTAACGGTCTTCGACATAGCGCTGAATACCCTCGTGTTTCAGTTCTCTCTCAATCATTTGTACCGTTTTCCGCATAATAGGCTCGTCTGCTTCGCATACGCCAAATGGAACGGCAAGCCACAGCAGACTTGCATCTACGCCCGTTAAGGCCGGTTTCCATATTTCATCCAGACAGTGAACAGACTTCACAAATCGGCCCTCGTAGACGCAATTGCTAAGGATGAAGCTCTTAACCATAGACGCCTTCTCCAACAGCTGAGGACGCTGCTCTAATTCTCCCAGTGCCTTCAAACCGCCATACACACAGGCCAGTGTTGCAGGATGAACATAATCTGGAAACTCTTCCCAACAATCAAAGTTCGGGTAATGCCAGAACGTCATCAAATAATCAACTGTAATCTCAATACTTTCCCGGAGTTCATTCAGCATCTCTTTATTCCCGGTCGTTTTCACATGTTCCGTAAGTCCCCACAGCCAAGCCCCATAACCATCCAATTGAAAGTGGCCCCATTCCGAAACATCGTCTCGGCCATCCAGATGATAACGTGTCCCCAAAAACTCGGAACGGTCGATCCACTCTTTGTTATTGTGTTTATGTATAAGCGCATCAACATGCGAACGTTTGTTCCTTAACACTCCAGCAACCCATCTATGGAAAAGCGCTGAGCTGTCTGTCTCTCCCACACAATCCATTGCATTTGCTATAAATGTTCCGTCTCGCAGCCAACTGTATGCATAAGGTGGGAAAAGTGGAGATGCGATGTACCCTCCGCGAGGATGCTGATTGCTTTTAATAATCGAGATCGAGTGGTTGATTAACTGTTCACGCTGCATGCACCATGTCCCCTTTTAAAAGAAAAGAGATGCGCTACTAGCCGCATCCCTTATATCTTTTGTAATTTTACATCACAATTATACTTTTTCACCTTGCATACGGCGCTGCGTGATGTAATCTGTCTCATAATAAGCCAGATCTTCGCGAAGCTCTTCGAATACTTTAGACAATTCAATGGTTAAATCTCTCACATCACGGGAAGGCTTTTTGCGGAAACGAATAGCATCTTGTCCGGTATAAGCATAACGCCCATCCTCGGAGTAGCATTCATTCTTAGGATAGAAAAATGTATTCACGCAAGTATGATATACCTCATACAATACTTTTTCCGAAAAATCAACATTAAAAGTTGGTCGTCTCAAGCTTACGCCCAATTTCTCATAGGCCACTTCACAGAAAACTAATAGATGACGCGTATCTTGGAGATAACCACGATAAAATTCATCCATAGCGGGATCATTCTCTACATTGAGTTGTGAAAGCGAATGTTGATTCAGAAACAGCTCCATTTTAGCGGTTGTTTCTTTTAACTTCGTACGTGTTGAATCACAAATATTTTTGACATTAAAAACAGCCATTTATGAAGACCTCCTCTAATTGCGCTATTCCTATCCTACCATAAATTAACCTGAAAAGGTATATGTAAAACTCCCGATTCCATGCATAAAAGACTCCCTCGAACCTCACTCTAATCAAAGACACTGCATTTGCTGACAGAAGCGGAGAAACGAGTTCAGAAGGAGGACTATCGATGTGGCGTTATCTATCTTCTATTTGTCTAGTTCTTGGATTAGGTTTCGTTCTATTTCCCCACCACTCGAATAACGAGAATACACCTGGTCCTGAGGTTTACAGCGCGAAGTATGAGACGGATCAGAAGCTTTCCTTACTACAGCAAGATGTGAAGTTAACTGATGATTTATGCCGCTCCCAGTGCTCCATTGATTACACCAAGATGATTTCGCGAATTGAATCAGGTGAGTCCGCAGCCAAAGTGCTTGGGGATATGAAGACACAGCATGAAAAAATGGATGTTCTGATTTGGTCAAAAAACAAACAAGCTTTGGATCAAGGGATAAAAGTTGGAGAAATTCCTGCATCCTACAAAGATCAAGCAAGTAAGTATTTAGCGGAAGCCAAAGCAGCTACAGAGTCAGGCAAGCATTATCAGTCACCGAAATTTGGGGCCGCGCAGCAGGTGTTTTTTGTCCAGGGGACTCCATCTACAGACGGTAACTCTTCGCTCATAGGCGTTATTCATCAGGACATTCTTCATCAAGTAACTGACCATCAGATGAAAAATTTACGTCTGGAGCCTTATCCAAACGAAAATCGTTGGAAAGTCGAGTCGGTAGATACAGATACTTTAAAAGACAAAGTGGTGGATCATCCGGAAGATAATCAAGGCACGAGCCACTATCATCAAAACGAAGTTGTCGTTAAGTTCAAGAAAGACCCTACCGAAGCTCAATTATCTCAAATTAAGTCGGAAATCAAATCCAATTCGATGCAAAAGCTGGGCTACACATATGTTTTCCGCACGGAAGGCATGGAAGCTAAAGCTTTAATGGCCTATTTTAAAAAATGGGATGTCGCTTATGTTGAGCCTCATTTCTTATATTTGACCAATGATTATTATGATGATCAAGAAGCTTCCGATGCAAAGGATTCAAGCGACTATGCCGATAGCACTGACAGCACAACAAGCCCTGACGAAACAACGAGCATTGCTCCGAATTTCAAGCCTAATGACAATTTGTACAGCAGGTATCAATGGAATCTACCACTGATTGAAACTGAACAAGGTTGGCAGGTAAACCGAGGCACTAAAGATGTCATTGTGGCTGTTGTAGACACAGGAGTGGACTTGCAGCATCCAGATTTAAAAGATAAGCTTCTGCCTGGTTATAATGTGATCAGCAGCGCTGATCAACCGCAGGATGATGTTGGGCACGGAACTCACGTAACAGGAGTCATTGCAGCTCTGGTTAACAATAATTTAGGAGTAGCAGGAATCAGTTGGTATAACAAAGTACTGCCGGTTAAAGTCTTGGATCAAACCGGCGCAGGCAGCACTTATTCCGTGGCTCAAGGCATTATCTGGGCTACTGATCATGGTGCCAAAGTGATGAATTTAAGTTTAGGCAACTATGCGGATTCCGGATTTCTGCATGATGCTATTAAATATGCCTACGACAAAGACGTGGCATTAATCGCGGCAAGCGGAAATGACAATACGGAACGGCCAGGCTTCCCGGCCGCTTATCCTGAGGTGTTCGCTGTCGCAGCCAGCGATGCAGAGAACAACAAAGCTCCTTTTTCCAATTACGGAGACTATATTGATGTAACGGCGCCGGGTGTGAGTATCGCAAGTACGTATCCTAACAATCAATATGCCGCATTGTCAGGCACTTCCATGGCGAGCCCGCATGTGACAGCATTAGCAGCTTTGATCCGCTCTACAAACCCTAATTTGAAGAATACGGAAGTTTATCAAATAATGAGAGACACTGCACAAGATATTGGCACCCCGGGTCATGATAAATACTTCGGGTATGGTCTGATCGACGTCGTCAAAGCCGTTCAAAAAGCGGAAGAACAACCGAATATCGGATTCGACTGGCCTTCCCGCTGGTTTCGGCAGATGAATCTTGTTTCCAAGAAATATGCAGGAGTTGCCTTGTACAAATAAAAAAAGGCTGCCCTATGGTTTCGATTTATTCGAAACCTAGGGTGGCCTTTTTGCTTGCAAAAAATGAAATACCCGCAAAGCCGAAGCCTTGCGGGTAACCGACAGTATGGAAAGTTTGCCGTAAGCCGGGTTCTGTACTTCCGGTGGTCATAACGGGCGTCTGTCCCCTGCCACCATTGAAGCGACAATCATCTATCTAGGCCATACATTGCTGCACAGCTCAAGCGACCAACCCGAACGCGTCTCAGGCGAAGACTGCTGTCTCGAAGACAGCTAGCGTTCCTCTAGGTCTTGCTCCAAGTGGGGTTTACCAGGATCTATGTCACCATAGAACCTCGTGGTCTCTTACACCACGGTTCCACCCTTGCCTGATCTCATCCGAAGATGAGCCATCGGCGGTCCATTTCTGTGGCCCTATCCTTCAACTCGCGCTGACTGGACGTTATCCAGCACCCTGCCTTATGGAGCCCGGACTTTCCTCTCGCTGTGGCTTACCCACAGCCAGCGATTGTCTGTCAAACTTTCCGACGCATTTGCTAGTATACTAGGAATGTCTCCGAAATACAACTGTTGTTCGTTTCCTCGCCTGCCATTAGCAATTCTAAAGGAGTAGCCTACAGGAACTGGAATGGTTCCGTGTTCACTTCGGAGGCCAACACTTGCGTATCCGTTTTGGTTAATTGCGCGGCGAGATAGTCCGCTACGCCGCGCTTCATGATCTTCTCGACGTTATGCCCAACGTCGATCAAAGTCAGCCCTGCCGCGAGCGCATCGTGCGCGGTATGGTAGTCAATGTCGCCGGTGACCAGCACATCGGCGCCGGCAAACATGGCGTGCCGCATATAGCGGCCGCCGGAACCTCCGAGCACGGCCACCTTGCGGATAGGCCGTGATAGATCACCTACGACGCGCACCATCGGCACGTCGAAAGCCGTCTTCGCGAGCTCCGTCAGCTCGCGAAGCGTCATCGGCGCGGGCAGCTTGCCCACGCGCCCGAGACCGAACACTCTACCCTTGAGGTCCATCGGGTAGAGGTCATAGGCCACCTCCTCGTAGGGGTGGGCCTTCAACATCGCTTGTACCGCCTTGCGCTGGACGCTGGCGGTTACGATCGTCTCGACGCGTACTTCCTGTACGCGTTCAAGCTTTCCTGCTTCCCCGATATACGGGTGAGTCCCTTCCTGTGGAAGGAACGTCCCCGTTCCGGGGATGTTGAAGCTGCAGTGGCTGTACTGCCCGATCCACCCCGCTCCCGCGGTGAAGAGGGCATCCAGCACTGCCTGGTGATGCGTCTCAGGCACGAAGACGACTAGCTTTTGCAGCTTCTCTGTATGCACATCCTCGAGATGCGTGAGCTCTTTGAGGCCGAGTTTATCCGCCATCATATCATTGACTCCGCCTTCGGCCACATCCAGATTCGTATGTGCGATATAGACGGCAATGTCGTTTTTGATTAATTTTTCATAGAGTCTGCCTGCTGGCGTATCCGTCTGAAGATGGGCAAGCGGCCTGAAAATGATCGCATGATGAGCAATAATAAGATTAGCGCCTAGTCGAATCGCTTCGTCCACCACTTCATCATTAACATCCAGGGCAACGAGCACCTTCTGAATCTCCTTTTGCAAAGAGCCCAACTGTAAGCCAATTTTATCATCAGGCATCGCATAATGCTTGGGTGCCAGCTGTTCAAACAGCTGAATTACGGTTTGACCTTTTGCAAACAAGCGAGTACCTCCTTTATATCCTTGATTTCTTGCGCGATTTGCTCAGCTTTCACGGCTGATGCTTCCGCTGTTGAAAGCTTCAATTGACCTTCAATCATCGCCAATTTCTTCAATTCGCTATCCCACTTGCTGAACCATACCTCAGGAGCTTCTTCTAATAAATAAGGTCCCATTTGAAGCAGCCGCTCTTTGCTCACAACGATCCCGCCAGACAACGTACGTTCGGCATAAAGAGCTTCCTGAGAGTTCTTGTCCTGAGCACTTCCTGCTGTTGCCGTCAAAATCTCATAGATCTTCCCGTCTTCTTCCAAGATGGCTTCTGCAACCAAATTCCAGCCTTCTGCAAGCAGCCATTTGCGAACCTGATCTTCGCCGACATTCGGCTGTAAAATCAAATGCGTAACACCTTCGAGCTTTTGCTTGCCTGCTTCTAAAATACTCGCCATTAAACTGCCGCCCATACCGGCAATCGTGATGACATTCACTTCACCTGGTTCAATGACCGCCAGACCGTCACCGGATCTTACGCTTATTTTTTTAGACAAACCGCTCTCAAGCACTTGACGTGTCGCCGCCTCGAAAGGACCAGGATTAACTTCACCTGCTACGGCAAACACAATCATGCCTTGTTGAGCCAAAAAGGTCGGCAGCAAAGCATGGTCGGAACCAATGTCCGCCACCTTAGAACCTACTGGCACACGATCTGCAATCATTTGCAATCTCTTCGATAATTTTACCATCACTTAAACGACCCACTCTACCCATTTTTTACGCAGCAAGAAAAATGCCGCGCCCGCAGAAACCAACTTCCCTGTAAACGATAATTGAATGACGCGGGAACTCATATCAACATCTGTCAGAAACGTCATCGCTTCAGGGATAAACCAAACCAAAACGCCGACAACTAGAAGCACACTTGCTGCTTGCTTATTGGTATGATGCGCAAGCCAAGCAATCCATATAAGTACAATACTAACCGGAATCCAACTAATTTCAAGTGAGAACCAACCTGGATTGCTCAGTTTTTGCAAAAGCAACCAACCGTAAGTTCCTACCAGCCCTAACCAACCGCAGAATTGGAAAATCCCCATTTTCCCTATGACGCCGTTGATTAACCACACGACACTGCAAAACGCCAAATAACCAATATACGTATAAGGAGAATTCACCTGATACATATCCATTAAATATAGTCCCAGCAGCAGTAAAGCTATTGAAGAAACACCGCAAAGAAGATAAGAAATCACGGGGGATTTAGGAAATTGACGATACGCAAACGCATAACAAACGATGACAAAAAGTGCGGAAATTCCAATTTGCATTGGCATTCCAAAAGAGTTAAAATTAAGAGCAGATAAGGCCAGAGCGGCTATGACCGCCATTATGCCTAACCATATTTTCCAAGAACTGTTTGCAATCGAAGAGGCAGAAACCCCCATGATGGATGCTTGTTTCGGAGTTGTTTCATCCATGTACAAATTCAACAGAAAATCACAATAGTGTTCAGGAAGCAGTTTGCTTCTCCGCCAGTGATCGATTTCTTTAACTATTACTTTTCTTTTCTCTGTATCCATATCATCGCTCACCTTCCTACTACTTTATCGGTGATTTCATGCTTAGGTTTTAGTAGTACTTTTGCAATAAAAAAAGACCCCGCCGAAACTGGCAGGGCCCTCTCACAGCGATTTATTCCAAGAAATCCTTCAAACGTTTACTACGGCTAGGATGTCTCAATTTACGCAAAGCTTTTGCTTCAATTTGACGAATCCGTTCACGTGTAACACCGAACACTTTACCTACTTCTTCCAATGTGCGTGTACGGCCATCATCCAGACCGAAACGTAAGCGAAGCACATTCTCTTCTCTCTCAGTCAACGTATCCAATACGTCCTCTAGTTGCTCTTTCAGAAGTTCATAAGCAGCAGCATCTGCCGGCGCTAACGCTTCTTGGTCTTCAATGAAATCTCCCAAATGCGAGTCATCTTCTTCACCAATTGGTGTTTCCAATGATACAGGCTCTTGTGCAATTTTCATGATTTCACGTACTTTATCCGTACTCAGATCCATCTCTTTTGCAATTTCTTCAGGAGTGGGTTCGCGCCCAAGCTCTTGCAGCAATTGACGGGAAACACGAATCAATTTGTTGATGGTTTCGACCATATGTACAGGAATACGAATCGTTCTCGCTTGGTCTGCAATTGCGCGGGTGATGGCTTGACGAATCCACCAAGTTGCATACGTAGAGAACTTGTAACCTTTCGTGTGGTCAAACTTCTCAACCGCTTTAATAAGCCCCATATTCCCTTCTTGGATCAAGTCCAAGAACAACATGCCACGGCCTACATATCTTTTGGCGATACTTACAACGAGTCTTAGGTTCGCTTCTGCCAGGCGCCGCTTCGCCTCTTCGTCCCCGTTCTCAATCCGTTTGGCTAAACCCACTTCATCTTCCGCAGAAAGAAGCGGTACACGACCAATTTCTTTCAAATACATCCGAACTGGATCATTAATCTTAATCCCTGGCGGCAATGCCAGATCATCATCGAAGTTAAATTCATCGCGATCATTTTCTTCAGGATTCATGGAATCGTCATCCGATTCATTCCCAACATCGATACCTTGCTCCGATAGCTGCTCAAAAAACTCATCGATTTGCTCAGGATCCTGATCGAAGGGAGCTAATTTTTCCATAATATCCTTGTAAGTTAGTGAGGACCGCTTTTTCCCTTGCTCGATAAGCTGGTCTTTCACCTGGTCCAAGGTCAACTCTGTCTCTAGTTCTGTACGCTGATCATTCGCCATAGTACGGACTCCCTCCTCCCTAGTCAATTCAGTAGTTCTACGTTGACTTCAATCGTTTTTCTAGGGCGATAATTTCAATTGCAATTTGTGCTGCTCGAAGATGGTCGCCCTCGCGCTCGGCGCGAACACGTTCTTCTTTCTTGCGTTCAATTTCTTCTTGCATTGGAACTTTACGAATTTGGCGAATATAGTCGTCAATCACTTGTTCGTTCATTCCATGACCCGCTCCCATCATAACGATGGAACTGGCCAAGCTCTCCAGCTGTTCGTCTTGCAGCATGGCAATGTATCGGCTTGCATCCGGCTCAGCATTCTGAGCGTAGTAAGCATATAAATAAGCAGCTAAGACTGCGTGAGCTTCAACATTGAATTGATCTCCCAGCTGTTCTTCCACGTGCGCGCAAACATCGCGATCATGCATCATAACAGCCAAAATCAATCGTTCAGCATTGTGATAAGCTGGCAAAAGCGAAGGCGTTTTCTTGCGTGTTCGTTCCGCTGTTCTCCCATTATTCATAACATTATTCCACAGAATTGGTTTATTATCCCCATCCGGTCGGTTTTTTTCCGATTGCAGCAAGATTTCGTGAAGGTCTAACTTCATCGCCTCATAAGAGGAATCCGGGAATTCAGAAGCCAACTGCTTCAAGTAATGTTCTCTTTCCATCGGAGAATGTAGTTCACTAATTAACTTCACAGCGGATTGCAGATAACGAAGTCGGTCACCGTCCTCATGCAACTTAAAATTTTTGCGGATGTACAAAAGCTTATATTTCATCGACGGTACGGCAGGTTCAATAATCTCCCGTACGAATCGGTCAAAACCATATTGTTTTACATAATCATCGGGGTCCTTGCCATCCGGCAGCATCGCTACGGTAACTCGGCTTCCCGTCTCTTCCAGGATCGGAATGCTTTTGAAAGCAGCCGATTGTCCGGCATTATCCCCGTCGTAACATACGACGATTTGGTCGGCGTTACGGTTCAGCAGCGCCGCGTGTTCTTTCGTCAGTGCAGTTCCCATCGTGGCGACACCATTGCTAATACCTGCTTCCCAAGCTTTGATCACATCTACATAGCCTTCAAAAAGGACTGCTTGCTGCAGTTTTCGCATATTAGGTCTAGCCAAGTGAAGATTATACATGGTCCTGCTTTTATTAAAAAGAGCAGACTCGGGACTATTTAGATACTTGGGCTGAGCATCCCCCATTGACCTTCCGCCAAACGCAATGACCTTACCGGCAGCATCGCAAATGGGGAACATAATACGCTCCCTGAATTTATCCACGTAGCCAGTTCCTTCGTGTTTGGCTGAAATTAATCCGCCCTTCTCCATCAGGGAGAGATCGAACTCACGCTTCACTAGTTGCTGGACTAACGTATCCCACATTGCAGGGGCATAACCGATTTGAAACGTATCGATCAGCTTATCCGAAATACCTCTTGAAGCCAAGTACCCTTTTGCCACTTTGCCTTGCTCTGTATTGCCTAAAATATAATGATAAAGTTTAGCAGCAAAGTCATAGGCTTTCAGCAGGGCTGCTTTCTCTTGCTGTTGCTCGGTCTGCTCCTCGGACGCTTCCTCCCAAGTAATCGGGATATCCGCTTCTTCCGCCAGCTTCGTAATGGCTTCTGAGAAACTTAGGCCTTCTATTTCCATAACGAAACGAATTAAATTCCCGCCTACATTGCACCCGAAGCAACGATAAATTTGTTTTTCCGGCGTAACAGTGAAGGAAGGGCTCTTTTCTGAATGGAAAGGACATAGCCCTTTCATATAATGCCCTTGTTTGCTCAAATGTACGTGTCTGCCAATCACATCAACGATGTCATGGCGCTTCAGTACAGCCTCAATGACCTCTTCAGGTATGCGTCCGTACCTCATGTTATTTCCACCCACAATTCAGGTCGCTTTTCCGACTAAGTACTATTCGCTACTCTTTCTCGATTTCCTGCAATTTTTTTAAAAGTTTTGTCAAACCGTGTAGAAAATATTTACGATCCTCATCCGTAAAGGGTTTTGGCCCCTTTGAATGTTTGCCCGCTCTTCGCATCTTTGCTGAAGTATGACGGCGATCCAACAAGAAATCAATCGAGCTGTCCGTATATTCCTGACCCCGATTCGTCAAACAATACGAGCCTTTCGCTAACCCAAGCGCTGCGAGACCGAAATCCTGCGTCACCAAAATATCACCAGACTTAATTTGATTGGCGATATACAAATCAACGGATTGATCGGAGCGATCCACTTGTACGACCCTAACACCAGGGTTCATCTTCATCCGATGATCAAACGAAGCAACTAGAACAACTTGTACACCGAACTGCCTGCCTGCTTCTTCTATTTCGGACTTCACGGGACAAGCATCGGCATCAACGATTATACTTCTCGCACCCATACGGTTCAGCCCACGCCCTTTTTTGACGAAATCTCACCGTACTATTATATACGATGAACTTCTAAAAAATCCTGCAAGTAGAAACATAAAACCTTACTGGACATGTTCAATATGATCCATAACCAGACTTGCCGTTTCCTCTACGGCGCGATTCGAGACATCAAAAATGACACAACCGATTTTGCTCATAATTTTGTCAGCAAAAGCCAGTTCTATTTTAATACGTTCCACATTCGCATAGGTTGCATTTTCTGCAAGTCCGAGTGTGCGAAGCCGCTCTTGGCGAATCACATTCAGCTTATCCGGATCAATCCGGAGGCCAATAATTTTATCCTTTGAAACCGTATAGATAGCAGCAGGAGGCTGCATTTCAGGCACTAAGGGTACGTTTGCCACTTTAAATCTTTTGTGTGCTAAATACATGGATAAAGGCGTTTTGGACGTGCGGGACACGCCGAGAAGGATGATATCTGCTTTTTGAATACCGCTAAAATCTCGGCCATCATCATATTTAACAGCAAACTCAACTGCTTCAACCTTTTTAAAATAGTCCTCATCGAGCGGGTGAATCATACCTGGCTGTCTACGCGGCTCTTGGCGCAGGGCCTGCTCTAAGGTGTTCACCACGGGTCCAAGCAGATCGATATGCGGGATGCCGTGCTCTTTTGCTTTGGCAATCAGATCGTCACGAAGTTCCGGTATGACCAAGGTAAAAACAACAATACCGCCATGAATTCGAATCGCATTAATCACTTTATCGATGCCTTCGATATCATGAATAAACGGCGCCCTAACAATCTCCACAGGAACGGGATGAAATTGCATGGCAGCTGCGCGTACAACAGACTCCCCTGTTTCCCCGACAGAGTCAGAAACGACATAAACTCGAGTAGGTAATGGATGATCCATTTTCCTATAGCCCCTTTCAACCATATCAGCAGGGACCAGGCCCTACATTAGCATTTGTATGTGAAGTAGTTTCGAACAGAACGTAAGCATAAAAAAACTCACCGATATGCGGACAGCACAAAGGCGAGGTGTTTTCCACCACATCATATCAAAGCGAACAACACATGTCAAATAAGACCAAGTTTATATATTGTATTTTTCCATTTGTTCGATAAAGTCTCTTGATTTCCATTTCACACCGATATGTATATCCATATAAGTTCTCATGCATATCTTAAGCTGTGCCTTCGTTTCATCCTTGACCTGCACGGCGCCAAGTCTGCGCATATCCATGCGCGGGAATAATTTAAGCAGCTTGAGCGCGCCTTCCCCAACACGAATGGCAACAGTATCTTTATAACGGCATCTACTGCACAATGTACCGCCCATGGAAGGGCTAAAGTGGGTGATGTCTGAGGTTTCACCGCAAGAAACACACGCGTCAGTGACAGGCAAATAACCGGCCAACTCAAACATTTTCATTTCATAGAGGTGAACAACGATTTGCATATCCTTGCCCTCTTCGATCGCCATTAACCCCGCTTTCAGCTGCTCAAACAGATAAGTACTGCCTTCTTCATCGCCAAGCATACGATCCGTCATTTCAGCCAAATAAGAGGCATGTGCAGACATGTGCAAATCTTCTCGCAAAGCATGATGCGCTTCAATGATTTCCGCAGAATTCAATGATCCCATTTGGCCGCGCGTTTTAAAAAAAACAAAATCGCCGTACGTAAAAAGCTGCGTAACGGCGGCATGTCTACTTTTCACTTTCTTCGCACCCCGAGCCATGACTCCAACCTTACCTAGCTCGGGGGTGAACAGACTAATGATCTTGTTCCCCTCTCCATAGTCCATACTACGGAGTACGATCCCCTGTACACTACGCAGCAAATGATTTCCCCCATGTTCGCCGCTCTGAGTTTACGAATCGTTCACCTACAAATTCAGACCTTCAAGCGGCTCTTCATTACTTTGATCCTCTTCCTGTACATCCGTGTCCATGCCGGGTTGCCCGGTAACTTGTTTGTACAAAAGATAGGCATCTACATCACCGGTCTTTGAAAAATACGTCCACGAAAAATCTTTCATGTTCAGCATCCTCCCCATCGAACGTGATGTTCATAGGATGTGCAGAGAAAGCTTCTCTATGCGGACAAATAACTGGAACTCATAGGTAATTGACAATTAATCGTGGCGGAAACCGAGATCCTTCAGCACCCTGTCTTGGTTTCTCCAGTCTTTCTTGACTTTTACCCAAAGCTCTAAAAAGGTTTTGGAGCCAAGCAGCGTTTCGATATCTCTACGGGCTTGCCGGCCGATTTCTTTGAGTAAGCTGCCTTGTTTACCGATAACGATACCTTTCTGGGAATCGCGTTCGACAAAGATAACCGCGGAAATATGCACAACACCGTTGGATTCCACACGCATATCCTCGATTTGGACAGCAATGGAATGCGGAATCTCTTCGCGGGTCAAATGCAGTATTTTCTCGCGAACAAGCTCTGCGCACACGAACTGCTCCGGATGATCAGTGATCTGATCAGCTGGGTAGTATTGTGGCCCTTCCGGTAAATATTTAATAATTTGCTCTAAAAGCGTCGTTACGTTATTGCCTTTGAGCGCCGAAACCGGCACAATTTCTGCAAAGTTATACAGATCTTTGTACTGTGTGATGATGGCAAGCAACGCTTCCGGTTGCACAAGATCAATTTTGTTTAAGACCAAAATAACCGGCGTTTCAACATGCTTTAACTGTTCAATAATATATCTGTCTCCGCCGCCAATACCGTCAACGACATCAACAAGGAAAAGAACGGCATCTACCTCTCCTAGGGTGCCATGAGCAACTTTACTCATATAATCACCTAATTTGGAAGTCGGCTTATGAATACCTGGAGTATCCAAGAAGACAATCTGTCCATTTGCTGACGTATATACACCATGGATCTTGTTTCTTGTTGTTTGAGGCTTGTCTGACATGATAGCGATTTTTTGTCCGATGATTTGATTCATCAACGTTGATTTCCCAACGTTCGGACGTCCGATGATTGCGACAAAGCCTGATTTAAATTCTTTTTTAGCCACTTCTAATTATCCTCCATTTGAATGCAAATCTTTCGTTGTAAAAGCGCCCGGCAATAAAGCGGAAACCGTTGTTTCAGCAAAATCCCCTTTGAGATTACCAAGATAAACGGGCATATCCGGCCCACATAGCTCAACTAGTACCTGTCGGCAAACGCCACAAGGTGAAATTGGTTCTTCCGTATCTCCCATGACAGCAATGGCCCGAAAGGAGCCTGCTTTGTGCCCATCTGCAATTGCGCGGAAAAGCGCAGTCCGCTCAGCGCAGTTCGTAGGCCCGTATGCGGCATTCTCTACATTACAGCCGTAATGAACATGGCCCTCCGCATCCAGAAGAGCCGCGCCTACGTTAAAATGAGAATATGGCGTGTAAGCTCTCTTCATCGCTTCTTTAGCGTGTTGAATGAGTTCTTGTTGATTCATGGCCATCATCCTTCTTTCTGTATTAGTAACGTTATAACATGTTTAGGCAAGATAAAGCTAGGATTGTGACAACTGTACCAATAAGCGCTCCTAGAAAAAGCGCAGGAAATGGACGTGTCTTTTTGTCGTATAGCATAATAAATATAAGTGCAGCGAGCGTATACGCAAGCAGCGCAACAATCGTCTGTGAGACGAATATGGCAATAACCGTGGAGATCGAGAAAGCAATTGCCGTCAATAAACTGGGACGGACTAACTTCCCTTTGTCCGAGAAACGCGTTTCGATGACAATAACGGTCAGAATGACCAAGGCGATGAGTACCCAAATCGTCCCTGCGGATATCTGCGTATCCTGTGTTCTGGATGCACGCAGAAGCTGATCAATCGGTTCATAGAAAACAATCATCCCAACGATGACTGCAAAACCGGCAGACACCAAGACGGACGCCGCGGCGACGTCCTTTGCGATTTTGGCTAACGGATGGCGCTCCGGCATCGCCAGATCCACCGTCTTTTCCACAGCCGTATTAATCAGTTCTGTTACAATCATTAAGGTTACGGCTAGTAAGATAAACAGAATATCCGTTTTGGGCAATCGTGCAAACAAAGCAGCCAACAAAACAAGAAAAGCAACGCAAAAATGGAATTTCATATTGCGTTGCGTATCTAAGGCATATTTGATTCCTTCATAGGCATACCGGAAGCTTCTGCGCCATTTACGGAAGCCGTCTGACATTAGCGGGTTAAACCTGCTTTCTGCAAAATGTCCTCCTGCTTAGCAAACATAATCTTCTCTTCCTCTTCACTTTGGTGATCGTAGCCGATTAAATGCAAGAATCCGTGAACAAACAAGAAGCCAAGTTCGCGTTCTACAGAATGTCCATAATCTTCCGCTTGAGCAATTGCGCGCGGAACCGAAATAATAATATCCCCTAGCGGTTCAATGAATGCTTCGGACACCGTCTCATCATCTTCGAGTCCTTCTCCGCTATACTGCTCATTATCTTCATAGTTAATCTGAATCTCATCTTCGCCGAACTCGCTCATCGCAAAAGACAGCACATCGGTAGGCTTATCCAGATCGCGATACTGTTTATTTAGCTCTTGGATCGCTTCATCATCGACGAACGTAAGGGCAACTTCACCAGCTGTAACGCCTTCAAGCTCACCAGCTAAACGCAGCAATTCCTCGATTTTCTCTATAAAAGCCGGCGTGATCTCTTTCTCTTCCTGCTCACTGCTCCACTCTAGCGTTAAATCCATGCTTGCCATGTGCGGCCCCCTCCTGTCAGTTGGTTATGTCCCTGTTTTCTTAGGCGACAGTTCGTTTGGATACTCAATCCTCGCATGGAAAATGCCCAGCAAGGTCTCGTTCAATGTTTTGGCGATTTTGTCCAGTTCCTTAAGCGTGATGTCACATTCATTGAATTGACCATCATCTAATCTGGATTTGATGATTTTGTGCACCATGGAATCGATTTGCTCCAATGTTGGATTGCGCAATGAACGAACGGCTGCCTCAACACTGTCAGCAATTCCCACAATAGCGGCTTCTTTAGACTGTGCTTTAGGCCCCGTGTAACGGAAATCCTCTTCGCGGATCTCCTTCTCGCTGCCTTCTTCTTCGGCCTGCTTTACCGCTTTGTGATAGAAAAAATGCAGCAGCGTTGTACCATGATGCTGTTCGGCAATATCTCTGATCGCTTTGGGCATTTTGTAATCCTTCAGCATCTCCACGCCATCACGAGGATGAGCGATAATGATGGATTTGCTTAAATTCGGATCGATGCGGTCATGCGGGTTCTCAATATTGGTTTGATTTTCGATGAAATAACTCGGTCTTTTCGTCTTTCCGATATCGTGATAATAAGAGCCGACTCTGCAGAGAAGTCCGTCTGCGCCGATGGACTCAGCAGCCGCCTCAGATAAATTACCGACCATGACACTGTGATGGTATGTTCCTGGTGTCTCCGTAAGCAGCTTTCGCAGCAAGGGATGATTCGGGTTCGAAAGCTCCACCAGTTTAAGCGGTGAAAGAATGCCGAAGGCAACCTCGAAGAACGGCAGCAAGCCAATAACGAAAACAACCGTTAATAATCCACCGGCAGCGGCGAAGGAAAGCGACATGATCGCTTCGCGCTGCTGGAAATGATCTTCCATAAGCAGCATGGATGTGATCGTAAGCATTGCGAAAAACGCAATCATCAGGCCCGCTTTCAAGATTGTAGCGCGCTGGCTAGCTCGTTGAATCGTAAATACCGCACTGTAACAAATAACCAGGGACACTAACCCGTACCGGAAGTCAAAAAGAAGCGTATGCTCCGTATTAAAAATAATACTTGCCATTAAAGAGAATAAGACCGATGAAATAAAAGCCAGCGGAGAATCCAATAAAATGGCAATCAGAATACTTCCTAATGCAGTCGGTGCCAGGTAGCCGATAAACGGATAGTCCAAGTTTTGGACAAGTGAGATGATTTTCATACACGTGATATTGATTAAAAAAATCAAAATCAGCATCAGAAGCTGAGAGTTATTGTATTTAATAGCAAGCTGGCTCTGCCGAACGAACATAGAAATAACAAAAGACAATAAAGCGGAGAGCATCGCTAAACCAATTTGAGGCAAGTGATTCGCTTTGCTTTTGAGCAATTCCAGTTTGTCCAATCTTGCATAAATCTCTTCGGTGATGACATCTCCGACCTTCACGAGCACATCATTTTTGTTGATGTACACCGGTTTAACATTCTCTCTAGCTTGTCCTTTGGCATCATCAGTACCCTTTTGATCAAAGAACTTATTCGGCGTGATGACGGCCCGAGCAATCTCTGTAACCATTTCACGCATCGTATTTTTCGCCAGGTTCGACGTATTCACCATCTCGGCCACTTTAGCTCTTGCCGTCTGAGCGTCAAGAATTTGATCGTTCATCAACTTCGTAACGATATCCTTGGTTACAGGGCGCATGGCCGTCAAGTCATCCTTGGTCAAGCGAGGAAGCTTGAAATAAGACTCCTCAGGCAGCGGATACTGCTGCTCGGCTAAACCTTGTTGGATCTGCTCAATCAGCGTTTCATTATACTGAGCGCTTGTGCTGAGCGATTTGATCGACTGATTCTCCAAGTCACTGATCAACTGAGGAATTACACGACGGAAAATGCTGACTTTGTCATCGAATTTCACTTCTTCATCGGCATTAATTTGTAATAATTTATCATAAATGGCGTCAATCATCGTATCATTTTTGAGATTTACAATGCGGTAAACAGGCTGAACCCGCTTCGCCGCATCTTCTTTCGCTTGTTCCGTCGCTATCGCGTTCTCAATTTGTCTTGGCGCATAAATCGTTGTTTCACTGGTTGTTCCTAGCTCAATGTCATAAACCTGAGGAACGAGCTTTGCATAAAGAGATATATAGAAAACTAAAGCCAGCAAGAGAAACAACAGTATCCGAATACCCGTACTGTATTTCCATCCGTTCAGCTGGTAATGAAATTTACCTTTCATTTGCACTTCATTTTTCATCACGGAAGGTCATTCCTCTCTACCTGACAAACCAGCACAGTTACTTATCCTTCTCAGCATTGTAGGCCACAATGATCTTCTGAACGAGTGAATGTCTCACAACGTCCTGCTCATCAAAGTAAATAAAGCCAAGCTCCTCAATCCCATCAAGAATTCGAGCAGCTTCTACAAGTCCTGATGACTTGCCGCGCGGCAAATCGATTTGCGTCACGTCACCGGTAATGACCATTTTGGATCCAAAACCGAGCCGTGTTAGAAACATTTTCATTTGTTCAGGTGTCGTATTTTGGGCTTCATCTAGAATAATAAATGAATCGTCCAAGGTTCTCCCGCGCATATACGCTAGCGGAGCAATCTCGATCAGACCGCGCTCTAAAGACTTCGCTACCTGATCAGGTCCCAAGACATCATTAAGAGCATCATACAATGGGCGCAAATAGGGGTCAACTTTTTCCTGTAGATCGCCGGGTAAAAAGCCCAGACTTTCCCCTGCTTCAACCGCCGGCCGCGTTAAAATAATTCTTTTGACAGCGCCTTCTTTCAGACGCGTAACGGCGAGTACGACAGCCAAATAGGTTTTGCCTGTACCGGCAGGTCCAATTCCAAAAACGATATCTTTCTTCTTGATCGTCTCTACGTATTTCCGCTGTCCAATCGTTTTGACGCGAATTGGTTTACCGCGGTGCGTTGTCGTAATCTCTCCTTTGAACAAATCCAGCAATTGATCCGCTTTCATCTGCTTAGCGAGCTCAACGGCATACAGCACATCCCGCTCTGTCAACGTGTAGTTATTGCGGATGAGCTGCAGAAGAACTTCAAAAAGCTGCTGAAGCGAATTCACTTCCGCAGCCGGACCTTGAATCGTTATTTCGGCTTCACGCGTAAAAATTTGCGCGTTAATCTCTCTTTCAATTACATGCAGAAATTTGTCCTGGGGACCAAACAATGCCAGCCCTTCGGTCGGGTTTTTCAATGTTAGTTTTACGGATTGTGCGTTTTCTACCAACAGGTCTCATTCTCCTCGTATGACAATTGGTTGTTCTTCGGCGATATTCTCTTCGACTTCAAAATGCACGTCTATATAAATTTTACCATTCTCTGATTTTTCATGCAAAATTTTTTCACCTACGAGTCTAGCATCTGGCCCTGTAGCGCTGAGCAACTTCGCTCTAGCCTGCTCCAGGCCTGTCTTTTTAGCGATTGCGGGATCAATGGGCTCTTGTACGACTTCAACCTCCATGACCTTTTCATGCAACCAACCGATAGGCAATGTAAAAGAGCGCCAGGCCAATGTTTTGCGTTCCGGAATCGTTTCAAAATGCTCATAACCCAAATTTCCATAGCCGCTAACTTGTAAAGCTCTTGTACCGAATACGAGATAATTGCGAGTAGTTGCCTCTCCTGTATATGCTTTATAAGTTTTCGTAAGCGGGGACTCAATTCGGGAGGTATACCAAACGATACCTCTTACCTTGCCGCTAGCAACGACCACTTGGCTATTCTGCTCATCTCCAATCGTGCCCGAAATAAGCACGTCCCCTTTTTTCACATACGTATTGGGCTTTACCATTGGTTTGCCTTTCTCCGATAAAATCTCTGTCACAAGCGCGTTTTTAGCGGCAACGAGATTGCGTGGATTCTTAAGATCCTGCTTTTCAGGTATCGTTGCTTCCACCACTTTAATCGTGATATGCGTCCCACGTATTTCTACGCCAACCCATGCCGTTCCAGGCAGCATACCCTGTATCTCTCGCGACAAATCCTCCGCCTTTTTCAGCCGGAATTTCCACTGATACATATGTATGCCTTGTTTGGAGGCTGCCTGTAGAATTTCCGCTTCCGAGATGCGGTCATTGCCCTCCACGGTGATTTGCCAGACAAGCGAGGTTAATACGTATAACCCGATAATAAATGCAGCTATCCCGCCCAGAAAGACCTTTCTGCGCCCCAATCTCTCCATAAAAAAAGGAAGCCCGTACCGCTCTAGGACATGCACCCGGCAGCCTGTCCGTTTGAGAAGCGGCTTAAGCTTGAAGAAATCTTTAATCAGGATATTAAGCTCGAGCTTGCCATCTTCGGCAGCTTTAATATCCCATATGGAGAACGCCTTCTCCATCATGGGATTAATCAGCTTTTCACATCCATTTCCCCGAATTTGAATGCGCACATACCCGCGCAAACGGGCAATGAACATTGATTGTTTCATAACCCAGCACCCCTTCCCCGTCTTTCATCTATGGCATGTATCTGACATCGTCGATCAAGCCTTCAATAAAAACTTCCTCCGAGAGAATCGCTCGAATGACCAAGTTTTTACCGAACACTTCAAGCGTCCCTTTCGTTAACTCAAGCTTTAAGTTTTCACTGGAAAAATGGAGTACGCCCCGGTGATTCTCCACATAAAGCTGCACGTTGCCGATCATCGTGATTCGCGGCAAGTCCTGCACCACATCCTGGGGAAGATCCAGAATTTTGGCCGTGAACTGGTTCCATTTGCGGCTCAAGCGACGCATAGCTGGGCACTACCCCCTCTAACTGGATGATCATAACGACAGAAAAGTCGCATAGCTTTCTACCAAATTATGCGGTTTGCACCGGATTTATGTGAAAAAACTGGAAAACAAAAAGCACCTTTCCCGATTGTTCGAGAGAGGTGCCTGCTTCTTTGGCTGCTATCTTCGATAAGACTTTTTCGACCGTGGAGGACCCAGAATTTCAGCCCACACAACACCTTGCAGAAGCTGATCTTGATTAGGTGACTCTGGAAATGGAGTTGGCGCTGTAAGATCGCCTTCATAAACGGACGAGCCCCCTAAATCCGATTGCTTAGGGGAACTAAAAGGAGAAACTTTCGTCTTCGGATTAGATGCTGCGTTATGCGACGCGCTAGGACGACGGAGTTCGTCTCGTAAGCCTCCCGGAGGCTCAGTTGGAGCATTAACTTTCCGCTCCAGTTCCCTGGCCTCAGAACGCCGCCGAGCTTGACCAGGGGACTCCCCAAATGTCGGCATGCCCATTCTCTGCCCTTTTTGACTCGCTCGGCGCCCTTTGTTCTGTAGTTGATACAAGAAGGTAATCGCAATAATAACCAAATACCAATGTTTAAATAGAAATTCAATGAGCTGTTCCACGCAATCACCTCATGCCTAGGAGTCTTTCTCGCTCTTACCGTCGTTAATTTTACCGAGTGTTGAGCGCATTTGAGTGTCTGCGTCAATATTTTTGAGATTCATATAGTCCATTACGCCGAGTTTGCCGCTGCGCAGTGCTTCTGACATCGCAAGAGGCACCTGCGACTCCGATTCGACTACTTTTGCACGCATCTCTACGACCTTAGCTTTCATCTCCTGCTCAGCCGCAACCGCCATGGCCCGTCTTTCCTCGGCTTTCGCTTGAGCGATACGCTTGTCAGCTTCCGCTTGTTCCGTTTGCAGATGTGCACCGATGTTTTTCCCGACATCTACGTCTGCAATATCGATAGACAAAATTTCAAAAGCCGTTCCGGCATCCAACCCTTTGCCAAGAACCGTTCGGGAAATGAGATCCGGATTCTCGAGAACGTCTTTATGTGAATCGCTGGAACCAACCGTGGTGACAATCCCCTCGCCGACGCGGGCAATGATGGTTTCTTCCCCGGCGCCACCGACTAAACGCTCGATATTAGCGCGTACCGTCACTCTGGCAATAACCTTGACTTCAATCCCGTTCTTGGCAACAGCTGAAACGTTCGGAGTTTCAATGACACGCGGATTGACACTCATCTGTACGGCTTGCAGCACATCGCGGCCTGCCAAATCGATTGCTGCCGCACGTTCAAATTCCAAATGGATTTTGGCCCTGTGGGCGGCAATCAGGGCGTTCACGACTCTGTCGACATTACCGCCGGCAAGGAAGTGACTCTCCAACTGATTGATGCTTAAATCAAGACCGGCTTTGGTCGCTTTAATCATCGGGTTCACGATTCTGCTTGGTGTAACTCGACGCAGTCTCATAGCAATTAAAGTAATAATGCTAATCCGCACTCCTGATGCTAGGGCTGAAATCCACAACATGACCGGAACAACACTGAGCAGTATCGAAAGCGCAATAATGATGATAGCCGCGAGCAGTACTAAATATAACCCTGGTTCAATATTCATTCATTTTTCCTCCTAAAGATGATTAGCCTGCTTAGTTTCAATCTCTTTCACAACAACACGAGCCCCTTCAACGTCTACAACGATAATTTCCTTGGCATTCGAAATAAAGCTCCCGTCCGTCACGACATCAACGCGTTCTCCCTGAATGATCGCTGTGCCAGCCGGCCGCAATGGCGTTACCGATTGCCCTGTAAGCCCTATTAAATGCGTTCTGTCCGAGCTGGACGTAAAGCCCTTGTCCGTTGTCAGCTGCTCCTTCAAAATAAATCGATTCCACACCCCGCGGTGTTTAAAAGTTTTAATGGCATAGGCAATGACAACAATGGCTACCAATAACGCGATTCCCAGCATGACCGCGGCATCCATAGGGTTCGAAGAAGCGAGCAGCACTCCGCCAAATAGGCATATGGCACCCAGCACACTAAGAATCCCGAAACTTGGAACGACCAGTTCCAAAATAAGAAGCACTAAGCCAATGCCAAACACGGCCAAGTCACCGAACCCGGCAAATCCCGCCAAATAAAACCCAAGAAAATAAAGAGCAAAACCAGCTACGCCCGCTAACGCAAGCAAACCGCTGCTGAAAAAAAGAAGCTCTAAAGCGATTCCAATAATACCGACCATCAATAACACGGTCGCAGTAATGGGATGGGTCAGAAAGGCCGATAAGTTTTCTGCAAACATCATCTTCCACTCCTTTCCTGATTGTTCCTTATCATTAATATGTACGTCTTACCCAACAAACTGTTTCATTTTGCAGGAAAATAAAAAGACCGAGAGGATATTATATCCGCTCGGTCTTGTCATTCAAACATAATTAAGTATTATCCCAATAATTGTTGGACCAACTGATTTATAAGTTTACCATCAGCGCGCCCTTTAACCTGTGGCATCAATGCCGTCATCACTTTGCCCATATCCGCTTTGGAAGAAGCACCAATTTGCTGGATGGTCTGCTGTACAATGGCTTTCACTTCTTCCTCAGAAAGCTGTTGCGGCATGTACTCAGCTAGAATGACAAGTTCCGCCTGCAGGTTCTCGGCCAGATCATCTCTGCCGGCCTTCGTAAATTCTTGGAGGGAATCCTTACGCTGCTTGATTTCACGAGTTAGTACGTCAAGCACTTCATTGTCATCTAAGGATCTTTTCAGATCAATCTCAGAATTCTTAATTGTTGATCTAACCATTCGAATTACAGAGAGTTTGAACTTGTCCTGACTCTTCATCGCTTGCTTCATATCTTCGTTCAATCGATCGCTTAAGCTCATATTGCCTCCTAGAACTTTCTCTTGCGAGCAGCCTCAGATTTAAGCTTACGCTTAACGCTAGGCTTGTCATAATGTTTACGTTTCTTAACTTCTGCTAGAATGCCATCCTTAGCGATGGAACGCTTAAAGCGACGAAGTGCAGCATCTATAGTTTCGTTCTTACGAACTCGAGTTTCTGACAACAGATTTCCCTCCCTCCGAACAGACCATCTAGGATCAAACGGTTCATCAAATCTCATTATAGGTGATAGTAATTAGGGTGTCAATCGAATAGTTAGGTTTCCAAAAAGTTGATCCTAATTATGAACTCCCAGAGGAGCTAAACGCGCCCCGCCCATCAAGTGATAATGGATATGGTGAACAATTTGTCCCGCATTTGCACCGACATTTGTGATGACTCGATAACCTGACTCTTCAACGTCTAGTTCTCTAGCAACTTGCGCTGCGGCCGCTTGCATTTGCCCAATAGTAGACCAGTCTTCCGCTTGGGCATCCGCTAGTGAGGCGATGTGTTTCTTAGGAATAATAAGCACATGGATCGGGGCGGCAGGTTGAATGTCATGAAATGCTAGAATATCCTCATTCTCAAATACCTTTTTTGAGGGTAGTTCCCCCGCAACAATTTTGCAAAAAATACAATCACTCATAAATGGGCTAGTCCCTCCACTTTCTTAAACATCTATACGTTTAATTTTATCGGAAACGCGTGAAAAAATCCAACCCATTCCGTCCTATTACAAGGAACAATAGCAAAAAAAAGAAACCCCGCAGCTGCAAGACGAGATTTCTCGATAAAATTTGGATTTCTATTAGTAATATGGAAGTAGTGATAAAGCTAGTAAGCCGGCTAATGGCAGTACTTGCCTTGCAAATCTCCGGCGTCCAAATCCATATCCGTAACCAGGGTACGGGTAGCCATAATACGGAAACGGATAACCTCCGTAAGGCAGGAACGCTCTCATTTGTTCATGATCCATACCGCCGATTGGCACAGCTAAGTATAAATTGTCATCATCCACATTTTCGACAATGCCATCATAAACAGCACCGTTCGTCATCGTTACACTGACATAACGGTACATATGTTTTTTGCAAATCTCATGAATTTCAGGATGTTTCATGGGCTCATGCCTCCTTTTTTCTACAGCATATTCAGCTCTAGGCAAAAGGCTACTTTGCTCACATGAAGGATTTGCAAAAACATCTTAGCGGTTGATCTGGCTTTTTAAAGACTGATGGATCTTCTTCCATTTCGCTTTCTCAGCTGCTTGAAGACCTTTATCTTCTTTGCGCGCCAAATAAGCGAGCTCCTTCTGCAATTTTACATAGTTAGAAAATCGTTCTTGCGGAAGTGTGCCATCCTCCAAAGCGCCTTTCACAGCACATTTGGGTTCATTCTCATGTCTGCAATCTTGGAAGTAACACTGCTCTGCCAGCTCTTCAATGTCTTGAAAGGAAGTGCTCAAACCCTCGGACGCATCCCAAAGCTGCAACTCACGCATGCCGGGCGTGTCGATAAGGATTCCTCCCCCAGGCAGCGTTATCAATTCACGGTGAGTCGTCGTATGCTTCCCTTTGTCATCGCCTTCACGAATATCTCCGGTTTCTAAAATTTCTTTGCCGTAAATACGGTTCACTAAGGTAGATTTGCCTACACCTGAAGATCCGAGCAGCGCGACTGTTTGACCGAGTGTTACATAAGCAGCCAATTCTTCAAGTCCTCTGTTTTCAGCAGAACTGATGATATGAATAGGTACGCCTACCGCAACTGCCGCTACCTCTGCCGCCAATGCTTCCGGATCTTCGCATAAGTCCGCTTTACTAAGGACAATAACGGGATTAGCCCCGCTTTCCCAGGCGAGCACTAAATACCGCTCTATACGCCGAACATTAAAATCAAGATTTAACGCAGTAACCAGAAATACAGTATCTATGTTAGTAGCGACAATTTGCTCCTCCGTGACTTGACCGGCAACTTTCCGGGAAAACTTACTCTTACGCGGCAGAACAGCATGGATGGTTGCTCGTTGTTCCTCTTCACGCACAGAGACAACAACCCAATCGCCTACAGCGGGGTAGTCTTCTCGGCGAACGGCGAGATGGCGCATCTTCCCTGAAACCTCTGCCAGTGCTTCACCGGATTCCGTTTGAACGCGGTACATATGTTTATGTTCCAAGGATACACGTCCTGCTTGGTATCCTTCTTCCAGATAAGGTTCGAATGCTTTTTCAAAAAATAAATTCCAGCCTAATTCTTCTTTCATCAAGTGTTAAATTCATCCTCTCATGTCGTTCTAATAAGAAGTATAGACTACGGATATCACCATCACACGGTAAACAATCATTTAGATTATTTTTTCCTACAAACAATTTATACATCGGTCAATTCACTTGTAGACTATCGGTCTAATTTTGCATATAATAGGAATAAATCGATAGTTGGAATGGAGTGAGCGGATGAGCCAATTCATGAGGGCAACCACCCGCAAAAAGCGTGATGTCATGATGGACGTCGCCTTATCGATGTTTATGGAAAAAGGTTACGAGAACGTGTCTGTTGATGACATTATCGCAGCAACCGGAACGTCCAAAGGCACTTTTTACCATTATTTTAAAAGTAAAGACGCCATCATCGCTGACCTTTACAGCAAACAAATCCAACTGATTCAGGAATGGGTGAAAATGACTCCTTCCAAGGTGCAGTCGCTTGAAGGGCATATCAACCGCCTATTTTTAGACTTAGCGTCTAATATTCGCGTTTCACCACTTCTCATCCGTAGTTTACAAGCCTTATCCTTACAAAATGAAACCGTAAAAACGGAGGAACAGCGTCAGCTGAATGTACTCTCTGAGAGCTTGCTGCATTGGCTGCCTGAACCAAAAAAAGTAGAACTGCTCGTGTGCATGTATAACGGCACAATTCGAACTTGGTGCAACCAGGAGCATTCTGATTTAGTCGATATGATGAAAAACAACTTAGCTTGGATGTGGGTGGGCATTCGTGTAAGCGAGCCTAACGCACCGCTGCAGCTAGAACCAGTCCCCAAGGAGGAACACAAAATGAAAGTAGCTATTATTGGTGGAGGCCTAGCCGGATTAACCGCGGCCGCTTATTTATCGGAGAATCCGCATATTGAAGGTATCCTTTTTGAGCGCAGTCCGCAGCTTGGCGGTCGTGCATTTACTTATGAAAAAGCAGGATTCACACTTAACTACGGCGCGCATGCCATTTATGGAATAGATCGTCATACCATCACGAACATGGAGCGAGAATTGGGTTTGTCTTTCTCATCCAAGCAAGTTGATAAACGAAAGGTCGTTTATGCGAAGCATAATCAACTGACTACCGCTCCGCTAGATGCCATCAACCTCCTCAAAACGGATTTGCTTAGCACAGCGCAAAAAGTCCGATTCGTCGGTGAAATTGCCGCCATTATTGCAAACATCCATAATCTGAAGAATTATGCTACTTTAGCTGATTATCTGGCAGAATCCAATGCGGACGAGGATGTCAAAGAACTGTGGGAACATCTCGTTTGCTCCAACTTCTTCATCACCCCTGAAGATGCGCGCAATGTATCCGGCGCAGTGATCAGCGAGTACTACCACAACCTGTTCCTTTCTTCAAAACCGGTTAACTATATACTTGGAAGCTGGGCCGTCATCACCAACCAACTTAAGCAAAAGCTCACTACTTCAGGCAGATGGGAAATCGCCATTCAAGAAGGCGTGGAAAGCTTGCGTTATGCAGATCGGAAATTCGTTCTTCAAACGAAAAACCGCGAAGAAGCTTTTGATAAAGTGATTTTCGCCATGCCGGTACAGCAAGTCGTTAAGTTGTTGAAAGGTACCGCTTGGGAACCATTCTTGGCGCCATATGAGTCCAATACGGCAACTGAAGTTATGGTATACGACGTAGGACTTAGCAAGGTGGTTGCAAGACCGTTCAGCTATATTAGCGACATGGACAACAAGCTCTTTATCAGCGATGTTTCCGCAACGGATCACACGTTAGTGCCGGAAGGCGGACAATTGCTGCAGGGTATCGCCTACTTGAGCGATCAATTCGAAAGTGACGAACAACGCAAATCCTATCTCGACAATAAAAATACGCAGATGGAAGCTTTGTTCGATAAGCATTACCCGGGCTGGCGCGATTTCACCGCGGTGAAAAGGGTGTCCAAGAAAGCGATGGTATCCAGCGTGAAAAACATTTCAACGAACCATCTCCTCCCTATTCGGGTGGAAAATGTACCTTTCTACTTCTGCGGAGACGGTTGTACGGGCAAAGGGGAACTCGCAGAACGCGCATTCTCAAGCGCACGCACAGCTGCCCTAGCGGTTGTTCAAGAAGTAGAGCAAGCTCTTCAAAGTGTATAAGACTTGATATGAAAAACGGCTCCAGCACTGACGTTAAGTCAAAGCTGGAGCCGTTTTTGTTACTGGATTCTATTTGGTTGAAATCGTAACGGTTCGACTGCTTCCATCCCAAGCCACTTTGCCGCCAAATGTTTCTCCCACGAATCTGGCTGGAGCAAGTGTATAGCCGTTTACAAGCCGCGCGGGCTCTTCCAGCTGAACGGCTTTACCGTTCACATATACCGTTTTCTGATCCAGCGTTAAGCGTACAGTTGTGTTTCCTTTTTTGGCGTTCACTGTTCTTGTCGCCGCTTCGTACTCCACTTTCGCACCCATGGCTTCAAAGATGGCGCGAAGAGGTGTTAGCGTAGATCCATTTACGATGGCAGGAGCCTGCTCAAAAACCTGATCTTTTCCGTCAATTTCGACAGACACCTGAGACGATATGCCAAAAGTACGCAGGGAGACTTGCTTACCTGCTTTGTTCAACACACGGATTTGAAGAACAGAACCTTCAGGAACTTCTCCAGCACGCATTTCCAATCCATAGGGCAGTTCAGTCTGAGCAGCAATGACTCGTCCATTGAGGATATATTCGACTTTCCCGATGTAAACCTCGGGTATCTTGATAAAAGGTACGAATTTGTTTTTCTTCGTAAAGGACTGATGATCCGCATCGACCGGTACATACCCAACCCCATCTGCTGGCTGAGCGGAATCGCTCACTTTCGAGAGCAAATAGGGATTTGCAATCAGTTTGGAATAGTAATTTTGAACATCTGAGGAACTGGACAGGGAGTAATCGTTTTTGGCATTATTCATTCCCTGATTCACATTAAAGTAAGTAATTGCTTTTAACCTTGGATATTTGTAGGGCATAATTTCATATAGCCGCTGTAAATTCAGCTTCGCCCATTCCGTAAAATCTTCTCCAGCCGTGTGCTGGTAGTGCGGAACTCCCGTTTCACTAAGCATTAACGGCTTGCGATCAGAGTACGTATTGTAGAGCCTTGTCAGTCTCTCTACATTGCTTGTAGCTAACATGGAAGGCAGCGACGGGTCCCCGTTTTCGTAAGGCTCAATATATAAACTGACGCCCACCCAGTCGACATAGTCGTCGCCCGGATAATAGGGATCGATATCATTCGCAGGAACGTCCCCAGGGCTCCATACCATCGCCACATTCGGCGCCTCAGCCGCAAATACATCATGCAGCATGCGGAATTTCGCTATATATTGAGCGGGGTTCCCGTGCCATTTGACCCAAGCGCCATTCATTTCGCCCGCAAAACGCAAAAAGATCGGGATACCCGCGGCTTTCGCATCCTGCGCCCATTTGCGCAGATACGCGCCATCCGCTACCGGGTCCAAACCATCATCAGGCTCCCAAGCGATCTGCAGCGCGCCGCCTGCATCCTTGGCTCTTTTCGCGTACATAGCCGGAAAGTTTTGCCCCCAATGCGCATAGGCCAAATAAATTGCGTGCTTTTTACCGTATACAGATTCCGTCTTCGAAAAGGTGTTGCCCACTTTGGGATCCTGTTCCGCATACATCCCCAGATATGTACCGAAGGCAGGTTCAAACTTGGCCAATTTGCCGTTTGGAGGTACTGTTAGCTCCCGAATAGCGGACTGATCGCGCTCCTGTCTATATAGCTCAACAGTTGTCCGAATTTGATCCGCACGCTGCAGCTTAACGGCTCCCCAATCTCGGCCCGCTTTGACCCAATACTCATTTTCCAGCTCGTAATCAGGAATGGCTTGTTCATAATCTCCGGTGACATCGAAATAGGAAGCTAATTTCCCGTAAAAAAGCGCTGCATTCTCCCATTCACCGGAGCTCGCGTAGTGATCCGCAAGAAACTGCCAGTGCGTGACAGCCTCCGCCTCATTGCCGCCGGCAACCAGCGCTTCCGCTTTCTGCCAGTGATCCCATACGATATCTGCATGCACAGGCGCAGGCGAGCTAGCCAAACTGGCAGCCAATACGCCAACAACGAGCGACATGATGCTGATTCTTTTATATAATTTTTTCAAGAAAAAATGACTCCCTTCAGCCTTCTGGTAAATGTCATGCCTATACTTCATACGTACACATGACCGGAAAGTAGCACTATCAGAAAAAAAAGAACCGGAAAGGACTTGCATCCTTTCCAGCTCTGTCTTACTTCGAAATAGCGCGCACAGCGCGAATACGTTTGCGTTGTCCTACAGAAAGAGGCTTCACGAGAGTACGACTTCCTCGAGCCGCATGTCCTCTAATTACGCCTGCTTTGAATGTGCCTTTGGCCGCAGGAACAGCCGTCCTCACCCCATAGCGGGACATGACGACATCGATCGGGTTACTAATGGAAAGCATGCCATTATCACTCCCGGCGAAATTAAGCCCCGCAGCAAAGTTGTCACTGGAACGCAGCCATACCGATCCGGAATCCCCCGGAAGGGAAACTGGTCCTCTAGTACCGCGAATGACCAATTGATTACGGAATGTCAGAACGCCAAGTGTCCCTCCATAAGTCACGCGCACGTCAGCATGATTAGCTTCAATCGTTCCTCTGACAAATCCGCTTGTACGGCCTGACTTCATCAATTGCAACCCGACGGGGTAAGTGTTCACATGACCTGGCACTGTAATCAGCCGACCGGATGCACGGATTAAATATCTTGGATTCAGCAAGCTGTTCGAAGTTGGTTTTGCAAGCGCAGAATCCTGGAAATTGACACCGTTAGGGATTAATTTGGTGAACTCAAAAAGCCTTCCAAGCGTATCTGCTGGCGCTTGACCGCCGTCCGCGGGACCAGGTTGTACGGTTGTGACTGACGCTGATGTGTTATTTTTGACCAGTACATGGTTATTGCTCAAAATATACAGCTGATTGTTCTTCGTTACGATAAGGCCGCCTGTTCCTGTAGAATCCGGATCCACTTTCCCCAAGCTTACACCACCGGGAACAGGACGATGTTTACCTTGATAGCCGCCTATTTTCGCTGCTTTCGGTTTTGGAGCTGCTACATGCCGTTTGAATTCGCCAGCAGAAACAAAACGAATAGGTACTGACGAACCCGCTTTGGCAAGCGTGCCTTTGAGGCTGTTCATACTAGAGGGAACGATTTTCTTCTGGGTGTACACGATGACACCTGAACCTAGCGCAGGCTTGCTTGGGTCCATATAACCAACGCCAACTGCAACAACTTCCGCACGCTTCAACAAAACAGGTGAAATTCTATTCTTATGTTTCAAAGCCTCATGAAAAGTAGCCATTCACCATTCTCCTCTTCGTAAAAGATGTAGCAGTGTATGCCAACTTGTACGAATCGGCTTGATGATTTTACCTACGGTATAGGAAAGGAGGCTAAAAAAGGCATATCGTGAAAGCTTGTGCGCTATTGCTCCTCAAGCACAATACGGCTTCCACGCCCGGACGGCTCCGCCGGTTGAACAATTAATTTGCGGGCTAGACGAGCTCGCAGCTCCGGCACGTGAGAAATGACGCCAACCGCCAAGCTGTCCATATGAAGTTTTTCCAAAGCGCCAATGACCATATCCAGCAATTCCTGATCCAAAGTACCGAAGCCTTCGTCAAGGAAGAAGAATTCCAACGGATATTCGCCTTTGAGCTGAATTTGCGCAGAGAGCGCAAGCGCCAGGGCTAACGAAGTCAGGAAGGTTTCGCCGCCAGACAGTGTGCTAACCGGGCGCTTGACACCTCCATTGGCATCATCACGGATGACAAACCCGCCGCCTGAGTCGACTTCAATCGCATACCGTCGTCGCGTCAATTCACCCAGCCGCTCAGAAGCAGCGCGGCTGACCTGCATCAGCTGCTCTTCGGCCAAATACTCGACGAAGGCGTTCGCCTTCAGCACGGCTTGCAGCTTGCCAAGCCGTTCCAGCTGCTTCGCCTGCTCCGCGCGCTGCGCTTCGAGCTCGCACCAACGCGCGTGCCGCGCCGCTAGCTCGCTGGCGCCTTGGACCGCCTTGGCCCGCGACTCCAGCGCAGCCTCCGCAGCGGCCTTCGCGGCGCTCAGCAGCGCCTGCGTCTGCGCCCACGCGTCCACGCTCAGCGAGCGGCCCTGCAGCTTCGCTGCCAGCTGCGCCAGCTGGGCGCGCAGCGCCTGCTCGCGCTCGCGGTGCTCCGCCGCGAGCTGCGCCCACTGGCGGCGCTGCTCAGGCGCCAGCGCCGCAGCTTCGGCGGCTTCGCGCGACGCGAAGCCGTTCTCCGCGAGCGCGCCGCTCAGCGCGCGCTCCGCCTGTGCCAGCTGCCGCGCGGCAGCGGCAGCGGCTTCGGCGGCGGCGCTGTAGCGCTGCGCCGCCAGGGACTGCTCGCGCTGAGCGGCAGCGTGCGCGAGCTTGGTTTGCTGCGCGGCGAGGCGCAGCTGCTCCAACGCGGAGGTCGCCTCCGCGATGAGCTGCGGCACAGCCGCGCCGGGCGCGCGCTGCGCGAGCTGCCGCGACTTGTCGGCGGCGAGCTGCGCAAGGCCCTGCAGGCGCTCGTGCAGCTGCAGGGCGGTCCGATCCTGCTCAACGACGGCACGCTGAAGCTCCTCAATCTTCACGATCAGCTCATCCAGAAAGGGGACGCTTTTCTCGATGCGTGCGCGAAGCTCCTCAGCTAGCCTTTCTTTGGCCAGCAGTTGTTCCAGTTGCCGGTCAATCTCTTCCCAAGAAAGCTCAGAATATCTAACCTGCCACTGCTTCAATTGTTCGTTCATTGTGGTTTGGACAGCAGTCAGTCTAGTTTCCGCTTCAGTTAATAGACTCGCAGCTGCTTGCTGCTGCGCGGCGGTTTGCACAGTCTGTTGTTCTAGCGCACTATACTCTTTGGATAAAACTTGAAGCGACTTTTCGAGTTCATCGGCACGGGAGATAATCGCTTCCCATTCTTTTTCCATTTCCATCCATCGATGTTCCAAGCCAGGGAGTCCAGTTCCTTCATGTGACTCAGCCACACGGAGAGAGACAGCTCCTTCCAGAGCTGCCGCCGCTTCCTTCCATACTTGCCCAACTTCGTGGTCAGCCAGCGGAGATCGTGATGGTTGCGACGCCAATTCAACAGCTTGCTGCATAACAGCTGTCATTCGATTCAAACGCTGCTCATGGGTATATAATCGCTCCTTAACCCGTTGAAGCAGCGCTTCCCCTTGTTGAAGCTGCAACTCGATGTCTTCTCCATTTTCCGTTTCTGCCGATGGTATGTGCTTGGAAGGATGCTCGGTTGCTCCGCACACAGGACAATGTTCTCCATCCGTTAGCTCACCTGCCAATATAGCCGCCAGCGCATGACGTTCTTGCCTTTTCCAACGCTGCTTCATCTGCACCAGCTCGTCTTGCAAAACAGGAATAAAGGCATGAGAAGAAGCATTCTGCTGCTGCCCCTCCGAGCTCACTTCACTTGAACGTTGGATCCATATGTGCAGCCTGTCCATCATGGCTTTCCGCTTATCTGCTACTTGCAATTGATCATGCTCAATCGCAGCGTGTGAACGAACTCGCTCTTCGAACGCCTTTTGAGCGTCTTCCTTCTGCTGCTGGAGCTGTTCAATCGCCTTTTTCTCCTGAAGCGCTTTATGTAACAGCTGAGTAGTCGCCGTATTGGTCTCTGCCAACTTGAGTTGTTCCTTCAGTTCCGTTTGTTTCAAAATCGCCTTCTGCTTCGTCTCGTTGCTCTTCTTAAGATCCATTTGCAGCGCAGCTAACGTTGTTTTCACTTCATTTTCTTGCTGCTGGGCAAGGTTTACTTGCTGGCCAACTTGATCCAGCTCCTGCTGAATAACAAGAGCCTGCTGCAATTGGTCTAACCGCAATAACAGAGGACCTTCCTTCAACGAAAGCTCTTGCTGAGCTTGCTCATATCGTTCCGTCGCTTGTTGGTACGCTGCCTCTGATGCTTGTTGGCTCACTTTCGCAGCCTCCAGCTTCGATTGGCCGCTTTGTACATCCTTGACAGCTAACACATGCTGTTCCAAATAAGGCTTAACTTTCTCCGCTCTCTCCGCATATCCCAAGAGAAGCTCTTTCTCGCGTATTTGCGGCTCTAGTTCCTGCAATTTTTGCGCTTCCGATTCAAACACAGTTTGCTCTTGCTGCCAGTGATAAATCTGCTTGTGCTCCTCGTAACACTTTTCCTGTTCACTCAAATGCAGGCGGCTCCTCACCGCTTCACGTTCAGCTTCTTGAAGCCGCTCATTCGCTGCTTGCAGCGCTTGCTCCGAGGCGTCGCCTAAGCCTATCTGTTCGGCCGCCAGCTGTTTCACCAGGCTATCCGTTTCTTTCACTTTGGAGCTTACTTTGGCGCTCAACTGATCCCCGTATTGTTCGAGATGGAAAAGCCTTTGCAGCATTTGTCTGCGATCTTTGCCTGTCAGCGTCAGAAACTCCGCGAATTTCCCTTGCGGCAGCACGACGGCTCTCGTAAAATCCTGCATAGACAACCCCAGAATATGCAACACTTTCTGATTGACTTCACCCGCTTTGTCCGCAAGTACAATCGTTTCCTTGTCCTGCAAATGCAATAATCTGGCGATCGTTCCGTTAATGGACATTTCCGTGCCACGTTTGAATTGTCGCTCTACCCGATAACGTTCTGTACCCGCTGCATTCGTGAGCTCAAAAGTGAAAGAGACGAACAGCGTCTGCTCCGCATGATTCATGATCGCTTGCGTGCCGCCGCTGGCCCGCTCGACTTTACCGTACAAAGATAACGTGATGGCATCGAGAATGGATGATTTCCCACTCCCTGTCGGTCCAAAAATACCGAACACACCCGCTCCTACCAGCTGGTTAAAATCAATCGTTTGCAGTTCCCGATAGCTTTGGAGCCCGGACATTTGCAGCTCAATTGGACGCATATTCAGGTCCTCCTAGTTGTTCCTTTTCCTCCAGCAGCTCCAAGAACAGCCGAATCAGCTCCGGCTCTGGCTGGGCGCCTCCGGTTTGCCGGGAGTAGAAGCGTGTGAAGTGCTCCTCCATGGACAAATCCGCCTTCGGCGCTGCTGCCCTGACAGCCTCCATCTCCGGATAAATCGGCCGAATGTGTATGAAACCGTCATACGCTTTGCGTAGCGATTGAATTTGTTCGATTGACATCGCTTCCGTCATGTTGATCTCCAAGTCGATCCATGCGGAAGCATCCCGTTTCTCTTCCAACCATTGGTGAACTTGCCCAATCCCCTCTTTAGCTTTCCAACTGACGAGCGGACGTCCAGAGGTCAGAAAAATTTCCTTCGGCTCAGCCGCCTGTCCAGGCTGCAGATCGAGCACGGTTACGGATTTGGCTTGTCCGGCTTCCGAGAAGCTATAGGCAATTGGCGATCCGCAATAACGGATAGGCGAAGCTGCTTTTACATTTTGCGGCCGATGCAAATGACCTAGCGCCACATATTGCGCCCCTGCTGTCAGCGCTGGTGTATCTACGGTATACGCGCCGCCCACTTGAATCGGTCGTTCCGATTCGGTTTCGAGGCCTCCGAGCACGTAGAGGTGACTCATGATCAAATTAACCGTCCCCGCTTCAAAAGCAGCGGCCTGTTTACGAATAAGCGCCCCCACTCGTTCGGAATACTTGCTCCGCAGCGCTTCCTCCTCCGCTACGTCTGAGAGCAGCTCCTTGAGACGCGACTCCGATGGATACGGCAGTGCAATAAGACGAGCCAGCTCCCCGGTTCGAGGGATTCCTATGGATTGGATATCAGGAACAGGCAAGCCGATTAAAGTGATGTTTTGTTTGCCCGCAAGTGGTGCAGCTGCAGCAACGCGATCCGGATGGTCATGGTTGCCTGCGATGATGGCTACATGACGTTTACCGCCATCGGCGAGACGTGCCATACTCTCATAAAAAAGCTGTTCCGCAGCTGCCGGAGGATTCACACTGTCATAGACGTCACCGGCGATTAAGACCAAGTCAATCTCTTGGTCTTGTACAATACCTACCAGCTCATCCACAAAAGCGGATTGCTCCTCCAGACGGCTTCGTCCTTCCAACGTTCGGCCAAAATGCCAGTCACCCGTGTGTAAAATTCGCATACCTCATCCTCCATCTTACATTTCGAGCAGCTTCGCTCCATCAAAGAAATACAGAAACTTTCCATTTACCGGACGTTTCCAAATATGTTCCACAGCACGCGTGTAGAGTGAAATTTGCTGCTCATACCGCAGCTTCAACTCCTCATCGCTGCTGCCTTTCACTGCATCCGTTTTATAATCAACCAGAACCAGGCCGAGTTCATCCTCGAATAAACAATCGATGACCCCTTGAATCAGTACCGTTTCACCGCTCGTGGAACGATTTGTTCCCGTATAAACCTCGTCTGCGTGCAGCCCATAGCTGAAAGGCACCTCACGCTGTACATTCCTGGCCTGAAGCATCCGTTGTCCAACTCCGGTCTCGAAGAAGCGCAATACAACCGGGATATCCACCACTTCACTTTGTTCAGCGGTCAACGTTTGTTTCGTTAACATCTCTTGCAGTGTCCCCCGAATGCTTGCCTCCGTCGGTACTTCCTGCAGGGAGAGATTTTGCATGACGGCGTGAACGACAGTTCCTTTTTCCGCTGCTGACAGCTTCTTCTCTTCCATAAATTTAGGCCTGCGCCAAATCATGGACCTTCCGTTCCCGGAAGTCTGCGTCGTAGCTCCTGGAGCAATGACTTCTGTTGCAACCGGCATTTCCATCTCATCGGAGATTCGATTCAGCTCCGACAACCGCTTCATTTCGGAAACCGTCGTCTTCGCAAAAAGTTTAGGTGCTTCAGGGTACGAATACGACCATGACAGCCGATCATCCAGCCATTCCTGCCACTCACCTGACGTCGTTACGGTCTCAATCCGGCGAATGCTTTCCATTCGGTCTCCGTCGGGGGCCAAGTTTGACTCTTCCAGCACTTCATCCGATAGCAAGCTTTCAGGCTTAATAATCGTCAACTTCCATGCCGAAGGATCTTCCAATAACCGTACTCCTGAAGAAGCTTCGCTAATGCCCAAACGCTCTCTCCAGAGACCGGCGTGAGGATGCCGCAGCAGTGCCGGACCCACCCAGTCCAGATAACTTTTGGCTTTCGCCAGTTCAAAATCAGGCAAATACCATTCCGTTCTGGACAGATGCCTGCCCCAACCGCGCAAGAGCTTATCCAATGATTTGACAGTCCCAAGCAAATAAAGTTTTTCTCTTGCTCTTGTCAATGCGACATAAAGCACCCGCATTTCTTCTGCAAGCAGCTCCAGTTTCATCCTTCTTTTAATCGCAAGGGAAGGCAGGGTTGGATAGCTTACACGCAATGTTGTGTCTACAAAACGCGGGCCGAACCCAAGCTCTTTATGCAAAAGAAACGAATCGTTCAGATCCCGTTGGTTAAACATTTTGGCCATCCCCGCCACGAAAACAACAGGGAATTCCAGCCCTTTACTTTTATGAATCGACATGATCCTTACAACGTCTTCTTGTTCTCCGAGTGCACGCGCTGTGCCTAGATCCCCGCCGCTCTCTTTCATTCTTTCAATAAAGCGAAGGAATCGGAATAACCCGCGCAAGGATGTGCTTTCATATTGTCTGGCACGATCGTACAACGCCCTTAAGTTGGCCTGCCTTTGCACGCCGCCCGGCAAACCGCCTGCGAAATCGTAGTAACCTGTTTGTCTGTAAATATGCCAGATTAAATCCGCCAAAGAGCCTTGTCTCGCCTCGGTCCGCCACGTTTCCAGCATCTCCAGGAAGTAGTTCAGCTTTTGCAGCAAAATCTCATTTTCTTCGGTCTTCTCGCTGCCAGCGGTTTGCAGCACAGAGTCGTAGAAAGGCACCGATTTATCTGCAATGCGAATCTGTGCCAAATCTTCGGCCGTTAACTGAACCACCGGTGACCGTAATACAGCAGCAAGCGGTACATCCTGATACGGGTTATCGATGACTTTCAAAAGGGATAACATGACTTCCACTTCTGTTGCGGAAAAATATCCCGTACTTAGCTCTGCGTAAGCAGGTATGCCCATCTTTTTGAGTTCTTCAATGAGGATAGGCGACCACATCTGCGTGGCGCGCAGCAGGATGACGATATCCCGGTACGTGACAGAGCGGTCACCGCCGGTTCTTTTATCAAATACTTGAAAAGCTTCCTTGCCGCCGGTGCCCATCAGCCCCTGAATTTGGCGAGCGATGGTTCGCGCTTCTAATTGCGCGGTTTCCAGCTCCTGCGCTTCCAAAACGGGATCAACAGCAGCACCTTCGGGTGAAGCTTCGGCATTTATCTCTTCACTATCTTCCGAATCAGCTGAATAAGATTCACTCGGGTCGGGTGCATCTGTTCCTCGATCAATGATCAGCATCTCGACGGAGCAATCCGAGGCAGATGGCGGATATCCCGCTCCATAGACGAGCTCAGCGCGCTCATCATACGCGACTTCGCCTACGGTTTCGTTCATCATTTGTTTAAAAATAAAATTGACTGCGTCCACGACTTCGATACGGCTGCGGAAGTTACGCGCCAAATCGATTCTCCCGCCTGCGGATGATACTTCTGATGGCTCATCTTTATTAGAGCGATAAGCTTTATATTTCTCAAGAAAGAGCCCCGGCTCTGCAAGCCGGAATCGGTAAATACTTTGCTTCACATCGCCAACCATAAATCGATTACCAGGGTTTGCGTTCGAAATCAATTCCACAATCGCTTCCTGCACACGATTCGTATCCTGATACTCGTCGAGCAAAACTTCAGCGAATTGCTTCCGATAAGCCTGCGCTGCCTCAGATGGCACCAATTCACCGGGGATGGAGCCAGGCGCACTTAGAATTTGTAAGCAGTAATGTTCCAAATCAGCAAAATCAATCAAGCCTTTCGCTTGTTTACCTGCCTGATAACGATGCCCGAAATCCGCAACCAAATCTACTAACGTATGCAAAAGCGGCGCCATGTCGGCAATTTCCTGATGGAATTGTTCCGGGGTTCGGCCGAACAGCTCCTCTTGCATTTTGTTAATTTGCTCTTTGACTTTATTGCGGAGCTCTTTGACTTCTTCCTGAAGCGCTTTGTCGTAGTCATCGCCTTTGCAGGCTTTGAGTTTGCCAAACTCGACGGTTTGAAAACCCCGATACAGAACGGACCATGGGTAAGTGGTCGTCTCCAGCAGGTTATTTACGAGCAGTAAATCCTCTCGCAAGTTGTCTAAATAAGGAGCTGGCCCGCCTGGCGAATCAGCGATCTCTATCGCCTGCCGCAGCAAGTCGGCGGCTCCTTCCAATTCCAAAACCAGGTCGCGGATCAGACTTTGCTCCCAGATCCCGTAGTCTGCCGGCGCCGACGCAGCGGCAACATATGGCAGCGCCTCCTGTATAACGGCGGCTGCCTCATCCGGCACCTCCTGCGGCGCAGGCTCCGGAGCCCCAAACATTGAAGCCGTCGCTCTGAGCCAATGCTCCGGCCACGGATGACTGCGCGACACATCATACAGCTTCTGAATAAGCTGCATGATTGCGTCGTCGTTCCGCTCGCCGCTAAACGAATCCACCAGCCGCCAGAAGGCGCTGTTCTCTCCGCTTACGGAGTAATATTCCTCAAGCATCTCGCCTAGCAAATCTTGGCGCATCAGTTCCGCTTCCGTCTCATTCGCGATCCGGAAGCCGGGATCAAGACGAATGAGGCTGAAGTAACGCTGCACAACTTCCAAGCAGAAGGAGTGGAGCGTTGTAATTGAGGCGCGCCCCATCAGCGCGATCTGCTTACGCAAATGCTGCGAATGCGGCTGTTTCATCAGTTCTTTCTCCAGCGCTTCGCGTATGCGATGCTTCATTTCCGAGGCCGCCGCTTTAGTGAAGGTTGCGACCAGCAGCCGGTCTACATCGATGGGCTCCCATTCATCGGAAATTCGCCGGATAATTCGTTCCACAAGTACGGCGGTTTTTCCTGATCCGGCCGCAGCGGCAACGAGCATATTTTGACCCTTGAGGGTAATCGCGTCCCATTGATCGTCCGTCCACGTACTGCCGGGAGGCTTGGGCTGTTGTTGTTTATTCACTTCGTTGCACTCCTTTCCGTCTTCCTCACGGGCTAACATTTTGCTCCAATTCGGACCAGAGCTGGTCTTTCCCCCGCTGTCTCAGAACGTGGATTTCATTGCCTTCAAACAACGGATCAAACTGACAAATCGATTTATAAGAGCAGTGCAAGCAGGCTGTTTTTTTGCCTAGCCGGTAGGGAGCAATGTCGACATGACCATCGGTAATGCTCGTTCCTATTCCTTTTACTTGCTTGCGCACGTATTTCCTAAGCGTGTCCCACTGTTCATCCGTGGCGACGGAGGAGCTTGAATAGAAGCTTCCGTCCTTCTTCAAAGCAACTGGAATAAATTGCGAGTGCCCCGCGCTTTTTAACAGCTCACTATCCATCAATCCAGCAACTTCAGCGTCGGCCGTGATCAAACCTTTCATTTTAAAACGTTTCCGAAGTTCTTTCTCGACGGCCGCAGGGTCCAGCGCATTTTTTTGCTGCAGCATCGGGTTATGCACATGGAAATAAAGTACGCCCGCCGGCTTCGCCGCAATGCCCAGCCAACGCTCTGCGTGTGTAATAATGACATCCAAGTAGGTGAGCATTTGCAGCGATAGCCCATAATACACTTCAGATAACTGCAAAGAAGTTGAGCTTGATTTGTAATCAATGACTCGGAGCAATACGCCTTGCTCGCCATCCGCCCGGTCCACCCTGTCGATACGACCAATGATTTCCATAGTGCAGCCATTCTCTAAATCAAAGGTTAAAGGCGGCAGTTCTTTGCCCGGGCCGAAGTCGATTTCCAGACCTAACGGTTCAAACTGGCCCTGTTTCGCATGTTCACCTAAGACAACAGCCGCTCTGCCCACAACTTGCTTCAATTTTCTCGCGATATAGGCATATCTGCTGGAACTGAGCAAAATTTCCCCTTGCAGTCTCGGGGCAAGCTCGTCCACAACCTGTGCAGAACGCTCCATGCATTCTTCTGCTGACAGCGATCCCCAATCCAGTTGATCCTGCTGCAATCTTTGGACAAATTGGTTCAATGCGGCATGAAACAATTGCCCGATATCCGGGGCATCGAGACGGTAGACGCGTCTTTCCTGCAGCCTCAAACCGTGGGATACAAAGTGGGAAAACGGACATGCTACATATTTTTCCATACGTGAGACACTCGCCCGCAGATTTTGACCGTATAACAGCTTGCTCGTTTTGGAAGATATTTTGTTCTCTTTATTCGTGTAACGCAGGGCCTGAACGACGGATTGCAGCTTCATCTGCCACTCGGGCTTATCTGCATACCAGTTGTAGGTCTCCCACCACAAATCCGCCATGCGGCCGCCTAGCATCCAGTGCTTCATGCGCACAGCCAAATAGGAGATCGCCTGATTCGGATGCGCCATATAAGCTGCCTGCTCATTATCCGGAGATTCAGGAGCCGGTTCAGCGAGCAATAGCGGTGTCTCAGTCCCGGGAAATAGTTGACGCATTTGTTTGATCAGCTCGGATGGCAGCAGCGATTTGCCCTCTTCATCTGCCAGTGGATAGCTCATCCACAGTCGTTTACCAGGCACGGTTAACGACGTATATACGATAAATTGCTCATCCAACAGCTTGCGCCGGCTTCCATCCGCCAACGGAAGACCGGATTCCATCAGAACACTCCGTTCCGCTTCCGTCAGAACCCCTTTTTCCGGCATTTGGGCAGGGATTACGCCATCGTTCACACCTAATATGTAAGCATAACGAATACCGCTTGAGCGGGTCCGATCCATGCTGCCAATCAATAATTGATCCATCGAAGGCGGCACTAACCCTAGCTTCATGCTTTCCATGCCGGTCTCTACGAGGCTGTTAAAAATCTCAAGGGACAGCTCATCGTCCCCCATTGTCTCTACGAGCTGATCCAGCATCTCCATGACACTGTTCCACATTTGGCCATGCTCACGGGCTTTCTCCGGCTTGCCTTCCTGAATCGCTTGCTGACTCCAAGCTTCCAATTTTTCGGGAGCCTGTACCGAAATGAGAAGTTCATATAGAGCCTCAACTTGCGCTTTCACTGACCCGGCTTGCTGCAAACGTATGGCAAAAGCAAGAAGCGGCCTAACCACCCACTCTTTGCTTCTATTCAAAGCGGCTAATTCAGCCGTATGCTCTTGTACACCTTCATCGGCTTCTTCCAGATTGGCCCGGAACTTGTAGCTCCATGGCTTACCATCCGTCCACCTGTAGCCTTGAATACCGAAAGCAAGCACATAGTTTTCCAGCTTATCCAACTCTGTTCGCTGATCGGCCGCCTCGCTCGGCAGAAGTAAATCCGTTTTGACGCAGCGGAATACGGCATCATAATGCCAATTGTGCTGGACAACCTCCAGCGCCGAACGAATAAATTCAACCAGCGGGTGATGCAAAACGGTCCTCTTCTGATCAAAAAAGTGCGGTATTTCGTAGTCGGTCAGTACCGCTTTTAATAAATCCTGATAGCCTTCCATATTTCGAACCATGACGGCGATTTCACGCCAACGCACGCCATGCTCACGAACCAACTGCAGCATATCCCTCACAGCGCCCTCTACTTCAGCACGGCGGTGGACAGCCTCTGCAATCACGAGCTGATCGCTAGTTTTCTCATGTGCTGCCGGTTTATAACGCTGTGCTCCACCGCCAATCCGACGGTCGAAGTTGCGTTCCAAATATCCCAGCAACGGACTATCGTCATAACGTGGCGAACGGTCCGGCGCAAGAAGTTGAACCTCGGCTGCCGGCAATCCGAGCTGCCAAATAAGCTCCTGCAGCCGAACCATCGTCGTTGCCGTAGGGTGAAATAAATCCAACTCATCCGGCGCATCCCCGGCTTGCAGCTCCCGATCGAGGCACAACGTAATCGTCACCTGCTTGCAGGTCGAAAATAACGCGCCAAGCACGGCAAACTCCTGCGGTGTAAAACCATGAAAGCCATCAATCCAAACCGAAGCGGACCGCAAATAAGCGGAGTTCGGAATCTGCTCTGCCAGCAGGGTTAAATAATCTTCACCGTCCAAATACTGCCGGGACAGCTCGGATTCAAATTGGCGGTAAATCAGCTGAATGTCATGCATTTTATCTCGAAGCAAACCGCTCTCCCCAAGTACGGAAGCCCGTTTCTGCTCGTGCTCTTCGAGCTGCTTAGCCGTTACACAATACCTTTTCATCTCCGTAAAAAGTTGGTTCAAACGATCTACAAAACCCATTTGCTCAGCCGAGTGGCCAAATAAGCGGAGCTTTTCTTTCTGTTTATGTAAAATGCTTGTAAGCAGCAATTTCTTCCCCATATCATCAATCGGCAGTCTCGCTGTACCGCCTTCTTCTTGCATGACACGCCATGCCAATCGGTGAAAACTTAACACTTGGGCGCGAATCATCCCCCGAATGCCGGGATCGGACACAATGGCATGCTCTGCCTGAAAGGTTGCCTGCTCCGGCACTAATAGCACGAGCGGGTCACCCTCCGGCTCTACCGCCAACTGCTGTTTCATTTCTATTAAACAACGTTCACTTTTTCCGCTGCCGGCTCTGCCGATCACGAAACGAATAGACATACAGGGCCTCCTTCAAGCTGATCTCAAAAGATATCAATCTTATCTATTCTATCATACTTTTGGTAGAAAAGAGGCGTGGCAGATGATGGGCTTAAGCTGGCATAACAAAAAAAGCCTTCCGCCACTTACATGCATAGACATGATTGGGAGGATGGCTTTTCATATGAAAAGTTTTAGCCGGTTAGGGATTATTTCGCAGCGACGAAGGCAATTCGCCGATATAGACGGATTGCGGCCGAAAAATACGATTACAACTCGCTTGTTCCAATAAATGAGCCGTCCATCCTACCATTCTACTCAGCGTAAAGCTAGGTGTGAAGAGGGACGTCGGAAGCGCAATAGCCCGCATCACGGCTGCAGCATAAAATTCTACGTTCACGTACAATCTCCGGCCAGGCTTATATTCATTTAGCAGCTCGACAGCTACCTTTTCTACGTGGATGGCCAAATCGAACCAGGGATCCTCAGCAGCTAACTCGGTCATGAGCTGGCGAAGCGCTTCCGCTCTGGGATCGTTCGTTTTGTAAATGCGGTGACCAAAGCCCATGAGTTTTCGACCCGCCTTCAGCTCATCACGCAGCCACGTCTCCGCCTTCTCTTTGTCTCCAATCGCATCCAGCATATGAAGCACTTCCGAAGGCGCTCCTCCGTGCAAGGGCCCTTTCATTGCGCCTATGGAAGCGCAGAGCGCAGAAGCAAGATCGGATTGTGTGGATAACACAACACGTCCGGCAAAGGTGGAAGCGTTCATCCCATGCTCCATCGCTAAAATCAAATAGGCTGTTAGAACCTTCACATGAACCTGCTGGGGCACGGAACCTGTCAGCATGTACAAATAGTTGGCCACATGATCTAACTGCGGGTCAGGATCGATGGGCACTAACCCTTGCGATCTCCGATAGTGATAAGCAATGATTGTTGGCAGCATGAGGGTATTCGCAAGAATCCGCTCAAAATGCAGTGGCCATTCAGCCTCCTGATGGCTGATTGTACCTAAAACAGAGGTAGCTGTGCGAAGTACGCTCATCATTTCACTTTCCTTGGGCAGCAGATCCAGTACCGCCTTCAGTTCGGCAGGTATGCTGCGTTGTTCAGCCCATAGTTTTTTTGACGCGCCAAGCGCATCCGTGGAAGGAAGCTCACCATGCCACAATAAATAGGCGACTTCCTCAAAACTGTTGTACAAGGCAAGCTCCTTTGCCTCGTATCCGCGATAAACCAGAACGCCATTCTGACCATCGACCAAGGACAATTCTGTTTCTGCTGCTATAATGCCGTCCAAACCGGTTACGGATGCCATCTCGTCATTTTCCTTTCGCTGTGAAGTGTGAAATCGCTTTACTTCATCATATTCGGAAATGACATGTTCATCCAATTCGTATTTTCTTTCGTTATGATAAATGAAATATTTCACCATTATAATCATGATTACATTTATTTATACATTAAAAGTAGTGCCACTCTTTGCTGTTTTAGGATTTATTCACTGGATGAAATCCAACGAACACTGTGATTTAATAGCTCAATTATTGATCTCACTGGATAAAATCCAATGAAATCAGTTAATCGTGGTGTTGTAGCGCCAAATATTGCCGTTTCGTTGGAATTTGTCCAATGAAATGAGCAATTTAGAGTTACTTTTGGCGTTTTCATTGGATTTCATCCATTGAGGTTGCGCTGAACATAGTTCCACCCCAATTTTCACATGAAATTGGGTGGTTCTCTATGATCTCAATGATATGGAATCCCTAATTCCAAGAAAGAATCCTATTATGGGGTCACTAAAGGGAACTAGAGTCCGCTATTTTCAGAAAAAGGAGCCTGATGACAGCTAAGCGGAACTACAGGCCTCTATTCCACGAATTTCGACCGAAATGCCTGTCGCAGGGGTCAGATTGGACCTCTGTCAAGAAAGTAAACACATCATTAAGTGACGATCACGCAGTTTCTGAAAAGGTCGCCGCAAACTGAACAGGCGAAACATAGCCGAGGGAGCTATGAACTCGTTTGCGGTTATAGAAGAATTCAATATACCGAAAAATGGCTTCGTATGCCTGGTGCTTGGTTTTGAATTTCGTGCAATAAATAAGTTCTTTCTTTAAAATGCTGTGGAACGACTCTATGCAGGCATTGTCGTAGCAGTTCCCTTTGCGGCTCATGCTGGCTTGCATAGAGTATGAAGCTAGCTTTTCTCTGTATTCTTTAGAGGCATACTGTGATCCACGATCGGTATGATGAATAAGTCCCTTAGCTGGCTTTTTAGCTTGATGAGCGGCTTCTAGAGCGCTTAGAGTGAGCTCTGTTGTCATTCGATCATGAAGTCGCCAGCCTACAATTTCTTTGGTGCACAAGTCCAAAACACTTGCTAGATACAGCCGGCCTTCTCGACACGGGATATACGTAATGTCTGCC